>JBHHVU010000021.1:0-47809 GCA_046754465.1 Nitrospinaceae bacterium | reverse complement strand
CTCCGGCGAGCCCTTTGTTGATATGGGTTTCAGGGTTTTCGGAAAATCCCGCGAATGATAAAAACAGGTTGTGAACGCGTCGGGAATGTGTTACAAAGATACAGGAGAAGATGGGTTGATGAAAGTCATTGGGTAGCGGTTCCCTACGGGGGTCCGAACTCAGGGTAGGATGATGTAAAGTTTTATTATTTGCCGGCCATCCTTGGGATGGTTTTTTTTTGCCCTGAAAATTGTTGTTGAACACCTTTTGCACCCTCAACCCTCAATATGAATTGGGAAGGCTGTTGTGTATTCGAAGTAAAGTGGCTTCCCACTACTTTGTAGGAGAGTATTCGGTATGGCTGTCGGTAAAGTTAAGTGGTTTAATGAAAGCAAAGGGTACGGGTTTATCGAGTCCGAGGATGGGAAAGACTGCTTTGTCCATTTCTCGGAAATTCAAGGCGAGGGCTTTAAAACTCTGACTGAGGGTCAGGAGGTCGAATTTGAGGAGACCATGGGCCAAAAAGGGCCGCAGGCTTCAAAGGTAGTGCCAAAATAAATTACTCCAACTAATCTTTCCCCGGCAGAGTGCGAGCTCTGCCGGTTTTTTTATGCGAATCCAGGCGTCCACCCCACGGGAGAACGAGGTAAACCATGTTTGAAGTTAAAGTATTTGACAGTTCCGGAAATTTAAAAAAAGTGATTTCGGTTAAAACCTTGAATGAAAGATTGGACCAGCAAATCCATTCCCCCTCTCTTTTTCAAAACAGCCGGAAAAAGGTGAAACCGAAGGGGGCGAATCCTATCTTGGCTACAACTGGAAAATGATTTTCTTGGCGGGACCGCGTCTCCGAGGCATGCCCATTCTGGCTACACGATTCATTCTGTCAACAAATCCCCACACCTTTCGCAAAGAAAACTTTGCATAAGTACGGTGAGCGTACAGGTACGGCTTGCGGTGCCTGTAAAACATGCAAACCCACCCTCACCCCGTCCACTCCCTGAGGGAGAGGGGTTATTCTGGCAAACCCACCCTCGCCGGGATGCGTCACCCCAGGGGTGCTCCCTTTTTTAAATTCAGGATTCATACGACGATCTATTTCCCGCCCAGCCGGAGACGACATGAAACTTGACCTTTCCCTTTCCCGGATCTTTTTCCACCTCATGAATCACATCGAACAATGCGGCCACGTCGATATCGTTCGGTTGGGTTGCCTTATCGGCGGATTTATCATTCATGTCCTATTCTCCTTTAAATTTTCCACGCCTTTTTTTAATATTCAGGAGTCATTATCGAGTCTGATCGGATAAAATTTCAAACATAAAATGGGTTAAGGTGAGATATGACTCAACGCATTCTGATCACCCTCGGAATTCTACTGGTTCTGGCGGGCATTCTTTGGCCCTGGATCGCCAAATTGGGATGGGGCAGGCTGCCGGGAGATATCGTCATACGCAGGGAAAATTTCCAGTTTTATCTTCCCATAACCACCTGCATTCTCATCAGTGTTTTCCTGACCCTGCTGTTCTGGTTCTTCCGGAAGTAAAAGGGAAATTCGCGTCATCCTTTTCTTTCCGGGACGCTCCCTTCAACCCCGCCTCTTTAGCGGGCGGGCTCTTTTTCCCGGTCCGGGTTTTCGAATTGTTTTACCAGCAGAAACAGGACGGGAATAACAAACAGGGTGAGAAGGGTCGAGGAAATCATCCCGCCTATCATGGGCGCGGCGATGCGCCGCATGACCTCCGACCCCGTTCCCTGACTCCACATGATCGGCAACAATCCGGCGATTATGGCGGATACCGTCATGATCTTGGGCCTCACTCTTTTAACCGCGCCTTCCATGATGGCTTCTTGCAGGTCCTTCAGCGTTTGCATTTGACCGGCCTGTTTTCTGCTTTCATAAGCTTCGTCAAGGTACACCAGCATAATGACGCCTGTTTCCGCGGCCACCCCGGCCAGGGCGATTATTCCCACCCAAACGGCGACGCTCATATGGTAGTCGAGCATGTATAAGATCAATATACTTCCCACCAGGGCAAAGGGCACCGAGAGAAAAACAATGAGCGTTTTGGCGATCGATTCGAAATTCAGGTATAGGAGGATAAAAATGATCACCAACGTGAAGGGGATCATGATTTTCAGTTTTTCGCTGGCCCGTTCCATATATTGAAACTGACCCGCCCAGACCAGGCGGTAACCGGGCGGTAGTTTTATCCCTTCCCGGACAGCCCTTTGGGCCTCTTTCACGTAGCTTCCGATGTCCCGCTCCTTAATATCGACGAAAACGAAACCGGCGAGGGAACCATTCTCGTCACGGATGGATGGCGGGCCCGGCAGTATTCTGATTTCCGCGATCTGACCCAGGGGGACCTGCATTCCCAGGGGAGTGGACACCATGATCCGGTTAACGGTTTCCAGGTTATCCCGGTACTCCCTGCTATATCGGAGATTCACGGGGTATCGTTCCCTGGCTTCAATGGTGTGGGTTATGTTCTTCCCCCCCAAGGCGGTTTCCATGACATCTTCCACATCCTGAACCGTAAAGCCGTACCGCGCGGCTTCCCGGCGGTTGATCACGAAATCGACGTAGCGGCCCCCCACGACCCGCTCGGCGAAAACGCTGCGGGTTCCCTTGATTTTTTTCAGGACCGGTTCCATTGCGATGCCGAGTTTCTCGATCACTTTAAGATCCGGTCCCAGTATTTTAATTCCCAGGGCGCTGCGGATACCGGTCGCCAGCATTTCCGTTCGTGTCTGAATGGGCATCCACCAGATATTCGGCATTCCGGGAATTTGCAGTTTGCCGTCGAGTTCGTCGATCATCTTTTCCCAGGTCATTTCAGGACGCCATTCCTCTTTCGGTTTGAAGGTGATGACGGTTTCCACCATGTTCAGCGGGGCGGGGTCCGTCGAGGTATCCGCCCGCCCTATCTTTCCGAACACATGATCCACTTCGGGGACCGTTTTTATCAATTTGTCCTGAATATGCAGGATGCGCGAGGCCTCCGCGATGGAAATCCCCGGAACCGAGGTGGGCATGTAGAGCATGGTTCCCTCGTTCAAGGGGGGCATGAATTCCGACCCCAGTTTTCCGAGCAAGGGAACGGTCAGCATCGGCAGAATAATGGCGGCCGAGATCGTTGCTTTCCTGAACCTCATCACCCATTGCACGCAAGGGCGGTAAATAGAAATGAGGAAGCGGTTGACGGGGTTTGCGCTTTCCGGCGTGATGCGGCCCTTGATCCAGAAAATCATCAGTATGGGAACCAGCGTGATGGAAAGCAGCGAGGCAAACAGCATGGCAAAGGTCTTGGTGAACGCCAACGGCTGGAACAACCTGCCTTCCTGGGCTTCCAGGGTGAATACGGGAATGAAGGACACGGTGATTATCAACAGGGAAAAAAACAGGGGTTTCCCCACTTGTTTTGCCGCCTCTATAATCACCGTGATTCGGTCCGCCTCCGGACGCTCCTCCAATTTCTTATGGGCGTTTTCAATCATGACGATCGCCGCATCTATCATGGCGCCGATGGCGATGGCGATTCCGCCCAGCGACATGATATTGGCGGGAATTTTCAGATATAGCATGGGGATGAAGGCCAACAGAATGGCTGCCGGCAATATCATGATAGCCACCAGGGCGCTGCGTAAATGCCAAAGAAAGATGAAACAAATGAGGCTGACGATGATTCCCTCCTCGATCAACGTGCGCTTCAATGTGTGGATGGCATTGCGGATCAAGCCCGAACGGTCGTAGGTCACGATCAGTTCGACACCCGGCGGCAGGGAATTTCGAATCTCCTCCAGTTTGGATTTGACCCGGCCGATCACCTGGAGCGCGTTCTCCCCATACCGCATGATGACGATGCCGCCAACGGTCTCGCCCTTGCCGTCGAGTTCCGCCAATCCGCGTCTCATATCGGGTCCCAGGGCCACCTGGCCGACGTCCCGAATGAATATCGGGGTTCCTTTTTTATCCGTCCCCACGGGGATATCGCGGATGTCTTCCAAGGATTTGATATACCCTCTTCCCCTCACCATGTACTCCGACCCGGAGATTTCCAGGACCCGGGCTCCGACATCGTTATTGCTTTTCTTGACCGCGTCGAGAATGGTTTTCAAGGGCAGGTGGTACGCCAGCAAGGTCTCGGGTTGGACGGTGATCTGGTATTGTTTGACGAACCCTCCCACGCTGGCGACTTCCGCCACTCCTTCCACGCTTTCGAGCCAGTATTTCAGCGTCCAATCCTGCAGGGAGCGCAGATCGGCCAGATCATGCCTCCCGCTTTCGTCCACCAGGGCGTATTCAAAAACCCAGCCGGTCCCCGTGGCGTCCGGACCCAGGGTGGGAGTGACTCCCGAAGGCAGCCGGCCGGTGATTTTCCCCATGTATTCCACGACCCGGCTCCGGGCCCAATACATATCCGTATGGTCCTTGAAAACGATATAGACGTAGGACACCCCCAACTGGGAAACGCCCCGGACGAATTTAACCCTTGGGGCGGCCACCATGCTGGTGACGATGGGGTAGGTGATCTGGTCTTCCATGATATCCGGGCTCTTCCCCGGCCACTCGGTGAACACGATGACCTGGACGTCGGAAAGATTGGGAATGGCGTCCAGGGGGGTTTGTAAAAGGGACCGGAACCCCCAGGCGCTCAGCATCAAAACAAACACCAGGACCAGGAATTTTTTTTGCACGCAAAACTCAATGGTCTTCTCGATCATTCAGCTTCCCCCTTGGATTGGCTGTCCTCCCGCATCTTCATGGGGCTTTGGGATTGGGATTCCTTGCCCGGGCCCTTTTTCATGCCCTGCATGCCGCCCATGTCCATTTCGCCCATTTTGGAATGCTCCATCTTCCAATCGCCCATTCCGATCAGGCCCATCATCCCTTCCATGGCGGCCATCAACTGGCTTTCCGAATCCAAAAAGAAATTCGCGGAACGGACCACTACGTCTCCCTCCACCAACCCTTTCGCGACAGGATAGAAACCGCTGATCAGGGAACCGGTATCCACCTCGCGGGGGACGAACATTCCATTGCCCTTGCTGACGAATACAACCTTGCGGATACCGGAGTTGAGGACCGCGCTTTCGGGCACCGCCAGATGGATTCCCCGATCGACCGCAATTTGAACATTGGTGAACATGCCGGGTTTGAATAATTCGTCCGGATTCTCAATCTCTATCCTTATTTTGACGCTGCGCGTCCGTGGGTCGATGTTGGGGTATATGTAATCAATTGCCCCCGGAAAATTCCGACCCGGCAAGGCCTGGGAAGTGACTGTTACTTTTTGACCGGGCTTTATGAGAGGGAGTTCATTTTCGTAAATATCTCCAAGAATCCAAACCTTTTGGATATCCGCGATTCGAAACAAAGTTTGCCCCGGCTGGACATGTCCCCCCTCGATGATGGATTTGGAAATGACATATCCCGACGTGGGGGAAAGAATCTTGAGAAGGGTCGTGGGCTTCCTCGTCCGTTCCAGCCGGTCTATCTGGGATTCCGATATATCCCACAGCAACAATTTGGTTTTGGAGAAGGATTGCAGGTTGGACCGGCCCCGTCCGGTTGTGGTCAATAAATATTCTTCCTGGGCGTTGAGCAGGTCCGGGCTGTATAGTTCGAACAGGGGGTCCCCCGCCCGGACGTATTTTCCCGTGTAGTCCGCGTACAACCGTTCGACCCAACCCTCCACTTTCAAGTTCACCTCGCCCAGCCGCCGCTCGTCGTATTCCACCCGGCCCACGGTCCGCAGGGTTTGAATCATTTTCCTTTCCCGGACGGTATATTTTTTGACCCCGATCAATTGCTGCTTCAACAAATTGATCCGGATGGAACCGGGAGGCATGTTCATGGCGCCGGCCATGGGCGGCTTCGCCGCTTCCCCGGGATTCAGGTTCACTGTTTTCCCGGAAGACAGCCTTTCCCCAAGCGTCCAATAAATGAAAACTCCGGTCAGGACCAGGCAAAAGGTCAGAAAAAAATATTTCAGAATTTTTTTATCCATTCGCGGATTCATGATTCACCTCGATTTCCGCAAGCCGTTTACCGAGCAATTGCTCCAGCCGGGCCTTGTTTTGCCCGTGTTGTTTCAAGGCCCTTTGATAGTCGATCCCAAAATTCAAAAGAGTGGTCTCCGCATCCAGAAGGCTCAGGAAATCCGTTTTCCCCGTTTTATACTCGGCAATGGACACCGCCAGGGCCTTTTGAGCCAGGGGCAGCAGCGAACCCTCATAAAGCCGGACCGCCCGCACCGCTTTCTCGAGTTCAAAGGAAAACTGTTCCACTTTGAAGCGCAGGCGCTCCTTATGATCTTCCAGTTTTTTCAGGAGCGCCTGGTAATTCAATCTTGCCTCCCGGATGTACGCATCATTTTCTCCAAACCAATAGATGGGCCGGGTGTCGGGAGTTTGCGGAAAATTGTTCCGGTCCTTCACCGGTTCCTCCCGGTTCATCCTGCCTTCCTTCATATAGGAAAAGCCGGGCGTCAGGTCGGGATAATATTTTTTCTCGGCCAGCTCGATCGCCAGTTGGCTTTTCTTGATTTCCTCCGACAGCAACTTCAGTTCCTGTTGATGTTGGAAGGCAAGATCCGCCAAATCCGATACCGGCAAGGTTACGGGCCGCAGAGGAGCCGGCCCCGGAGAAAAAGAGTGATCGGAAGGAAGGTTCAACAGCCAGCCGATTTCCGCCTCGGCGACCTTTTTTTCCTCTTTCAGGTTGATCAGGTCATCCTCCAGTTTCAACCTTTTAATCTGCGCTTTGATGACATCGTTGAAACCTCCTTTCCCCGTTCGGAAGTGAACCGAGGCGACCGATTCCAGTTCCTTCAGCAATTTCACATGCTCCTGCGTGATCCCAATGGCCCGCGCGAAAAAATTCCACTCAAAAAACCTTTCCTGGATGCGGGTGACCATATCGCGCAATGCAATTTCGTATTTTGCCTTGACGATTCTTACTTCCTGCTCGGAGATATTGGCTTTCAGCGACAAGGCTCCCGGAAAAGGATAATATCCCTTAAGGGAGGTTGGGGATGGCTTGGCGGAAACCTGGGTATCCAGTTCCTTAACGAAGGAAGAAAACTGGCTCAGAATATCTTCCAACTGAACGACCTGGGAATAACTTTCCATTTTGGCTTCAAGTTTTTTTCTAACCGACTGCAGGTTGAGGTTTCTTGTCAAGGCCACCTTGATCATGGAATCCAGGCCGGGATGGGTTTCCAAATAATTCACGGCAATTTCAACATTCTCCCGCATGGGTTCCAATTCCTTCTCTTCTGCCGGGTTCAGGGCGTAAAAAGAACCCCTTTGGAAAATTCCCCGGGTCAACCGGTTCCACCGTTCTTGCAATTTCTTCATTTCCATCCCGGACGGGGAAGGTTTTCGTTCCTCCTTCATAACTTCAATATCTTTTTTCGCCCCCGGCGGGGGATAGGAAGGACGGAATTCCTCGAATTCGGATATCATTTTTTTATAGTCATCGTCCTCCGTCCCGGCGGTTATCCCCGGGGAAGCAACCCAGATGAAAGTCATCAAAAAAATCAGCGGTTTCATTTTTCATTCTCCCTGTTTTGAGCCACCTCCAGATTCACCCCTAGGAGTTTCTCCAGCCGCGCCAGATTCTGAAAGTAATCCGCCAGCGCACGATGGTACGCCATGTTGAAGTTCAGCCAGACCGATCTCGCTTCAAGAAGTCCCGAAAAACTGCCTTTTTTTTCCTTGTACCAGGTTTCCGCGATTTCCAGGGATTTCCGGGATTGGGGGATCAAGGACTCCTGGTAAAGCCGGACCAGCCTGCCGTCATTCCTCAGTTGAAAATAAACCTTGTTGATCGCCGCATCGGTTTTGTTTTCCAGATCCCTCTTTTCGTATTTCAGGGCCTGCGCGTTATTCTCCGCCTGCGAAACCCGGGACCGGTTTTTCGAAAACCAAATGGGAATCCTCACACCCACAAGAACCCCCAGCCCCCGTTTTAAAGGGATGCCATTATTTTCAAACCATTTGAAGGTTGCCCTGAAATCGGGATAATACCGTTTGCGGGCAAGCTTGATTTTCTTTTGCGCTTTTTCTATTTCCACCCCGTTGATCAGGAGTTCCTGCCGGTACTCCCGTGCCAGCGAATACAGTTGAGTCAGTTCCAGGTTGAACGGAATAAAGGGAATTTCTTCCGGACTGCCGAGGGCCTGGCCGGGGGGAAAATCCAGAAGAGTATTCATTTGGGCCGCCTCCGCGGTCCTCAATTCCGTCAGCAGAACAAGATCATTGTCCAGTTGCGCGGATTGGGCTTGAGCCTTCAAGACATCGTTCAGCGTCGTGGCGTCTTTGGAATACTCGGTGGTCGAGATTTTGGCCAACTGATTCGCCAGTATTTTATTCTTCCGAATGATAGCGATCGCTTTATTCAAGTAAAACAGCTCGAAATAACTCTGTTTTATTTCCGCGATCAAATCCCTCGCGGCGGATTCAAAACGGATCCTTGCCGCCTTGACTTCCTGGGAAACAATATCGCCCTTGATGGGGAGGGTGCCCGGAAAAGGGAATTTCTGGGAAACCCAGAAAATCGTATTCCGCGTTTCATCCAGTTCAAAATTGGTGGGAATATTCCAGGTGTCTATCCCGATTTCCGGATCCTCCAACGCCGTGACCTGCGGGTAACGCTCGATCACCGCTTTCCATTTCGCCTTTTGAGCTTTCAATCCGGGATTTCGATCCACACCGGCCCGGATCAAGGCCGTTAAGGAATACCCCTTGCGGAGAACCAGTTTTTGATCCGGTTCAAAACCAAAAGACATGGAACAAAAAACAAAAAAGAACCCTGAACCGCATAAGGCCACGGAGACTGTTCGACGCAGGTTCATTGCACCCGCCTCCTTTTTTTAAAGAAAAAAGAATGGTGTCGTGGAAAATGGGATGGGCCCGGAGACCCGCAAAATGGGGACCTCAATCAAGCAGCCCGCTGGGGAAAGGGATTAAAGCAGAAGAGACGAGTGGGTCAGGAAGAGAGGGGAAATTTTTATTTTATTCCGCCAAGGCTCATGGAAAAACCCCGGCGGGTCATTCGGGGGAACGAACCCTCCGTCCTGTTCAAGGGCAACTCGGACGGAAAAGGTATTGGGAGAATCGAAAGTATCCCGCAAAGTCACCAGGGCGGGGCTTTCAGGGTTTGCATGGATATAAGCGGAAGCACAACCCTCCTTGCAACAATCCATGTTTCCCTGGGATTGGCGGGATAGCGGGAGGCCGCGCAGGGAATCGTGACAGGACGCCGCCATCTTCCCTGGCATATGCAGGCAGAATTTCTTGCAGCACCGATTCGCCTGGGCCGGGGAAACGATGGGTCCGGCCTGGAACATCGACGAAAAAAGAATGACCCCGAACAGAATCCTGATTAAATAATTATTTATCCGCATGGTTAAAGGGTACGGGGTTTGATTAATTATTGTCAACCAAAATAGTATTTCATTGAATCTTTTCCAATAATAGGACGCGGATTTAAATCCGGTGAGGCGGGTTCCTTTAAATTCCATTGCCTCGCGAACTCTCTCCGGATCCGGCGCCGGACACCCCACGGACTTCTTCCACAACCCGGTCCACGGCCTCACGGATTCCATTCTCGACTTCCTTGGACACCCCCGTCCCGTCGCCGAAATCCTTCCCTTCGATCCCGTAAATAACCAGGCTGCCGGGAAGCCGGCCCAGGGCGCGGGCGAGTTCGACGCACTCGGTGACTCCGAACTGATGGCTGGAACATCGAAAAATCCCGGACGGCAAAGGCTCCTTCACCGCGTCAAACCGGCGGACCGTCCCCGGGGAATCGCCCGAATGGGCGGCATCGATCAGGATCGCGCGATCGGCGCCCCGCCAGGATTCCATCAAGGCCGCCGCTTCACCGTTCTGCTCGGCCACCGTCACGGAATCGGGAAACCGTTCTTTCAGGATGCGGGCGGTGAGCAGTCCGGCCGCGTCGTCTTTCCTGAAATCGTTGCCGATTCCGATCACGCGAATCGCTCCCGGAGGGTTCATTCGCGTTCGACTCGCAGCTTAAGAAAATGGGTTGCGCAGGAAATGCATGGATCGTAATTGCGGATCGCCTGTTCGCATTTCCATTGCAGTTCCTCGTCGGAAAGGTCGATGTGGGCGGGGATGAATTGCCAGAGATCGTTTTCGATGGTTTTCTGGTTCTGGGAAGTCGGGGGCACGATCCTGGCATCGAGAACGCCGCCCCGCGCGTCGGTCCGGTACCGGTGGTAGAGAGTCCCCCGGGGCGCCTCGGTGCAGCCGAATCCCATTCTCGCGTGGGGGGACACTTCGACCGCCGGTTGATCCGGCTTTTCGTAGTGTTCGATGATTCTCGAAGCTTCGGCCATGGCGTACAGAATTTCCACACAACGGATGACGATGCTCTGGAACGGATTGCGGCACTCCGGGGAAAGGCCGGCGGAGCGGGCCGCCTCCCGAACCCGCGCGGGCAGACGGCCGTAGTTCAGGTTGTACCGCGCTAGCGGACCGGTAAAATACGCGCCGCGTTCGCGGAGAATCGAATGCAGGGCGTTGGAATGCGCCACATGCTCCTCATCAAAGTGGCCGTCGAAATCCTTGATGGCAATATCCAGTCCTTTGTTGGAAACCAGCCGGCCCTCGTTGAACGGATATTCCTCGGGATGACGCAGGGCGACGAATTCGTAATCCCGCTCAAAGTCGGGGAAATCGAGTTTGCCCACCCATTCGAGGGATTTCAAGGCAGCGTCCTGTCCCCATTTCAATCGTTCCGCCAGGGGCTTCAATTCCTGTTTGCGGGGAACCCGGTAGAACCCCCCCACGCAAACATTGATGGGGTGTATTTCCCGGCCACCCAGCAAAGTGATGATGTCGTTTCCCAACTTTTTGATCTGAAGGCCCAGGTTTACGATCTCTCCGTGATCCCTGGCCATGCCGATGACGTCTTCATAGCCCAGGAAGTCGGGGGCGTGCAGCATGAAAACATGGAGGGCGTGGCTTTCGATCCATTCGCCGCAGTAGATGAGCCTGCGAAGCTCGCGCAGCGGACCGTTCACGGTAATGCCAAAGGCGTTTTCCAGCGCGTGGCAGGAACTCATCTGGTAGGCGACGGGGCAGATGCCGCAGATGCGGGCGGTGATGTCCGGAACTTCATGAAAGCTCCGGCCGCGCAGGAACGCCTCGAAAAATCGCGGCGGCTCGAAAATCTTGAACTTCACATCGGTCACCTCGCGGCCCTTCATTTTGACATACAGCGCCCCTTCTCCCTCGACCCGGGCGAGCATGTCGACTTTCAGGGTCCGGGTTTTTTTTTGACTACTCATTGGCCTCGCTTTCTTTTCTGAAAGAATCGGCCCAGGCGTTGAACCCGCGGAAGGCGTGCATCACCTCCTGCCTGTCTTTTCCCAGTTGTTTCCATTGGCGGCCCAGGGATGAGGTATTGGGCGTTTCCTGGGGTCCGTAACAACCGTAGCAGCCGCGGTTGTAGGAAGGACAAATCGCGCCGCACCCGGCGTGGGTCACCGGACCCAGGCAGGGAATGCCCCGCGCCACCATCACGCAGACCGTCCCGCTCATCTTGCATTCCATGCACGTGCTGTGTGGCGGGGTATTGGGTTTGCGGTGGTTGAGAAAGGCGTTGATCACCTCGACCAGCTGGTTCTTGTTGATGGGGCACCCGCGCAGTTCGAAATCGACTCGAACGTGGTCGGCAATGGCGGTTGACTTGCGGAGGGTATCGATGTATTCCGGATGCGCGTAAACGATGGCGACGAATTCCTTCACATCCTTGAAATTGCGCAAGGCCTGGATTCCCCCCGCGGTGGCGCACGCGCCGATGGTCACCAGGAACCTGGACTGGCGGCGGATTTTGAGGATGCGTTCCTCGTCGTGGGGGGTGGTGATGGAACCTTCGACCAGGGACAGGTCATACGGCCCGCGGACCACCGCGCGGGAGGCCTCGGGAAAATTGGCGATCTCGATCGATCCGGCCACGGCGAGGAGATCGTCTTCGCAGTCGAGGAGGCTCAACTGGCATCCGTCGCAGGACGCGAATTTCCAGACCGCCACCTTCGGTTTGCTCCCGCCCGGCATATCAGACCTCCCGCTTTCCGAGGAAGGGCCGCAACCGATCGTAGCGAAAAACCGGTCCGTCCTTACAGATGAAATGGGGTCCGTACTGGCAATGACCGCAAAAACCCACGGCGCATTTCATATTGCGTTCCATGGAGATGAAAATATTTTCCGGGCCCAGCTCATATTTTTTGAGTTCCAGGATGGTGAAGCGCATCATGATCTCCGGTCCACAGATCATGGCGACGGTATTGAAGGGGTCGAAGGAAACCCTCGGGATCAACCGGGTGACAACGCCAACGTTGCCGCGCCAGCTTCGCCGGGCCGTATCGACCGTGACATACACCTGGAGATCGAACCGGCCGCGCCATTTTTCCAGTTCGCGAAGGAAAAGAATATCATCGGGGGTCCGTGCCCCATAAAGGAGGACGATGTTCCCATACTTTTCCCTGCGGGCCAGCAGGTGGTACAACGCGGGCCGCAATGGGGCCAGTCCCAGTCCCCCGGCGATCAGGAGCACATCCCGGCCTTCGGATTCATGGACCGGCCAAGGGGTCCCAAAAGGTCCACGCACCCCCACCACATCGCCGGTTTTCAATCCACGCATGGCCCGTGTCACCCACCCCGCCGCGCGCACCGTATGCCGAAGGGATCCCCCCCCGGTGGGGTCCCCGCTGATCGATATGGGGACTTCCCCGACGCCGAACAGGTAAATCATATTGAACTGCCCCGCCGAGAAAGGAGACGGGCCGGTCCCGTCACTCGGTTCCAAATCCATGGAGAACACGTCACGCGTATTCCGTTTCATCCGCAGAACACGGTGGGGCCGGGGAAGCATGGGATTGACCGTACCGGCGGTTCGGGCCTTTGGGTTAAGGTTTGACACCGTAAACGTCCAGGAGTTGAATCCGCGCCGCATGCAGCCGGTCCACGATGAGGGGAACAATGCGCATCAGCAATTCATAGCCCAGGTTGTGGTCGTTCAGGCATTTGGTCCGCAGGCATTTACCGTCGAGGGCGATCGCCCGCGTGAGATCCACCGCCTGCGCGTCCATCTGCCAATGATAAGGCGGAACCAGCCAGGACCAGCCCAGAACGTCCCCCTCCTGGAGGGTCTCGAGGGTGATGGGTCCGCGCGATTCATCGTGGATTTCCAACGCGACCTTGCCGTGGCGCAGGATGTAGAATTGATTCGCCTCCTCGCCCTCGCGAAAAATAAACGTCCCCGCGTCGAACCGCACATTGGAAGCGCAACCGGCGAGGAGATCCACATACCGGGGTTCCAACCCTTTCAGGAACGGATGATCGGACAAAATCCGTTTAAGATTTTCCATGTTTCTCTCCCTCGTTGACCCGGCTTCCGGCGGCGTCCACCGGATGGTCCCGAATGGCGCGGACTTCCTCGGTGATATCGATTCCCACCGGACACCAGGTGATGCAGCGTCCGCATCCCACGCATCCCGAGGAATCGAACTGGTCGTGCCAGGTGGACAGTTTGTGGGTCATCCATTGACGGTACCGGGATTTCGCCGTGGACCGCATGTGCGACTGGTTCATGTAAGTGAAATCCATGGTGAAACAGGAATCCCACCGGCGCCAGCGTTCCGCGTGTTCACCGGTGAGATCGGTGACATCTTCCACGGTCGAGCAAAAACAGGTGGGGCAGGCCAGGGTGCAGTTGGCGCAGGTCAGGCAGCGTTCGGCCACCTCGTCCCAGCGCGGGTGCTCAAAACCGGCTTGCAAGAGGGACTGAATACCGTCGGTGTTCATTTCACGTCCCATTTGCGCCGCGGTTTCGGCGGTAGCGGCGTCCACGGCGTCCGTCTCCTTTTCCGTGGCGGGGTGATGGGCAATCTGGCCCATTATTTCCGCCCCTCGCTCCGTCCCGGCCTCCACCACGAAATAATGCCGCCCGGTTTCCAGAACCTCGGTCATGACGAGATCGTATCCGGACTCCGCCCTCGGCCCGGTATTCATCGAGACGCAGAAACAGGTTCCCCCCGCCTGACCGCAGTTGACGGCCACGAGAAACGCGTTTTCCCGCCGGGCCCGGTAAACCGGGTCCACCGCGTCCCCTTGCAGGAAGACCTTGTCCTGAATGGCGATGGCGTGGAGTTCACAGGCGCGGACACCGAAGAAGGCGAATCGTTCCTCGGGCAGCGGTTCTTCGGCGAATTGCAATTCCTTGCCGTCGGATTCCGCTTTCCAGAGCCGGTGCCGTGGGGGGAAGAGGTATTTTTTCCACGAATGGGGACCCACCGTATAACCGAAGAGAGCCTCGTCGCCGCGCCTTTTGAGGCGATAAAGGCCCCCGTCCTGCTCATCCGTCCAGCCTTTCGGGAGGTCCTCCGCGCCGGTCAACTCGTCGTAGACGATGGCTCCCTCGCCGAGGGTCGGTCCCACGATGCGATAGTTTTCCTTATGCAGGGCATCGAACAGGGATTGCAAATCCTTCCGTTCCACAACCACCGGATTTCTCACCGGCAACGTTGCTTTCTCCATGAAGTCCCCCGATCGAGTTGAAGAGAGCCGGCGGCCGGCCCCCGGTAGAAATGAATGGAAGATCTCAATGCAAACGCAAGTTTGGAAAACTCACTGTATCATTAAATCGGGTGTGCCATGAAGGGGAAATTTTCACCGGAAATCCGCCGCGAATAAGTGGCCCCCCGCATAATAGAACCGTTAATTTTTCCACGGACATCTGGTAAACTTTGACGGAAATCCTTTCGAGCCACCAGAGGAAACAATTCATGAGTTTTCGTTTTTTCAGGCGGATCCGGGTCGCGCCGGGCATCACGATGAATCTGAGCAAATCGGGCGGGTCGCTCTCTTTCGGACCCCGGGGCGCGAAATTCACCGTGGGTTCCCGGGGTAAACGGGGAACCCTGGGACTGCCGGGAACAGGCCTGTTTTATACCACCCATTTTCCGGATTCTTCCGGGAGGTCCCGTTCACGGGCCCGGTCCCGCGCTCCGGCGGTTCCCCCTGAGGACCGGCTAAAACTGGGTTTCTTCCGGCGGCTGGTGACACCGGACGATGAAAAATCTCTGGTGGACGGCTGCCGGGAACTGGCGCGGGGAAACGAGGAACTGGCTTACGGTCATTTGCAAAAATCGGTTCACCTGGCCGACGGAGCCTTCCTCGCGGGATTTCTCGCCTTGAAGAAATGGCAGCTCGACCGGGCGTCGCGGTTTCTGGAAACCGCGCTTGCCAAAAAAAACAGGTTGGGCCGGTACTTTGACAAATATGGCATATCGGCGGTCATGACGGTTCCCGTCACCGGGGAGGTGACCGCCCACGTGGAACCCGGCGTTCGCGGCACCCTGCTCGGCCTCGTCGAGGTCTACCAGGGAAGAAAACAGTGGGCCTTGGCTCTCAACGCCTTGCGGCGCCTCAGGCGGTTGGGACCGGACGATCCAGTGGCACTGCTGTCCCTGACCGAATTGTTGCTGGAAGCCCGGCCGGGAGACCGCAAAACCCTGCGTGAAATCGTCCGCATGACCGGGGACCTGGTAAACGAATCCGCCGTCCACGGCGCTTTACTGTTATACCGGGCCCGGGCCTTGCGGGGATTGGACCTCAAGGAGGGGGCGAAAACCACTCTCACCGCCGCACTGCGCCGGAAAAAAGACCGGCCCGGAAACCTCCTCAGCGCGCTCCACCATGAACGGGCGGAACTCTACGAGGAAATGGGCCAACCCCGGCGGGCGCGGTTGGAGTGGGAAAGGCTTTACGCGCAAGATCCCGATTATGAAGACGCCGCCCAAAAACTGGGTTTGTGATTTTCCCGTTCAAGCAATCGTGTGTCCATGATTTCCAGGGAAATGGGTCCAGGACATGATTTTCAAACGAAATTTGATTTTAATAGCTGACCTTGTTTTAATGACATACGGTCTATTGTGGAAACAATCTAATTTCATGGATCAATGATTCAATTAATCGAAGCCCTTAATTTTCGCTGTCTTAAATATATTCACCAGCCACTGGGTGATTTCCATGTGCTTGTGGGCCCTAACGCCAGTGGAAAAACAACATTTCTTGATGTGATCGTTTTTTTAAGTGACTTGTTAAACAAGGATTTGGATGGCGCAGTTCAAGAACGATCACAAAATATTAAGGATTTGATTTGGGGAAAGGCTGGCGATCGCTTTGAATTGGCAGTTGAATTAGGAATTCCAACCCACCTAAGAGGCCGTTTGGAAAAACCGGAATATAACGCCGTCCGCTATGAAGTTTCCATCGGGTTTAATGAAGAAACATCAGAGAATTTTATTTTTTCCGAAAAAGTGCTCTTGAAAAAATCCAATGAAGTCCCTCCCATGTCTAAACACCGGGACATGTTTCCCCAGGAATGGTCAACCCCTCCAAGCATAATTACGCCTAAAGGGTCAAGGAATATCAAAACTGTGGTGAACAAAGTCTTTGGGGGAAATGACAATTTTTATGATGAAACGGGTAAAGGCTGGGATCATTCTTTTAAATTGGGTCGGCAGAGGTCCGCTTTTCGCAGCCTCCCGGAAGATGAATCCAAATTCCCAGTATCCACCTGGTTAAAAAATTTACTTAATTTGGGAGTTCAAAAATTGGTGCTGAACAGCAGCTTGATGCGGATACCAAGCCCCCCCGGCCAGGCAACGGTATTTTTACCCAATGGATCGAATATACCCTGGATTATTGATGACCTTATAAAAAAAAATCCCGAACGTTACAGGGAATGGATTCAACACCTGAAAAGCGCTCTGCCCGATTTGAGGAAAATTAATACGATCGAGAGGCCAGAAGATCGTCATCGCTACCTGGTTGTCTGCTACGAAAATAATTTGGAAATCCCTTCCTGGATGGTTTCGGATGGAACTCTCCGTTTATTCGCGTTAACCTTGCCTGCTTACCTCCCCGATTTGGAAGGGATTTATTTGATTGAGGAACCAGAAAATGGGATCCATCCACCCGCGATTGAAACCGCTTTTCAATCTCTTTCCTCGGTATATCACGCGCAAATCCTTATGGCCAGTCATTCACCGGTTATATTAAGTATCGCGGATTCTTCAAAGGTTTTATGTTTCTCAAAAACAGCGTCCGGGGCGACCGATATCGTTTTGGGTTCCGAACATCCTGCATTGCGGGACTGGAAGGGTGAAACTAATTTAGGCGTTCTCTTTGCCGGAGGTGTTCTAGGTTGAACGGGAGGAAAATTTGAAAGACCTTGTGGTCCTTGTAGCGGACAAGGATATGGAGCAAACGGTCAAAGCCTTGCTTTCCAGGCGGCAAGCTTTGAATATCAAACAAATCACATTTGATATCCACATTCACCCTCAAAGAGACCCAGGTTGTTTTTCGCGAGGCGAGGAATTTTTACGGCCTTTTCACAATTTATATAAATATGGGTTGATAATTTTTGATCGAGAGGGATGTGGAAGGGAAAATTTATCTCGTGAGGATATAGAAGAAGATATTGAAAATCGATTGTCCTCATCGGGATGGGGGGATCGAGCTTTGGGCATTGCGATTGATCCAGAACTTGAAATATGGGTGTGGAGCGATTCACCGGAAGTGGATCAAGTTTTGGGATGGGGTACCCGAAGTCCTGAATTAAGAACCTGGTTACAGGAAAATAATTTTTTAATCGATGGCCAAACCAAACCCGCCTCTCCCAAAGAAGCCGTCGAAAGGGTTTTAAAACTTACTAAAAAACCCCGGTCCGCATCCTTATACTTTAAACTCGCCGAAAGAGTCGGCGTTAATCGCTGCAGTGATCCCGCTTTCTTAAAATTAAAAACGACTCTCCACAATTGGTTCCAATAAACAAATTATTGCCCAAATAGCCGAGGCTCGTTGAGTGTGGTCGATTCTTTTGCGAAAGGCTGGGTAAAAACGGCGTGATGCGTGGCTTCCTTAAATGCGGTTGGATTCTTGTCTGGATTTTTCTCGCCGCCCCGGTCTCCGTGAAAACGTTGACCGGCACCGTCGTTTCCGTATCCGAAGGGGATATTCTCACCGTTCAAACCCTGGGAGGCAGGTATTTCAAGGTCCGCCTGGCCGATATCGACTGCCCGCAACTCAAACAGCTTTTTGGAAACCAGGCCAAAAAGTTCACGGAGGACCTGGTTCTTAGAAAAGAGGTTCTGGTGGGATATGAGTGGGCGGATATCTACGGCCGGATCATTGGCAAGGTCTACCTGGCCGACGGACGGGAATTGAACGTGGAACTGGTGCGCGGGGGTTACGCCTGGCATTATCGAATTCAATCCCCGGAGAATGAAACGCTCGCCCAACTCGAGGCCGAAGCGAGAAGAAAAAAACTGGGGTTGTGGGTCGACTCCGCCCCCGTGGCTCCGTGGCTATTCCGCCGGGAGAATCCGGTTCCCGACCCGCCGGGAACCCGGGATCAAGAGGATTACGACCGCATCCTCAATTACGGCCTGATCGGAAACCCCCAAACGAAAATTTTTCTCTGGCCCGCCTGCCGGAACTACCCGGAACAGATCGATAGCTATGTCATCTTCGGAAACATTCTGGAAGCGGAGGCCCACGGTTACAAAATGAGCCGACAATGCCCCCGCCGTTGACCTTCAATTTCCAACCTTCGCCCGTTGCCGGATCTCCTCGATGAGTTTTGCCATTCGCCGGGCATGGGAACCGTTCCAGTAGATGCGTCCGCATTCCCCGCATTGATGAAACACCTCGTACGCCTGCCGGATCCCATGGGGCAACCGGGGAAGGATGGTTCTCTTTTCCACCCCGGCGACAAGACCGTTGCATACGATACACCGGGAGAAAGGCCGGAGGCTGTTCCCCAGGTCGAACCGCCGCACGATTTCCGCCGCCTGGCTCCGGGGATGATCCGCCCGGACCCAATAACCGTGGGTTACCGTTTTTTGCCGCGACAGTTGCGAATCGCGCGTCAGGATGATCCGCCGTTCCGCTTGCATCAGCCGGATGATCTCCGGACCGGAAGCGGTATTCCGGTACAGGCTGTCGAACCCGAGCATTCTCAGATAACGCGCGAGCTTTCCCAAATGGACATCCAGCACGAACCGGACCACGCGGAGCGGGCGGGAGGGAAGCCGGGTCACCTCCGAAATATCCAGCGATTCGAACATGGGGTAAACGCTGATCGCGTCGTTGCCGGCCGGCCGGTAGGAAAAATCCACCGATTCCCCATTCGCCAGAATCAGGTCAACCTCCTGGACAGGGACGCCCAGGGACTCTATCACCTCGCGGATGGTGGATGGATGTTCGACTCTCCAGGCAAAGCGGGTTTTACGTTTTTCCGGAGGCAGAAAATCATTCAATTCCTCGTAAAATCGCAAATGACAGACCGGCATGACCGGCCCTCCTTCATGAATATTGTTTCCGATAACAACCTCGACCTCCTGGCAGGAAACCCGTTGCCAGGCGGGCCGACGCCTCTACGGGGGCTCCTTACCCGGGGGTATCCTTATTTTTAATTTTCAAATTCTTAAAAATCCTTTATTCTATAAAGGAGGAGCGAATTCTCCGGTTTCATTCCTTACGGAGGACCGATGCCTCCCCAGGACCGGACCCTTCCCGGAGGGTTTCGTTTCCTTCAATTATAAGGGTAAGGACCGATTAAATTGAAAACCGTTTTTTACAAACAGGGTGAGGAAATCATTCACGAGGGAATGGCCAGTGACGGCGCCTATGTCATCGAATCGGGCCGGGTGGAAGTTTCCAAATTGAACCCTGCCGGGGAAAAACAGATCATTGGCACTCTGAAAGAGAATGAGATATTCGGCGAAATGGGGCTCATCGATGGCCTTCCCCGCTCCTGCACCGTGGTCGCCCTCGAAGATTGCACCATAACGGTTCTCACCCAAGAAACCTTTTCCAACCTTGCCAAGAACAATCCTCAGTCCTTGATGCCCATCCTGAAAGTGCTGGCCAAGCGCCTGCGCGCCACGCTAAAACTGGTGGAGGATTTACAAGCCAAAAACGAATCCACCTCATCCTAACTGTAAAAAAAGCCCTTTCACGCCTCCCCGCCACCCGCCCCATCCATTCCCGCGCCAGGCCTCCTGGAGTCCACTCTCTCTTCATCCGAAATGTATTGCGGTGGGAGGTTTCCATGGTGTAAAGTTCCGATGATTCCACAGGATTTTATCGTATCCGTAAATCATCGGCGCGAACGGGAGACATTCCATGACGATCCGGTTGGCCAGCAAGGCCTTCAAGGAAGGAGGCCCCATCCCGAAAATTTATACTTGCGATGGGGCGGATATTTCTCCTCCCCTGGCATGGAGTGGGGTCCCCGATAAGACCCGCAGCCTGGCGTTGATTGCCGATGACCCCGACGCGCCGATGGGAACGTGGGTGCACTGGGTCCTCTACAATTTGCCGGGAACCCTCAGGCAGCTTCCGGAAAAAGTTCCGCCGCTGAAGAAGATTTCCAACGGCGCCTTGCAGGGAACAAACGACTTCCGAAGAATCGGTTATGGGGGGCCCTGCCCGCCTGGTGGCACCCACCGGTATTTTTTCAAGATTTATGCGCTGGACCAAGATCCCGGCCTGCAGCCGGGAGCCACCAAAAAGCAACTCCTGAAAGCCATGGAAGGGCATGTCCTTGACCAGGGCCAATTGACCGGCACTTACCGCAGGTCCTGAATTCTTTTTCAATTCTTGGCGGGACCTTAAAATCAGGGTCCGCGGCCTGGAAACACCCGATATGACACACGAACTTCTGGCCCCCGCGGGCAGTCCGGAAAAATTGCGATATGCCTTCGCCTACGGCGCCGATGCGGTCTACGCGGGCATTCCCAAATTTTCCCTGCGCGCCCGGGAAAACCGGTTCCGGGATTCTTCCCTCATCGAGGCGATCGATTTCACCCACCGGTTGGGAAAAAAAATTTATATCACCGCCAACATTCTTCCGCCGAACCGGAAAATCGAATCGTTCAAAAAATCCCTGGCCTTTTACGCCGAGGCGGAACCGGACGGATTCATCATGTCCGATCCCGGGTTGATCCGCTTTGTGCTCAAGGAATTCCCCCAAATCCCGGTCCACCTCTCGGTGCAGACCAACACGATCAACTGGCCCTCCGTGGAGTTCTGGTTCGACCTGGGGGTGAAACGGACCATTCTTTCCCGGGAACTCTCGCTGGCGGAAATTCGAGAGATCCATGCCTCTGTCCCCGGCATGGAGCTGGAATCGTTCGTGCACGGATCCATCTGCATCGCCTATTCGGGTCGATGCCTTCTTTCCAACTATTTCAATCACCGGGATGCCAACCAGGGCACCTGCACCAACAGCTGCCGGTGGGAATATTCATTGTACCGGGAGAACGGGGAGCCCGTCCCCCGCTCCGGGCCTGCCGGGGAAGGGGGTTATTTCATCGAGGAGACCCAGCGGCCGGGCGAGTTGATGCCGGTCGACGAGGACGAACATGGTACCTATATCATGAACTCCAAGGACCTGCGAGCGATCGAGTTTCTTGGGGAACTCCAAAAGGCCGGGGTGATGTCCTTCAAAATCGAGGGCCGGTCCAAATCCGTCTATTATCTTTCCCTGGTCACGAAAGCCTACCGGCGGGCCCTGAACGACCTGGAACGCCACCGGCCTTTCGACCCAACGCTTTTGGAAGAGGTCAACAAAACCGCCAACCGGGGCTTCACATCCGCCTTTCTCATCTGCAACGCAAACCATGAAACCGAGCGGTTCGATTCCGCACAGGAACAGGTTCTGCCGCAAATCTTTGGAGGACAGATCCTTGGCCAGAAGGCCAATGGAATGATGGAGGTGGAGGTTAAAAACCGGATGGAGCCTGGGGATGAGGTGGAATACATCTCACCCCGCAGACAATACCGGTTCCGGATCAAAGCCATGGAAGACCATAAAGGGGAAACCATTTCCACCGCGCACGGGGGAAACGGGAGGGTGTGGATACCCTCGGAAGGACCGGTGGAACCCTTTGCCTTGCTGAGCCGGATTCAAAAAGCCGCTCCTTCCGTCAAACCACGGGACAAAATTGCAAGATTCAAAGCCTGACCCCCAATCACCTCCGGGTGTTTCTCTTTTCGTTTTTTTTGACCGATTCCACTGCGGCGATGGTGAAAAAGATCACCAGCACCAGGAGCGGACCAAGCCACCCCCCCACGAAATGGGCCGGGTAATCGAGAATGTCGTAAGTCAAGGCGCCATCGATTGCCAGGACCAGTAATATAATGAAAAGAAGAAGGAAGATTTTTCTCAAGGATGTTTCCTTTGACCCGCATGGAATATTCCCAGCGCTTTGAAACGGGGCGCGTATGGCCTTGACGGTTGAGGAGGGTTGGCCGAGCGCATGATAAATTCCTTGTTCTATAGCAAAACTCAAATATAATATTGAATCCTAAACCCTTGCGGCGGATTTGAGGGATTGGGATTTACCCCTCTCATATAATTTCCAACGCATTCCAGGGAAAAACGTTTTTTCCCCGAGCCTCCATCAGGAGATTATGATTCCATGGCGATACCGCTCCGGCAGGCCGTGAAAATCGGTTTTTATATATTCAGGCAGAAACTGAAAAGACGCAAGCGCTTTCCGCTGGTGCTGATGCTGGAACCGCTGTTTCGCTGTAACCTGGAGTGCATCGGTTGCGGTAAAATTCAAAAACCCAACGAGATCTTGAAGAAAAACCTCAGCCCGGAGGAATGTTTGCGGGCGGCGGAGGAATGTGGAGCCCCGGTTGTTTCCATCGCCGGTGGGGAACCCCTCATGCATCCCCAGATTCAGGAGATCGTGGAAGGGTTCCTCGATCAGGGGCGATATGTTTACCTGTGCACCAACGCGCTTCTCCTCAACAATTTTCTTGGTAAATTCCCGGTGTCGCCTCTTCTGACTCTCTCGATCCACCTGGACGGACTGGAAGAGGACCACGACCACATTGTGGCGCAAAAAGGCACCTTCCAGATCGCCACCGAGGCGATCCGCAAGGCCAAGTCGATGGGCTACCGCGTCACCAGCGCCACCACGTTTTTCGACGGCTTCACTGTTGAAAAAGCGGAAAAATTTCTGGACTTCGTGACTCCCCTGGGGGTGGATGGGGTCACCCTCGCCTCGGGTTTCAGGTATCCGGATGCTCCCGATCAGGAGCATTTTTTCGGCAGGAAACGGACCTTTGAGTTTTTCAACGAGCTGCTGGAAAAAAACCAAAACGGCCGCTGGGTCTTGAACCATTCCCCCCTTTACCTCGAGTTTCTGCGGGGAAAACGGGATTATGACTGCACCCCCTGGGGCAACCCAAATTACTCGGTCCTCGGCTGGCAAAAACCCTGCTATCTTCTGGACGATGGCTATGCGGAAACGTTTCAGGAACTCATGGAAACCACCGAGTGGGAGAACTACGGCCACCGCAACAACCCGCAATGCGCCGACTGCACCGCTCACTGCGGCTATGAGGCCACCGCGGTGGAAGACGCCGGATCGAGTTTAAAAAACATGATTCAATCGGCGAAAGTCATTTTTCAGTAAAACCGGGGGATTTTTCTTTTCCTTCCCGGCCCCGCCTCCATCCTTTTATCAATCCGGGCTATTCAAGTAATCCGGCACCACGGTGGTCTCGTCGCAACGAGCCTGGCCGATCTGTTCCCGAACCAGGCCCTCCGTCATTTTCAGATTGGCTCCATGCAGGTTGGTGTTTTCGAGGCGGGCGTGTTGCAGGTCGGCCCGGACCAGGTTGGCTCCCTGGAGGTCGGCGTGCTTCAGGTTGGCCCAACGCAGGTTGGCTCCGCGCAGGTTGGCGCCCTTGAGGTTGGCTCCCTCTAGATCGGCCCTTTTTAGATACGCTCCATAAAGGTAGGCGTGCTCGAAATCCGCTTCCTTGAGGCGCGCTCCGATCAACACGGCCCCCTTGAGCCGGGCACCCTTGAAATCGGCGGCCCGGCCTTCCCGGCCCCCGGAATCAAGCCAAATCGCATGGTCCCGAATCCTGGCCTTCAATTCCTCCTTGGTGATTTCGGCCGGGTGGGAATCGGGAGCGGGGACGGTCCTTCCTTCTTCCACCTTTTCGTTCATTTCCGTCACACGCCGTGAAAGGATGCCCGCCCATAGAGCAGCCACCTGGAAATCAAGGGATCCTGGATGCTCTCCAAGACAGGGATCCGTATCGTTTATAAAAAAGTGCGAGAGTCTTTTTACATTGATCCATCATAAAGGAGTTGTGGCGGTCAGTGAAATATTTTTCCGCGATTTTGGCGTGTTCGATGGCCTGCTCCCCCTGGCCGAGTTTGTCATAGGCGAGGGACATCGCGAAATGGGCATCGGCGTGGCCGGGTTCCAATCGCAAAATTCTGTTCAACACATCCACGGAATCTTGAAACCGCTCCCGTTTGAAGTTGAGGGAGGCCAGACCGAACAGGAGGTCCGTGTTGGCGGGTTGAATTCGCAAGGCTTTTTCCAGGGCGTTCCCAGCTTCCTGCCACCGCCCCGCCAATTGATAGGTTTTTCCCAAATTGATGAGAACCACCGTAAAACCTGGGTTGATCTCCAGGGCCTGATTCAAGGAATGGATCGCATCCTGATACCGGTTCATTTCTATGTAAATCCCGGCCAGATTGTTATAGGCGGTGACGGCGTTCTTGTATAAACGCGTGACTTCCTGAAATTCCCGAATCGCCTCCTCGTAACGCCCTTGATGATAGTAAATGCTCCCGAGCTTGAACCGGGCCATGATATTCCCGGGATTTTTTTCGATCACTTTTTTGAATGAGAAAATTTTGGCGGAGACGGTAAACGCCCCGGGAGAGGAAATATTGCCTTCAAGGTTCGCCGGCGGGAGGTTGTATTTTTTCGCGTAAGCCTGCAAATTTTCCCGGGCCAGGCGAAGCATTCCCCGGTTTTCTTCACCCCGCTTTATTTCCTGGAGCAATTGTTCCGCGATCTTCATGTGGCGGACAGCGGATTTTCCCTGGTCCGCTTCATCATACGCAACGCTTAAGTTGAAGTGAGCATTCGCGAAATCCGGTTTCAACCGCACCGCTTCCTCATATTCCGCGATCTCCTTCGGGTGCCTGCCCGTCAGGTGGTACAGGGCTCCGATGTTACTGTGCGCCTCGGCGGATGCGGGATCGATTCGGGTCACCCGCCGGTACTCTTCCAGGGCGGCCTCATAGTCCCTGGCCCTGAAATTCAGGGCCGCCAGGGAAAAATGAGCTCTCTCATGCAGGGGGTTGAGTTCGAGGGTTTTTTGAAATTCTTTCCTCGCGTCTTCGATATTTCCCAACGCCTCATAAGTCAAACCCAGATTGAACCGGGCCTCCGCGTCGCCGGGATCGTTTTGAACGGCCTCGAAATACTCTCGATCCTTTTTCCCTCCCCGCTCCCCGGTGGATTCACAGCCGGCCCAAAGCATTCCGGCCATCATCAAGAGAACCCCGGCACGGATCAAACTTGTTTTAGGGGAGAAAGAATGTGCATTCAAATTTTTCAAAAATGACTTCCGGAGAAAAGGTTGAGATCAGGGAGCTTGCAGATAACCCGCAATAGTATCCGCGAGGACCCTGTTTCCCGGTGGGGAATAGTGGTGGATGTCTTTTCCCCCTTTATTATAAAGCCGGCCGATATCCCCTTTTTGCGAGAGCGCAAGGAGGACATTATTATAATCGAGGTAAGGGAAACGGCTCTTCCTGAAACGATTGAGGAACGATTGGTAAGACCCGCTGTACCCCTGATCCACATTTCGGCAGGAACCCGGGTTGCCCTGAAGCTGGCATGCCGTCCATTTCACACCCATCAACGAGGGGGACAAAACAAACAGGGGCCGGGCGCCATGCTGCAAAGCGAGATCGTGAATTTTTTCCAGTAAATCGAAAACGAGCGCCCATGCAGCGGATTTATCCCAGGCCGTGGAATCACAAAACCGTTTCCTCAATTTTTCGGGAGAAAAATGCCGGAGTGTCCAGCTTTTGGAAATCAGATTCATGCATGAAAATCGGGAAACCGTTTTCCGGATAGGGGTCAATCTTCCGTTATCAATCACGAACAAAGGTTTGCTGGCGCCGAACATCTGGTCGCTTCTCGTATCGGCTAGATCGTTGACGGTATAAAGGATCACCACGACGTGCCTGGGTCGGGTCTGGCGGATAAATTTTTTAAGCGTGAGATAATACTGGCCGATCCCATAACCCATGACGGCAAGATTCAGTACCTGGTAGCCGGGCATTCTTTGGTTGAGATAATAGGACACGTTTTCGTCATCGTTGACCCCCGCGCCATAAGCCACCGAGTCCCCGAGAATCAGTATATGTTCCTTGGCCGGATTGATCTCCGCGGAACGGAAACCCAAGGAATTGGTGGTGTAGGTGATGCCCTCATGAACGGTTCTGGCATTGACGGCATTGGACCAGCCCCGCTCGGCGTCGAAGACGGTATGGGGGGCCACCCAGGCATCGGAATTCTTGTTCCAGAAATAAATTTCAATCAGGCCGAGGCAAAACAGGAGGGTGGCGGCCGTGGAGAAAATGGATAACGCCCATTCTCGTTTCCGGGCTTTCAAAAAATGGAGCAGGGAAAGGGGAGGCCGGTTTATCCGAGGCAGTGCCAATTTTCAGAGTCCCGCTCAGGAGGGTTTCACTTTCAAGTAAAACTCTTGATAGGCCGGGTTGGAGGGTTCAATCTTAAGCGCCTGTTCGATCCAAGCCAAGGCCGCTTTCTTTTCGTTTTTCGCCAAACGGGTCTTCGCCAGCTGCAGGTAAGCTTCCGTGTAATAGGGATTGACCTTAAGAGATTGGCGGAACGAGTCCGCGGCCTTTTCAAATTGTTTCTGGTCCATGAAAAGCATGCCCAGGTTGAAGTGGGTGAGCATTCCCTTGGAGTCGATGGAAAGGGATTTCCTCAGAATCTCTTCGGCACGTTGAGAGTCCCCTTTCAGGCGGTAGCTATCCGCCAGGTTGTTCAGATAGGTGGAATTGGCTGGTTTTTGAGCAATCGCCTGCCGGTAATATTCGATGGCTTTGCCGTAATTTTTTTCTTCCTTGTAGATATTGGCGATATTGTTATACGCCTTCGAATCGTCGTCTCCTTCACGGATGAGAATGGCACGCTCCCACAGATTCCGGGCCTTGTCCTTGTCCCCGGTCACATAATAAACCATTCCCAGGTTGATATGGGCCTGAACGTTATCCGGCTCCCGGGCAACCGCCTGTTGGAAATCGGCCTTGGCCTCGGCGTATTGTTTCAGTCCGAAATGAACCAATCCCTTTTTCCGGTATACCTTGAAATTATTGGGATTGTGTTTGAGCGCGAGGTCGAATTCCTGCAGTGAGTTTTGGTACAGGGAGTGTCTGGCGAGTTCCAGGGCCTGCTGGTAATGGGCGTCGGACTCGGCGGGGTTGATTGGGACTTCCCCGGACGTGCAGGCGGTAAGAGAGAAAACCAGGGCCAATGCCAAAATGGAAGTTCTCATAGTCAAATCCCTTGACGGAAGGAGAAGGAGGGGGCCAGCCTTCCTGGCTGGCCCCTTGGGTGATTTTTATCTAAACAACCTCAGTTGATGCCGCGGCCCGCGCCGGTGGATACCCCGGTTTCCGGACCCAGCCGGTCGGTTTCGCCTCCGCCGGTCAGGTTACCGCCGATGGTGGAATCTTGAGCGTCGCCAATAAATTCCATGGCAAATCCGGTTCCACTAGAGGGGATAAACACGACCCCCCACATATCCAGCTGGGAGATATTGTCGAGCCGGCTTAGAGACTGGGTGCCCGGAGTGTACCCACTTCGGGAAATCTTTTTATTCGCCGTCGTATTGACGCCCACCACCTTGATGTTTCCGAACTGCGCCGAATCCACGGTGGTGATGATGTGGGTGCGGGCGTCGGAAAACGCGGAATTCAACTGATTGATCGTTGCGTGCGACTGATTCACGATAAAGACTCGGTGTGTTTCACCCGCATCGACCGTAAACGCGACCGAACGGCCCGCCGCATCGTTGGGAACCGTCGTCATGTCGAGGACTTCCAGAACCACCCCGATCGAGGTATGCGCGGTATCCAATGAGGGATGGCTGATGCCAATGAAGGTATAACTGTCATTGGGCACGGCCTGCGCATAAGGGGATATGGCAATCCGGGCCTGGTCTGTAGTACTTGGCGCTTGCAATACTTGAGCCTGGGCGGTTTGGGCCACGGCCACAAACCCCAACAGGGTAAGCACGAATAAAATGAAAAGTTTTCTCATCGGTCGTTCTCCTTATCTATATAGCTATTTTCATTGGTTCGTTTTCCGTATCCAGGTTTACGGGGCCGCAACGCCGCCGACACCGGCATTGGGATGCAACGTAGGCGCTGCCGCGCTGTCATGCTGGTCGCCGATGAATTCCATCGCAAATCCGGTGGTATTGGTTTCGATCACCACCGCACCCCAGAACTCGAGCATCGTGACATCACGGAAACCGCCGCCATCACTGCTAGTTGATTTTTCCTCCGGCGTCGTGGCAATCGGGTCGACCCGGACATGACCGTGTTGAAAATCCGTTGTACCCGTGACGAATTTCGCGGATGAAATACTCGTGGGATTGATGGTGGCATGGTTGGTACGGACAATGAAAACTCGGGTGGTGCTCCCTGCTGTGATGGTGAAGGTGGTCGCAGTTCCGAAGGCCGATTTATCCTTCTGAATGGCATTGATCGTAAGACCGATCTGTGAGGCCATTCCCGAAAGGGAGGGATGGGACACGGCGATGAAGGAATAGGAGGTGCTGTCGGACTGCCAATAAGGTGAAACGACACGACTCTTGTTTTCTATAGCAAAAGCATTTCCCGCGATGAGGACGAGAAAGGCCATCATTGCGGTCATTTGGAAAAATCGCGTAATCCGCTTGATTTTCATTAGACTGGACTCCTATATATTCAAATTTGAAATTGTGTTTTCTTGTTGTGCTGAATAAAAAACCTTTTGTTTTCCGCGCTCACCCCCCTTCCCGGTTGAGTGAATCAAAAAATTTAAACATATATCAAACCTCCAAATCCCGATGGTTGCACCGGGACGCAAAACTCATCATTATTTATTTTGGAAAAACAAACAAAACCAGTAAATTCAATCGGATTTTAGATTTTTGGGCCATGGCCCCCTTCGTTTCCAGACTTTAAATTACAAACTATTTTTATTATAATATATTTATTACGATAAATTTGTTAAAATTTCCTCCCGGTTAGGGAGGATTTGACCCTAATTCCAAATAACCTGATTTCCAGCGCCCATTCAGTGAAAATGAGCAAAATTCGTCGCTTTTATTATCGGCTGTGAGCTTGTTTTCTTTAGTTTTATTTTGATTTTGCCGAAAAATGACAAAACAGGAGTTAATGCGCCAGGGAGAGGAAACCGGTGGAGACTCCGGACCCTCCCGGGCATGAACTTCAAACTCAAAATTCCGATAATCAAATGAAAGCTATGGAGTTATGGACAAGTCACCGAATAAATTCCGCATTTGGATCCGTCAGGTTTTCCTGATCGCCGCTCTGGGACTGGCAGGGGCCGTTCTGCAGGGTTGCGCAACTGAAGAAAAGTCGGTCATTGAAAAAAACTCCTCTCCGGGGCAAAAAAAATTCCAGGAAGGACTTGAATACGGTTCGATCAATAAAAGAAAGGAAATGATCGCCAGTTTCCAGGAGGCGGTCTCTCTGGATCCTCAAAATGCCAATTACCACCTGCACCTTGGCACGAGCTATTTCCTGGACGGTGACCTGGACAAGGCGGAAAAAGAATTGAAAAAAACCCTTGAGATCAACCCCGATTCCAAGGATGCCTACCGCCAGATCGGACGTCTCTACATGCAAAAGGGGGATTGGACCCAGGCGGCGAAAAATTTCAAGGAGGATCTCAAGCGGCCGGGGACGCCACTGCCCCACCGGGTATATAATTGGCTGGCGCTCAGCTATTACAACCTGGGGAAATTTCCTGATGCAGAAAGGGAATGGCTGGAGGCGATCAAGCTGAAAGATAATGCCGCCATCCGGTTGAACCTGGCCTTGGCCTATATGGACCATGAACATTTCGGGAAAGCCCTCGATTCCCTGAAAATCGCCGTCTCGCTCAACCCCAAATTCCCCCAGGCTCACTACGAAATGGCGCAATTATTCATCAAGGACAAGAAAATGGATCTCGCCATCGAACACTTAAAACAGGTGATCAAGCTGGCTCCGGGCAGCCAGTGGGCTCAGTTATCCAGAAAATACTTGGACCTTATCGAACAGATAAAATAAATCATGGTTGAAAACTTTGGCTTGTATTTAAGACATGAACGGGAACTCCGCGGAGTTCCCCTGGAAGAAATTGCCGGGGCCACCAAAATCCACATACGGTTTCTGCAGGCCCTGGAGAACAACCATTTCGACGAACTCCCGGGCGAGGTTTTCATCAAGGGGTATATCCGCTCTTATGCTAAGGCGATCGGGTCCAGCGCCGAGGATATGATCAACACCTATGACGATACGGTTGGGAAAAATCGCAGGGCGGATATCGAGAAAACCCGCGCTTCCAAAAACAATTCCGCAATGAAAAAAGGAAGACTATTGGGATACGGCATGGCGGCGGCCGCCTTGGCGGGCCTGATCGTGGCGGGCAATATCATGGTGGATTTGATTGCCGGCAATGAAAAGGAAAAACCCGCCCCTGCCGGGGAATCCTCCCCCTCCACCCCCCAACAGGAACCTGCGGCTACCGCGGAAGGGGCGAAAAATACCCAAACCGCCGGGGAGCCCGTTCCTGAAAAAACCCCGGAACCCTCCGCCGGGAACAAAAAGGAGGTGAAACCCAAAAACGATTCGGACCACGGTACCACCCCACCGGTGGCTGCCAAGGAAAAAACGGCCGCACCCGGCGCCGGCAAGAAAAATAAGAAAGCCTTGACCACAGCCCCCGAACCGAAGAAAAAATCACCGGAATCCACCGCCCAGGAATCCGCTCGAGGTCCACAAACCCCGAAAGAATCGGTGGAAACGGAAAAAATTTCCGATCCGCCAAAAAAAGAGGTTATAATTCAAGATGTTACAAAAATTTCGGGCGTGACGGATTCCGAACCGGACCCCCCACAACTGGTTGTCAAACCCCTGCATTTGCTGATTCAGGTTCAGGGGAATTCCTGGTTCAACCTGAAGGTGGATGGGGGCTCGGAGGAAGATTTCATTCTTCCCGGCGGCACTCAGAAAAGCTTCTACGGAAACCAAAAATTTCTCGTCACGATAGGTAACAAAAGAGGCACCTACTTATTTTTGAACGGACAGGCGCTGGACCTGCCTTCCGGTTCCAGCGATGTCATTCGGGATTTTGTGATTACCTCCCAGCTTCTAGATTGAACCGTGGCGAAAATAGATGCGTTTTTCAAATTGATGAATGAACAGGGTGCGTCCGACCTGCACCTGGTGGCCGGCTCCCAACCGATTCTCCGGGTCCACGGGGATATGGAGCGGGTCAAATACAAGATTTTAGGAAATGATGAACTGAAATCCCTCCTCTATGAAATTGCGCCGGAAGACAAAATCAAGGTCTTCGAGGAAACCGGCGACGTGGATTTCGCCTACGAGATTCCCAAACTGGCGCGGTACCGGGCCAATTACTTTCAGCAGAAATGGGGCATTGGGGCGGTTTTCCGCGAAATTCCTACCCAGATTCTGACGGCGGAACAACTGGGACTTCCCTCAGTAATCACCAAACTGGCCATGCTCCACAAGGGATTGGTGCTGGTCACCGGTCCGACGGGAAGTGGTAAATCCACCACCCTGGCCTCCATGGTGGATCACATCAACAAAAATAAGAAAAGCCACATCATCACCATTGAAGACCCCGTCGAGTTCGTTCACCAGAACCAGAACTGCGTGATCAATCACCGGGAAGTCGGCCTGCATACCCAGGGATTCAAATCCGCCCTCCGGGGCGCCCTGCGAGAAGATCCCGATATCATCCTGGTCGGTGAAATGCGTGACCTGGAAACGATCGAGCTGGCGCTCGAAGCGGCATCCACGGGCCATCTGGTTTTCGGCACCCTGCACACTCAAAGCGCCGCGAAAACCATCGACCGCGTGATTGATGTTTTCCCCGCCCATCAGCAACCGCAGATCCGGACAACCCTGTCGGAAACTCTCAAGGGCGTGGTGGCGCAAAACCTGTTCAAACGAACGGATAAAAGGGGACGGCTGGCGGTCATCGAGGTTCTGGTCGTGACACCCGCGGTTTCCAACCTCATTCGCGAAGGAAAAACATTCCAGATCCCATCCGCCATCCAGACCGGAAAGAAATTCGGCATGCAGTCCCTGGACGATGCCATTCTGGATGCTTTAAAGGGGAGAAAAATCAGCGCCGAGGACGCTTACGATAAAGCCATTTCCAAGGAACGGTTCATTCAGTTCCTGAAAAAGCTCCCGGAGTTTATCTGAGACCGCATCATGAGAAAAGCCGAGATCGACCACATCCTGACCACCATGCTCGAATCCCACGGAAATATTTCCGACCTCAATATTACCGCGGGAAAATCCTTCCAGGTGGAGGCTTCCGGCCAGTTGACCGATGTATCCATGGAACCAGCGATGGGAAATATCACCCCGTTTCAAGCGGAAATCTTCGCCTTGAACCTGATCAATTCCGATCGCAGGCTGACAGAAACGCTGATTCGGGAAGGTTCCTGCGACTGCTCCTATTTCCTGGTAGGAAAGGTCCGTTTCCGCGTCAACATATTTTCCCAACGCAACCACTACAGCGCCGTTCTGCGAAAACTGGAAACCCGGATTCCCTCGATCGAGGACATGAACCTGCCGCCGCAGTTCGGGAAAGTGGCGGAAGAAAAGAACGGACTGGTTTTGGTCACCGGCGCCACCGGCAGCGGGAAATCCACCACCCTGGCGGCCATTCTCAATAAAATTAACCATGAGAAATCCATCCACATCATCACCCTGGAGGATCCTATCGAATTCTCGCATCCCCACCGCCGGGCCACGTTCAACCAGAGGGAACTGGGCAACGATTTCGATGCGTTTTCCACGGGTTTACGCGCCGCCTTGCGGCAGGCGCCCAAAGTGATCCTGGTCGGGGAAATGCGCGACCGGGAAACCGTCGAAATCGGCATGAGCGCCGCCGAAACGGGACACCTCGTCCTCAGCACCCTGCATACCGTCGATGCCGGACAAACCATCAACCGCATTGTGGGCATGTTTTCCAAGGAGGAAGAACAGCAAATCCGGATCCGCCTCGCGGACACCATCCGGTGGATCATCAGTCAGAGGCTGGTCCCCAAAGTGGGGGGAGGCCGAATCGCCCTGTTCGAAATCCTGTCCACCAGCCTCCGTGTCAAGGATGCCATCATGAACGGGGAATCCGAGGGAAAAACCTTTTACGACATTCTCTCCCAGGGAGAACCCTATGGAATGTGGACCTTCGACAAACATATTCTGAAACGGTTCGAGGAAGGACTGATCTCCGAGGAAACCGCCCTGGCCTACGCGTCCCGCAAAGCCGTCGTCGGCCGGGGAATAGACGCCATCAAAGCCGCCCGGGGAGAAAAAACGACGGACATCGAAGATCTGTCCATGGACAATGATTACCAGGAACAATACCGATAAACCCGTAAACGGAAAGACGCAAGATGCAAATTCAATGCGGTGTGTGCGAGCAACACATAAACATTCCCGATGAAAAACTGCCCCGGGGCCGTGCCTGTTCCATAGTCTGTCCCGCCTGCAGGGCGAAGGTCCGGGTGGAAGCGCACTTGAAAACCCCGCCTCCGGAAGAAACCCCGCGGGAACCTGGAGCCCCGCCTCCCGCCCCCCGGGAAAAAATGGAAGAATCCTCGGTCGATATATCCCGCTTTGTCCTGCGAACAGATTTCGAGGATGAAGATGAGGACTTGTTGCTGTACGGCGACAACGACCGGATCGCCCTGGTCCTGGACGACACGAACCGGGACCCGTGGACCGAAGCCCTGGAGGAACTGGGATACAAGATTCAAATGGCCCGCTCCCCCGAACACGCAGTGCATAAAATGCGGTTCACCCATTTCCACCTTGTGGCACTGAATGAAAATTTCGGCGGGATTCCCCTTTCCGAAAACCCGGTATACAAGAGCCTGGTGGAAATGAATATGTCTACCCGGCGGAACATCTTTTTTGCCGTGGTGGGGGCGAACTTCAAAACCTTGAACAACATGGATGCTTTCACTCATAGTGTCAATGTGGTCATCAATCCAAAGGACATGGACAAGCTTCCCCGGATATTAAAAAAATCCATCACCGAGAATGATGCTTTTTACAAAGTTTTCAAAGAATCCTTACACGCCATGGGGAAATCATGAATTTAATAGAGACCTCGATTGTTCAGCATTTTTCCGACGGGGATGTAATCGTCACCGAGGGAATCATCAGTAACAACGCCTACATCGTTTTATCGGGCGAGGTTCAAATCACCAAAAAGGTCGATAAAAAAACCATCGTTATTGGATCCCTGAAAAAAGGCGACGTCTTTGGAGAAATGGGCTTGATTTCCCAAACAGTCCGCAGCGCCACGGTTTCCGCCATCGGAGACGTGACGGTGGGTTTTATCGAGAAAGAAAATTTCGACCGCATTCTGCAAAGCCTGCCGGAGGATTTACGCGCGATCATCGGCGCCCTCGTCCAGCGCCTGCGAAGCACCACCGACATGCTGACCCGGATCGGCTCGGAGTTGGACAACACCCGTCAGTCCCTCAAGGCAAATTGATGCATGCACTCTAAAGGAAACTCCCGTGCCAACCTTTACGTATAGAACAAGAGTTCGAGGCCAACTCAAAAAAGGAGAAGTGGACGCGGAGGACGAAAGGTCCGCCGTCGCGAAACTCAAACAGCAGAAAATCCGCGTCACGTCCATCAAGAAGAAAGGCGGTTCAAGCGCTCTGTTCGGTCCCGCCAAACAGAAAATCACCGGCAGGGATATCGTCATTTTCACCCGCCAGTTCTCCACCATGGTCGATGCGGGACTTCCCCTCGTTCAATGCCTGGATATTCTTGGAAAACAGTCGGATAATAAAACGTTTGGGGAAATCATTCTCCAGGTCAAGACGAGTATCGAGAAAGGAAGCGATCTTTCCACCTCCCTGAGAAAACATCCCAAGGTTTTCGACAATCTTTACTGCAACCTGGTGGAAGCGGGAGAAATGGGGGGAATCCTCGACCGCATCCTCCGGCGGCTCGCCGAGTATATTGAAAAAGCCGAATCCCTCAAAAAGAGGGTCAAATCGGCAATGGTGTATCCGGGGGTGATCATTACCGTGGCCGTTAGCGTGGTCGCCTTTCTCATGATATTCGTCATCCCCGCATTCGCCACCTTATTCGCCAAAGGGGGAGCGGAATTGCCGGGGCCCACGCAAATCGTCATGGTGATCAGTGATTTCTTCCGGAACCAATGGTATTACCTGTTCGGTGGAATCGCCGCGTTCATCTTCCTCATCAGAAAGGTCTATTCCACCGAACGGGGCCGCGCCTTCATCGACAAATGGGCCTTGAAATTTCCAGTGATCGGCACGCTCATCCGGAAAGTATCCGTCGCCAAGTTCAGCCGAACCCTGGGAACCCTCGTGGCCGCCGGCGTGCCGCTCCTCGAAGGTCTGGATATATGCGCCAGGACCTCCGGCAACAAGACCGTGGAACAGGCCGTGTTCAATACCATCAAAGCCATCAAGGATGGTGAAAGCATCGCCGCGCCCCTGGCCCGGGAATCCATCTTCCCGCCCATGGTCGTGCAGATGATCGATGTTGGGGAAAACTCCGGCTCCCTGGACAAAATGTGCACCAAAATCGCCGATTTCTACGATGAGGAAGTCGATACCGCCGTCACGTCCCTCACCTCTCTCCTGGAACCTATGCTCATGGTCTTCCTGGGAATTGTGGTGGGATTCATCGTGGTCGCCATGTACCTGCCCATCTTTAAGATGGGGGACACGATTTAAACTCCATTTGCGGAGGTAAGGTGTCCAATGGTCCGAACCGATCACGTATCATTCAATCCGGTCACATGAATCGCAAGAAAAACCACCCGGACCTGGACCAAGTCCAGCGGGTAAAAACCATTCTGGTGTTACGGGTTGGATTCCTCACGGGCTTTGTGGCCCTCATCCTCCCCTTTCAGCAGCACATCGGGTTTTCCGCCCCCATCGTGCCATTTCTCGTGGTGATCGGCGCGGGTTATTTCTTATCTATCCTTTACTCCCTGTTGTTCAAGGTCCTCAAACCCGCCACCAGCGCCTCCATTCAGGCTGTGGGCGACCTTGCGTTGGCGGGTGGCATCCTGTACACCACCGGGGGCATCCAGAGCCCGCTGTCATTTCTGTTCCTGTTTGTCATCATTGCCGCGGCCTCCGTCCTTTCCCGTCCCGCCTGCTACATGGTGGCTTCCGGGGCCAGTATTCTCTATGGCCTGTTGCTGGACCTGGAATATTTCAACCTCATCCATCCCTTTTACCTGTTTCGCGGAGCCGGGGTTTCTTTCGCGAGCGGGTATGTGTTTTATATTATCATCCTGAATATCGCTTCGTTTTTCACCGTCGCCTATCTGGGCATTCTCCTCAATCAGCGCCTGCGCTCCATGAATGAAGAACTGTTGCTGAAAAGCCGGGACCTGCGGGAATTGCAGGCTTTCCACCAAAACGTCGTGCGGGACATGGGGACCGGCTTGATCACCACCGACGGGGAAGGACGAATCACCTCCGCCAACCAGGCCGCGGAGGATATTACCGGTTACCCGCTGGAGGAAAGCCGGGGCCAGCCTTGCAGCGCCCTCCTTCCCATTCCCGCCCTGGAGAAACTGTTCGGCAAGCCCGATGCCCTGTCCCCGCCCCAGCAGGCCGAAGGAAGGTGCCGGCGCAGGGACGGTAAAACCATCTTCGTTCGCATGAAGATCAGCCGTTTCTCCGGTCCGGACGCGGACCCCTTCAAAGGGTACATTTGCGTATTCGAAGACCTGACGGAATTCAGGGAAATGCAGGAAAAAATTTTCCAGGCGGAACAATTGGCCGCCGTCGGACGCTTCTCCGCCGGCATCGCCCACGAAATCAGGAATCCCCTCGCCTCCCTCAGCGGTTCCATCCAGGTTCTCAACAAAGGATTGAAACTCGAAAGTTACTACCACCGGCTCATGGAAATCGTCATCAAGGAAACCGACCGGCTCAATTCGATCCTCTCCGATTTCCTGAACTATTCCCAGCCGAAAAAAAATCGGAAAACCCTGGCCGATTTCACCCAAATCGTCCAGGATGTCATCACCTTGATCAAAAATAACGGCGAATTCCCATCCTCCGCACAGATAGAATTCAAGAGAAAAGCCGATCATCTGATCATCCACGCCGACGAGCAGCAGATCAAACAAATGGTCTGGAATCTTTGCATCAACGGAATGCAGGCCATGAAGTCCGGCGGAACCCTCACCATTTCCCTGGATCCGGTTCCCTCCTTCCAAAACGTCAGTTACCACTCTGACAAACGCGGATACATCCTGACCATTGAAGATCAGGGATGCGGCATACCCGGGGATCATTTGAAGAACATCTTCGACCCATTTTACACCACCAAGGAAAACGGGGTCGGACTGGGTCTTGCCACCGTCTACCAGATCGTTCACCAAAACGGCGGGGCGATCGATGTCTTCAGCGAGGTGGGCCGGGGCACACGGTTTTCCATTTTTCTTCCCCGGGGCGCGGCCCCCTCCGAAATGCCATCCGGAGAACCGGAGCAGAACCTGCATCCGTCCGTTCAAAACAAATAATCCACCGAAAAGACTCCATGACGTTCCGGTTCTCCCTTGCATACATTCCCGTGAATCGAATCACGCCCAGGTATCTCGCCCTTTTTCTTGCCCTCGCCATCCTGCTTTCCGCCTGCGCTCCCATCCCCCATCCCGGTGCAACTGTCCGGGACGATGACGATATGGTAACGATCCCCGAAGGACCCTTTATCATGGGCTTCAAGATCGATAATGAAAACAGCTGGGGCGATACCGATGAAGAACCGGTGCACGAAATTTTCCTGAGCGCGTACCGGATCGATCGTTATGAAGTGACCGGCGCCGAGTTTTCCCGGTTTCTCAACGAACACCCCGAACAAAGCCCACGCTATTTTGAACCGGGCCCTGCCGTCACCCTTGAGAAAAAAAACGGCACATACCAGCCGCGTCCCGGACTCGGCCGGTACCCCGCCAACCGCGTCTCGTGGTACGGCGCCGACGCCTTTTGCCGCTGGAAAGGTAAACGCCTGCCCACCGAAGCCGAATGGGAAAAAGCCGCGCGAGGAACCGATCAGCGAATCTTTCCCTGGGGAAACGAATTCCCCGATAACAGCCGCGTCACCTTCCGGCGAAAATTTCCTGAAATGGGATTCAAGGTCATGGGGCCGGTCGATGGATTGACCCGGGGCCGGTCCCCATACGGACTGCATCACATGGCAGGCAACGTCTGGGAGTGGGTGTCCGACTGGTACGCCGGCGATTATTACGAACAGTCCCCCAGGAAGGATCCCCAAGGCCCCACCGAAGGCACCACCAAAGTCCTGCGCGGCGGCAACTGGTATTACAAAGCCTATTACATGCGAACCACCTACCGGTTCAACGAAAAACCCGGAGTGTTCAAAGTCTGGCAGGGATTCCGGTGCGCGCAATCCCCCGCCACGCGGGGAAGGAGATAGGTCAATCTAAACCGCCTATCGATCTGGGTCCGCCATATAACGCCTATTCCAACTACCTGGGGAGGTACTCCCCTCACTTTTTCCGCTTGAGGGCTTTTTGCAGGGTCCAGGCGACGTTCACTTTCTTGCGGCAGTACCGGTAAATTGCTTCGCGCAAGGGCATGAGGGTGCAATGGCCGGTCAGGATTCCCGCCTCGCTGCAGTTGATGATCTCGGCGGGGCCTTCCCGTTTCCAGGTGGTGAACGCCCAGTGGAACCATTGTTTGGAAACGGACATGGATTTAAGGGTGGGCAAGGTCTGACCGTTCATGTCGGTTTCGTAAACGATATTTTCCCGCTGCCGGATCATCGTGGCTTCCAGGTTTTCCTCGGCGTTCTCACTTTCCCGGCTGTAGGTCTTTTTTTTGGGATACGACAGGTCCTGTCCCACGAACAGGATGGGATTGGCCCCGGTTTGAAACGCCAGGTCATAGGCGATGGACAGCACGCTGCCGCCGGGGGTGAGGCAGCCGAGGCGGGGCGACTGGTTCTGGATTTCCACCAGGCTGGGGATATCGGGAGCGAATTTATTGTAGAAGACCACCCCGCCCTCCCAAAGGGCGAGCACATGAGGATGCAGGATGGTCGGCGCCACCAAGGTCATCCCGCGGTGCGGCACGCCGGTGAAAAACTTGGTGATGTCCTGCTGGGGGTCGAGGCAGGTGACGAACGTCGGCGGGATGTTGTGCGCCAAGAGGGGTTTGAGCGCGGCATCGCTGGCGATGAGAACCGCCTTCCCCACCGCCTGACCCAGGTGCCGGATGTTTTTATCCAGCGAAGGACCGGCCCCCACCACGATGGCGGGAACTCCCCGAAACCTGTTTTTCAGGGCGGCCACGCCGGGATTGCGGCGGATGGCGGCTTGGTTGGATTGGAAGTTGCGCCGCCAAAGGTCATTGAACCGAAGAAGGGTCGCCGATTTGACTTCCTGGATATGGGAATTCCCATTCATGGGTACAATGTAGCAGAGTCCCCTTCCGCCTGCACACACAAAAAAAAAGCCAAAAAAAGCCCGGGCCGAAACCCGGGCGTGGCAAGCCGGACCGGGCAATTTGATATGCGTTATATGCCGAACTGAGATTGATAGGCTGTTTAGATTGACCCATCTCCCTTCCCGGGGGCCGGGCGTGCGAACGAAAATAGAATTATTTTCCCGATTACCGGACGAGGTTCACGGTCTCGGTCAAAAGATTGTCGGTCGTGGTAATGACCCGGGCGGCCGCCTGAAAGGCCTGCTGGGTCTGGATCATGGTAACGAACTCGGTCGCCAAGTCCACGTTGGACAATTCCAGAGAACTGCCGAGGACCGATCCGAATCCGCCGGTCTCGGCGGTGCCGATGATGGGCTGGCCGGATTGGCCCGATTCGGCGAAAAGATTTTGCCCGGTCCGCGTCAGCCCCACCGGCGAAAGGAAGTCCGCCAGGGCCACCTGGAACAGTTCGTCGGACTGGCCGTTACTGAACAGGCCGGAAATGATCCCCTTGCTATCCACCGACAAGCCAACCAATACGCCGGTGGGGAATCCGTCCTGCACCAGGGAATTATTGTTCGACTGGGCGGCGAATCCGGTCAGTTTGCCGTTGGGAGCGCCCGCGGAATTTACCAAGTCCCAGGTCAGGGTCTGAGCGCTGGCGGGCGGATTGGCCGAGGAATAATCGATGACGATCGACAAGTCCGCCGCGGCCCCTCCATTGACGGAGGAGATTTGACCGGTGGTGTCGAAGGTGATGGATCCCGACCCCCCGGTGGTCACCGTGCCCTGCGAGGGGTTGATCACGAAATTCCAGGTGTTTCCCGTGACGGCCTTGGTGAAAGCGATGTTGGCGATCACCTGGGTTCCCACGGAATTGAAGAGAGTCACCGGAGAATTGAAGGTGGTGCCCCCGGATGATGCGGCGTTGAGGTTGGCTCCCAGGGTGAAGGTGGTCGACGCCTGGGGCGCCGATTGAACCCCCGCCAGATCGACATTGGACAGGCCCGAAGCGGTGACCCCCTGCGTGATCTTGAACCCCTGAAGGACTTCCCCGCTGACGGATTGAACCAGGCCTTTATCATTCAGCCGGAACTGGCCCGCGCGGGTATAAAAATTTCCCGTCCCATTGTTGACGATGAAGAATCCGGAACCGTCGATGGCAAGGTCCAGCGCGTTGGAGGAAGATTCAAAAGAACCCTGAGAAAACGATTGCAGGACGCTCTGTAACTGAGACCCCCTGCCAACCTGGCTGGTCACCGGCCCATTGGTCAGCAAGGTGCTGAATACGTCGCTGAACACGGCTTTGCTGCCCTTATAACCGACGGTGTTGACGTTGGCGATGTTGTCGCCAATCACGCTCAACGCCTGTGAATTGCTGATGAGCCCGGTGGTTCCGGTGAATAATGAACTGATTAGCCCCATGAGTGGCTCTCCTCTGCTTTGGGTTAAAGACTGATGCGTGAGATTTCACTCACCGCTAATTTTTGGCCGTTGACGATGGCGAAAGACTTCCCATCCTCGAAAACAACGTCGGTCACTTGTCCCACGATGAAAGTGTTTCCCGCCAAGTCATCCCCGGCGTTATTTTCGGCTCTCACCTGGAAGGAGTAGGACCCCGGGCTGACCGGCTTGCCCTGGCCGTCGATCCCTTTCCAAACCACCTGATGGCTGCCCGCCAACTGGTTCCCCACGGAGATGGTGGTCACCTTCTTCCCGGTACTGTCAAGGATGTCCACCTTGACCTTGCCTGCGTCCTCTGGCAGCGAATAGTTCAAGGTTTTGGATTCCCCGGTTTGGTAATCGATCGTGTCGCCTGGGGCGTCGATTTTCTTGCCGATCAGGTTGATCGCCGAGGAGTTGTTCAGGGCTGCCTCGAATTTCTGGATTTCCTCGAGATTCTGGTTCACGTTCGTGATCTGTTCCAGGGTGCTGAACTGGGCCAACTGGGCGCTGAAGTCCTGCGCGTCCATCGGGCTCAACGGGTCCTGAGCCTGGAGCTGTGCCACCAGGAGTTTGAGAAAGTCATCCTTGCCCAGCGCCTGGCCCGCCGCGGGAGCGGTGGTATTGTTCGTATTGCTTGGAAAGGGGGTGAGTCCAGGTATCATATTTCAAATCTCCTCGGAGACGGTGTTCAAGGTTTTCAGTTCACGCAAAAACGCTAATCGTTTGCGAGTCCCCATAAATCATTCTTATCCCCGCAGGCGGCCGGGCTTCGTCGGTCCGTGTTTCTGAAAGAAGGGGGTCCTGGTAATCCCCGAAGCCGCCGAAACCGGTTTGTTCGCCAGGCTGGGAGTAAGAACCCCCATTCTGGGCCGAATTGCCGCCCACCAGCACGGTGAAGTCATCCACCTTCAATCCCTGCCCGTTCAGGGAATCCCGCAACTGGGTAAAGTTGTTCTCGATAATCTGCTTGACGGTGTGGTTATCGGCCACGATGACCGTGCGGACGGAATCACCGCTGGTGGTGATGTTCATGCGAACGGTGCCCAGGGAAGGCGGTTCGAGCCGTATCCGAATCTCGTTCCGGGACCCATTGGACCTGAAAATCACCTTGTTGAGGATTTGCTCCATCACCCGGGACTCGCCGGGTCCCCGGGAGATAATGGTTTCCAGTTGGACCGGCGCGCCGCCCTCCACCGACTTGGGGGCCGGATTGGAAACGGCGGTGAGGCTTTCCACCCGAACGTCCACCGGCGTTTTCAACCCCTCCGTTCCTTTCAGGGGGGAAGAGAAAGGGGATTGATTTTCAGTGAGCGGTGGGTTGATCAAGTTCCGGGAGTCGGGAAGCAGGTCTTTCATTTTAAAACCCTGGGGTCCATTGTTCTGATTTTGATTTTCGGGTGAGGAGCCGGATTGATTTTCAGCCTGAGAAAGAATCGTCTCCATGGGCGAGAGCCGTTCCTGAGGGGTTCCGGCCTGGGACGGCTGGGCCAACCGGGAAACCCCATCCCCTTTCGCCGCAACGCTCGATGCCCCTTTCGCCGCAACGCTCGATGCCCCTTCCGCCGAAACGGCGGCTGGATCCGAAAGGTTTTGTGCCACCCCAACAGGAGCATTGCCCGTTTGAGCGTTCTGGAGATTGGCCAGCAGGTTCCGGGCCTGTTGTTCCGTCAACCCCGCCTGTTTGAAAAACTCGGCCACCTGGTTCTGCTGGGTTGCGGTCAGGTTCAATGACTGGGCCAGGGATTGCAGGAGGGCTTGAAGGTCCGTACCCGCACCCCCTTCGAGGAGACCGAGCAAGGCATCGATCTGGTTTCGATGGAGGTTCAGGACGCCGAGTTGATCCAATTGCCGGATGGAGTTTTCAATGGCTGCCGCGCCCGAATCGGCGGATGGAGGGGAATCCGCGGGACCTCCAGGGGTGGGCCCGGTCACACGGCTGTCCAGGTTGGGAGATCTATCTTCGGGCCCGGCCGGGTCCTCTTCTCTCCGGACGGTGTTTTGTTCTGCCGAGGCGGCGGCCGCGTTTGGAGTCTCCCGACGGGATGCGCCGCGGACGGCATTCTCCATGACATCCTGGAAACGCGTATTCCCGGCCTCGGACCTGGATCCGCTATCGGGCCTGCCCGCGTCGGGCGGCTGAGAGAGGATCAATGTAATATCGGCCTGAGGGACCATTTTTTTCTCCGGTTAACGGGGTTGCCGCGAATATTGCGCTTCCCCTTAAAAAGCAAAAGGTATGCCAAATCCGTAAAGCGTTCCGAAAAACGTTTCAATATCAACAGTTATGATAATTGGGGTGGAAGGTATTTTTAGTGGGGAAAAAACGAATACCGGGCAAGATATTCCGGTTCGGGGAAAAATTGTGGAGGGAAGGGGATTACGCGTAGAGGGAGGCTGCAAATTCGCCGTAACCGTTATATTTCTGCGTGGCAAAGACCTCGCCCGTGCCAATCATTTTTTCGCGCCTCTGCGACCACCGGGGATGGGGGACATCCGGGTCGACGTTGGCCTGGAAATCATACTCCTCGGGAACCAACGTGTTCCAAAAGGTCGCCGGCTGGGCTTCGGTGAACTCGATTTTGACAATGGATTTGATGCTCTTGAATCCGTATTTCCACGGAACCACCAGCCGGAACGGCGCGCCATGCTGGTTGGGCAGGATATGCCCGTAAATGCCGGTGGCCATAAAGGTCATTTCGTTCTTGGCCTCTTCCAGAGTCAGCCCTTCGGTATAGGGCCAGGGCAGGTTGTTATAACGTTTTTGCCCCGGCGCAACATCCGGATCCATGAAACTGGTAAATTTGACGTATTTCGCCTTGGCCTTGGGTTGAACTTTATCGATCAAGTCACTCAACGGAAACCCGATCCAGGGGACGACCATGGCCCAGGTTTCGACACAGCGGTGACGGTAAACTCTTTCTTCCTGACTGAAGGACCGAATGAAATCATCGATATCATGGACCCCGGGCTTTTCGACCAGTCCGCCGATCTCAATTTGCCAGGGGCGCGGCTGGAAACGGTCCACCGCCTGCCACACTCGGTTTTTCACCGAAGTGAATTCGTAAAAATTGTTGTACTTGAGGGCAGCGATTTCATAAGTGAGCGGACGCCGGACCGTGTAGTCCGGGTTGCGCGGAGAATGGGAGATGGGCGTCAGCGGACCGTCGCGTTTTTTTTCTTCCAACATCCCCTCTAATTTGGAGAGTCCGCTCCCGGCGAAGGCCGGGGGAGCATAAAACGCACCGGCGATGCCCGCCACCGTGAACCCCATCAACTTCAGAAAATGGCGGCGGTTGTTGAACACCGGTTCCGGAGTGATCTCTTTTTGGGGCACCCGCCAAGGTTTGGGGAGGATGATCTGACTCATTCGGCGATACTTTCCAGGGTTTCTCTCGCGGAATCCCGATTCCGTTTCCCCTCATCCGGATTGCCAGAGCCCGGTCCGGGGAGGGAAGAATCCATACAATTTGCTTCCGGCAAGGTATCTCCTGAACAGTCCCTTTCCCTACAGAAAAATTTTAACGGAATTTTGTTATAATCTCCGCATGCGAAAAATGGAGAACTTTCTTCAATATATCATCATTCTTGCGCTTTTATTATATCATCCCGCATCTGGGCTATCCCAGGAGGTCGATCCGAAACTTTTTCAGCCTTCCCGAATGGTCAGTGCAGAGATATCCAAAAAGCAACTGAAAAAAATCTATCTGGCGGGCTCTCACACACAGACGCTGCATTGCGGGTGTTATTTTGACAAACTCAAACAGGTATTTTCCACCCTTTGCGAGCAGGCACCCCGGCAACCGGGGATGAAAAAAAAACCGAAAATCCTCGAATGGGTCCACGCCGTCCCTATCACGGTCTTCGCGAACCCCTTGAATTGCTGGAAAAAAAAGTCCTGTACCCGGGTCGGCCGAACCGGCCTTCCGCGGCCCCAATGCTGCCGGGAAATTTCCCCGAAATTCAAGACCCGGGAAGCGGACATGCACAACCTGTTTCCCGCCATCGTGGCGGAACAAACCGAACCCCGGCCCGGCTCCAAATCCGCGTGGTTTGGGGGCATGGAGGAATACAGGTTTTGCAGTGAAGAAAACAAGGCGCCGTCGGAACCGAGAACCGGGGTCCGCGGGGATTTCGCCCGCGCCTATTTCTACATGGCCTACCAATACCGGATTCCTATTCCTGGAGAACTCGAGGACAGGCTGCGGATGTGGCATCTCAACGATCCTCCCGGCCGGTGGGAAGAAGAAAGAAATTCCCTGATAGAAATCGTGCAGGGTAACCGGAACCCTTTCATCGACCATCCCGAACTGGTCGAACGCGTCCGTGACTTCTAACGCCAGGCCGGCGGGAGATCAGGCCGGACCCTTCTCTCCCGGGGGCCGCATGGCTTTTTTGACGAGGTCCTGATCGAAATAGTTTACCGACATCCCGGCGTCGAGGACGATCCCGCGGGCGTTGATGCCGCTGGACCGTTCGCTCAAAAGAAACACGGCGGCGTTGGCTGCCTCCTGGGTCGTCAGCGCTTTTTTACGGAGGGTGAGTTGTTCGGCGTAAAGGTAGGAATCGATGTACCCGGGAATGCCCGCGGAAGCGGAAGTCTTGAGCAGGCCCGCGTTAACGGAATTGAACCGGACTCGTGAGAACCCGCTGAACGATTTCGCCAAAAAACATAGCGACGAATCGAGGGCCGCCTTGGCGGGCGCCATGTAACCATAATTCTCCGCCGCCATCCGCGTGGTTGAGATGGAAACGGTGACCACGGAGGCGTCGGGATCAAACCGGTCCTTAAAAGCCCGGGCCAGGCGGATCAGGGAAAAGCAGGTGATATCGACGGATTGCAGAAAATCGGCTTTCGCCGTCTCGTGGAAGGGTTTGGTTCCCTGGGAATAATTGGCGAAGGCGATGGAATGCACCAGGCCGTGGAGGACGGGATGGTCCCTGGAAATTTCTTTTTCCAGGCGCTCTATTTCCTGTTCCTGTTCCACGTCACAAACGTAAACCGGCGCGGGAGCGAGGAGTTTGGCCACCGATTTTTTCCGCGCCTCCGACCGAACGCCATAAAGCACCCGGGCGCCCTCTTCGGCAAGGGTTTTTCCAATATGGAAGGCGACGCTCTTTTTATTGGCCACACCCAATACGAGATAGGTTTTATTTTCAAGGTTGAGAAAACTCAAAGGATTTTTGCTCCAAGGATGGAGGATGACTCCAAATAAGAAGGCGCCTTTATTCCCCGGCCGGCCGGTGGAGTGGGATCAGGGCTCTTCTTCCACCAGCATGGCGGTAAATTCCAGGGTGGCCACGGTTTTTCCCCCGCACCGCGCGCGCCCCGCCAGGTAGTGGGCCGGCCCCACCACTTCCTTCAACCGGACTTCGATGTCCAACACATCTCCCGGCACCACGGCATGTTTGAACTTGACGTTTTGGATCCGGGCAATCACCGGTATTTTGCGGTCCCCTTCCTTTCCCCGCTTTCCCATAAGAATCGCGCCCGCCTGAAAAACCGATTCGCATATCAAGACCCCCGGCATGATGGGGTGTCCGGGAAAGTGACCCTGGAAATAGGGTTCGCCGGATTTGACTTCCTTCAAAGTTTGGATCCTGTTTTCCGATTCCTCGACCACGCGGTCCACAAACAGGAAGGGGGGCCGGTGCGGTATATATTTCAAAAAATCGCTCATGGGATGGATACAACTTTATTTATCATGTTGCGGGAATCAATCCCCCCCTCCTCTCTGAATTTTGCAAAAAAAGAAATTCCCGCATCGGATTCTTCTTGAGAAGACCCATCAATAGCCGGCGGGCAATTTTGCCTTGAAGAGGCGGGGGGGGTGTTCCCTTCCGCTCAACGGCGATCATTGTAACTTTTCCGTCCGGGTTTCGTAAGGAGTTTTTTTCCTCCAATTGGATTGAAATAACATTTAAAAAACAATGTATTCTCCGGAATTTAACGGAGACCGCCCCGGGGTCCGCCCGATGAAGGAATCCGTTTTAAAAAAATGTCCGCCAAGGAATCAACGTAAACATCCGGTTTGGCTTTTATCCCAACCCGCCATCCCTTCAGGCATCCGATATTTTCCCTTTAATTTTAACAAGTTAATAACTAATAGAAGGTTATTTTTTACTTTTTATTAATGGGTTTCGGAGTATATTGGGGGCACTTTTGGGGCGATGTTCCAACGATTCGCATCTGAAATCGAAAATTCCGAAATGAGCCAGTCATCGTAAAGTTTTTTCGGAAAAACTTTTTAAAGGGTAAAAGAAATTAACAAACATAAAATTTCCGGTTGAGAAAAAATAGAAAACCCATCCAGGGAATTTTTACAGGTTTCCAAAAAAGAAGGAAATAAAAATCATGAAATATTCCCAGGTATCTTATGCACCCCTGAGTTTTGTTTTTTTCCTAATACTTCCTTCATATGGCCTGGCCATGGAAACAGAAGTTTGGGAAACAGGCATTGAACGCCAAAAGATGATCGAGGAAAACCACGGATTCCTGACTGCGGCGGTTGCCGAAGAAAATGAGACGGACCCAATAAGACATCGGGAAAAAGCAAGGGAATTTACACGGGAGCGGGAACGGGAACGGGAAAATGAAGCAGAAAACGAAAGGGAGTTTAAACGAAAGCGCGAATTTGAAATAGAAACTGAAAACGGGCGGGAACGGATTAAGGAATTCGA
>JBHHVU010000020.1:0-48219 GCA_046754465.1 Nitrospinaceae bacterium | reverse complement strand
CTAGGCTCCAGGTAGAATAGGGGATACGGGCTTGAGGATTGGCCGACCTCCGGTCGAGAGATTTTTGATGAGCCTGGATCAGACGGTATCCCCTCTGCCCTCTATTTCTCTGGATTTCCCGGCTGATGGTAGAAGGATGCATCCCGATTATCATGGCAAACTCTTTTTGTCTAAATCCGGCTTTCATATCGGAGTGAATCTGGTATCTTTATTCCTGGGTCAACTGGATGTAACGTCCCCTAAGCGCTCCTTGGATTTGGCGGTTTAAGAAACGCTGAGGATACTGCCCCAGTTGGCCTCTTAATACGTCTCCAAATTGCATTTACGAGTTGAATCCGCGTTTCTTTTTCAAATATTCCAAATACTAAGGAATATCTATTTATAAAAGGTCTCCTTAATATATTGACAAAAGTTATTGTATGAATTAATATTGAGAACAATTTTCATTATTATTATATAGGGATTCATGGTGACAGGAAACACCCCGCATTCCGCCCATTTTTCCATTTACTTATTGATTTACTTTCGTTTAAATTAATTTCGCCCCCTAATTACCATTAGAGTCACCCAATATGAGAAGATTACCGATCCTATTCCTATTGATATTAATTTTTTGCCAATGGAATATTACCCCCGCCCTGGGCGCTTCCGAATCCCTGGAAGCCAAAGTCAAAAAAATCATAATGATGCTGAACATTGTGGCCAGGGAGTACAAGGAGGGAATTGCCCAAGGGGAAATTATCAATGCGGTGGAATATGAGGAAAGCCAGGTTTTTCTCGAGCAGGCCTTTGGCCGGTTCAAATTCCTTCCGCCCCCCCCCGGAAACATTCAGGAAATCGAAATACTGCAAAACCGGTTTACCGAACTGACCAGGAATCTTAAATCCAAGGTGGACCCCAGTGAAGTTCGGCCAGCGATCAATTTGATCACCACTCAATTAATGAATCTTTACGGCATTGAGATCCATAAAGCTCCCGCAACACCAGTTTCCCTGGAGAACGGCAGGAAGGTATTCGAAAACAGCTGCTCGGTTTGTCATGGGCTTTCCGGCAAGGGAAACGGACCGATCGCGTCCCAATTCGATCCGCCTCCGGCGGTTCTGGCCGACCCCAACATTACCGGGGACAACAATACCAAGGCCTACGACAATTTTCAGGTGATTAGCGTGGGAATCGCCAACACGGCCATGGTGGGATGGGCCGATACGCTCTCGGAGGCGGACCTGTGGGACGTCACTTACTACATCCGCACTTTTTCCAATAAAAATGTGCAGCTTCCCCTGGTGGCGGGAGCGGCCGCGGATGGAGCCGCTGGGGGTAAGATCGCGGAAAAAGTCGTTGCGGAAACCCGAGGCCTCCTGGACAAAAGCCTGGATGCTTATAAGAAAGGCGACATTGATAAAGCCGCCGACCTCGCTTTCGATGCCTACCTTACATACGAAAAAATTGAGTCCGGCCTGATCAGCAAACGGAAAAAACTGGGTTTGAAACTCGAATCCACTTTTGGCAGATACCACGCCGAAATCAAGAGAGGCGCACCCCTCTCCCACGTTGAAAAAATTTATTCGGCCATCAATCAGGATCTCACCAGGGCTCTCGAAACGCTGAAGGAGGAATTGGGGTTCGCCGGACTCTTCATTCAATCCTTTTCGATCATTGTTCGAGAGGGGTTCGAGGCGATCCTTATCATCGCCGCCCTGATCGCCTTCATGAAAAAATCCCGCAATCAGGACAAACTGAAATCCATTTACGCCGGGGTGTTGATCGGGATCGCTGGAAGTTTCCTGACTGCGTATCTCCTGCACGAGGTTTTTAACATCACCGTTGCCAGCCAGGAACTGATGGAAGGCTGGATCATGCTGGTGGCGGTGGTAGTCCTGTTCTGGGTGAGTTACTGGCTGGTATCGAAGATCGAGGCGGAAAAATGGCAGTCCTACATCACCGGAAAAATGAAATCCGCGATTTCCACGGGCAGTGTCCTGGCGCTGGGAGGAGTGGCCTTCTTATCGGTTTACCGGGAAGGATTCGAAACTGTGCTTTTTTACAAAGCCCTATATTTATACGCCGGGGCCGGAACACAGGGGATCCTTCCGGGTTTTCTGGCCGGCTGCGTTTTGTTGGCCGTCATTTATTATCTGTTCAATCGTCTGGGGGTGAGGATACCGATCAAGTGGTTTTTTGCGGTCACCAGTATTTTTCTTTATTACATGGCCTTCACCTTCATGGGCAAGGGCCTGCACGAACTGCAAATGGGCAGCCAGCTTTCCATGACCCCCGCTCATTTCATCCCTGAAATTTCCTGGATGGGGGTCTATCCTACCTGGGAAACCTTTGCCGGCCAGGCTCTCCTGGCAGCCGCCTATATTTTTGCCCTGGTGTACACCTTCGGGATCAAACCCGAGGTCGAAACCCAGCACTTGAAACAAGAAACATCCAACATCCAAAAAGACATCTCCGCCGTTCACGACCTGGTGGAACATATCTCGCACCATGCCAAGCGGTGCGAAATCTTTTTGAAAGACACCCGGGACCAGGACTTGAAGGAACTTTCCGATCACCTGAGGGAAATCGACACCAAGGTGCACGAGCTTTTTGATCATGTGGCGTTCATGGAAAACCAGCTTCAGGACGAATACGAGCGGTTGGGCCGAAAGGGGTTTTCGGTGGAAGAAAAGAAAGGTCTATCTTGAATATCCGGCTGTTTAAAAATACCCGTCAACTGCACAAATGGATCGGACTGGTGGGCGCTATTTTTTTCCTCATCCTTTCCGTCACCGGCGTCATTCTCATGCATTATGAATCCTGGGGACTGAACGATGTGCAAGTCAGCGGCAAGTATATCCCTCAAAAATATTTTCAGGTCGCTACCAACCGGGCCGCCATTCAGGCGCTGGCCGTGATGGAGAACCCCTCTCCCCTGATATTCGCCGGAACCGAACGGGGGCTTTATCGTTCCGGGGATGGGGGCAAAACATGGACCGAGAGCAAGGAGGGATTGTTCAGCCAGGACATCCGATCCCTCGCCGTGGCTCCTGGACAAGAAAACGTTATTTATGCGGGAACCTCCCGCGGGGTATTCAAATCGGAAGAAGGGGGAGCGCATTGGACAGACTGGTTCGAAGCGGCATCGGGTCTGGATAATACGGAGGTCAACGGCCTGGCTATCCACCCGCGAGACCCGGAAAGAATCTATGCCGCGACCCAGGGGGGACTTTACCGGTCGGAAGACGGGGGAGAATCATGGGAACTATCCTTTGCGGGCGGGGTTTACGCGGAAAGCAAACAAGTCAAGCTCGTCCGGATTTCCGCTGCCCGGCCAGAAACCCTTTATATAAGCACCGGAAAAGGGAATTATCGAAGCATCGACGGAGGGGGCAAATGGGAAAAAGTCTGGGAAAGTTCCGTGCCTGAAATTCTCAGCCTGGTGTCCTTGAACACCGACCCGGAGTTTCTATATGCCGGCACGGGGAAGGGACTTTATAAATCCTTCAATAAGGGGCGCACCTGGGTCAAGGACCGGCAAAAAGGATTTACCCGGATTCAATCTCTATTCGTGAATCTCCGGAACATTTCACATGTCTATCTTGCATCGGGAAGTGACTTATATCAGTCCAGGGACGGCGGGGATTCCTGGGAGAATATGGGCTTCGTGAGGCGAGCCCGGAGCCGGGCGGAATCGTCCCGGGAACTCCGGATCACGAGCATCCTGGAAACGGCTGGAACTTCCCCCCTGCTTCTGGTGGGAACCACCGGCGGCCTGTTTCTTTCCCGGGATTCGGGCCGTCATTGGACGGTTCAGGATGTATCGGGTTCTGCCAACCGGATACCGCCGGAAGACATGAAAATGGACCTGGTGAAACTGATCACTGAAATTCATACCGGAAGATTTTTCGGTTCCTATTTTTATCTGTTGGTCGATCTTGCCACGCTGGGCCTCGTCCTGCTCGTGGTCTCCGGGATTCTGGTTTCAATTTACCGTGCCCAATTGCGGTGGCGAAGGAAGGCGCGCATCCCTGATGAATTGGAAACCGACATGCTCATTAATATCCAGGAAACCGCGGATGACCTTTCAAGCGAAAGCCTGGAAATTCACAATATGATCGAGCATATCAACAACCACCTGGAAAAATGCAAGATGATTTATATGACCCGGGAAAAAAAGGAAATCGAGGAGATCGGCCGACACATCACTACCCTGGACAAAAAGATGCATCACTTGATGGAGCGCATCGGGGAGTTTGAAAAATATTCACAGAATTGAATGGAGGCTGACCGGGAGGGGACCCCAACCAGGAAGGGGCGATGGAAGTAAGGAATTTACCCGAGGTCTCAGTGGATGAAACCCTTACCCCTGTTTTTTGAAGGATCGCAGGTGCCGAGGTCCCGGTGCAATTCCATTTTTTTAAACTCTTCCCAATCATCCCGGAACAAACTGAAGCCCACGAAATCCAAGGCCTGCATCAATTCCATATCAGAAATTTTTTCATCGCTGCTGTCGGCTTCCCGGATGGTTTCCTCGATCGATTCGCAGATCCTGGCAAACCGTTCGTCGTTTTCAAACATCATGAAATTTTTCATAAAATCGAATGGCATAATTCATCCTCCTCCCAGAAAACCAGCAACGGTCTGCTCCTGATTCAAGCTATATTAGAGTAAAAATTCCTGACTGCCAACAAAAATTCCTGGATTCCGTTTCGAATCAAATCAAACTGTTTTTTTTGCATTCTGGCGGGGGAAATGATGGATCCTCCAAGAGCCACCGCCGAAGCCCCGGCAGCCAGATATTCGGAAAGATTTTTGGAATGGACGCCGCCAACAGCCATCAACCGGATGTTCTGGAAAGGCCCCTTCACCATCCGGAAATAAGCCGGGCCCATTTCGGAGGCAGGAAAAATCTTGACCATGGACGCGCCCGCGTTCCAAGCCCTCTCGATTTCCGTGGGGGTCAGTGCACCCGGAAAATAGGGAAGTTGCCGTTCGCGGCAAAAAGCGGCCACTTCATCGTTCAAGGTGGGAGCGACTAGGAATCCGGCGCCCGCGGCGACGGCCGTTTCGGCGTCCTGAAGCGACAAAACGGTCCCCGCGCCCAGGCACAGGCTACCGGTATAGTCCCTGGCCGTCTTCTCGATAAGCGCGGGGGCATTGGGGGTATTGAAAGTTATCTCGACAAACCGGAGACCCCCGGCGGCCAGCGCTTCCATCACGCCGGGAAGAGCCTCTTCCGTCATTCCGCGGATGATTCCTATAACCGGTTCCTCTTCGAATCGGGGAAGATTAAAACGGGAGTCGGACATGAATCCAGTCAAATGTCGGCTTCGGAAGTCAGTTTATCAAAAAAGGCCAGATAATGGTCCTTCATGTCCGAATTCCGTATTTTCATGGCCGCGCGGGGATGATGATCCAGCATGCCGGTGATCATGTAGGGAATGGTGTATCCCCATTCAATCTCGTTTCGCAGCTTGATGAAGTCCGATTCCAGAACTTCAAGAATGGGACGCACATCAAACTTGGGATTTTTCAAAAACCCCAAAAGCAGTTCCAGGGGACAATTTCCCGCGGCACGGCCAATGCCGAAGATGGTGCCATCGAGGTAATTTATATTTTGAATGATGGCCTCAATCGTATTGGCGAACGCCAATTGTTGATTATTGTGTGCGTGGATTCCGATCTCCCGGGTCTTCAGAATCCGTTTGTATTTCTGGGCCAGAAAAGCGATCTGTTCCGAATACAAGGCTCCGAAACTGTCAACCAGATACACCACATCCACTCCGCTTTCCCTTTCCACCTGCTCGAGCGCCTCTTCCAATTCATGTTCGCGGGCATGGGACACCGCCATAATATTGATCGTCACCATATAGCCCTTGCCCTTGATGATGTTTACCAGATTGATGGCTTTATCAATATCCTTGACATAAGTCGCCACGCGCATCAGGTCGACATAACTTTCACTGCAAGGAATGATATCGTCCGGATTGCACCGTCCCAAGTCGGCCATCACAGAAATCTTGCACTTTTTTTCGGTATTGCCCACAATGCGTTCCAGATCTTTTTCGCTGCAAAATTTCATGGGCCCATATTCTTTGCGGTTGAATTGATTTTCATCGGCTTTGTAACCCAGTTCGATGAAATCCACCCCCGATTGGTTCACCGCCTGGAAAACCCGGCGCACCATATCATCATCGAATTGATGATTATTCATCAATCCGCCATCGCGGATCGTGCAATCTAAAACTTTGATTTGTTCGCGATACATGCCACTTGACTCCAAAGGAAAACAATTATCCGGAACCAAAGAACCGGAAGCCGTCTTCTGAGAATAAAAGGATTGATTTTATTGATTATATTTGGATTATATCTTTTGGTCAAATAGATATTTAAAAAATCCGAATTAATTATAATCGATTGAGGGAGACCCCATGGCAACGGGGCACCTCAAAAGCGGGGGAACGATCAATAACTTATTCATTTAACTATGGTTAAGGTTTTTTCTCGAAGGGAGAATCCATGAATTACTGGCTTGTTAAACAAGAACCTTCCAAATATAACTGGGAACAATTTGTGCAGGACCGCGAGACCTATTGGGACGGAGTACGAAACTACCAAGCCCGGAACAACCTTCGGGCCATGAAAATTGGGGACCTCGTTTTATTTTATCACAGCGTCACAGGAAAAGAGATCAAGGGTATTGCCAAAGTCAGCCGAGAGGCTTACGCGGACCCTACCACGGAGGACCCGCGCTGGGTCGTAGTCAACCTGAAACTGGCCGTTCCCATGAAAAATCCCGTCACCCTGGAGGATATCAAGGGACATCCCGCATTGCAATCCATCGCCTTGGTCAAACAATCCCGCTTGTCGGTATTGCCTGTCACGAAAAAGGAATTTCAGATTATTTTAAAAATGGGGAACACCCCAATGCCAAACGTTTGATACCGTTTTTCCACGTGGGTCCAGCCGCCGTAAAAACCATTGACTTGAAGCATTTTGCAGTATAGATTTAACAAAATTCCGGGCCGGAGGAAAATTCTGATGCACAAAATTCTAGGAATTGTTATCGCCCTGAGCCTGCTGACCGTCTTCGGCTGTTCTGGACAACAGGGACAAGATCAACCCGCGGCTTCCTCTTCCCCCGCGGGCAAGCTAAATCAGGAACAGCATATGAGCGGGAACAAGAATACACCGGACACGTCGGCACCCTCTCCCTCGAATCTGGCGGATAACCACATCTCCGGTGTTAGCCCGCTCACAGAGTCGGAATCTCATTTAAGTGGAAATTAAGATCTCGAAATCAGTTTTTTTTTCATTGGTTACTGTTTACACGGTTTTATTCGCGGCACTCCCCTCCCCCGCCCAGCCCCCCGGCAATCCCTGCACGAACCTTGTGAGTCCCCTGGAGCGGCAAAGGGATGACGTGGATTCCGTGGGTGGAATCTGGGCCTTGTTCCAGCGGTCGCCGGCACTCCGTTCTCATTCCAGCGAGGCCATTCAACTCGATTCCAAAATTAACAAGATCATTCTGACCCTGAAGTACCTTTGTGACACCCGCGACGGGGTGCCGTTGAACGAACTGGCCCGATATGTTACCGAAAGTTTGGCTGAAAAGGGGAAAACAACATTTTCAAAAGAACTGATAATTCAGGGAAAACCCGAAGCCGAGATCAAGCGATGGTTTGAATACACCCGATACGCACAAACAATAACGGCAAGAAAGCTGGATTTTGAGCGGGTGAAAAAAACGATAACAGACTCCAAATCTTATCTGAGAAAATACCAGGATTTGTCCAGGGAATTGGAGGAAAAAGACTCAGCCAATCCCGTCCTGCAAGAAACCGTGACCCTGAGCAGAGACATCGATCAATTTCTTGCCAACGACGCTTATATGTCATTGGCCATCAATGAAAATTCCAGGATTCCCTTTTGGGATGTCGATGAAAATTATGGGGGATCCTAGGGCAGTCACCCACATCAGAACCTGTACCCAGTCAAAAACGATTCTGGAGAATCCAAAATGGGAAATTTCTTAGTTATAGGGGGGACCGGCGTGATGGGGCAGGCGGCCATCCAAGCCGTTCGAGAAACATTCGGTGATGAGGCTGTCATCGTTGCCAATTGGTATGGCAAAGAGATTCCCGGTTTCAAAATTGAACATGTGAATCAAACCATTTTCGGTGACATTACCGATCCGGAATGTATTGAAAAAATCAAATCCTCCTTCTCCGGAAAAATCGATTTTATGTTTTATGCGACCGCACTGGGCGACGTGGGTTTACCCATCCAGGATGCGACGCCTGAACAAATCGCCAATTCCAACCGTTTATCGTTTGACCCTATCCTGGTTTTAGAACAGGCCCTGGACATTCAAACCATCGTGGCCTACTCGACTTTTTACGTTATCCGACATCAACTGTGCACCTACGGAGCCATGGGGTACTCCAAGGAAGCCATCGAAAAATGGGCCGTGGAACCCGGAAAATCGAATCACGCCTGTATCCGGGCCGGCCTCTTCCAATCCCCTTCCTCGCGAGGCATCAAACTGCTGCTGCGAAAGATGGCCAAACGGCCCGAGAATCTCAAGGACCCTCTGTTGCGGTCATATTTCGAGAACGTCCCTTCCAGTGAAGGGATTAAACGGTTCGAGGAAGGAATATTTAAAGAGGAGAAAGAAACCTACGGCGATTCAAGAACCACCCAGGAAGACCTTTACCGAGCCCACCTGGAATTGTTCCGCACGGAACATCCCATCTTCGTCAACGTATGCGGAAAGAAAATCTGGCATACCGACCAACCCCTGCTCCTTAAAGATTATCTGTAAAAATTTCACCTCTTTCAGGAAACATAACTCCCGCGAACTCAAGGGTTCTCGTCACCTGGAAACCCGATTTAATCTTTAAATTTCAGTGGGTTATGGATTTCCTCGGCTTTTTGTTCTATAATTCAACACATACCCAATCCACTTAATATGGGCACCCATCCATCCGCTGGCCGAGGGGAAAAACCCGGCCTCGGAAGGAAATTCTGATTGGACATTTCATGAAAAAATCTCAAGCCTGTGTATTAAATTCCCCGAATCCCTTGTCTCCCGAAAACATCATGCCGCAGGACAAGGTATTGAACAACCTTTTGGAAAGCGTTGTCCAAAACGTGAGGGAATATGCCGATCGGCTGCATTTTCACATCCGCAAGTTGTCGGATATCGGCCGAGCCCTGTCCGGGATATACGACCTGAATGTGCTGCTGGAAATGATCGTGGACCAGGCGCGCAGTTTTACGAACGCGGATGCCGGAACCCTGTATATCAAAGAGGGGGATAAACTCCGGTTCATGATCGTCCAAAACGACAGCCTGAACATCCGCATGGGCGGCAAAACCGGAGAGACCATTCCCTTCCCGCCGGTGGAACTGAAAGAATCCAACGTGTCCGCCTTCGTCGCCCTGAACGGCACCACGGTCAATATTCCGGATGTTTACGACACAGCCTTATTCGACTTTACCGGGCCGAAACGTTTCGACCGGGAAACCGGTTACCGGTCCAAATCCATGATGGTGGTGGTGATGAGGAACCACGAAAACGATGTGATTGGGGTTCTGCAACTTCTCAACGCCAAAAATCCGGATACCAATGAAGTCATTTCCTTTTCACCGGATTATGAAAATCTTACGGAATCGCTCGCCTCGCAGGCGGCGATAGCGATCTCCAATGTGAAGCTGATCAACGATATGGAAACCCTGTTCGAGGCTTTCGTCAAGGTGATGGCAACGGCGATCGACGAAAAATCACCCGTGACGGGAGGGCACATCCGGCGGGTAGCCAACCTGACCCTCACCATGGCCGAGGTAATCAATCAGCAAACGTCTGGGTATTTCAAGGACCTTTATTTTGACCAGGACAAAATGCATGAATTGCGCATCGCCGCCTGGATGCACGATATTGGTAAGGTGACCACCCCCGTCGAAATCATTGAAAAGGCAAAAAAGCTGCAAACCATTTTCGATCGCATCCACCATGTTAATCTGCGCTTCGCCTATTTGATGGAAAAGGAAAAAAACGTAGGGTTGCAAAAGAAATTAGATTCGATGAAAAACCAGGTCTCCCAGGAAGAGCTTTTAAGGATCGACCTCGAAACGCAAAACAAATTGGACGAACTGATGGACATCCGGAATTTCCTGAATCATTGCAACGAACCGGAAGAGTTTCTCGAGGAGGAAAATATCCAGCGCTTAAAAGCCATCGCCCAGAGAACCTATATCGATGAAGATGGGATGAAAAAACCGTTTATCACGGAAGAGGAGCTGGAAAACCTCTCCATCCGGAAGGGAAGCATCACGGAAGCAGAACGGGAAAAAATGAAAGAACACGCTTACATCACGTTAAAAATGCTGAACCAGATCCCGTTTACAAAAAAGTTTAAAAATATTCCTCATTTCGCCGGGGCACACCATGAATGCCTGAACGGAACGGGTTACCCGTTGGGATTGAAAGCCGATGAGATCCCCTTTGAAGGCAAATTAATGGCGGTGACGGACATAGCGGAAGCCCTCACCTCTTCCGACCGCCCTTACAAAAAAGCCATGCCTCTGGAAAAGGTGCATCAAATTCTTCGATCCATGGTGGAAGAGGAGCACCTGGACCCCGATCTGGTGGACCTATTTATTCAAGGGCAGGTCTATAAAATCTATCAACAAAAATACGAATCCGAATCCCATAACGCCGCGGCATCGCCGGAGGGGGGGGAACACGGCGGCGCACCCCCTCCCGATCATCACTCCCCCGCACCCTCACAGCCGGGGCGCCCGGTTTCCCAGATGCTTTAAGCAAAAAACGCAACCAAGCCCGCATCCGGCCGATGGTCAATCAGGATGACCTCCGTTACTATTTTTTCTTTGGCCGGTAGGGACCGGTGCGCATATAATTGTCATTCATTTTCATATGCTCGTCCACCTGAACCTCCGAACCGGACTCGCAAACACCAATTTTGGCAAATTGCTTGAACGCCTGGTTTTTCGATTTTTCGGAAAGCAGGGAGGTCCGCTTGGTTCGGGCCCGGGTTTTCCTGGGTTTCAGGCTTTCCTGATACTTGATTTTGTCTTTATGCGAAATATTGAGAACCATGTCGCCTCACGAAAAAAGAAAGTTCATACAATAACCTCATTGAAATGGTATAAAATGATCCATTTCCACTGAAGATGGTAGCAGAAAATTCATGCCGGTTGAAAAAATAAAAGCCCTTTTTCAGGATTCCAGCCTTTCCAAGGATGAGCTTCGTTCCCGGTTGAACGAAACGGATCATTTCGAAATCTCCCGCCGTCTCCACGAGTTTTCCCCCGATGAAAAAATCAAGATATTCCACCTGCTCGATTCCGAAAGGAAACGCCAGGAGCTTCTCTATGAAATGGACCCGGATAGCCGCCGGGAGATTCAGGATTCCCTGGATCGGGAGGACCTGGCCAAACTGTTCAAGGGAATGGCCGAAGATGAAGTCACTGACATCCTTCAGGAACTCCCCGAAGAAAACCGGGAAGAAATCCTTGAAAAAATGCCTCCGAAGGACGCCGGAATCATCAAGGACCTCATAACCTACGGGGAAGAAACCGCCGGTGGATTGATGGAACTCAACTTCAATAAAGTCTGGGAAAACCAGACCGCCGCCGACATTCTGCTGAAACTCAAAAGGGAACGGAACCAGGACACCCCACCCTACTTTTATGTCGTTAACCGCGGAGACCAACTGCTGGGCTTTTTTAAATTGAGAGACTTGCTGAACGTTCCCGTCATCGCCCGTCCCACCGAATTCATGCGCCAGAAACCTCCCAAGGTCCTTCTGAACGATCCTTGCGAAAAAGTGGCGAACCTGATGGACCACGAACATTTGAGTTCCATCCCGGTAGTCGACCAAAACAACGTCATCCAAGGCGTTGTCACCTTCGATGACGTCATACGCGCCATGCAGGATATCGCCAGCGAAGACATATTCACCATGGTGGGAACCGATACCGTGGACCCGTTTGCCAAAAAAACCATCCGCAAAATAAGGGCGCGGGCTCCCTGGTTGTTCACCACTTTTATTGGAGGACTGATCAGCGCTACCGTTCTGGGCGCCTTCAAGAATACTCTTTCCGATTTCGCCGCGATAATACTCTTTATTCCTTTTGTGATCGGACTGGCGGGAAACGTGGCTATCCAGGGAGCCACCGTCATCGTGCGCGGAATGGCCACGGGCGATATTCAGTCGGATAACATCAAAACCGTGGTCAAAAGCGAATTACTCGTGGGGATTTCGAACGGACTCATTTTCGGAACGTTATGCGGAATATTTATCACCCTCATATCCCAGCCCCTGATTCACACGAATCCACTTCTCGGCTTAACGGTGGGAATGGGAATTATTCTCGCGGTCGGGATTTCCAGCGTGATCGGTTCCTTGACGCCGATCATCTTCCTCAAAATGGGAATCGATCCCGCCATTAGCGCCGGCCCCATTGTAACCGGGGCCAACGATATTATCGGCCTGTTGGTTTACTTGAGCACCGCGGGCTTTGTTTACTCGTTCACCTGAAATCTTGTCCCTGTCATTCCCTCTCGGCCTCCGCTTCCTGCACCTCCACCTCGATCAGAGGGGTTTCCACCTCCACATATTCCCCCTCCAACACGTAAAACTCCTTGACCCGGCCATTTATTTCCGACAATAGAGTAAAATAACCTTCCGAGATAACTTCCGCCACCGCCATGCCCTTAACTACTTTATCTCCCTGTTTGACAAGATATTTGTCCACTTTTCCGGACGTCATGGTCGGGTACATGGGTGACAAGACGATATAATCCAGCATAAACTCTTCCTCCACAACCTGTTGAAGTCATAACGGACCTAATTTTTTAAAACCAATTTTAAAGCCTCTATAAAGGAATTCCCTATTTCCGGGGTATAATAAAAATCATAACAAATCATTCTTGTCAAAAAATACCGGAACCATTTTCTATCACGGTAAAATTCATGAAACTGAAAATCGGCGACACCCTATTTGAACCGCTTTCAAGAAACACCGGGGAAATCACTCAAATTTTCGATCACCCAAATGGAAAAGTTGTAAAAGTCCGCTGGCGCGTCGAAGATCACCTTCCCCACGACACGGAACTCTTTCACAAGAAACTTGTAAGAAGTATCAAGAAAGGAGAGTATGAATATAATCCCAAAGAAGATTTCTGAATTATAATTCCAGGAAGAAGCCCGCGGCCCAACCCGCGGAATCGCGATCAACCATTTTTCCGCCGGCCCCGCGGATCGGCGGTTTTCCCGGCAACTCCTTTTCCTTCCCGGACCCTCCGCCTCAATGCTTATAAACCGTATGGACGGGCCGCCCCGCCAGGATATTTTCCTTGCCCCAGTTGACCACATTCTTGAATTTTTCAGACTGGATGAACCCGTTAAACGCATCCTCGGAACTCCATTCAGAAACGATCAAATAGGATTGCGGATCGCTGACATCTCGATAAAGAAATGATTTGGAATGACCCTCCATTTCATCCATGACTTTCAAAACGTTGGCAAAGGCGTTTTCAAAGATTTTTTCCTTGCCGGGAATCATCTTGTAATTCATTCCAATCGTCACCATGGTTATTTCACCCTTTCAAAAATTGTTTTATTCCAGAAGTATCAATCAAACCACCAGTTCCAGCGCCTGCAAATGTTTTTCGGATTGCAATTTCACCTTTATACCCGGAAACATTTCCTCAAGACGGTGGATATTTTCACGGCGGGGACCAGTATAAATAGAAACGGAATTTATTGGAACTTTAAATATGACCTCATCAGAACCCTCCCGGAGATCCCGGAGTTTCTCAACCATCCGATCCAATCCAAGCCTGCAGTCCACCAGGTAACGCAGGGCAGGATGGAAAGGGCCTTCCACCAGGTTCGCCAACAATGCCGGATCGGGATGGAGTCCGATCCGCACCACGGGAATCCCCGCCCGGCTGAATTTTTCGACGGCCGTTTTAAGCGCTTCAATCGTCCGCTCCAGACTCCAGGGGTGAAATTTTTTCTCAAGGTACATCCGATGCAACCGGGTATGCCGGATCACCAGGGTGGGATACAACCGAACAAAATCGGGCCGCAACCTCAGGGTGTCTTCCACGGATTTTTGAAAGGTCCTTTCACTATCTCCGGGCAACCCCGGCATCAACTGCAACCCGAGACGGAAATTATTTTTCCGGATCAGTCCCACGGCCCGCTGAACGGATTCCAGGGGACAGGGCCGGCCGGAAAGGGCGAGGACCGCCAGGCCGGTGGATTGCACCCCCAGTTCGATGGTCTCCACGGTATACCGTTTCAGCAGGGCTAGCCGTGATGGATCAATAAACAAACTGTGGGTGGAAAGGCGGATGGTGTGAACCTTTCCGCTGTCCACCCAGGGCTGGACAAGGTCCAATAGATATGTTTGCTGCGGCGCCGGCAACCCCGTAAAACTGCCGCCGTAAAACGCCACCTCACGGCGAGGGGGCAAACGATCCGGCGGCAGGGATTCGAGATAAATTCGAAGCGTGCGGAGAACTCCATCCTCCTCCGCTTTTCGATGGACCCCGGTCACTCCCGTCTGATTACAAAACACACATCGGTAGGGGCAACCCTGATTGGGAATAAAAATCGGCACGATCAGGTGTTTCTTTTTTTTCATGCCTTCTCAAAAGAATGGAATCGAAATTCCGAGGGTCGAAAATCTTTTTGTTTTTACCGGAATAAGGCGGCTCAAGGCCAAAAAGGAGTAACCGCAAGCGGCCCGATGGATTACCGGCCGGGTGGGGGGGCCAAACGCATCAATATTCCTCTAAGGTAAAAATTTCCATCTCTCGGGCCAGGGAATAAAATTCCGCATCGCGGATCAATTTATTCCGAACCGCCTGGGCAGCTCTTGTCATCATGGTCCAAGGGATCGTGCAGGAAAGCACAAAGAGCAGGACGCCCCACCAGGAGAAACCGAATCCTTTCGGGCTGAAATGAAATTCCGCCGGAAGCATGATCAAAACTCCCGCCACGCACCCGGCAAGACAAATCACGCTCCAAACAATAAAGGAACGATAATATTTCCTTCCGACGAGGCCTTGTCTCACCGCTCGAAAGGCCTTTTTGTCGTCGATATGAATCTTCAGATTACCGATAGACCACAACTTTTCAAATTCCGCCCGGTCCATAGGTTTTTACGGATGGCTCCCCTTTTCCAACATGGGCATCAATCCTTAGGCCCCATCAAGGGTAGAAATCTTCCCGGTATGGGTATTCTTTTGATTTGGATTTCCAGTTTCTGGCCATTTCCAGGGCCAATTCAATTTCCCCTGGGGTCATTCTGGAAGCAATGATATTTCTTTTATTGAAGGCCCCTTCATAGCCGCTCCTTCCCGCCACATTGAACCACATATAGGCGCGGACATAATCCTGGGGCACACCCAGTCCGTTTACAAATATAAAACCCAGTTTAATTTGGGCATGGGCGTTCCCTTGTTCGGCGGCCTTCTGGTACCAATTCAGGGCTTCCCGGTTGTTTTTGGCGACCCCCTGGCCTCTCAAATACATTCCGCCAAGGTTGTCCTGGGCAAAGTCATTTCCCTGCTCCGCGGCAAGCCGGAACCATTTGAACGCTTCCATGTAATCCCTGCGAACCCCGAGTCCCTGAAAATACATTTCTCCCAGGTTGTTCTGGGCAAAGGCATCTCCCTGGTCCGCCGACCGCGAATACCACTTCAGGGCTTTCTGGTAATCGCGCGGCAGACCCAATCCGAATTGGAACATCGCCCCCAGGCTGTTTTGCGCCTGGGCATTACCCTGTTTCGCGGAGCGCAAGTACCATTTCATCGCTTCGGTATAATTTCTGGGAACTCCCCTTCCAAAAGTGTACATCGCGCCCAGGTTGTTTTGCGCCAGGGGGTTGCCCTGTTTGGCCGCCAAACGATACCATTTGAACGCCTCAGCGTAGTCCGAGGAAACTCCCCGCCCCTTGTCGTACAGAATACCCAGAGAATTTTGCGCCCCGGCGTGGCCCTGATACGCGGCCCGGCGAAACCATTTCAAGGCTTCCCTGGAATCGGCCGGAACCCCTTGGCCTTTTTCATACAAAATCGCCAAGGCGTTTTGCGCATCGGCATTGCCATTCTGGGCCAGGGGCAGAACTTCTTTAAACGCCTGGTTATAATTTCTTTTTCCAAAGGCTGCGAGTCCTCCAAGAGCATCCGCCACCGAATGGGCGGGGATTCCTAACAGGACTCCCGCCAAAAGAACCCACCTCAAACCCTTCATCACTCTCCTCCTCCGGATTTATTTTCAGGCGGTTTGTTCCCGCCCGCGGGGGTCAATTCAGCAAAATTTAATCTTCAGTTCAGTCAACACCTCCAGGTTTTCAAGAAAACCGCCACGATAAAATGCTATTCCTAAATGCAGGGCAAAACGACTATTCCTCCATGGCTCCCTGTCTGGGAAACAGGGTATCGTCCGCTTCTGGGTGCGGAAGGAAAAACTGCGGGCGAGAGCCATTGTACCCAAAATTTCCAATTTGATCCAACAAAACCCACCTTCACCCACCCTTTTCCGGGCCAACCGCCGGCCTCAATGCCGGGCGGGGGATTCAATTCAATACGATCTCATCCGGTTCCAGGTTGCGTTCGGCCACATAAGTCAAACGATTCCCATTGTGGACACGGACGTGATACCAGGGTTTATCCTTGGGCGGCCGGGTGCGGGCCATGGTTTCGTACCATTCTTCCGTATTCTTATATTCAAGATCCACACCCACGATGACGCCATGGTAGTTGAACAGTTTGTGGTGGATGAGTTGCCCGATACAAAATCTTGCTTTGGAAGTATTCATAAATCTTTGGAACTCACAAACAGGTCTCGGGTTCCCGGCGGGTCAATGAGAAAGCGACCTTCGCATAATAGGATTTATACCTGGCTTCCTTTTTCTGCGGACGGAAAAATTAAAAAGGAATCCCCTCATCCAAACTAAAAAACAGCATTTAGGCAAATGTATTAATTAGAAAGGGACCGCGTCGGCAAAGTGCTGTCCTGAGGGTCTTTCATATATTTAGCCAGGGCCATTTTCGCGGCCGCTTGTTCGGCTTCCTTTTTACTACGACCTATTCCCTTTCCCTGAATTTCATCCCGGACCAGAACAATCACTTCAAATTGTTTTTCATGGTCGGGACCGATCTCCTTCGTCACCTTATAAGTGGGAATACATATCAATTTATTTTGAGTATATTCCTGAAGATCACTTTTGTAGTCCTTAAATTTCCAGGTCTGAATATATTTATGGATCTCTTTTTTGAGAACAGGGAGGAGCACCCGGGAGGTGTTCTCCAAATCGCTGTCGTAATACACGGCTCCGGCCACAGCTTCAAAGGCATTGGCGAGAAGGGAGGCCTTGTCTCTTCCACCGGAGAGTTCCTCGCCCCTGCCAAGCAAAAAGAACTTCCCCAAATTCATCTCTCGGGCGAGTTCGGCCAAACAGGACTCGTTGACCACGGCGGCGCGGATTTTTGACAAGGCGCCCTCCATATAATCGCTGAATTCCCGAACCATATAATCGCTGACGATCAGATCGAGTACCGAATCACCAAGAAACTCGAACCGTTCATTGTGTTTGAGAACCTCTATATTTTCGTTGACATAGGATTTGTGGGTCAAAGCCTTATTGAGGAGTTGAATATCCTTGAATTGGTAACCCAGAATATTCTGAAGCGATGAAAGTTCTTTTTTTCTTTCTTCAGGCAACATGAACCGCAAACCTCAGTTCAGCCATTGTTTGAAAATCAGGACGGCATTGGTGCCGCCAAAACCAAAAGAATTGGAAAGCGCCACTTTGATCTTTTTTTCCCGCGCCTGGTTGGGGACATAATCCAAGTCGCATTCGGGATCGGGAGTCGTATAGTTAATAGTGGGGGGAATGACCCCACGATACAAGGCCATCAAGGTGAAAATGGATTCCACGCCGCCAGCGGCCCCCAGCAGGTGCCCGGTCATCGATTTGGTGGAACTCACGGCCAACTGATGGGCGTGCGCCCCGAATACTTTTTTGATGGCCATGGTTTCCGTGGCGTCCGCCGCGGTGGATGTGCCATGGGCGTTGATATAATCCACTTCTTCCTTATTGATGCCGCTGTTCTTGAGCGCCAGCTCCATGCACCGGGCCGCCCCTTCCCCTCCCGGGGCGGTGGCGGTGATATGATACGCATCGCTGTTGAGTCCGTACCCGATCACTTCCCCGTAAATTCGCGCGCCCCGTTTTTTTGCGGCCTCCAGTTCTTCCAGGATGAGCACCCCGCATCCTTCCCCGATCACGAACCCGTCGCGATCCCGGTCGAAGGGCCGGCTGGCTCCGGCGGGGTCCCCGTTTCGCTGGGAAAGAGCCTTCGCCGCGTTAAACCCCCCGATACAAAGCGGAGTGATCACCGATTCGGTTCCTCCGGCGATCATGACGTCGGCCTCCCCGTATTGGATCAACTTTGCCGCATCTCCAATGGCATGGGTGCCCGTCGCGCAGGCCGTGACGACACAGGTGTTGGGTCCCTTGGCCCCAGAAAGAATGGACACCTGACCCGAGGCCAGATTGGCGATCAGCATGGGAATAAAAAAAGGGGTGATTTTTTTCACCCCCCGTTCTTTGAAAACATCGTGGTATTTTTCAATCGCGGGTAATCCGCCAAGGCCCACGCCGATCAAAACACCGGTCCTTTCGGCATTTTCTTCCGTGATCTCATATCCGGAGTCCTGCAGGGCGAATTGACTGCAGGCAACCGCATAATGGATGAAAGTATCCATTTTTTTTACATCTTTATGATTGATGTAATTTTCCGGATTAAAACCTTTCACCTCCCCCGCGATTTTCACGGGGAATGAATCTGTATTGAATTTGGTTATGGGAGCAACGCCAGATTTACCCTGGGTCACGGACGCCCAATTTTCCTCCAGCCCGATTCCAAGAGGTGAAATGATCCCCAACCCCGTAACGACAACGCGTCTCTTCATGAATCAACCATGGACTCGGGGTTGGTATCAATTGGTTCGGCTTTTAATATAATCTATTGCATTTTGGACGGAGGCAATTTTCTCCGCCTCCTCGTCGGGAATTTCAATATCGAATTCCTCCTCCAGGGCCATCACCAACTCCACGGTGTCCAGGGAATCCGCCCCCAAATCCTCTATAAAAGAAGCTTCCGGAGAGACCTGTTTTTCATCCACACCCAGTTGGTCAACTATGATTTCCTTAACTTTTTCTTCAACTGACATAGTTTTAAAACTCCCAAAAGATATTACATCAACATGCCGCCGTTAACATTGATCACCTGTCCCGTAATATAGCCGGCCCGATCCGAAGCCAGAAAAGCCACGCACCGGGCCACATCTTCAGGCAGACCCAGCCGGGAAAGTGGAATTTGTTCGATCAGTTTTTTCCTGACCGATTCCTCAAGGACGCGGGTCATTTCCGTGTCGATAAATCCCGGGGCCACCGCATTGACGGTTATCCCCCGGGAAGCCACCTCACGGGCGGTGGTTTTGGTAAGACCAATGACCCCCGCCTTGGACGCCGCATAGTTGGCTTGTCCCAAATTACCCATCAGGCCCACAATGGAAGCAATATTGACGATGGCCCCCTTCCGTTGCTTCATCATTTGTTTGGCCGCCTGTTGACTGCAAAGGAAACACCCCTTCAAATTAATGGAGAGCACCCGGTCCCAATCCTCCTCCTTCATCCGGATCATCAAACCGTCCTTGGTGATCCCCGCATTGTTCACAAGGATGTCCAGAGGCTTATGATCCTCGGCGATGGAATCGAAAACTTTCTTCACTTCCTCCCGGCTGGATACGTCCAACCGGACGGCGGAGGCGGAACCTCCCTTCTGACGAATCGAATCGGCCGCTTGTTCCGCGCCATCCCGATTGACGTCGCCAAGAATCACATGGGCTCCCGCCTGAGCCAGTTCTTCCCCGATTTTCAGACCGATTCCGCGCGCCCCGCCGGTCACCAATGCCACACGATCTTTGAGCTCCATGAAATGGTTCCTGAATTCGCTTTAGTTTTCAGTTAGCGCGGATACGGTTCGTTGTAAGGATTCCCGGTCTTCCACCTGGTAGCAGGTGACATTCCTGTCAAAACGCCGCATCAATCCCGACAATACCTTACCGGGTCCCAATTCGATCACGGCGCCAATTTCCTGACTCACGATATATTTCATGGTTTCAGCCCACCGGACCGGACTGCACACCTGTTGTCTTAAAGCTTTTTTGGCCTCCGAACCTTTGGAGTTGGGTTTCGCCTCGATGTTGGTGATTACTGGAAAGGACAGATCTTGAAATTCCGTATTTTCAAGTTCTTTCTGAAGCTTTATTTCAGCCGGCTTCATAAGGGAGCAGTGAAAAGGCGCACTGACGGGCAACATCACGGTCTTTTTGGCACCCAACCGTTTAGCTTCCTGGGAAACCCGGAACACGGGGTCCTTATGCCCCGCGATCACCGTTTGTTCCGGACTGTTCAAATTGGCGGGTTGAACCAAGTTTCCTTCGGAAGACTCCTGTGCACACAACTCCTGGACATTTTCGGCGGCCAAACCGATTATGGCCGCCATCGCCCCGACCCCAACAGGCACCGCTTCCTGCATGAACCGCCCGCGAAGCCGGACCAGCCGGACAGCATCCCGGAAGCGAAGGGCTCCAGCAGCCACCAGAGCCGAGTACTCCCCCAGGCTGTGGCCGGCCGCCAGTACGGAATCTATACCATTTTCCCTCAGCAATTTCAAGGCTATTATACTGTGAACCAATATCCCGGGTTGGGCATTTTCGGTGAGTTTCAGTATCTCCTCCGGTCCATGGAAACAAATAGATGCAAGGTCCTCACCCACCACCTCTCCGGCCTCTTCGTACATCTTCCGAGCTTCGGGAACCGAATCGAAAAAGTCCTTTCCCATGCCGACATATTGCGACCCTTGCCCGGGAAAAATAAAAGCTATTTTTACCATCGGATCACCGTCGCTCCCCAAGTCAGTCCCGCGCCAACCACCGCGATCAACAGCAGGCTCCCCGGCCGGATCCGACCCGACTCCTTTGCTTCATGCAGGGCGATGGGAATCGAGGCGGCCGAGGTGTTCCCGTACTTTTGAATGTTGAGGAACACTTTTTCGGGAGGAATTTCCAATTTCCCGGTCACCGCATCGATGATCCTCTTGTTGGCTTGATGGGGAATCACCAGATCCACGTCTTCCTGGGTCAATCCATTAAAATTCAAAGCTTCCAGGCTCACCTCGCTCATGCGCTTCACGGCGATCTTGAAGGTCGCGTTGCCGGACATATTGATGCAATATTTTTTCTGATCGATCGCCTCATGGGAAATACCGGTGCGGCCGATCCCACCGGGAACTTCAATGAGGTGGGCCAGGGAACCATCGGAATAAATATGGGAAGACAACACCCCGGCAGGTCCGTCACCCTCCCCCCGCCGCAAAACCACCGCACCGGCCCCATCGCCGAAGAGGATGCAGGTGGACCTGTCGGTCCAATCCAGAATCCGGGAATTGACTTCACTGCCTATGACGAGGATGTTTCTGTAGCGCCCGATTTTGAGGTATTGCTCGGCAATCGACAGGCCATAAACGAACCCGGAACATACGGCGGAAATATCGAACGCCGCGGCCCGGCCGGCCCCCAGTTCGGCTTGTACAAAGCAGGCGGTGGAGGGGAAAAGGATGTCCGGCGTGGAAGTGCATACGATGATCATATCCACCTCCCCCGGTTCCAGCCCCGCCGCATGCAAGGCCATTCGCCCGGCTTTTACTCCCAGTACCGAGGAGGATTCCTCTTTTCCGGCGATGCGCCTCTCGCTTATACCCGTCCGGGTCCGAATCCATTCATCGCTCGTATCCAGGATTTTTTCCAGATCAAAATTGGTGAGGATTTTTTCGGGCAGGCAGGAACCGGTCCCGGCTATTTCCGCCCGGAACATTGAATGATTACGCATTGGCAGGGAAGGCGTTCAATTGTTCTGCTTCGTTGAATCGGTGGAATCGGCTTTTATTTCAGAAGGACTGCCATGGTCATTGGCATTATTATTTTCCTGCTCTTCGCCCGAGCCAAAGGCGATGCTTTTGATTTGTTTCCAAAAAACTTTCTTGCGGGTCCACAGGGCCTGATCTTCCAAATTCGATTCGATATCATCCTTGATATGCTGGTTGACCTTTTTATCGACCAATTCCTGGGCCCGGTTGATGGCATTTTTAATGGCTTTAGGGGAGGAACTGCCGTGCGCGATGATGCATACCCCATTGACTCCTAAAAGCGGCGCTCCTCCGGTTTCCGAATAATCCACTTTCTTTTTGAACCGGTCCAGATGAGGTTTGAGAAAAAAATAACCCACCTTGCTAGTCCAGTTGCTCAAGAACATTTGTTTCAGATTAGCCCCGATCATTTCGGCCAGGCTCTCGCTGATCTTGAGGGCCACGTTCCCAGTAAACCCATCGCAGACGATCACATCGGCCTGGCCGCGGAACACTTCCTTGCCTTCGACGTTGCCGATGAAATTGATGTGACTCCTTTTCAGCATCTGAAAAACTTCCTTGGTGATTTCATTGCCTTTACTGTCTTCTTCACCAATGCTCAACAAGCCCACGCCCGGGGTTTCCTTCCCGAGAATATATTTCGCGTAAACATGACCCATGATGCCAAACTGAAACAACTGGCTGGATTTACAATCCACGTTGGCGCCGGCATCCAGAAGGATGGAGATTCCCTTGAGGGTGGGAAGTTGGATGGCGATGGCGGCGCGGTCGACCCCTTTCAGGGGACGCAGGCCGAGGGTGGCGTAGGCCAGGACCGCCCCGGTGTTTCCGGCACTCACAAAGGCATCCGCCTCGCCATTTTTTACCAGGTCCAGGCCGATTTTCATGGACGACTGCTTTTTATTCCGCAACACCTTGGCGGGAATGTCGTGCATTTCGACCACCTGCTCGGCTGGTTCCACCCGAATGGGGAGCTGCTCCCGGTCCTCGAACTTGTCCAACTCCGACTGAACCCTTTCGGCCACGCCGGTCAGGATGATCTCCAACCCATATTCCCTCGCCGCAAGCACAGCTCCTTCCACAACGGATTCCGGAGCGTGGTCGCCTCCCATTGCGTCAACCACGATCTTCATATTCGCCAGACGCTCCTTTCAGGAAAGCATACTAATGAGTTGAGGAAATTTTCGGTTACCTGCCGGGAAAATGAAATCCTCGGAAGACCGTTTGGTGAACCCGGCGGGGATCGGCTTCCGCGATTTCATGGAAGTTGATCTGCCTGAAAACAGGACGAATCGATTGGGACTGGGCGCTGAAACCCTTCAGACCATCTCCACTTCCATCACCTCTTTTCCCTTGTAAAATCCACAGTGGGGGCAGATGTGATGGGGCTTCTTGATCTCATGACATTGTGGACATTCGCTGTACGAAGGGATGCTGAGCCCATGATGCGACCGCCGGTGCCCCTGTCTCGATTTGGATGTCCTTTTCTTCGGTACGGCCATTATTCCTCCTGCAATTATTTGATCTTATTCTTCAACGATTTCAAAACCTCCAACCTCGGGTCGACCGTCGGTTCCTTGTGGCAGCTACAATCGCCGAGGTTCCAATTTTTCCCACATTGCGGACACAATCCCCGGCATGTGGGTTTGCATAAACTAACGAGAGGAACGGTCAAAAGGATCTGATCGTGAACGGTCGGAATCAAATCGATGACATTCTCATCGTAATATTCAATATCAATGTCGGAAGGATGCAGCTCGATCTCCGGCGATTCCTTATGAGCTTTGCCGCGGCTGACAAAATGGGCTGTCACCTGCGTGGCAACCGGAAAATTAAAAGGTTCCAGGCACCGAGAACACATCAGGGACAATTCTGTATTGATTTGCCCCGAAAAATATATATCCCCCAACACTTTTTCCAATCTGCCGGCAACCGTCACATCCTGGCATAAAGCACATTCGGGTTGGTCAATTTCAAAGGCATTTTTACTCTCTTGAACCTTGAAATCCAAACCCTCTTCGGAAATTTCATCGATGTCAAAGACCATTTTGGGTTGGCCGGACCGGAAAATCAAAGAATCCTTTTGAAATCCGCCAGATAGGATTGGTCAGGTAGGATATATTTAGGAGGATGTTATCTTTATTTATAAAGTCAGTCAAGAAAAATGTAGGCCAGCGGATAATGGGTCATCACCCCCGGGGATGGAACCGGCCGTGCACCTCCCGCATCCTTTCTTCAAGGACATGGGTATATATTTGAGTGGTGGAAATATCCGAATGTCCCAGCATTTCCTGGACCGACCGCAGATCCGCCCCCCGTTCCAGGAGGTGGGTGGCGAAGGCGTGCCGGAGGGTGTGGGGGGAAACCCCCTTGGGGAGATTGGCTTTGCGTGCATATCCTTTAAGGATCTTCCAAAATCCCTGACGGGTCATTTTCGTCCCGCGCCGGGTCACGAATAGCTCTGAAACCGGGTTGCCCTTGAGGAGGACTCGCCGCGACCGGACCAGATAATCATCCACTGCGTTTCGCGCCGCCTCCCCCATGGGGACCACTCGTTCTTTCGACCCCTTCCCCAGGGACCGGAGATACCCGACCTGAAGATCCAGATCGCTGACTTTTAGGGAGACCAGTTCGGAAACCCGCAATCCGGTGGCATACATCAATTCCAGCATGGCTTTGTCGCGGAGCCCCAGCGTGGTTTGGAAATTTGGGCTGGCCAGGAGCCTCTCCATCTCATCGAGAGAAAGGATGTCCGGCAATTTCCGCCAGAGTTTGGGAGATTCCAGAATTTCCGCCGGATTGTCCTGGATATAATCCTCATTGCACAAAAATTTAAAAAAGGACTTGAGGGAGGACAAGGACCGAGCGATGGAGCGGGAATTCAATCCTTGCTCACGAAGGTGCAACAGAAAAGAACGAACGTCCAGAGTGGCAACGGAGGAAAGCGGCCGCGGGCTCCAAAACCGTTCGAACCGGGAAATATCCCGCCCATAAGCCGAAATCGTGTGCGGCGAATGGCGTTTTTCCACCAGAAGAAAACTCAGGTATTCTCGGAGCAAAGCGTTCATATCCACTTTATTTAATAACAATCAATATGTTATATAAATTTTATTAGGAAAGGCAATAAAATCTGTTATTCTAGTGGAAAGAAAACTTTTGGAAATTTTTGACCCGATCATGAAACAACATCCAATTTCCCGCCCCGGCGCGACTTCTTTCCTGGTGCTAAAAGGTGCTGGTCCCTGTCTTGCAGGGTTCTTTGCTGGCGGACGGATACCGGTTCATCGTATCCACTCTCGTTTTCCTAAAAAAAAATAAACCTTAATTTTTGCTACCCTTCCCTCCCCTGAACGGGGACGGAAAAAGGGCCCCGTATGGAGCTTCTTTCCGTCGGTCTTCACTGAACTCGAGACGAACTCTCATGAACCAAAAATTCATTCGAAACATCGGCATCATCGCACACGTAGATCATGGTAAAACCACCCTGGTGGACAGTTTGCTTCGCCAGAGCGGGATGTTCCGGGACAGCGAACTCACCGGAACCTGCATCATGGACACCAACGAACTGGAACGGGAACGGGGAATCACGATATTTTCCAAAAACGCCGCGATCCGTTACAAAGGTCATAAGATCAATATCGTGGATACGCCGGGCCACGCCGATTTCGGGGGCGAGGTGGAGCGTATCCTGAAAATGGTTAACGGGGTCCTCCTACTGGTGGATTGCGTGGAAGGACCAATGCCGCAGACCCGCTTCGTCCTCAAAAAATCATTGGACCTCGGACTCAAACCCATCGTGGTGATCAATAAAATCGACCGGGAAAACGCGGAGCCGGATCGGGTGGTGAACGAGGTGTTCGATCTGTTCGTCACCCTGGGAGCCTCGGACGAGCAACTGGATTTCCCCATCATTTACACGTCCGCCAAGCTGGGTATCTCACGTCTCGAACCCCACGAACCCGACCAGAACATGACCCCGCTTCTGGATCTCATCCTTGAAAAAGTGGAACCCCACCGAGGGGATCCGGAGGGCGGTTTCCAAATGCTGGTCTCCTCCATCGATTACAACGATTACGTGGGGCGCATCGCCATCGGCAAAATAACCCGGGGAACCATGGACACCAAGTGCTCGTACACACTGATCAAGCGGACGGGCGACATGGAAGCGTTCAAAATCTCCAAATTATTCACCTTTGACGGGTTGACTCAGGTCGAAACTTCCCTGGCCTCCTTGGGAGATATCATCGGAATCGCGGGAATGAAGGACATCGATATCGGGGAAACCATCGCCGGCAGCCAATTCCCGGAAGCCCTGCCGGTCATTGAAATTGACGAACCCACCCTTTCCATTAACTTTTCCGCCAACACCTCCCCCTTCGCGGGACGAGAAGGAGATTTCGTGACGGCCCGGCAACTGCGGGACCGGTTGTTCAGGGAGGCCAAATCCAATGTCGCCCTGATGGTCGAGGAAACAGGGTCGGCGGACACGTTCAAAATTTCCGGACGCGGCGAACTGCACCTCACCATCCTTATCGAAACCATGCGCCGCGAGGGTTACGAGTTCGCCATTTCCCGGCCGCACGTCCTCCTCAAGGAAGAAAACGGACAGCGCTTGGAACCGGAGGAATTCGTGATCCTCGATCTGGAAGAAACATACATGGGCAGTGTGATGGAATCCATGGGAAAAAGAAAGGCCTCCTTCAAAAACATGATCACGGTCCGCGAGGGTTCTGTGCGGCTGGAATTCGTCGTTCCAACGCGGGGTCTTTTTGGATTCGGCTCCGAATTTCTGACCCTCACCAAAGGCACGGGGGTGATCCACCGCAATTTTCATAATTATATTCCTTTTCAGGGAAACATCGCCCGCCGCAACAACGGTGTATTGATCGCCCTGGAAAAAGGATGCTCCACCGGGTATTCGCTCTTCAACCTTCAGGAACGGGGAGCCTTGTTTCTGAAGCCGGCGCAGGAAGTCTATCCCGGCATGATCGTGGGAGAAAATAATAAGGATAACGATCTCATCGTCAATGTCTGCAAGGAAAAAAAATTAACCAACATGCGGGCCGCCGCGTCGGATGAAAATATCCTTCTCACCCCTCCCCGCATCATGAGCCTGGAGCAAATCCTGGGATTCCTCAATGAAGATGAACTGGCGGAGATCACTCCCAAAAGTATCCGTTTGCGGAAGAAAATCCTCGACGAAAACGAAAGGAAAAAAGCTTCGCGCCAGCAGAAGTATGTATGAATGATCCGTGTGGACCCAAGCGGGCCGGGGCCCGTTCCCCCTGGGCGGAGGCGGGACGCTTGTCATTTCAATTGCCGCGTTATATAAAATAATGTAATATGGCGGCTCTTCATGATAACCCCGGAATCCGCCCTTAATTGTTAATACCGAGTTGACTTCCATGGAAAGAACTACACTCATTCAGCACATTCGCCAACAGGAAAAGAAAATTCCGGGTGCCACTGGAGAATTCACCAGCCTGATGACGGAGATTCTGGTCGCCGCGAAGATCATTTCCCTGGAAGTGAACAAGGCCGGGATCGGTCAAGACGTCCTGGGTCTCACGGATAAAATCAACGTATACGGGGAACAGGTTCAGAAACTGGATGATTTCGCCAACATGACGTTCACCAAAATCATCGGCCAATCGAGGACGGTTTGCGCCATCACTTCCGAGGAACTGGAATATCCCGTCATCATCCCTCCGGAAAACAACCCTGGTAAATATATTTTCATGATGGATCCCCTGGATGGATCCTCCAATATCGATGTGAATGTCGGTATAGGCACCATCTTTTCCATTTACCGGAAGAAGAGCCCGGGAACCAAGGTGACCGATGAGGATTTACTGCAACAGGGAAAAAACCAGGTGGCCGCAGGTTATATTCTTTACGGGTCCAGCACTCTTTTTATTTATACCTCCGGCAGCGGAGTCCATGGATTCACCCTCGACCCCTCCCTCGGCGAGTTTTTTCTTTCGCATCCCAACATCCGGATCCCCGAGCAGGGTTCGACTTACAGCATCAACGAGGGCAATACCGAAATTTGGGATGAGGAACAAAAAAAATTCATCCATTACCTGAAAGAAAGCGATCCGGCCACTCAAAGGCCTTACAAGCTGCGCTATATTGGGACCCTGGTTTCGGATTTTCACCGCACCCTGTTAAAAGGGGGCATTTTCATGTATCCCAGGGATAAAAATAATCTAACCGGAAAATTGCGGCTGGCCTATGAAGCCGCTCCCATGGCGTTTGTGATCGAAAATGCCGGGGGATCGGCCACCACCGGAGAAAAGAGGATTCTCGATATCCTCCCGGAGGAAATCCATCAGCGTGTCCCCTTGTTTGTGGGAAGCAGGAAGGATGTTGAGCTGGCGGGAAAACATCTTGCCGCCCACACCCCGGTGGAAGAAAAACGGGCTTGATCCCAAGCAACCGAACCGGGCGGACCGGTGCGGCCAATGACGGGTCCCGCCCCCTCTCCGGACCCTTCAACATTCTCCCCGCCGGGGGATGACCTTCCGGACTGGCTGAAATCGTTATTTCCCGATCGACCCTCCGGCAATTCCGTTCACCCAGACGAACCAGACCCAACATGAAAATTCAAAGCATTCGCGGCGTTAAAGACATCCTTCCCGATGAAATCGATAAATGGCAGTGGGTGGAAAAAACCGCCCACGAGGTATTTTCAAGGTACGGATTTAAAGAAATCCGGATTCCGATTTTTGAAAAGACCGGGCTCTTTTCCCGCAGTATCGGGGAAACCACGGATATCGTGGAAAAGGAGATGTATACCTTCACGGACCGGGGAGGCGAACAGATAACCCTGCGTCCGGAGGGCACCGCCTCAGTGGTGCGCTCGTACATCGAGCACAAAATGTATAATCCTCCCTCCGTGGTCAAGCTGTATTACATCGGCCCCATGTTCCGTTACGAGCGTCCGCAGGCGGGCCGGTTCCGTCAGTTCTACCAGATTGGGGTGGAAGCCATGGGATCCGGCCATCCCGTGATCGATTTCGAGGTGATGTCCATGCTCATGGAATTTTTTCACCTTCTGGGCCTCGAAGGACTGGAACTTCAGATCAACAGCCTGGGATGCCGGGATTGCCGCCCCCCCTACCGGGAAATCCTCAAAAAGGTGATCCGGGAACATTTGGATGTTTTGTGCGCGAACTGCAACCAGCGTTACGAAAGAAATCCCCTGCGGGTGCTGGATTGCAAGGTAGACCGCTGCAGCGAAATCGCGCGCGGCCTGCCAAAAACCAAGGACCACCTTTGTGCCGTCTGTGAAGACAAGCTGGCCGGGGTTCGATCCATGCTCGACGCGGCCCAGACGCCCTACTCCATCAATCCGCAACTGGTACGGGGTCTGGACTATTACACGCGGACCACGTTTGAGGTCATTTCAAAGGGATTGGGAGCACAAAACGCCATTTGCGGCGGGGGCCGCTATGATTCCTTGGTCGAGGAGTTCGAGGGCCCTCCGACTCCCTGTTTCGGTTTCGCCTTGGGCATGGAGCGGCTCATATCCCTCCTGCCTGCCGAAAAGGTCCAGGAAATCCATTTTTCGCCCGACCTTTTCGTGGTCAGCCTGGGAGATGAGGCCCGAAACCGTAGTTTCCAGATCATCCACCAGTTACGCACCCGGGGACTGCACGTGACCCTGGATTACGACGGAGGAAGCATCAAAAGCCAATTGCGAAAAGCCAACAAGTCCGCCTCCCGGTTCGCACTGATCCTCGGGGAGAACGAAATCCGCTCCGGCAAATATCTATTAAAGGATTTGGAATCCGGGGATCAGCAAGAAATTTCCGTGGATTCGTTCGAGGAGGACATCCAGAATCGGATCAAGAAGAAGAAAATCTCTGCATGATGGAAAACGCGGTCCGCCGAACCATGCCTGCGGGCATGGAATCGTTGACCGGAAATCCCACTCATGCTAGATTGAAAAGCGGAAAGAGATGCCATCATCGCTTCAGGAATGAACCATGCCCAGCAAAGAGTTGGAAGTTCTCGAAGACTATATCACGCAGAACAATTTAAAGATTACGCGTCAGCGGCGTGCGGTTCTCAAAGCTTTTTTGGAATGCGAGGAGCACGTCAGCGCCGAGGAACTTTACAAGCTGGTCACCCATACGGAGCCCAAGGTGGGGCTGGCCACGGTCTATCGCACCCTGGCCCTGCTCACTCAGAGCGGGCTGGCTTCGGAACTGGATTTCGGGGACGGCCAGAAACGGTACGAACACAAATACATGCACAGCCACCACGATCACATGATCTGCACGGAATGCGGAAAAATCATTGAATTCAATCATCCACTCATCGAGAAGTTTCAGGAAGAAGTGGCTGCGCGCAATGGCTTCACCATCACCTCCCACAAACTGGACATGTTCGGAATCTGCAACGAATGCCGGTGAGGAAAATCCGGATCCGATTCCGAACCGAGGCCTTCCCGTTACCCTTTGCCCAAACGCCTTGAAACCCAGTTATCCCCTACCGCGTCAACCCCGCTCTGCGGAAAAATATCAACCTGCCTGTTTTGGTTTCAAGTCCGATAAAGACAAGACGCAACGGAACCCGATATAGTTGAAAATCTCGTTGATGGTCTGACCATAGGAAGTGACTTTTGGAAAGACCCGGTTTTTGGGATGCAGCCAGATGCGGTTGGTGGACCGCAAAGCCCCCGCTGAGGAGTCGAAAGCGCCCCCACGGATGACCTTGAATTCCCCCGTCTGGGGACCCTTGGGATTGCGTTTCTCCCGAATTTGGTAATAGGGTTCGTACCAATCGTCCGTCCATTCCCAAACGTTTCCCGTCATGTCATGAAGACCATATTGGTTGGGAAGCTTTTTGCCAACGGGGTGGGTTTTGCCATCGGAATCATCCTCATACCAGGCGTAGGCCTCGTCCATCATATTGCCCCAAAAATAACGGGTGTCCACCCCTCCCCTGACCGCGTATTCCCATTCCGCTTCCGTCGGAAGCCGGCAGCTTCCCCTGGATTTTTCCGCGAATTCCTTCACATCGTAATAATTGACCTGTTCGACCGGAAGATCATCACCGATGAACCTGGAGGGATTAAAATCCATGATCTTGTTCCATCGCGCCTGCGTGACCTCGTACCGGTCCATGAAGAAATCGTCCACACAAACCTCGTGCTCGGGCCGTTCGTCTTCCTGGGCATAATCATTGCCCATCATGTAACAGCCGCCTTTAATGAACACCATCCCTTCCGGGGCCAATTGGGCCTTTTTCCGCTCCTCGGGAGACAACTTCACCGGGACCACTTTGGGCCGTGGAGCACCGCCGGGTGATTCTTGGTTTTTGGAAAGAGCGGGTGTTTTTTGCTCCCCTTCACCAGGACTCTGGCTTTGGGAACAACCCGATGAAAAAACCAGGAACGCGCTTAGTAACAAATTCAGGATAAAAGGCATAGAAGGCATTGATTTATTCGGATTTACGGAAATTGGAAATCTTACCACGTTGTTGTTGAATTACAATAAAAATTTAGGCGGACTTTTCCCGCCCGAGAACCCTTCCCCATGTGTTTTCATCCATAATACTTCACACCTGCGCGCGGTTTATGGATGCAAAACGCAATTTTTTCTCAAAAATAACGGGTTTCTGCCGATAACTACGATAAGGGTTTGTTGTGTAACCTATTGGCGGCAATGATGATATTTTATCAGAAATTTCGGGTTTGGGCTATGTTGATGCTGGTTTTGCCCCTGGGCGGCTTATGGACCGGCTGCAGCACCCTCAACCTTCCTTTCGCTAAACTCGGTAAAACGTTCACCCCGGAGCCGGAGCCATCCGGCACCCGGTCTTCAGAACTCAACCGGTTGAAGTCCCTATTTTCCCCAAAAACCGAAAACACCCGCCGGGCTCCCATCGATCCCGACCTGGATTTTGCGAAGAACCAATTCAACCAGGGGGAGTTTGAGATCGCTGAATTTTACCTCAAGAAAACACTGATTGGGAATCCCGAAAATTCCGAAGCCCTTGGTTTACTTCCGTGGGCCTATTTTTATCAAAAACGGTACACCAAGGCTCTGCGGGCGTTCGAGCATAACCACGCCTTCGACAGGAAAGATCCCGCCGCCCTCATTGGCATGGGCTGGTGCTATTTTATCATGACCAAATACCAGCAGTCGCTGGATACCTTTACCCGGGCGGAACGATGGGCGGTTGCCGTTTACGAGGCCCATAAGGGAAAAGGCTTCACCTACCTGAAACAAAAACGGCTGGATAAGGCCAAAGAGGAATTTCTGAAAATTTATTCCAAGAGCGAGTTGGAGCAATTATTGGCTGTCTGGGACCGCTGGCAGTCCGATAACCAGTGGGGATTGATCGATATCGTTCCCTCCGCGCCGGATTCCCTCTCGTTGTTCACGCTTCCGGTAGAACATCCCCGATACCGGAGCACCCTGTGGGGCCTCATCACCAAAAACGATCCTGCCGTGAACCGGGCATGGGCTCTATACCGCAAGGGATCTTACGCAAAGGCGCTACAGGCTTTTCTGGCCCTTCCCCCGTCACCCGCGCACTCACTGGACAGGATGAATGGCCTGGCCTGGAGTTATCTCAAAACCAAAAAGATAAAAATCGCGGAACGTATATTCAAAACTCTATTGAACACCCACCCTAAATTCACCGGGGCGGTCAAAGGACTCGCAAAAGTCCACGGCTTAAAACAACGAAAGGCATCCTTCGCCCAATATTATTTCGGCCTGGGAAAATTGAGAATCGCCGAAGACAAATTCAAAGCCCTAGCCGATGAGTTTCCCGGTTGGCCGTATCCGCGAATACAGTTGGGGGCTATTCAGCTTAGAAAAAAGAACTACGACGCGGCGAGCCACTATTATCAGAAGGCGCGGGAACTGGACCCCAACCATCCAGGGGTCCGGCAGGGACTGGAAGAGGTGCAGAAATTCCTTCATCCCAGCCTTTACGAGGCCGGTCAGGCGCTCCAAAAGGGAGACTTCAAAAAGGCGGCCCGAATTTACTTTGAATATTTGGAAGACCATCCCCCGCCCCAGCCCCTGGGGCGAACCCAGGCGCATGCCTACAACGGACTGGGCTGGAGCCAGTTTCAAAAAGGCCACTATCGCCTGGCGATCGAAAAATTCCAGCGGGCCATGGTGCATCCCGACTTTAGAATCGAGGCCGCCCGGGGCATGGGCCATTCCTATTATGCGCTGAAGGATTACAACCAGGCCGCGAAGTATCTGCAAATGGTTTTTACCGCCCGGCCCGGCGACAGGGAAATCGGCTACAAACTGGATGAGAGCGTGCTGCGAGGTTGGAAACAAAAACCTGCGCGGGAATATTTTCAACGGGAACTGAAAAACCATCCCTTACGAGCTTCGCCTTACATGGGCTTGGGATGGATCCATTACCGTTCCGGAGACCCGGACCTGGCGGTTGAATTTTTTCTGAAATCGATCTCCCTCGATCCAAATTTAGCCCTTTCGGACCCATTTATAAAAATGCTCAAGAGCGAACGGTTCGGATGGCAGGTGTTCAACCGCATGGGCTGGGCCTTTTACCGCCGCGACGATTTGGAAAAATCCCTGGAGATGTTTGAACTCTCGCTGAAGGAGCAGCCTGACAAATCGGAAGCCCGCAAGGGAATCGGTTACATCCTGTTCCGGAAGGAGCGCTACGTTGAAGCGGCCGGGTATTTAAAACAGGCCTTGAGCATCAATCCCGATCCCGAACCGGTGGTGGAGGCGATGCCCGACGCTTCCCGGGACGGCATGATCAAAATACCGACCACCGCGCGGACCAAATTGGGCCGGGCTTTCTATCGGCTGGGCCATTACCGGGAAGCAGTGACCTGGTTTCTACAGGAACTGGCGCTCCACCCAGACCGGATCGATGCCTACGACGGCCTTGGGTGGACCCATCTGAAATTGAACCGGCTTGCGGAGTCCCGGGTGGCCTTCACCACCGCCCTCAAGCTGGAGCCCCTTAACATTCTATCTAATAAGGGGTTAGCCCAGCTCAAGCAACAAATCGCCCTGCAAAGTCTGCCTACGATCAACACGCCCCCCATTCCCAAACTGGCAAAAACCCCGGGCCCGGAGACGGTTGGTCCGAATTAGCCAAAAATCGGATATTTTTAATGAAATCAAAAGAATGGGTTGACAAATCGAGGGAAATTGGTAAAATTTAATTTTACTCCTTTAGACTATTATCGGTATTTGCGCTCAAGCATTTGTGGGGAGGGAGGGGCACCTTTCTTTTTTCACAATGTGGTGAAAAGTCATGGAGTTGAACCCTGGTTCGACTCCATGATCCCTTTGCCCCGAGCTGTTCTCCCCTGCCCTCGTTTACCTTCCCGAGTCCCTTCAATCTAGCCCATGTTGGCTAATTTTCTGTAAGACACCTTCAATTGTTCCACCACCGATGGATCCGCGAGCGTGGAAATATCGCCCAATTGGTCTGCTTCATTGGCGGCGATCTTCCGTAGGATGCGGCGCATGATCTTGCCGGACCGGGTCTTGGGCAGCGCGGGCGCCCATTGAATGACATCGGGGGTGGCGATAGGGCCGATTTCCCCACGCACGAATTTCTTGAGTTCCTGGCCCAGGCCGTCGTTGTATTCCCTTCCATCCATCAACGAGACATACGCGTAGATTCCTTGACCCTTGATGGGGTGCGGATAACCGACCACGGCGGCCTCGGAGACCGCGGCGTGCAGAACCAGGGCCGACTCCACCTCGGCGGTGCCGATGCGGTGGCCGGAAACATTGATGACATCGTCCACCCGCCCGGTAATCCAATAGTATCCGTCTTCATCCCGGCTGCAACCGTCCCCGGTAAAGTAATACCCAGGGTAAAGTTTGAAGTAGGTCTCTTCAAAGCGATCGTGATCCCCAAAAATCGTCCGCGCCTGTCCCGGCCAGGGTTCGGCAATCGCAAGGACCCCGGATACCCCATTGCCATCGCAAACCTTTCCCGTTTCAGCCTCTATCACCACCGGCCGGATCCCGAAAAACGGGAAGGACGCGGACCCGGGCTTGGTGGGGGTGCAGCCGGGAAGTGGGGTGATCAAAATGCCGCCGGTTTCCGTCTGCCACCAAGTGTCCACGATGGGGCACCGTTCTCGTCCGATATGCTTGTGGTACCAACGCCAGGCCTCGGGGTTGATCGGTTCCCCCACGGAGCCCAGAACCTTTAGAGACGACAGATCATAGCGGTCCGGAATTTCGTCCCCGTGCGCCATGAGCGCCCGGATGGCCGTGGGAGCTGTATAAAACTGGGTCACCCGGTGTTTGTCCACCACCTCCCAGAATCGGCCCGCTTCCGGGTATGTCGGAATCCCCTCGAACATGAGGGTGGTGGCGCCATTGGCCAGCGGTCCGTAAACGATATACGAATGACCCGTCACCCAGCCGATGTCGGCGGTGCACCACCAGATATCCCCGTCGTGATAATCGAAGATATATTTGTGGGTGATCGCGGTGTACACCATGTAGCCGCCCACGTTGTGCTGAACCCCTTTGGGTTTGCCGGTGGAACCGGAGGTGTAAAGCAGAAATAACGGATCTTCGGCGTCCATGGACTCGGCCTCGCATTCAGGCGAGGCATTCTCCATCTCCTCGTGCCACCAAAAATCCCGGCCGGGAGTCATTTCGGTGGAAATTTTCTCCCCCACGCGCTTGACCACGATACAGGTCCGGATATTTTTCCCCTGTTTGCGGGCCTTTTCGATGGCCTCATCGGCATTAGACTTGAGGGGAACCGGTTTGGCTCCTCGAAAGCCCCCGTCGGTGGTGATCAGGCAGTTGGAAGAGGAATCATGGATCCTTTCCGCCAGGGATGAGGCGGAGAATCCGCCGAAAACGATGGAATGAATGGCGCCGATCCGGGCGCAAGCCAGCATGGCGACCGCAAGTTCCACCACCATGGGCATGTAAAGAGTCACCCGGTCGCCCTTTTGGATGCCGTGTTTTTTGAGCACATTGGCGAATTTGCAGACTTGCTCATGGAGTTCACGGTAGGTAAGGGTGCGGTTCTCTCCCGGCTCGTTTCCTTCCCAGAGGATGGCGGCCTGGTTCCCCCGGGAATCGAGATGGCGGTCCAGGCAATTGGTGGTGATATTGGTTTTACCTCCCTGGAACCATTCTAATTTTATTCCCCCCGCCTTAAGGTTGAAATTGTAATCACGAACCTTGTTCCACTTCTCGAACCATACGAACTTATCCGCTTCCCCGGCCCAGAAGCTATCCGGGTCGGCGAGGGAGCGTTCGTACATTTCCCAGTACTGATCCATGCTGTTGATATAAGCTGTTTCGACCACCGTTTTCGGCGGTGGATAAATTTCGCTCATGGGAATACCCCTTCAGTTATTGACCTTTGGATTTTAGGTCGCCGGGCGTGATAGTGCGCACGGCCCGGGCGGCTTCGGCGAGGGTCCACAATCCATCGGGCTGGGAATACTCCCCCTCACGAATGTTGAAAACCCAGGTCCTGGGGCGCCCGCTCACCAGTTCGGCGACCATGGAAAATCCCCCCCCGGGGGCAAAACAGCCGCTGATGTGAATATCCTTGCCAAATTTATCCTTGATCGAAAAGGAAGGGTCGTAGATGGTGGATAACTCGTCCCTGGTTGGCAGACGCCAATCGTCGTACCCGGCGAATTTTTTCAAATTCAAATCCCTCACATAATCCGAACTATCCTGGTAGTTCACCCATTTTTCCATATCATTCATGGTGTCGGTTTGAGTCCACATCAACCCGTTTTGTAAATCGGTCACGGTTCCATCCCCATTGTCGACAAAACGAATGTTGCTGCCTGGACTCAATGAATCCCTCGAAAATCAGGAAAAGTTGGAAAATAATAGCGGATCAAAGGGGTTAAATTATCATCTTTAGATTCCATTTTCAAAGGTTCTTCCTCTAAGGGGGTGGCGTTAGAACTCGAATCCCCCGAGAACTTTTTTAGCCTTCCCCGCGCATTCCAGGGAATCCCAATGCGGGCGGCTGTGATAAAATGGAAATTTAATTCCTTTGATCCATACGGTTCGGTTGGAAACATGCCTTCACAGCCCACTCCACGGATATTGTTGACGCACTTCGACTGGTCTATCCATCGGTTGGAGGAAATTCTGAAAAATGAAAAAACCGATTATTACCGGGACGCCTCCCTGCAACGATTCGGATTCACCTGCGGCCTGGCCCTGAAGTGCCTGCACACCTTTGCCGCCGAACGGAGCCAGACCCGTGGGTCCCCCCATGAATATTTTGAACTGGCCGCCGAAAATCACTGGCTGGACCCCGCCGCCGAGTGGAAGGAAATGGTCGAATCTTATCAACGGATATCCCATAAACTGCAAGGACCCAGCGCCGATGCGGTTTATTCCAAGTTGAATGATTATTGCCTGTGGATGAAATCTCTGCATGAAAATCTTGAGGAACTGGCGGACTGATGAAATAAGTTAAAGAGGGAGATTCAACATCGTCTTAAGGGATTCAAACGCGCGCCGTCTGTGGGAAACGGCATTTTTTTCCTCGGGATTCATTTCCGCATAGGTCCGGTAACCGCCCTCAGGAATAAAAATCACGTCCCAGCCGAAACCGTGGCTTCCCCGAACGCGGTCCGCGATCGTGCCGTGGACTTCCCCCGTGGCCACGCGGATTTCCTTTCCATCATGAAGGGCGACGCAACACAGGGCCAGGGCTCTGCGGTTTTCGAAGGATTCGAGCATCTTCAACATGCCGGCGCATCCGACGTTGTCCTCGAACCACTTGACAAGGGCTCCCGGCAAGGACTTCCAGGCGGCAAAGACCAGCGCCGAGTCTTCGACCAGGACCGGGCACTGGAGGATCTTGTGGGCCTGAAGCACCTTACCGCGCACGATCTCAACGGGGTCGCAGGTTTGGATCTCGTACAAATCGTCCAAGGTCACCTGTTCCACCTCCATGCCGAGGATTTCCCGGGCCTCGCGCACCTTGTTCGCGTTGCCGGTGACAAATTTTATTTGTTTCCAGATCGAATGTGAATTCATGATATTCTTTTCAGGTAATCTTCCGCTTCCCGCGTTTCCCGCTGACGATTCAAATACGCGCCCCGGAGGTCACTTGCGCCTGCCGTTTTCTTGTGTTATATAGTTGAACCCTTACAAATCAAACAATTAAAGTCCTACGATTTCATGACGAATTTTACCATTTCAAGGGTTGGTTTGGTATCGATCCTGCTGATTTTTCTTTGCGCCTGTTCCCCGATATTCGAGACCAGCGCCGATTTTCAAGCCCGGAAGGCGTTACAGGACCTGATGAATATCCAGGAGGCCTACCACAAGGAAAAAAATAGATACGCCCGCAACCTGGCCGAAATTGATAAATACAACCTGAAATATCATACCGGCATCGTGTACCTGGAAATTGAATCCGCCGGCAAGGACAAATACCGGGCCATCGCCCTTCCCGCCGAATCCACAACCGCGCGAGTCTTTGCTTACGATACGGACCAGGGAGGATTCTACGAAATGGATGAGCTGGAAGTTTCGCGCTATGTTCTGGGCGCCCTCAACCACATCCGCTCCGAGCAGGCCAAACAAAGGCGGAACGATTATTTTCTCTTCGGGCTCATCGCCATTCTGCTCATCCTGGGGGTCCGATTCATGATCCGGTTCGGGGACAAAAACCATCTGCCGCTGTTCGCAGCTTATTTTCTGAGCCTGGCTTCCTTGATTTGGCCGGTCTCCCTTTTGAGTCACATGGCCCCGGATATCGTGATCAGCCGGGCCATTCTTGTAACCACCGCCTCCGCCCTGACCGGGGCGGTTTTTAGCCTTCTCATCATCGGATGGTGGTTGGGATGGAAAAAAAGGAAAGAAACTTCCCCTTCCCTTCTTGGGCTTCTCGGAACCTCTATTATCATTGCTCTTTTAGATGGCGTGGTTTTGGTGAATATCGGCTTGAATTATTTTTTCAAGACTTGAACCCGATAGTCATCCGGTGAAATGGATGGTCACGATGTGACTGATGTACCGGGAGGCCTTGGGGCGGGACTTGGATTTCAAGACAAACGCCTGACCGTCCTCCGTATTCCGGGGAAGAATGAATTTGATGGGACCATGAACGGAATCCAGTGTGAGGACCCTGCTCCCGAGGATTTTGTTCCTTGGGACTTTAATATCATAAAAAAACATGGAATCGCCGATATGAACATCGTTGGACTGGGTGACGTGGATGTTGAGAAGCAGGTCCCCGCGTTTTTTGCCAAAGAGGCTGGGCTCCCCTTTTTCGGGAATTCTCAGGGCCATGCGTCTCCAGGACCCTGAAGGGATTTTGACCTGAAAGCTCTCTTTTCCCTTTCGCACCCGGACCACCCCCCCATGCGCCATGGTGGCGGAATCGATACGGATTTCTTTTTTGATATCCAGCAAAAAGATTTTTCTCTCGTATTCCATGAGAATTTCCTGCAGCTTCCGGGACCAATACCCGATTCCCCTTTTCCGCCGGGAGGGTTCCAGTATCGAATCGGGAAGATCGATCTCCGAATTTTCCAACGGGGACGCCTGGATAGGGTGGGAATTTCCTTCCATAGCCGACGGTTCCGGGCGAATATTATATTGACGGGGAATCTCCCCTTTCGCGGAAGGATTGCGAGTCTGGAAATGCGTTTCAAGGATTTTGAAAGCCAGGGTGATTTCCTTGAATTTGGACTCATACTTCAGGTTGCCGGGGTGCAAGTCGGGATGATAGCGGTGGGCAAGAACGTGGTAGGATTTTTTGATTTCTTCCCACTTCACATGGGGAGAAACATTTAATATCCTGTAACAATCGGACAATTTCATGGTCATTAAACAATTCATGATTTGTGCCACGGAAGAAGGGAAATTGTTAAAGGCTTATTTTTCAATGGGATAAAACGATTCTGGCTGGGTTAGGGGTTTTTTAGGGAAAACGTACCGGAAATCCTTGAAAGAATATAAAAGGTTTAAAAACAGTAGGTTAAGGCGAGTGCCGCGTTGAAAGGAAGAGAAGGCGTGGGAAAAAAATACCGGGTGGCCTCCTCCATGGGCCTACAAGATTTGGCTGACCGCAAATGGAACCCTTCGCGTATCAGACGGATTACGCCCGAACAATATAACTCTTTTTTACCTCGATGGGAATGGAAAATTTAATCGGCGCCCCCGAAAAAAAACTCCTGGAAATTTTTTCTCATTGGGAAATCCAACCTTACCGGGTTTATCAGATTTTCAACTGGGTCTACCATCACGGCGCCCGGGATTTCGGCCAGATGACCAATCTCTCCAAGGATTTGAGAAACCGGTTGCGGGAGACCTTCCGGATTTCCCTGCCCCGTGTTGTGGACAAGGCCTCTTCCCGGGATGGTTCGATCAAATACCTAATGGAGATGGAAGACGGGGCCGCCATTGAAAGCGTCTGGATGCCAGCCGGCCCACGAAAAACGCTCTGTATTTCCACCCAGGTGGGATGCCGCCTGGCCTGTTCTTTTTGTCAAACCGCCACCTTGGGCTTGAAAAGAAATTTGACCGCCAGCGAGATCGTCGGCCAATATTTACGCGTCAACGAGGACCTTTCGGAATCGGACCGGGTCACCAACGTAGTGATCATGGGAATGGGGGAACCCCTGGACAATTTCAACGCCCTCGTTGACGCTCTCCGGCTCATGATATCCCCGGAAGCCATGCGGATTTCCACCCGAAAAATTACCGTATCCACTTCCGGCCTGGTTGACAAAATCAAGGCATTCCAGAACGAAAACCTTCCAGTGAATCTCGCCATTTCCTTAAACGCAACCGACAACGCCACCCGCGACAGGATCATGCCCATCAATAAAAAATATCCTATCGAAACCCTTCTGGCCTGCCTCCGGGATTATCCTTTAAAACCCACGCGGCGGTTGACCTTCGAATATGTGCTTCTCGCCGGAATCAACGACGGTGACGCAGACGCCAAACGGCTGGCGCGGTTACTGAGGGGCATTCCCTGCAAGATTAATCTAATTCCATTCAACCCCAGCTTTTCCCGGGAGTACCGGGCGCCTTCGGAAGAACGGGTTCTCTCTTTCCAGAATCACCTCATTTCCAGGCACTATTCCGCGTTCATCCGCAAAAACCGTGGCGCCGATATCCTGGGCGCTTGCGGCCAACTGGCGGCGCAATCCTCCCCGGTCTCCCTTCCAACTCCCCAATGAACCGATCAACCAGGATCCATCATTAATGAACTCTGATAAACACGAGCCCCAAACAGGTCCCCTTGAACTTTCCATTGTCATCCCTGTATATAACGAAAGGGAAAACCTGGTGTTTCTCGAAGAAGGATTGGAACAGCACCTCTCCCCGCTGAATCGGCCTTACGAGATCCTATTCGTGGACGATGGAAGCGAGGATGGCAGCGCGGGCCTGGTCCGCGCCTTGAAAAAGCATAACCCCCGAATTCGCCTGATTCGTTTCGGACACAACCACGGGCAATCCGCCGCGTTTGCGGCCGGATTCAAGGCGGCACGGGGAAAGGTGATCGTCACCATGGATGCCGACCTGCAAAACAACCCCGCCGACATTCCGCTGTTGCTGGAAAAGATCGGGGACTATGACGTGGTCTGCGGCTGGCGGCATGAACGCAACGACCCCTGGATCCGCAAAATTTCATCCAGAATCGCCAACGCCGTCCGCAACAATTTGAGCGAGGAGAACATCGCCGATACCGGCTGCTCGCTCAAGGCGTTCCGCAAGACTTGTTTCGACGGCATAAAAATTTATAAAGGAATGCACCGGTTCTTCCCCACCCTGATGAAAATGGATGGGTTCAAGGTCACGGAAGTGAAGGTCAGCCATCATCCTCGTCTTCACGGTCAGTCCAAATACAATATCCGCAACCGCCTGTTTTCTTCTTTTCTGGACCTCCTGGTCATTCGCTGGATGAAACGAAGGCAATTGAATTATGATATTATCGAGGAGGATTAAATGACGGCCACCCACTGGGTAATCATTGGTTTGGTTGGACAAACCTGCTTTTTCATGCGGTTTCTGGTTCAATGGATCGTTTCCGAAAAACGCAAGGAAAGCACCATCCCCCTGGCCTTCTGGTATTTTAGTATTGGAGGAAGCCTGGTGTTGCTGGCCTATTCCATCCACCGGCAAGATCCGGTATTCATCTTGGGACAAAGCGTGGGATCCATTATTTATATCCGCAACCTGATTCTGATCGACCGCAGGAAAAAAGCGTTGCAAATCGAGGATTTCGATAATGAGTAAATGGGCCATTCGAGTCACCGGTCTGATTCTGATGACCCTTGGCGGATTTCTGTTCGTATATTCGGTCGCCCATATTTCCAGCCAATGGCCGCGGATTTTCGTGGGCCTGGCTTCCATCTTTTTCACCGCCATGGGGTTCGGGGTCCTTATCATGCCCCTGGATTCCGCGAATTACTCCGCCTCCAAGGACGATTCCTCCCCACCCTGAAAAAATTTCCCCCCTTTTTTACAAAGTCAACCCCAGCCGCCCCCCCCTCCCCAAAGCCAGCAAACATAACGTTTTTATGACTTTAATTCCCTTGACTTTACCCAACCTCTATGATATTTCTCTACATCTTTGAAGCCCGTAAGGCATTAGTTTACAGCAAAAGTTAACTATTTTTAGAACGACACGAACGGGATATTCACCGATATCGGATTTTATTTTTGCCCAGCCGCCCGGTTGATGTAAAATTTCATCTTGGATCAATCCTTAGCCTTGTTTCAAAAAAAATATGATTTAAAAATAACACTTTTCAATTATTTTATTTCCCAGCTTTGGCTTTTAAGGGAGCCCGTAATGGATAATTCTGGTACCCCTAGAAAATCATCATCGCTCATGAAAGCGGTTTTTGCCCTCGTCCTTGCCTATTTCCTGGTTCATACGGTCCCGGCAATTTTAGCCCCTTCTCAAGCAGCCGTCGGTTTTGCCGGTCCCTCCCTGGCCTACGCCCAGGAAGAGGACTCGGAAGATTTCGAGGATTTCGAGGATTTCGGGGATATCGAAGAGGGAGATGAGGAAGAAGCCGAGGAAGGCGATGAAGAAAAAGCCGAAGAGGAAGATGATTCCTGGAAAACCGACATCGGGCTTGCCAAGGAAACCGAATTTAAGCCCTTCTCATTTTTTGGACTCAGCAACCGCAAGTTCACCTGGTTTGCCGCCCAGATGCATATCCTTTTCGCGTCGTTCATCCTGGGCTGCCCCATGTTCGTCGTCATAATGGAGGTCATGGGCGCGCGCCGGACCCAGGGCGTCCGGAAAGCGATCATCCTGTCAAATGTTTTTCTGGGAATCCTGATAGGAACCGTCATTGGAATCGTCGGCGAAATCATCATCGGAATCCACCACGGCGTCCTTTACGGATTGTACTCGTGTGCTTTCGGTGCGCTCATCGTCAGTTTCATCAATTATTTTCACCGCTTGATGAACGTCAAGGCCTCCGGCCTGGTCGCCGCCATATTCGGCACGGTCATCGCCATTCCCCTGGTTCCGGTCGAACATCTCGAAACCTCCGGTTTGATCCTCGCCCTGGTCAATGGATTGGCGGGTGGAGTCCTAGCAAATATGATCATGTTCGCCAAGGCCGACTTCAAATTCGAGCGGCTGGCTCATGAAATCACCAAAGTCATCGGCATCTGTTACAGTTTCACGGCGGTGTCCGGCGGATTGTTCCTCTTTGTGATGCTGGTCCTATATAAGGACTTCATCACCTACCTGGTGTCATCGTTTCCGATGCTGTTCATGGTGGGCTACCCCACCCTGTTCATATTGGAAACCATCGTCATGTACATCTATGTGTACTCATGGGATCCCCTCAACCAGCAAAATAAAAAGGGCAGGCATATCGTCACCGGGGTCATTCTCAACGTCCTGGGGTTGTCCCTGCTGTGCGCCCTGGATGGACCCGCCACGTTCATGCAGACCCCGCCCAAACCCCTTGGGGATCTCCAGAACATCAGCGAATTCGCCCGTATCGCCACCAATACCTGGATGCCGCTCAATTATCACCGGCTGGTGGGGAACGGAACGTTTGGCGGATACATGGTGGCGATCATCGGGGCTTACATGTACCTTTGGTCCTCCAACAAAGAGGAAAAGGAATATTACGACTGGGTCGGCTACATGGGGAATATCATCGGCGTCGGCATCATGATTCCCCTGCCGGCGATGGGGTATATCTTCGTCCGCGAAATCTACGAATACGACGCCACCATCGGCATGTATATCATGTCCGACCGCGAATCCATGTTCATGCTGGTTCAAGGCTTGCTGGTCGGCATCATGTTCAGCGCCAGCAATATTTATATGTGGGTCAGCATGAAACGGATCGAAAACGCCCAACGGTTCTTTCCCGCGATGAAGTTCGGATTCATACTCATTATCCTTTCCGCATCCATTTGGTTCACCCCGCGGCGCTTCTTTGCCACCATGCTTCCCGAACCCGGAATGAATCCCGATATGGTGTTGCCAGACAACCTGGCCTTCCTGGCCCTGATGATATCCAAGAATACCGCCGCATTCACCCTGGTCACCGTAACCTTCATCAATTACATTTTTTACACCATCGCCACGAAAACGGGGAAAGTCCATTATGGGAAAATCAATCCCATGGGCGTTTACGTTCTGATTTTTCTTGGATTTTCCGATATCTGGCTGATGAGCTGGATGGGCACCATCCGTGAACTGTCCCGGATGAATTGGCATATTTATAAGGTATTCAAAGATATTACTCCGGAAAAATTCACCCCCACCTTGGGGGATTCCGGATTTTTCGTCACCACCATTGTGTGGACGTTCTTTTTGATCATGACCGCGACCATCTGGCTTGCGATCAAATATCCCAAAACCAGGAAAAAGCCGGAAGCCCTTCCGGAACAAGCCACGCCGCAAATGGCGGAATAATCAATGAGTAGGAGCGCAGGAATGCAACAAAAATCCTTTGTGCAGAAACTGGGCAAGATCGTACCTATCGGACTTATTTTTGCCCTGATCGCTTGGTTCGGTGGAGGCGCTTTAGGCCTGGCCCCCGGCGTCAAAAAAGGCGTGACCGCCATAATTTTAATCGCCATGGTGTATGCCATCCTTTTGGCGTTATCCATGAGTCAGTTTCAGGAGAAGAGCTTTTTCCAGAATTTAAAATTCAAGGTTCCGGTCATTTTTATTCTCGGAATCATTATCTGGTTTGTCTCCGGTTACTATGGTTTCCCCATCTGGTGGCAAATTGAATTTGTCACCTTTTCCATCGTGGGCCTGGCCTTTTTCATCCTCCTCGATTTGCGCTCATTGAAACCCGAAGCGTCCAAGGGGGCCTGGGTCCGCCGCCTGATCACAACCTACGCTCTCGCGTCGGTCCTTTTTATTGTCATCACCGCCCAACTTCCCCAATTCAACCCCCAGGTCGAAATCGACAAACTGAATAGACCCCCGATAAAGTTGAGCGGTCTTGCCGGCCCAGAGGTGATCCAGGCGGGAAGAGAAGTTTTCGAACAAAACAAATGCTTCAACTGTCACAAGGTCTTCTGGGAAGGAAACTCCGACCGCGGGCCCAACCTGGGGACCAAACAAATCGGTTTGTACCCCGAGGATTATATTAAAGGACAAATTCTCAAACCGAGGGAGAAACAGGCCCCCGGATTCGATGACCCCAAATCCAAAAAGGCCATGCCCACCTATTACGGGGATGACCTCAGTGACGATGAGTTGAGTGCCCTGGTCTCCTATTTAAAAACGTTGAGAGATCCCACCCATATCCCCGTGGAAGGCAAATTGGGAAAGCAGTGGACCTGGTGGGACGATCCCAAAATCGTCTCCGAGGGGCAAGTCGTTTTTGAAGGGAGGGAACCCGCCACCGAGGGATTGAACTGCTCCGTTTGCCACGGCAAGGACGGCGTTCCCATCATGACCGGGGCGCTGGATTTCCGGAATCCCGATAAAATCGACACGACTAAAATGCCCGACCATTTGGAAAAACCCCTCAAGGACTGGCCCGACTGGCTGTGGTACAAACGGGTCACCCGCGGAGTGGTGGGGACGCCCATGGCCCCCTGGGGTACCATCTTTCCCCATCTCTATTTGTGGAAAGCCGAGGCCTATGCGCGAACCTTTCACGATCCCCTGGAAAAAAGAAAAGAGAAAAAACCCATTCCACCCGTTCCCACCAAGGAAGAAATCGAAAGCTGGAAAAAGGAAGGACTCTTTCTCGATCCCCTACTCTGAAGATTTTTCCCGGGTGGTTTGACCATAAATTAAAAGCCGGTTCCCTTGGGACCGGCTTTTTTCATCCCTCCTTAAACCCCTGTCCAAAAAATTTTCCTGGCAAAAACCGGTCGCCATGGGACATTATCTGATAAGATAAGAACACCCAAACCAAAAATAAATCCCTTTCATGCGATAGGGGAGTCAAACGATAATCCGGAGGCCGGAATGAGCAGAATCGACGATTTGATCAAGGAAAATTTAACCGAGAACGGAGAGGTCCTGGCCCTGCGTGAAAAATTTCTTGGGGTTCGGGGATTGATGCAGCTGGCCCAAAATCCGATCCTCGCCCAAATCAAAACACTGGTTCTTCCAAGCAATCAAGCAAGCGACGAGGGCGCGGAAGCTCTGGCGAACTCCCCCTACCTGGGAAGCCTGGAGCACCTGAACTTAAACCATAACGAAATCGGCGACGACGGCGCCATCGCCATCGCCCAATCCAGCAGGCTGCCCAAACTCACCAACCTCAGCATGTTCGGGAATGCTATCGGTGACGCGGGTGCCAAAGCATTCGCGGAATCCGAGCAGAGCAAGAAATACCTCAAGCTGGACCTGTATAAAAACCAGATCACCAGCAACGGTTACAAAGCCCTGACCGAATCGGAAAACCTCAAGAACTGCGAAGAATTGGAAATATACAGGGAATAAACAGAGAGGACCCGGAGACCGGGCGTCACGCCCCTTGCGCCTCCTGCCATTGACCGGGGGTGTAAGTCTTGATCTGCAGAGCGTGGATCAATTTAGGAGTACCGTTGATGGCGCCGTCCAGGGCGCTGTAAACCATGCGTCTCCGGTCGAGGGGGTTCACGTTCTCGAATTGGGGAGAAACCACCGTGATATTATAGTGCCCTCCCCCGCCGGCGGCCTTGTGGCCGCGGTGTAAATAACTTTCATCGATGATGCCCACGTGCAGGGCATCCAGCTTGTCCTTCAAAAACCGGGTAATCATTTCTGGAGTATCCATAAGAACCTTTCAATCCAACAAATCCAATTAAAACGTCAACCTGTCCCGTAGGGGGGGCGGTCAATCGTCCTTCTTCGGGCGCACCTCCGGGTCCGGCAAATCGAAAAAATTATTCAAGGACCGTCCGTATTTCGCGTGCACCTCGTTTTCATCCGGGCTCAACAGCCGGGTCTTGCATTTAGCGCACACCGGGGTGGAATCCGGGTCAAAACCGCGCACCCGGTTTTTGACCCCGCAGCTAGGACAGGGTAAAATAATGAAAGGCAGATCGACCATGCCCCATCATAACAAACCAGGCGGACAAAAAAAACACCAACCCGGCCTAAAGCAATGCCAATCTATCAAACAACGAGCATAAAACCTTTACCCCTCCAGAACCGGATATTTTTGATCCTGGGGATCATAGTCACCCTTTGTCTGCTGTTCTTTTTCGCGTTCACCGTATTCATGATCGCCCTCCTGGCGGGAGCGGTGCTATCCATCGTGGGCTTCATCCAGAGAGCCCGGTGGAGAACCCGCACGTCCAACCATCCATCGTCCCAGCCCAAGCCCTATAGAGAACCCCATTCCCGCGACGACGACGTCATCGACGTGTAACCCGGAAGCCCCATAATGGGGGCCGGCCTGAGGGAGAGGAAGAACGCATAAGTTATAATGTTTTATGTTAATGGATGGAGATTTGAAATCCCCCCCGCCCCCTTCAGAGAAGGGGGAGCCTCTTTATCCCCCCTTTTTAAAGGGGGCCGGGGGGATTTTGCATTCCCAATCCACGCCCCCGCACGGGGGCCGACTATGGGGCCGAAGGCAAGGCGATTGAGATCGGTGAGTTTCAATCCACGCCCCCGCACGGGGGGCGACTCCCGGTGTGACCTCATTAATTTTATTTCCATCTGTTTCAATCCACGCCCCCGCACGGGGGGCGACTCAAATGCGAAGATGGTCAGGCCGCTGTCATCCGGGTTTCAATCCACGC
>JBHHVU010000019.1:0-48487 GCA_046754465.1 Nitrospinaceae bacterium | reverse complement strand
CCGGGCCACGCCCGGTGGGAAATGGGTCCTGTCTCAATCGCCCATCGATATTAGTCCGCTATATAACGTATGACAAGTTGCCTGCGGAGGCACTCCGCCCGCCCCGGGCTCTACTCACTGGAGGAGATCATTTGGACCAGTTTCTGGACGGATTTTTCTATTCCTTCGGCCACTTCCGAGATGTTTTTACCCAGCATGTAGGCCGGAGTGGAAACGATCTTGTTTTCCTGATCCAAAACGATTTCCCGGACCCCGCAAGCCTGGTGCCGGCTACCCATGATCTCGATTTTCTGGCTGTTATCCTCATCGTTCCCGACGGTGAGCGTGGGATGCGCGGTTTCTCCTTCGTAAATTTTAGCCATCATGGCGGGCGCGATACAGGCCACCCCCTGCGGTTTATGCGCCGCGGCGAATTCCCGGACCAGGCGGACGACTTCCGGATGCACCGAGCAGTTTTCCCCTTTCACGGCGAAGTCAGACAGGTTTTTCGCGGCCCCGAACCCGCCGGGAAAGAATAACGCGTCGATGTCGACGGCGTTGACCGTGGCGATGTCCTTGATGTTTCCCCGGGCGATGCGGGCCGACTCCACCAGCACGTTCCGTTTTTCCTCTTTCATTTCCTCTCCAGTCATGTGGTTGATGACGTGCATCTGGTCCACGTTGGGCGCCATGCAGACAGCGTCCGCCCCGGCCCGGTCGATAGCCAGAAGGGTGATGACCGCTTCATGAATTTCGGAACCGTCATAAACCCCGCACCCGGAGAGGACCACACCGATCTTCTTTTTCATAACAGACCTCCCGCAATTGTTGAGTGAGATTTTTTCTTTCAGGTGGAATCGCGGGTCCATTTTATCACAGATCCACCTTGGAAAATCCCGTTCTTTCAGCCCTTATAGTGGTTGGTGATGGGAAGCCGGCGGTCCTTGCCAAACGCCTTGGGGGTGATCTTGATCCCGGGCGGTCCCTGCCGCCGCTTGTATTCATTCGTATCCACCATGCGGGCCACCCGGCGGATTTCCCGGCGGGGAAGGCCCAGTCCCCACAACTCTTCCAGCGAGCAGTCATCTTCAATGTACCGCGTGAGAACCGCGTCCAGGCGCGAATAGGGGGGCAGGGAGTCCGTATCCCTTTGATCCGGTCGGAGTTCCGCCGAGGGTTCCCGGGTGAGGATGTTTTCTGGAATCATGGGGCATCCCTCTCGTTGGTTGACCCACCGGGCCAGATCGTACACCCAGGTCTTCGGCACGTCTTTGATGACCGCGAATCCTCCGGCCATGTCGCCGTAAAGGGTGCAATACCCCACGCTGAGTTCACTCTTGTTGCCCGTGGTCAGGACCAGCCAGCCGAACTTGTTTGAGAGGGCCATCAGCAGGTTCCCGCGAATCCGCGCCTGCAGATTCTCTTCGGTAACGTCTGGGGCGGTGCCCTCGAAAACCTCCGACAAAATCGATTCATAGGCCTTCATGGCGGATTCAATGGGAAGCGTGAAGGTTTGGATTCCCAGATTCGCGGCGAGGGTGTGCGAATCGGCCATGCTTTCCCTGGACGTATAGGGAGAAGGCATCAAAACCCCCACCACGTTTTCCGGCCCCAGGGCGTCCCGGGCGATGGCGGCGGTTAGCGACGAGTCCACCCCGCCGCTCAATCCGATCACCACGGTCTTGAACCCGTTTTTGAGGATATAATCCCGGGTGCCGAGCTCCAGGGCCCGGTAAATTTCCTCCACCTCTCCCAGGCGGCGGACTTCATGCCGGGGAAGGGGTTTTTGTTTTTTCCCCGGCCCCGCCGGGAGCGGCGCGGTTTTGGCGTGGTAGGACTTTATGCCGCCGGCCCGGCGTTTCCCGCTTGGGCCGGTCCGGGACTTGGGAGAGACCTCAAGGTCCACGAAGATCAACTCCTCAGCAAAGGCGTTTCCCCGGCGAATCAAGGATCCGTCGGGGGCGACCACCAGGCTCTGGCCGTCGAAGACCAATTCGTCCTGACCCCCGACCAGGTTCGCGTACACGATGTAGGATTGGTAATGCCGGGCCCGGTTCTGGATCATGATTTTCCGGGACTCCCCCTTCCCCTTGAAATAGGGGGAGGAGGATATGTTGAGCAGGACGTCCACGTTTCCCTGAAGGCAAAGAGCCTTGCCGGGTCCTTCCGCGTCCCAGATGTCCTCGCACACCGTCATCCCCAGCGTCACCCCGTTTTGGGTGAAGCGCACGGGAACCGTTCCTTCCTTGAAATACCTCTTTTCGTCGAACACCCCGTAATTGGGAAGCAGCATTTTGCGGTAACTGCCAATCCATTTGCCATTGGAAACCAGGGCGGCGGAGTTATAAAGTCCCTTCGATGTGGGTTCGGCGTAACCGATGACCGCCGTAATGCCTGCCGTGTGAGGGACCACCTGGTTCACGGTTTCCACATTTTTCTGGATAAACCTTTCCTTGAGCAGCAGGTCTTCCGGGGGATACCCCGTGATGGTAAGCTCCGGAAACAAAAGCACATCGGTTCCGTATTTTTTGGCAGTTCGGAGGCAGCTCTGGATTCTCCGGGCGTTGTATTTGAAATCGCCCACGATGGTGTTGATCTGCGCGATGGCGATACGCAGAGATTTCGATGGGCCCGGCCTTGTCCGGCGAGAGGGGGTTCCGGAAATTTTGTTCGCGGGATCGTATGGGCTGTTCTTTTTTCGCTTCAATGCCAGGTATCCGGATCCGTGTCTCTATTCCATGGGGATGGTGGAAGTCTCATTTTAAATCCCGGCCCCGCAATAATTTTTGTGGGACCGCTGGGGAGATTATACTACAATTGGTTAGATTGGATTTTTCATAATTCCCCCCCTATTGAAATATTATGCCCCGTTCCACCGAGGTTGAAGAAAGCATCAAGCACTCCATTCGGAAAAACGGGTTTCCCGAAAAAGTCGTCCGGCTGCCGTTCCGTCCGGTGTACGATAGCTGTAAAAAACACGGCACGTCCCTCGCTGCGGCGCTGAAAAATCTGGCGGGGGAAAATATTTTTGGTAAGATCCAGGGCAACCATATCGAGTTCCGGTCACCGGAAAAGTCCGGCCTTCCCAAGGAAAATTCTCCGGAACCCTCCCTGGGAACCCTGGATTTATCCTGGCTGAATGAGGCTGTCCAGAAGGGCGACCTGCGGGAGGCGGTCCAACGGTGCATGGCCAGCCTGACGCCCGATCAAATCGCGGATCTCCGTAAACAGGCTGAAAATTTATCCGACGAGGAAAAAAGGAACATCCTGAAAATGATTTCCCGGCATTTCCCGCCGGGGGCTCCCTTACCCTGAATCCTTCGAAACCACGACCCCTTGCTGATTTTCGCCAAAGACATCACCCAAAGAAATTACCAGCATTCCCGGGAAGACCGTGACCCCGGCTTGAGAGCTTACATGGATTACCAACGGAGTCTGTTCCCCTATACCGTGGTACGGGCGGGACTGGACCTCGCCTACAAGGAACTGGACGATATTCTGTTGTACGTCGACAACGATTATCAGCCCCCGCCAAATTCTTCCCGGACGGACTACCCCGCCGACATCACCCAATGGTATGGTTCCCGGTTTCCCTGGACCGCCGCCTTCCTCAAAATGGAAGAAATGCATTTCGCCCTGGTGGTCCTGGTCCGGGCAATGGATTCCTTCCGCACCGAGGAAACCCCAAATTCCTTTCATCTTGCCGTGCTTTACGATTGTGCCCACAACATCGTGCAGGTTTATAATACCCTCCTGCAACAATCCTCGGAACGGGCGCGGGACATCCACCTCAGCAATGGCATCCCGGTGAGTTTCGATGATTTCATCAACAACTACTGGCCCCAACTGGATTTCATGGTTCTTTCCAAACCCGATTTTCCGCACGCCCCCCACATGGGACGAAACCGCAAAATCGAGGACGCGATCAAAAACTGGCTGGCGGATGGTGAGGAACCGCCAACGGCCTTCCAAAAAGCGGCGGACCAGTTCGGCCTGGGTGAGACCACCCTGGCCTTGTTGCGCCGGGACCCGGTTAAAACCGCATTTCTGGAAATTCAGTCAAGGCTGCAAAGCGACGACACCTTCAAATGGCTTTACGAGGAAGTGAGGGACTACCCCCGCACGGAAAAGATCCCTTTGATCGACAGGGAGTATCAGCTGAATTTCGAATACGCGAAAAAAACAGGTTGGCGGCCCCACTCCGAGGCGAGGGAGATGGGTCCTATCTAAACCTCCGGCGGCGAACCGCCGCTGGTGGTATTGTCATACGTTATATGCTGGACAAAGCTTGACTGGCGATGATGCCTCGACCTATCCCCTCTCCCCGGGGGGGGCTACTTGAAGAGGTTCAGGGGATTCCAGTTCAAGAGGAAACTGCTCTTGGGTTTTTTGGACCGTTTCTGGGGAAGCGCCGCGGTGCGGCCAAGACTTTTGGCCCGGGCGTGTTTCCGCTGAAGTTTAGATCGGGCGCGGGCGGATTTCCTTTTTTTCTTGATAGAACGTTTTTTGATTTTAGCCTCTTCCTCAACCTTCTTCCTACCCTTCCGCTTCGCCACCTCGGTGCGATTGATTCCCAAAGGACCCCAAAAATTGGAAAATCCTTTCAACCCTTTATAAGTTCCGCCGGACCCTCTGGCCACTTCCAGCAGTTCGAAATTCTCATCGAAAATATCCGCGATGAACGGACCAAAATCGGGTCCCGATAATTTCTGCGCGACGGTTTTGCCGTCGGAACCCGGTTGGACACCTCCCGGGGCGTAAGCCGATTCAACATCCCTTGCGAGGTTGACTGTCTTTTGGGTGGAAAGTTCTCGGAGAGTTTTTCCTGTATTCCCAATGATCTGGTCCCTGGAATTGCGCCGGATGAAAGTCTGGGTGCCATTGGCGGCGGTAACGTTGGCCGTACCTGTCAAAGTTCCCGAATAGGACACCTTGACGTTCCCCTTCCCCGCGTGATTGATTTTGGTGATACTCAAACTGTCCGACTCGAAAATATTGACGTCCCCGGAGGTGGTGTTGTCGATATCCACCGAGGTGACCCGGGTTTCGATGGGGTTGGAATCGGTTCCGAATCCGGTCACGCTGTCGACGGTCAGTCCGCCATTGGCCGCGTCGATATCCAGCGCGCCGGTGGCATCCCCGTCGAAGACACCGCCCCCGGTGGAAGTGAGGGTGACCGCCGCGGCTGATGGGCTCGCCGTCACCAGTCTTCCTGTCAGGGTAATGTCTTTCGCCGCCAACAGGGTGATGGCCCCTCCGGCAGTTTGAACGCCGTTCACGATCAGCGAATTTCCCCCGGCGACCGAGATATTGAGCGATCCGCCCAGCGTCGAGGTTCCCAGGGTCAGTGCATTGTTGGCGGACAAGGTGGCGTTACCCGCCGCTCCGGAGGTGGTCAGGCTCACGGCTCCGGTGAAGGAATTGGCCGGGGTGTTCAGGGTGATTGTACGGTTCGCGGTTTGCGTGGTGAAACTGGATGTTCCCCCTACAGTAAGCGCCGCGCTGCCGGTAATGGAACCTCCCGACAGGACAGACAGGTTCCCCGTGAGAGCGACCCCCGCGTTGAAGGCGGTGCCGCCGGTTCCCGCTTCAAGAGCGAGCCCGCCGAAGGAGGAGGCGGTGTTGGTGAAAACGATTGAACTCCCCGCGCGCGTGGACTTCAACGTTACCGGCACCGCGGCCGTCAGCCCGTCGACGGTGATTCCGCCGTTGGTGGCTCCGCCGAGGACCAGGCTCCCGGCGCTGATCCTCCCGAGTTCCGTCTGCGTCAGGGTCAGGCCGCACGCGCCGCCGCAAGTGACGCCATTCCCCAGGCCGATGGTGCCGCCGTCCTTTGAAATTTCCAGGGTCGTGCTCCCGGTGCCGCTGTTGAGCGTTCCGTTCAATGTCAAATCCGCCGTGGTGATCGACAATGGGTTGTTGCCCGTGGCAAGACTTTTCCCCGCGTCCACGGTGAGACTGCCCGCACCGTTCCCGTCGCTGTCGGTGTTGAACGTGGCCGCGCCCTGCGTGGTCAGATTCCCGGATACGGTTACCCCCTTGCCGGCGTTGACGGTGAGCGCGTTGAAGGTGGAGGCGGCATTGGCGAAGGTGACCGAGGCGTTGGCGGCGGTGGCGTTCAGGGTAACCGTGCCCGCGATGTTGGCGCTGTTGGCGGCGGAAATATTATCCACCGTGATGCCGCCGTTGGTGGCGTTGCCGAGGGTCAGGTTGGCCGCCGTGATGTTCTGAAGTTCCGCCCCGCTGATCGTCATCGTCCCCGCCGTCGCCCCCAAACCGATCGTGCCTCCATTGGAGGAAAGGATCGACGTGTTAGCCGCGCCGCTGTTGATCGTGCCGTTGAGAGCCGCGTCGGCGGCGGTCAGGGAGAGGGCGCTGTTGCCGGTGGAAAGGGATTTCCCGGCGGCCAGGGTGAAGACGCCGCTGCCGTTGTTATCGGTATCCGCGTTGAGGGTGGTGGACCCCGAGGAGGTGAAGCTGTCATTCACCGTCAGTCCGTTCGCCGCGTTCAGCGTGACCGCTCCCGCGGCGGAGATGCCCCCGTTCGTGGCATCCAGGGTGAGGCCGCCCCCCGTCGAGGCCAGGGTGACGCCGCTTGCGAGGGTGATCTTGTCGCCGCCGTTGGCTGCGTTGTTGGCGTCGCCATCGAGACTAAGGTTGCCGGACGAGGTGATCCCCGCATTGAGCGTGATTCCGTTATTGGCGTTCAAGCTTGCGGTTCCCGCCGCGGTCATGGCGTTGTTGAGGGTGATGCGGTTGGCGCTGAAGGTGGTGTTTCCCGCCGCGGCGACTCCCCCGGTGGCGGCGGTGAGGGTGAGATCCGTAGCGGCGGTCAGGTTCGATCCGGCCGCGAGCGAGATGGCCCCGCCTCCCGAATTGTCCGAGTTTCCATTCAGGGTCAGTCCGCCCGCATCGGCGGTGAGCGATTGGTTCACCGCGATGCCGTTGCCGGCGTTGACGGTGAGCGCGTTGAAGGTGGAGGCGGCATTGGCGAAGGTGACCGAGGCGTTGGCGGCGGTGGCGTTCAGGGTAACCGTGCCCGCGATGTTGGCGCTGTTGGCGGCGGAAATATTATCCACCGTGATGCCGCCGTTGGTGGCGTTGCCGAGGGTCAGGTTGGCCGCCGTGATGTTCTGAAGTTCCGCCCCGCTGATCGTCATCGTCCCCGCCGTCGCCCCCAAACCGATCGTGCCTCCATTGGAGGAAAGGATCGACGTGTTAGCCGCGCCGCTATTGATAGTGCCTCCAAGGATCAGGTCCGATCCTTTCAGGGTGATGGACGAGTCGTTGGAGTCGAGGGACCCCAGGTTCAGGCTGCCTCCGGCAGAGAAATTGATGGACCCGTTGGTCTGAATTTTGTCGTTGGGATCGTCGAAGATGATGCTGCCGTTGATGGCGGTGAAGGTTACGGACCCGCTGATGTTGAAACTCAGGACGTTGTCGGACAGGTTGTTGAGCCGGACGGAATTGTTGGCGGTGAGTTGAACGTTGGTGGTTCCGGACAAGGCTTCCAGGGTTTTTTCGAAGGTGGTGAAAGTGATGGCGCCGCTGGCGGAGGGGCTGCCCGACCCGTTGGCGATGATCACCTCGTCGGGGTCGAGAAGAAGGGTTCCGGTGACCCCGTTCGGGGCGGAGGTATCCACCAAGCCGTCGAAGAAGAGTTCCTCTTTTCCTGAAACTTCCACGAACCCGCCGTTTCCACGCAGCCTGCCCCCCCGGGCTCGGACCCTGCCGAAGAACCGGGTGCGCCGGTCGGCCCAAATGATGGTGCGTCCGCCATCCCCGTAAGAGATCGCGTCGGCCAGGATGGATACGCCGCTTCCCACGTAGGCCTCGCCGGCGGTAGGAAAGGGCCCTTTCCCCTGGTAACCGCCGCCGAAGCGGAAGATTCCGCCCCCTGAATCGCCGGAGATATTGATCCGTGCATTGCCGAACAGTCCCACCCGATCACCGAACACGTGCACCGTGCCGCCGGTTTCCTCGGGGTTGGTTCCGGAAGCGTCCAGGGTCCCGGAAACGCGGACCCGGCCCTCGTCCCCGCCCAAGAGGACGATAGAACCGTTTTGTTCGACAGCCGTCCGCGCCTGGATGATCCCCGACATGTTGATTACGTTATCCACCACATCCCGTGCGGCGTTGACATCCAGCCGCACCCTGCCGCCGTCCGCGAAGATGCTCCCGCTGTTGCTGACCAGGGAGGACAGGGGTTTACCGTCCAATCCGGTCAGGTCATGGGCTACCCGGCCGTCGATGCCGAGGTTGACCAGTTGGTCCCCATACAGGTCGAGCGTGAATGTGGTTCCGGAGGCGAGAGTGACCCTGCCCAGCCGGGCCAGGATGACGCCGTCGTTTTGCACACCGGGCGCCACCAGGGCCACGAGTCCGCCCTGGGAGGCGGTGATCCTGCCCCGGTTGACCACGAGTCCGCCAACCGGAGAGGGAATACTGAAGTTGTAGCGTCCGGCCATGAAATCCTCATTGGCGATGTCGCTGGTGGTGGCGATCAATCCGTGAACGTCGATCCGGGAACCGGGCCCGAAAAAAACGCCGTTGGGATTGACCAGCATGAAGTTGCCGTTGGAGGAGAGATGGCCCAGAATATCCGACCGTTCCCCGCCGGTGACGCGGTTCAGGGTGACACCGCCGGCGGAAGGAAGCTGGAATTCGACGTGCTCGCCACTTTGGATACCGAACCCCCTCCAGTCGATGATCGCCTTATCCGTGCCCTGGTGGATCACCAGTTTTTTCGAGGAAGGTTGATTGATCCGGGCCGACCCCCCCCGGACGGTTCCATCCACGGGCAGGGCGAAGAGTATCGAAGGGAAAATGCCCAACAAATAAACCATGAACGAAACGAGAAAAATCAGCTTATCGTCAGGCCGTTTGGGAATGCCAAAGACGCGTTTCCGTTCTCGCCGGGCACCCCGCCGGGCGGTTTTGCCATGCGTTATATGCAGAACCGGGATGGATTGGGGATTGGGGCTGGATCTATCCCCCAGCGGAAAGAGGTCTGGAAACACGGACTTGCTGTTGCGTAAAGGGCTCATGAATTCCTTAATGTCTCGCGGTCAAACTGAAAAACACCCGGGCGTCCCGGTTCCCCTGCGAGGAAACATCCCGGTTCAGCGGTTTGTCGATTTCCACGTATCCCGAAATTGCGTCGGTCAAATTGAACCTGACGCCGGCACCCGCCGAAGTGAGGTCCTGCTGCCGGGCTCCCGTGAAGGTGGGGACCCGGTTCCAGACCGAGCCGAAATCAAAGAACGTATAAGCCTGAAGGCTCTTGAGGAACTTTTTTTTGATCTGGAACGCCCGTTGCAGTTCCAGCTTGAAAGCCACCCCCTGGTCGCCGGTGATTTCCGAAGCGTCGAAAGCCCGGCCATAGACAGAGCCCCCGACCCCGAATTCCTCCGAGGCCAAAAGCTTGTCGAAGGAATACTGCCAGACGGCGGAGCCCAGCAACATCCACGCGGGCGCCAGTTGCTGGAGACGCAGGAACTCACCGGAAACCTTGGTGAAATCGCTGCGTCCCTGGGAGCGGGACAGATTCAGCGATCCCGTTTCGGTGGCGTCAAAAAAATTGAGTCCCTGGCTGATCCGGAAACTCGCTAGATTCACTCCGCGGAACCTGTCGGCGAAGTCATAGGTCATTCCCAGGTCGATGACGCGCAACCGGTCCTCCGAGTCCAGGGTCCCAAGGATATCGGTTTGCGTGTTGCGATGGGTGTACCCCAGGTGGCCTCTCAAATTTTCTCCGCGTGAACGGATGAAGGGATGCGTTCCCACGATGGAAAAGGTGTGGCTGTCTCCCTCGACGTTGAACACTTCCAGGCTGGACCCCGGCTGGGAACGGCTGATCGATCCGGAAAAAAGCAGCCGGGTGCCTTCCGCGGATACGGGGAGGTCATAAAAAGCGTTGAAGAACAGCAGTTCGTCGGGATTGCTGGTGACCACCCCCTGAATGCCGAAGCGCTCATAAAATCCCAAAAGGGAATTTTCACCGGCCCCACCGAAAAACTGGTAAGGACCGTTGAATTTCGTGCCCCGGTTGTCCACCCCCACGTGCGCGTCGTAAGCCTTGTTTTGCAGAATTAGCGTGAGGTGGGACGCGCCCTTCCGGTCCTCGGAGGGAGTGAGGACGGATTTCACCGACACGCCGGGAAGGTCGTCGATCAACAGCAGGTACCGTTCCAGATCCCTGGCATGCAGGGGACGCGACCGCAGCAGCCTTTTCCGATAAGCGTTCAGGAGCCTTTTGGGTCCGCGCACTTGGCCCTGAACCCGAACCTTGTCGACGAAGCCCTCGATGATCCTGAGACGCACAATCCCTTCATCGATTTTTTGGGGGGGGACCACCGCCTGGCTCAGAATGTATCCATCGTTCCGGTACTTGCGGGTGACGGCATGGGCGATCCGGTAGATATGCTCCAGGTTGACCTGCTTGCCGATGAAATTTCGGTACAGGTGCCGGAACCGGTTTTTCGGGTAAACAGTCGAGCCCTGGATCACCAGTTTTTTCAGTTTAAATTTGATATTTCTCAATTCCGCTGGGAACATGGGTTTCAAGGTCTCTGGTTTGACAGGCACCACGGTGGATTTCGGTGGCGGTGGCACGGCGAATCTTTTTTCAAACCGGTCGGGTGCCGCCTGCTTGAAGGTGCGGTCACGGCCTTGCGGATTGATCTGGGCATCCGACTCCGCCAGCGTACCGAAAAGCCAAAACACAACCAATACGACAGGAAACGCCGGGCTGAAGTAAGGGTTTCGGCTTTTTGAAGCCTCAATATTTTCAATCACTTGACTATTTTCTTATCGGTCTTAACCGCTTCGAGTTGAGGGCTTCCCCGTATCGGCCGGCAACCCTCGATAAAACCGGTCCTAAAGGATGGCGGATCAAAGGATGGTCGAGTTTCGGCAACCGTTTTAATTTCCCTTGCATCAGCTTCGAATGAATTTTCTTTTTCCGGGAATGAAGCCGGGATGGTTCTTTTTCGGTTCAATTCCTTAACGGTTGCGCGAAAAACTCTCTTGAGTCAGTAAGCTATTAAGTCCAAAAGCTTTAGCGCTTATTTAGGGAAAACCGGGAGCAAGGAATGTGCCAAAGGGAGGAGGGGTTTCGGACGGATTACGGCGTTATAAAATAAGGGGTTGTGGGGACGTTCCTTGCCGGGGAATTGCCGGCGCCGGGACCGGGGGCAAATTGTTCCCGCACCGAGGGAATATTGCTCCGCCCCGCCACGCGAGAAGGGGATAGGTCAAAGCTCGATCGGCTATCGACCCTGGTCAAGCATATAACGCATGTCAAATTACCTGCCGAGGTACTCGGCCCATAGCCGGTGGGAGATGGGCCCATGCATCATCGCCAGTCAACCTTTGTCAAGCATATATGGTGTGACAAATTGCGTGAGGAGGCACTTCGCCGGCGGTTCGCCACTCCGCCCCCGTGGGGGGGGACCAGGATTCAAGGGTTTACCTGGAAAAGGGGGAGAATTGCGATTAATTGGGATAACGGATGCCTACTTTCTTCATCCATTTCGCTTCATCGAAGTTCTTTTCCAAATGTTGCTGGAACAGGATTTCGTTCTGGGTCAGTTTTTTCCCGTCAACGGCAGCGAGGGGTTCCGTATTGGCCTCGTCGGAACTATTTTGCGCGGATTTCTCCGGCGGTGAGGCATCTTTTTCCACCTGAATGGCTGGGTGGGAGGGGTTCCCCTTCTCTCTTTGAATTAGTTCGATCAGCGCGTTAATATCGAGCATCAGATTGTAATCGGTCACATGGTCAATCAGATCCAAATCCTGAAGGGTTTTGATTGAAGACTGGACCTCCGGTGAATTGATAATGGCCCGGTTGATTTCTACCCATAAAAACTCAATCAATTTTCTTTTCGATTCGTTGCCGCTCTCCATGATATTTTTCCAGTTTAAGGTTAACCGAATCACCAAAGGTTCGATGAATTTTGCTCTCACCAAACTACATGGCCGAGTATACGTCACCGGTATCACGGAAGAGTCAAGTTAAAGTCACAAAAATGTCAACATTCATGGGGGTTTCGGTCCATCGGTGGAGTGCCTCCGCCGGGCCACGACCGGTGGGAAATGGGTCGATCTAAATCACGTATCGATCAAGGTCCGGCATATAACGTATGTCAAGTTGCACGCGGAGGCACTCCCCCCCTCCCCGTATTGCGGGGTGGCGAACCGCCGCTGGGGGTTTTGTCTTGCGTTATATGCCGGACCGGGTTTGACAGCCGTTAAAGACCTGACCCATCTCCCTCCCCCCGTGGGGGGGGCTAAAGGAAAATTTCCCAAATTCCGAAAAGATGTTATGGCGGATTTTCCCTATAGCTCACTTTTCTGGAAAGCCCATGAGTTTATACAGTAAGACATTACTTGTGACCGGCGGCGCCGGATTCATCGGAAGCAACTTCATCAACTACCTCCACCGGCACCACCCGGAATACAAAATTCTTCTGCTGGACGCGCTGACCTACGCCGGGAACCTGGACAATATTTCCAACGCACTGAAAGGAAACGGCCATTTCCGGTTTCATCACGGCAACATCACGCATCCGGATATTGTCAATACCCTCGTATCGCAAAGCGACATCGTCATCCACTTCGCGGCGGAATCCCACGTCACCCGTTCGATCTACGACAACGGCCTGTTTTTTGAAACGGATGTCATAGGGACGCAGGTGGTCGCCAACGCCGCCGTCAACCATGGGGTGGAGCTGTTCATCCATATCTCGTCCTCGGAGGTGTACGGGACGGCGCTCAACAGTCCGATGAACGAGGACCACCCGCTGAACCCCATGAGTCCTTACGCGGCGGCGAAGGCGGGTGCGGACCGCCTGGTCTATTCCTATATGAAGACCTATGGAATGCCCGCGGTCATTGTCCGTCCGTTCAACAATTACGGTCCCTGCCAACACCTGGAAAAAGCCATCCCCAATTTTATCGTGAGTGCCCTTCAGGATCAGCCGGTCACCATCCACGGTAACGGGGAAAGTTCCCGGGACTGGATGTACGTGGAAGACACCTGCCGGGCTCTGTGCCGGGTGCTGCACGCCGGCCGCGACGGAATTGTGGGGGAAACGATCAACCTGGGGTCGGGCGTCGATACCCGGGTGATTCACATCGCCAAGAAGGTTTTGAAAATTCTGGACAAGCCGGAAAGTTTGATCGAGCATATAACGGATCGGCCGGGCCAGGTGACCCGACATATCGCCTGCGCGAAAAAAGCCAAAAGGCTCCTGGACTGGGAAACGGCGGTATCGCTGGACGAGGGATTGGCCCGCACCGTGGAATTTTACCGGCAAAACCCGCAATGGTGGGAGAAGTTTCTTTGGATGAAAAAACTCTGGAGCCCAAATTGATGCCCGTCGGCGGCGGGTCTCCGGCTTTGCGCGTGGCTATCCTGCAACCTTCCTATCTCCCCTGGCTCGGTTACTTCGATCAAATGGACCGGGCCGACACGTTTATCTTTCTGGACGACGTGCAGTTCACCCGCCGGGACTGGCGCAATCGAAACAAGGTGCGCACCCGTGAGGGATGGGCATGGATGACGGTTCCGGTGATCCAGAAACACCGTTACCGGCAATCCTTGAAAGAAACGCGGATCGATCCTTCCCTGCCCTGGCAGCGGAAACACCTGGAAACCCTCCGCGCCAGTTACGGCCGCTGTCCCTTTTTCGATTTATATTTCCCTTATTTGAATAAAATATATAATAAAGACTGGGATTTTCTGGTGGACCTTTGCCTGGAAACCACGGGCTGGCTGAAAGAGGTGTTGGGAATTTCGACGCCCACCCTGATATCGTCCGCAATGCCGGCGGAGTCGGCCAAGGCGGAAAAGATTCTGTGGCTATGCCGAAAAATTGGGGCCACTCATTATCTGAGCGGGGATGCGGGAAAAAATTACATCTCCCCCGGGGAATTTTCGAATAACGGCGTCGTGGTGGAATTTCAGAATTACCGGCACCCGGTGTATGCCCAGCGGTTTCCCGGATTTGTCCCCTACCTTTCGGTCATCGACCTGTTGTTCAACATGGGGGAACAAAGTCTTGGGATTTTGAGGCAGCCCTATCGGGAAAACGGAGCTTGCCCGGCGCGGGCGGGTTGATGCGAGGCGGGAACCATCATGCTGGATTTTAAGTTTTTGCAGAAAATTTTACCGCGGGTCTATTCGTTCCTCCCGTATTATCTGCGCCCCGAATCCGCGCTCCCCCCGGCGCACGCGTTTTTTGAAGTGACGTACCGGTGTAACCTGCGTTGCGACATGTGCCATTTTCTTGAAATCATCGAGGATACCGAGACCCATAAGAAATACAAACAGGAGATGAAGGCGGAAGACGTCCAGAAAGTGATTTCCCGGCTGCCCCGCCATACCCTCATCACGTTCACCGGGGGGGAGGCGCTCATGAAGAACGATTTCCGGGAAATCCTGGAATTCGCCGCCTCCGGCCATAAAGTTCATATCATCACCAACGGCACTCTGCTCACCGAACAAGTGGTGGAGCACCTCCTGCGGTGGAGGCTCCGGTCCCTGTTCGGGTCCGGACTGCTTTATATCGGGGTGTCGCTGGAAGGTGAGGAAGCCTTGCACGACCGTATCACGACGATTCCCGGATCCTTCCGCAAAACCACGCGCGGCCTGGAACGGCTCCTTCGGCGGCGCCGGGAACTGGGCAGCCGGTATCCCCTGGTTCATCTCACCTGTGTGATCAAACGGGCCAATGCGATGTCTCTCTCTTCCCTGTACGATTACGCCGACCGGTTGGGGGTCAACATCTGCAATTTCGTAATGAACAATCCCGCCACCTATTGGCATGGAAAAAATTACGATCAGGATCAGCATTTGAAAATACCCGCTCCCCCGGTGGAAGAAATCTCCCCGGGGATTTTACGGGAACAACTTACCAGTCTGGTGAGCAAAAGCCGGCGGTACTCCACCAAACTGAGGTTTTCCCCCAATCACATCACCCTCGAAGAGATCATCCGCTATTATTCCAACGAAAGTTCTTACCAGAATTACCGCTGTTACGTGGGCTGGACCAAGGTGGCGGTCTCGGCGTATGGGGATGTGTTCAGCTGCCCGCATTACCGGCTGGGGAGCGTGGACCCGGAAACGGGGCGGATTCCCTGGCGTTCGGAGCGGGCACGGGAATTCAGGAAACGGGTGAAAAAGGAAAAAATTTTTCCCGGCTGCCTGGGATGCTGCCAATCGGAATACATCGGTCCCCAACAGGATACCAAACAAACGGTCCGGGTCCAGAAAGGCATCCAGGTCTTGAAACCCATCCCCCGGAAAGAGCTCGCGACACAACCGAATTGCCATGGATAAGGACGGCGCGATGGATTTATCCATCGTCATCCCCGTTTACAACGAGGCCCCCATTCTTCCGGAACTCCACGAACGATTGCAAAAAGTCTGTGGGTCCCTGGGGGAAAAAACCGTTGAACTGATCTTCGTGGACGACGGCAGCACAGATGGTTCCTTCGAGACCCTCGAGAAATTGAAAGCGGAAGATGACACGATGCGGGTGATTAAATTCACCCGCAACTTCGGTCAGCAGGCGGCGGTTCTGGCCGGGTTCCGGCAAAGCCGGGGAGATATCGTGGTGCAGCTCGATTCCGACCTGCAGCACCCGCCGGAAGAAATCCCCAAACTCCTCGGCGCCTTCACGGACGAGGTGGACCTCGTAACCACCGTTCCCAGAAAACGCCGGGACGGGTTGCTCCGGGTGGCCGGGTCAATGTATCTGCACTGGTTTGGACGCATCCTGTTCGGCGACGCCTTCAAGTTGAACCTCAGTTCCTTCCGAGCCATGCGCCGCAAGGTGATCCGGCAGGTCGATTCCTGCAGGGACCGGTCTCGGTACATGGCCGTTCTCATGAGTTGGATGGGGGTTCCCACCGTAGAAATTCAGGTGGAACACCATGACCGGAAAAAGGGGCACACCAAGTATTCGATCCTCACCCTGGTCCAACTGACCTGGGACCTCATCACCGGTTATTCCAATTTTCCCCTGCGGGCGGTAACGTACATGGGCTTGCTGGGAGCCCTGATGGGCTTCGCGTTGATGCTGTTCCTTTTATACCAGCGGATCGTCCGGGGCATCCTGATCGAAGGCTTCATCGTCCTTTCCGCCGTGTTCGCCTTTTTCGCCGGGGTGCAGCTTCTTTCCATCGGATTCCTCGGGGAATACCTTGGCCGGGTCCACATGCAGATTCAGGACCGGCCCGATTATGTCGTGGAGAAAATGATCGGATGAAAATCAAAAACCTGACCTCTCTCATCATTGAACCGACCAACACCTGCAACCTCCGCTGCACGTTTTGCTTCGTGACCGAGGGGATGACCCGGCCCGGCGGATTCATGGATTTAGACCTGTTCAAAAAAGTCATCGACGATACGCCGGGGTTGGAACATCTTTGCATGCATAACTGGGGCGAACCGTTGCTCCACACGGACATCTTCCGGATGTTCGATTACGCCGCGGGAGCGGGCGTCCGGCATATTGTCATGAACACCAACGGAACACTGCTCACCGGCAAGATAATCGATCAAATCGTGGATAGTCCCCTAAGCATCATCCGGTTTTCCATCGACGGATCGGCGGAAACCTTCCAACGCGTCCGCGGCGTCCCCCTGGAGAAAATTGAGAGGAACATCCGCAAGTTGAAGGAAAAAAAAGAAGCGCGGCGGCCGGAATTGGGCATGGGTGTGGTCTTCACGGTGGAAGAAGATACCTGGCAGGACGTGGACGATTACATCGCTCATTGGAATACGATCGTGGACCACGTCCGCACCCAACCCAAACTGGTGCGCAGCCCCAGAAAGGAGGTGTGTCCGGAGCCGTTTGGAAAAGATTACGGAAAACTGGCGGTGCTCTGGGACGGAACGGTGATCCCCTGTTGTGTCGATTACAACGCCACGCTGGCACTCGGAAACGCCTGGACAGACCGGGTGGCGGACCTCTGGCGGGGCCGGGAGATCGAACGCCTCCGCGAGCGGCACCGGACCGGCGATTTCCCCGATACCTGCGCCGATTGCAACGAATGCGAAACCCAAAAAACCGGCAAGCGGTTTTTTTATCCCGAAAAAATACCCGCCCGCGCACCCACTGCGTGAAGAAACTGAATTATTTAAATCCCATGCCTCCATCATCACCGGATACACAATCCATAAAACACCAGGTTCTCGAGGCCAATCGCCAGGTCCACGCTTTGGAAAACCGCCTGTACCTCGCGCGGCATCCGGAACAAACCAACTTTTTCCAGACCCTCATCCTGGAAAACGCGGTTGAATCCGTTTGCGCCCAATTGGACAATCCCGATTCCCGCGTCCTGGACCTGGGCTGCGGGACCGGCTACCTTTATCTGAAATTCCTCGCGCGGGGCTACCGCATGACGGGGGTGGACCTGTCGGATGTGATGATACGGGTTCTTCAGGATTCCATTCCGGAAGAAGCCCGGGCCCGGTCACGGCTGGTGGTGGCCGATGTGGAAGAGTTCGCCGCCAGGAGCAACGAAGATTACGAGGCCGTCGTTCTTTCGGCCCTTCTCCATCACTTGTACGATTATGAAACGGTGATCCGCAAGGTAGCCGCCCGCGTGCGGACCGGTGGGGTACTGCTTATCTTATTTGAACCGCTCCAACAGGAAATCACCTCTCCCTTGCGATATACCCTGCACCGTTGGCTTTCCCAGCTGGACGAGGCTTTTTACCAGCGGGAAATGCGGGCGAGGGAAATCCCCCTTTTCGACGAAGACTACCAACTCTCCGATTACCAACGGCGGTTCGGAGGCATCGATCCCCACCGGCTCACGGCCCTTCTTGAGGGGATGGGGATGGAGATCCTCCAGATGCAAAAGTATTGTGCCCGGCGGTACGGACTCCCCGCCTTCCTGGCGACCCGGCTCCTTCGCACGCAAAATACTTTCAACCTGCTGGTCCGGAAAAAGACGGCGTGAGCCGAAAAGAGTCTTGAGGGAATCAGACGATCTCGAGGAGTTTCATATTGACGAGGGTGGTGGATTTCATGAGGGCATCCTCGCCGGAGGGGCTCAGCTTGTTTCCCGCCACGTTCAGGTTGACCAGTCCGGAGAGCATTTGGGAGTTAGCCAGGCAGCGGGCGCCTTCGTCCCCGATCACGTTCAAACTCAGCACCAGGGTGCGCAGGCTGGATAATGATTCGGACTCGGCAATCGCCCGGGTCCCAGGAGCGTGAATCCAATTCTCGTTTTCCAGGAACAGCGATTCGAGGCGGGTCAGGGTCATCGATTTGGCGATCGCGATCACTCCCCGGTCGGCAATGTTGTTGTTGTTCAGCCGCAGGGATCTCAGTCGGGAAAAGTGCGGGCTCTCCGCCAGGGCCTGGGCGCCTTCCGGACCCAGCTTGTTCTCTCCCAGGTCGAGACGTTCCATCCCCTGCATGTTTGCCGATTGGGCCAACGCCCGGGTTCCCTCCGCCCGGATGTCATTGTTATTCATGTCGAGTGCCTTGAGCCGGGTCAGGGTTTTCGATTTCCCCAGCGAAATGGCGCTGTCGGTGGTCAGGGAATTGTTGATGATCTCCAATTCCTCCACGCTCGAAAACGCTTCCGATCCGGCCAGGGCATACATGCCATCGTCCCCGATATGGTTGTTGTTGAGAACCAGCCGCTTGAGATTGGGAAAGGGACGCGATGGGGCCAGCGCCTCCATCCCGCTACAGGTGATGGAATTGTCCGACAGGTCCAATTCTTCCAATTGGTCCATTTGGACATGTTTGGCCAGTTGCTTCATGCCATCATCGCCCAGGCTGGTATCTCGCAGGTTCAATGCCTTGATCCGGTTTTTCTGGGGTGAATCCGACAACGCCTTGATCCCCAGGGGTTCGATGCGGTTGTAGGAAAGGTTCAGATTTTTCAACCGGTCGAGGGTGGTGGCCATGAACAGTACCTTGGCGCCGAGCGTCCCGATTTCATTGCTTGACAGGTTGAGCTCCTCCAGACGCGAAAGCCGGGAACATTTGGAAAGATAAAATATCCCTTCGTCATCCAGATTGTTGTTGGCCAAGGACAGGGACTGAAGCCGGGAGAAAATATTCCCAAGGACCAAATGTTTGAGTCCGGGAGAGGCCAACCCCGTCTGGTCCAGATTCAGGGAGGTCAATCCGCTCAAGGGATCGATTTCGGAGAGAAGTTTGAACTCTTCTTCCTTAATCTGGTTCCCGCGCAAATCGAGCCGTTTTTGGTCCGCGCTCACTTTTTCCTGAACAAGCGCTCCGAAATCCGGGTTTTGTGCATACTTCTCAAAATACCTGAGAAATTCCAGGCTGTCGTCGATGTCTTTTGCTTCCGGCATGGCTGCCCTGTGCTTTTTTTCGGGAAAAAGCAGTATACCACTCCTGTCCGGTGGGTTCTCAGGGTTATTTTTCATCAGGGCACCCACAGGGTGACAAGTCAGGATGAGGGGCCTACGGGGTCAGTTGAGGCGGACGGATACGGCTTTGGAGACGCCACGTTCTTCCATGGTAATGCCGTAAAGCACATCGGCGAAGGACATGGTTTTTTGATTGTGGGTGATGAGGATGAACTGGGTATCGACCGCGAGTTCCTTTAACATTTCCTGAAAGCGGATGACGTTGGCTTCGTCGAGAGGGGCGTCCACCTCATCGAGCAGGCAAAAAGGGCTGGGGCGGACTTTGAATACGGCGAACACCAGGGCGATGGCGACCAGCGATTTTTCCCCTCCGGAAAGCAGGGACAAATTTTGCAGGGTTTTCCCCAGCGGGTTGGCGGTAACCTCGATACCCGATTCGAGCGGATTGGATGGATCGGTCAGGGTCAGCTTGGCCTTGCCCCCCTGGAACAGGCGGCCGAAAATGGCGTGGAAATTTTCATTCACCCGCTCAAATGTATCCAGAAACCGCTGGCGGGTGGTGGAATTGATTTTTTCGATGGTCTCATGGAGGGTGGTGATGGATTCCACCAAGTCATCCTGCTGCTTCTTGAGAAAGGTGTAGCGCTCGTTCGTTTCACGGTAATCCGACAACGCGGCAAGATTGACGTCACCCATCCGCGCCACCTTGGCCTTCAGGCCTTGCACCCGCTCCCCGGCTTCTTTCTCATCGAGCCCCTCTTCAGGGACATTCAGCAACTCCGGTAGGGCCACGTTGAAATCATCGAAGATTTTTTCCTGAAGGTGCGCCATTTCAATTTTTATTTCCGAGCGCTTGATTTCGATTTTCGAGATCGTCTCCATCAATTCCTGGATCCGCCGGGTGAGCTGTTTGGTTTCCTGCTCCATCCGGTCCAGACCTTCCTCCTGTTCCCGCAGAGTTTCCCCGTCCCGGACCCGTTCCTCGGTTAGCTGATCTTTTTCACGGACCTGGCCCAGAATTCTTTTTTCAAGATCCTCGATCTCCTGCCGTGTTTGACCGATCCGGTTCTTGTTTTGGGTCTGGTCCGCCTGGCGTTTCTCGATCCGTTGCCGAAGGTTTTCCTGTTGCAGGTCGAGCCGCTTGATATCGGTAAGGATATTTTCCCGCCGTCCCACAAGCGAGGCGATTCGGACCTGGATGGCGCCGATCTCCGAGGCTTTCGTCTCGAGTTCTTCCCTGCATTTTACCAGGTCCGCGCGCACCCGCGCCTGGGCTTCTTCTTCCAGGGATTTTTCTTCCTCGGCGGACCCCATCTCACGCGTCAGGGTATCTCGCTGCTCCATCAGTTCCCGCAGTTCGTGGAATGCCGAGGACCTTTCATATTCCAGCGTGGAATGTTTCTGTTCCAGGCGTTCCACTTCCTTACGCATCTGTTCCAGGTCTTTATGGCTGTTGGTTTGGGTGATCTCCTTTTCATGGACCTCGCCTTGAATTCGCTTGAGATTTTCCTGGTGTCGGGCCAGGGATGCCTTGGACTGATCGATTTCGGCCTGCGCGGCACGCATCTCTGTTCCAAGCCGGTCCACGGCCGCAGTCAGCGTTTCAATTTCCCGGTTTCGCGAGAGGAGCCCGGGGGAATCTTCCTGGACCTCCCCCCCCGTGACCAATCCCTGCGGATCGACCATTTCTCCATTTTGGGTGACCACGGTGCCGTGAAAATTGGGGTCCTGGTGCATTCGTAGCGCGGTTTCGAGGTCCTGCACCAGCACCACGTTGGCCAGCATATGCTCGATGATCGTGCGGTACTCCTCCTTGCATTCCACGAAATCCAATACCCTGCCCATGACAGAAGGATTCCCGTTCAAGCGGACGGGGGCCTGCACCGGGGCCTTGGGCCGCAAGGGAATGAAGGAGCCACGGCCCGAGCGGTGACTCTTCAGGAATTCGATGGCCTCGACGGTATCGGAATAGGAGTTGACGATGATGCTCTGCAGCTTTTCACCCAGAACCGCCTCGATCGCGGCTTCGTATTCCGCCGGTGCCTTGAGAACATCCACCAACACCTCCCGGAGGCCCGTCAGGCGCCCGCCATTGGCGTTGTAGGTCATCAAGGACTTGATGCCGTCGTGGAAACCTTCAAATTTTTTGCGCAGTTCCTTGAGGGAGGAAAGCAGGGAAGACCGGGCGAAGTATTCCTCCTTTACCGCGGCCAACCGGTCCGTTTGGGCATCCAGCGTTTTCTGGCCTTCTTCCGTCTCCTGGGCCAGAGCATCCCGCTGACCCTTCAGGAGGGAAAACTGCTGGACCTTTTGAGCGAGGTCCGTCTCGGCCCGGACCAGGGATTCGTGGAGTTCGTCTTTTTGGGCAAGGTTTTCTTCCTGTTCCCGCTTGAGCTTATCCTCCCGGCCCTCCAGGTAATGTTTTCTTGTTTCGAGGGCCGTCAAATCGTTCTTCTTCTGGGAGATGCGCTGGTAAAGGGCAAGAATCCGCCCCTCGCCGGACCGGACTTCTTCTTCCAGCCGGGACCGGGCGGCTTTATCCTGGTCCTGGTTTCGATTACAAAGGCAAAGGGCTTCCTCCCGGGCATTGATTTCCTCGGAAATATTCGCCAACTGGCGCCGCTGTTCTTCCACCCCCCCGGCCACGGCCTGAATTTCCTCATTCATCCGCGAAATTTCTTCCACCGCCGCCTGGATATCCGCTTCCGCCTGCGCGATTTGCGATTGCTTGAGTTCAATAGCGTGCTCGTCGTTACCGATCCGGTTGGAAAGTTCGTAAATGCCATCTTTCTTTTCCGCAATAATTTTAGTCAGGCCGTCGATTTCAATATGGAGCTCGGTGATTTGGTTTTCCAGGGTGGACGCCCGGGCGGATTCCCGGGCCTTCTGTTCGTTGTGGCGGCTGAATTCTTCCTCGATGATCTCAAGCTCTTTCTGGTACCGGCGGTATTTCCGGGAATACAGTTTGAGGGAGAGGTCCTTGATTTCGGCCTGGTATTTCTTGTATCTTTCGGCCTTGGCGGCCTGGCGTTTCAACGACTCCGCCCGCCGGCCCAATTCCTGCACGATATCGTTGATACGCTCCAGGTTTTGTCCCGCCGCCTCGAGTTTGCGGGCCGCCTCATTGCGGCGGTGTTTGAATTTCAGGATACCCGCCGCCTCCTCGATCAGGATGCGCCGGTCCTCCGGTTTGGCGGTAATGATATCCTGAATGTGTCCCTGCTCGATGACCGTCAGGATCTTAGGACTGATTCCCACATCCAGAAGAAAGTCGGTAATATCCTTCAACCGGCAGGGCACCTGGTTGATGTAAAATTCACTCTCCCCGGACCGGTGATAACAGCGGGTGATTTTCACTTCATCGGAGAGATTGGTCACGTTGGCGATGCGAATTTCCGGGGAAACGTGGCTCAACGTCAGGGAAATCGCCGCCCGGTTCACGGGTTTTCTGTGAGTGCTCCCGTTGAATATCAGGTCGGTGATCCGGGTGCCGCGCAGGGATTTCGAGCTTTGTTCCCCGATGACCCAGCGGATGGCGTCGGAAACGTTACTTTTCCCGCAGCCGTTCGGTCCCACGATGGCCGTAAAACCATTGTTGAAGTGAAGTTCCGTGGCGTCGACAAACGATTTGAAACCTTCCAATTCCAAGCTTTTTAAATACATATTCTCTCGCGAATCCGGAAAAATATTAAACTCTGACTTTATTAAAAATATTTTTGAAGATATCCCAATCGGTGAATGATGTAAAGTCAAATTATACTATTTCTTGTATATCCAATTCAACTCCCCACAATATATAGTAGGTCAAGGCCCAATCGCAAGGACCCTCGCAAACGAAAAAAAACAGCGTTTTCCGGTTTTCCGATCCCTCGCGACCAAGTCTCTTGGTATACTTGGATTTCTAAGATGTTGAACGGATTGACACGCGAGGAGACACCCTTCGATGAAGTTCTACGGCTACAACAAATGCGGAACCTGCCGCAAGGCAAAAAAGTTTCTGGACGATCATAAAATCTCCTATGAGGAAATTGACATCACCGAAAAGCCCCCCCAAAAAACCATATTAAAACGGGCGATGAAAGAGCGGGGAACGCGAAAATTGTTCAACACCAGCGGCGTTCAGTACAAGGAACTGAAGATCAAGGACCGAATCGGCTCCATGACGGAATCGCAGGCTCTGGACCTTCTCGCCTCCAACGGCAGGCTGATCAAAAGGCCCATCGCGGCCGACAAGGACCGGATCACCGTCGGATTCGACCTCGATGAATACGAGTCCGTATGGGCGAAATAGTCCCATCTTCATATTTAGCATGGCACTCTTGCAAAGGTCTCCGGCAAAAAAACCGTAACCTCCTGAAAGTGCAATGAATCTTTTTTTGATCAGCACCAAACTCAAAAACCAGTTTCCCGTGGTCCGGGAAGAATTGGAGACGCACCCTCAAAAGGCGGCCGTCCTGGTGATCCTTTTCATTCGCAACCATAAGGCCTGCGTGCTGATGACCAAACGCGCCATGCACCTCCAAACCCACGCGGGGCAGATTTCCTTTCCCGGGGGAATGCCGGAACCGGGCGATGAGGACCTTCTCTCCACCGCCATCCGGGAAACCCGGGAGGAGGTGGGAGTGATCATGACGCCCCGCTCGGTCATCGGCCGCCTCGACGGGGTCCGGACCCGGAACGGGATCGATATCACCCCGTTCGTCTCCATCCTGGATTCGCCGCTGGATGAAATATTCTGCAACGACGAGGTTCACGAAGCCCTCCAGATTCCCCTGGCCCCCTTGCTGGCCACCCAGCAGCCGGATGTCGGATTCAAACCCTCCGAGGGGATGGTGGTCTACTGGTACAAGCATCACCGGATCTGGGGGGCGTCCGCGAAGATTCTTCAGCAGATCGAAAACCTGGGGGTTTTATAAATTTTGCCTCCCGGCTTCCTGGGGAAAACCACCGGATGAAAAAAACCAACCTCCTTCTGCTGGCGCCGCATTGGCGCGTATCGCTCGTTCGCGCTTTCCAGAACACGAAAACAAAGCTGGTGTCACCGGGGAAAGTGGTGGGAGCCGACAGCGATCCCCTCTCCCCGTCCTCCCAGGTTCTCGACGCCGCTCATACGATCCCCCCTTTCCCCGACCCCGCCTGCCTCGGCGAAGTGCTTGAGATTTGCCGGAAGGAGTCCATCCATTCCCTCATTCCCCTGACTAACAAAGCGGTGGAGTTTCTCAACCTCCGGCGGGACCATTTCAAGGGGAACTCCCTTCTGCATTTCCTGCCCGGCCCGGAGGTCATCGATATCTGCCACGACAAACTGAAATTGGCCGGGTTTCTCCAGGCCCGGGGCATTCTCTCGCCCCCCACGAGTCGGGCGAAAAGTTTCGAGGGTGAATTGGAATTCCCCCTGATTGCCAAACCCCGGTGGGGGGAAGGCGGCAAAAACAGCTTTATTATTGAAAATCCCCGTGACCTGGAATTTTATGCCCAAAAATGCCCGGACCATGTGATCCAGCCCTTGATTCAGGGCAGGGAATTCACCATCGACTGGTTTTCCAACCGCGAGGGCAAACCCTTGCTCATCGTCCCCCGCGAACGGCTGGCGGTTCGCGGGGGCGAGGTGGCGGTCAGCCGGATCCGGCTCGACCCCCAACTCATCGAGGCCGCCCAAATCGCCGGAACCCGGCTCGGGCTGCGGGGTCCCTGCAATTTGCAGGGAATCCTCGACCCCGCCGGCCGGTTCTTTTTCACCGACGTCAATCTCCGGTTCGGCAGCGGGTCGGTCCATACCATTGCTGCCGGCGGAGATATCCCGGCGATGATCTTGCAGGAACTCGCGGGCACCGCTTCGAAAACATTCCAAAATTCCATTCGGGACGGATCGATCATGACCCGGTTTCACGACGCCTTCTTCCTCTCCACATAAGGAGGATCAATCACCTTGCCAGGGAAGCACCTTTAGGTGACAGGGGGAGTTTTCAGTCTCTTTCTCCATACCGGAGGGCGTAGCGGGATTTGCATGGTTTGCGTTCTTGTCCGCCGTGAATCGCCGGGTTTTCCGTGCCAATGAATCTCTTTATTTATCAACGTTTAAATCAGGAAGCCCCCGGGGGAGTCCGGATAAAGGAGCCCGCAGGCCTCACAACCTTATGGGACGGAGATGGAAAAACCAGGGGAAAATTTCTCCCGGCCGGCTGACGGAATAACGGGCCGGTTGTAAGGATTGACATTTGCATCCCCGGTGACTAGAATTGCTGGAATTCTTCGCGGGTTTATGAGACGTTAAGATGTTATGAGACGCGGACTCCGTGCCGACCCGGGGTAGGGTTCGCGGTGTTTCTGAAATCAACCCAAACTCCCATTTTCATATAGAGATCCAGCAATAAGGAGAGTGTTCCATGGAAGCGGTCGCTGAACAACCTCAAGCCACCCAAGAGAAACAGGGCACTGTAAAGATAACCGTATGCCTTAGCCTGAGCGGTGTCGCCGAGGGCGGGAAGGAAGTCTACAAGGAATTTGAAAAGCAGATCACCGCCTTGCAGGCCAACGCGGAGCTGGGCGGTCGCCAATGCCAAATGGGGCAGGTCGGCTGCCGGGGGTATTGCAGCCGCGATGTCCTGGTGGACGTTTACGTGCCGGGCCAGCCGCGCGTGACCTATGAAAAGGTGAAACCGGAAATGGTCTCCAAGATATTGAAAGACCATATCGTCGGCGGCAAGGTGTTCAAGAAGGCCGCGGCCAAGGAGGACTATTACGATCAACTGACGAAACAAAGCCGGGTGGCGCTCGAGTTTGGCGGCGCCATCGATCCCGAAAACATTGACGAGTACATCGCGGTCGGCGGCTATCAGGCCCTCAAAAAGGTGCTCAAGGAAATGCAGCCCGGCCAAGTCATCGAAGAAATCAAGAAATCCGGCCTGCGCGGCAAAGGCGGCGGCGGGTTCGTCACGGGCCACAAATGGGAAAAGGCGGCCAACGCCCCCACCCCCGACGGAACGCGTTATATTCTGGTCAACGGCGACGAGGGCAATCCGGCCTCGTACATGGACCGCAGCGTCATGGAAGGGTGCCCGCACCAGATGCTGGAAGGACTTCTGATCGGCGCCTATGCCATCGGCGCGGCGGAAGGAATCATCTACACCCGCAACGATTACTCCATCGCGGTGGAACGTTTGAACCTGGCGATCGAGCAGGCCCGGGAACGTGGGTTTTGGGGGGAAAACATTTTGGGGAGCGGATTCAGCCTGGAGGTCTCCGTGCACGAGGGGATTGAAGCCTTTATCGGCGGGGAATCCACGGCGCTCATGGCCTCCATCGAGGGAAAACGGCCGTTCCCGAAGGCGCAGCCCCCGCACTCCACCGAAAAAGGGTTGTGGGGCCGGCCCACACTGCTCAACAACGCCGAAACCTGGGCCACCGTCCCCGCCATCATCCGGAAAGGGGCGGACTGGTACGCCAGCATGGGAACGCCGAACGCCAAGGGATGCAAAACCTGGGCGATCGCCGGGAATCTCAAGTACAACGGTCTCATGGAACTCGATATGGGGCTCACGTTCCGGCAGGTTATCGACGACATTTGCGGCGGGATTGTGAAAAAGAAAGAACTCAAGTTGATCCATGTGGGCGGGGTGACGGGTGGGTTCCTGCCCCCGGAAAAGGCGGACATCACCATGGATTACGAAAGCCTGCTCGAGGCGGGGGTGCTCATGGGTCAGGCGAGTTTCGCCGCTTATGACAGTTCGGCCTGCGTGATCGATCTCGCCCGCTTCTCGATAAGCTTCAACGAGGGTGAAACCTGCGGCAAGTGCACTCCCTGCCGGATTGGCCTGACTCTGGTGAGAAACAAGCTCGATGAAATCGCCGAGGGACGCGGCAAAATGGAGGATTTGGACAAACTCCAGGGCCTGTGTGAGGAAATCAACGTGGCCTCACTTTGTGGACTGGGGGAAACGGCGGTGAAATGTGTTCTCACCGGCCTCAAGTATTTCCGCAAGGAGTATGAGAGGCACATCGTGGACCAGACCTGCGATGCCGCCAAATGCACCGGCCTATACCGGTATGTTGTCAAGGAAGAGGAATGCGTGGCCTGCGGCGCGTGCATCAAACCTTGTCCCACCGGGGCGATCACCGGCGGCACCCGCAAGGTCGCGGCCCATATCGACATGGACCTCTGCATCAACTGCAACGCCTGTTACCAGGCCTGCAACTTTCTCGCTATTCTTTGATCCGGCCATCATGGATCGCCCACGGGGATTTCTTTCCCCGTGGGCTTTTTTTATGGTTTGATCTGCACCTCATTAGGTGAGGAGGAGAAAGGTCAAAACTTGTTGGGCTACCGATCCTGGAACGAGCGGGGAAAGCTTAAAAAGTTCTGTGACTTGAAAAATACTGGAAGAAACACACCTTGATGGCGTGGAAGTTGGGGAAATCAGCCGTGGCGATTATAAAACCTCTTGTTTCTTTCCCACGACTTTAAAGGGAATCTCAGTCGGTGGATTTTTCCAGAAATCATGAATTGGCCAGCGCTCTTGGGCATAGTAATTCGACGAATCCTTGGTTTGCACCGTTGGCATTATGAAAAACTTGATGGAGTGGAAGATGTCGGAGAAAATTTCTCCTGTTTGAAAGGCGCGTATGAGCCGTCTAAAGGCGAAGCTGGGATTAAAAAGAATGGCTTTCCTGTAGGCGAGTTTCATGAGTCGCTGGATCATTTCATAAGAAAGGTTTTCATGGGCAAATAGATGTTTGTCTGTATAAACGAAGTATTGGTCCCAATCGTAAGATTTTACGAGACCTTTCCTGACGTATTTGTTAAACATGGAACTTCCCGGGAAGGCAATGGCTACTCCAAATTTTGCCAGGTGAACGGGAAGAGTACGGGCGTATTCGATGGTATCCATAATCGTCTCCTCCGTGTCTCCGGTGAGTCCCAGCATGAAAAAGGCGTTGGTTTCAATTCCGGCAACGCGAGCTTTTTTGACGGCTGTCCGACCCTGTTCAATGGTGGCGCGCCCACCTTTGCCAAAGGATTTCAAAACTTCGTCGTTACCGCTCTCAAATCCAAAAGAAACCCGGTAGCAACCCGCCTTTTTCATGGTCTTAAATAGTTCCTTGTCGGCGCTTTCAACGCGAATCCCGTTGCTGCAGGTCCAAGCCATGTCAATGCCCGTTTTAAGGATGGCTTCACTTACAGCTGAGGCCCATTTTGGGTCGGAGGTGAATATATCGTCAGCCAACCAGAATTCGCGAAAACCCGCGTCATACATATACTTGATTTCCTCGGAGCACCGCTTAGGGGATTTTTTACGGTAGCCGAGCGCCATGGTCATTTTACTGGCGCAGAAATCGCACAAAAACACGCAGCCTCGAGAGAATTCCGCCGTTGTCACCGGGGGACGCCTGGCGATCAGCCGTGAAATCTTCTTGTAGTCTCCCGGGTTATAAAGATCCCATGCAGGAAAGGGGAGGTCGTCAAGGTTTTCAATTGGATTTCTCGGTCCCGTATTTATGATTTCGTCACCCGAGCGGTAGTAGATTCCCGGAATTTCCGAAAGAATCGAATTATCACACAACTCGGCAAATGTGTAGTCAGCTTCGCCGACGCAAACGGCGTCAAGTAGAGACTCGCGCAATGTTTCCCTGGGAAGTGCGGTTGGGTGCGGGCCCCCGCCAACGACCATTATGTTTTTAGAAAGGTCTTTCACTAGGACGCTGATGTCCCGCAATTGATTCATGAGGGGTGTGGTCGCTGAGATGCCGACCACATCCGGCTTAACCTGCAGAACCTTGGAGCGAATCAGCTCAAAGTCATACGGCCGCCAGCAAAGATCCAAAATATGAACCTTATGCCCTCGTTGTCTGGCGACCGCTGCAATAGTAGCTAAACCCAGTGTGGGGAAAAAAGGATTGACGATGGAAGCTTTGGTTCCACCGTAGCTCGATTGATAGGAAGGGTTGATCAAAAGTACATCGGTCATGTTTGCGCACTCCGGATACGAATCAACATGATTTTTTAAAATGATACCTTATAAAACGATCGGGGGCGAATCCATTGGCCATAAAACCCTGATCTTTTCAAGGATAGGCTGCCCAATCATTTTTAATGGAGAAAGTTTACAACACCACGATTCAATTTAAAACGATAATAGGTCTTTTGACCGTCGCCTGTTCTATTATCTTTCCCTAAGAATAAATAATATGCTTAAGAATTTTAAGGGTCATTCCTTCAATGCAAAAATTTCAACCGAGCCACCCTTTTTAAATATTAATGATTCAAATACTGAAAGGACGATCGATATCGGAAAATATATGGGCAAGAGGGAAAAAGTCAGAACCAAGTCTCTAAAGGAAACGTTTGATAAGGCTTCTCTTCTAAGATTGCGGCTTTTTAGAATATCATAGAGAAGGTTTTCCTGGACCCAAGAGAGGTTCAATAAAGTTTGCAACCACCCAAAAACATTGTATTCAAGGTCAAACCGTCTTATCCTCATTATCTTTAATGAATAACTTTGCAATAATCGGGACAAACTTTTTTCGGAGAAATGAAAAAGGTGGCAGGGAACATCCAGGTGTATCCAGGCACTTTTCCCCAAGGTTGCCTGGAGGCTGGAAATATCGGGAACCGTGACAATAAGAAGACCTCCCTTTTTTAACAATCTTTTGCATTCAGCAAGAATTTCCGGAGGATTATGCAAGTGTTCCAACACATGATTGATATTGATGACATCAAAGCTTTCACTGGGGAGGTCGGACTTCTCTAAGTTTCCCGAAATAACCTCAATACCATAGACATTGACTGCCGATGAGGCGGTTTCATCATTAAATTCATTCCCGATCACACTCCAACCATCTTTTTTCATTACATTGAGAAAAAGCCCTCTTCCACACCCGACATCAAGAATACGTCCTTTTTTTACGTATCGTTTTATTCGTCTTTTTTTCAAAAGGCGGGAAAAATTGATGCATAACTCGATCACAGGATTAAATCGTTTGCCTTTTTCGGTCCTGTAATTTCCAGAGGAATAGAATTTTGATAAATCTTCTTTCGTGGGGGCAGGATGGGTCGAACTTGTCAGGCAATTTTCACATTCGTAAATATTGTATGTTGTGCCATTTTTTACAATATTTTTTATGGATACTTTTTTTAACTCGCTGTTGCAAATGGAGCAAAAGTCATATGAATGATTTTCCACCTTAGAGGACTTTTTTATTATTAAATCACTGGGGGCGGTCACGGTTGAGCCTGATTGAATGAGGCAACTTTGAAATTGGCTTAAACAGTTTGTATGTTGGCTGAAATTCTGATTGCAGTTTTTCGCGAAGTCGAACCGAATAATAAGTTGCTTTGATTATAGGCAACGCGAACCATTCACTTGAATGCCCCTATAAATCCCGGAGCCAATCCCTGGGCACCCTTCGGTTGTATCCGGATCAGAATCGGGATGCCTGAACCTTCCCACCGGTCGGGTCGGGCAAAAACACAAGATCCATTAAGCCGCGCCAGAATATGCGTAGTTTCGCAAAAAACCAAATTAGGAGAAAATTCAATTAAAACAATGTGATTTTTAGGAATGGCCTAAACATAAACTTAAAAAATGAAAATGTCTAGCTGAAAATTTCTGGCGATTAAAATATAATTCCCCCTCCACCCCCGGTATATCAAAAGGTAATTTTCAACGGTTTGATTTTTTGAAACTAAAGAAATTATAATGATTTTGGGCAAAAAAGTTATTGTCGTGATGCCAGCCTATAACGCCGAAAAAACGTTAAGACGGACGCATGAGGAACTCCCCCACGAATATATTGACGAGGTGATTCTGGTTGACGATTACTCAAGTGATAACACTATTAAAATATCACGAGAATTGGGTGTTAAAACAATCATTCACAGAGAAAACAAGGGGTACGGGGCGAACCAGAAAACCTGTTATCGGGAAGCATTAAGTCTTGGCGCAGATATTGTGATTATGGTTCACCCGGATTATCAGTATTCACCGCGTCTGGTTATGGCCATGGCTTCCATGGTGGCCTCGGAGGAATATGATATTGTTTTGGGGTCCAGAATGCTTGGAGGTAGCGCCATCAGGGGTGGGATGCCTTTATATAAATATTTTGCAAATAGATTGTTAACGGTTTTCCAGAATGCGTTTTTTGGTGTGAGAATTTCCGAGTATCATACGGGTTTCAGGGCGTTCACCAAGGAGGTGTTGAGGGTGTTGCCACTCGGGGAAAACTCCGACGATTTTGTTTTTGACAATGAAATGATTGCGCAAAGCTTGTTTTTTGGTTTTAGAATTGGGGAAATAAGCTGCCCAACTAAATATTTTGAAGACGCCTCTTCCATAAGTTTCAAAAGAAGTGTGGTTTATGGAATTAATGTTTTAAATACAACCCTGAAATTTTTGCTTCACAAGAGTAAAATTAAAACCTTTGAAATTTTTAGTGGCAGCGGAACCAAATTGGGTGAAATACCGCCCCCTCTTCCAAGGGAGGTTTCTGCTCAAGAATAAAAATTTACTCTCATTAAATGTTTTTCCCGTGGTTGAAATTTCCTCTATCATCATAGCCAGATAATAATAGTCTGCGGGAGAAGCAAAAATAGATTGAATACCGGTACGGCAGCGGTAAGGAGGTTGAAATCCAAATGAACCAGGGAATAAGTATGGAAGTGAAAAAACCAAAAAGCAGGGTTGCCTCTACATTGAAATTTAAAATTGGCAGATATATTGAGAGAATTGTTTTTGGATGCATAAAAAAAGCATTGTTTTTATGTGCGAGAATTTTTTTCTCGGGACGAATCGATACTTCCAAGCACTCCATCATAATGCCTGAGTATACATACAGTCCCTGGATGAAGGATGAACCCTTTCAAGAGGCCTGGTCACAAATAAGACATAACACACGTGTTGACGAATATAGATGTTATTCCCTTTGGCAACTTATAAAAGAGATTAAAAAGCTCAAGGGCGATATTCTTGAAGTGGGTGTGTGGCGGGGGGGGAGTGGTTGTTTGATTGGGCGAAAATGTCAGGTCGAGCAAATTCCAGCCACCATCTATTTGTGTGATACTTTTAGAGGAGTGGTAAAGGCGGGAGAAAAAGACCCTGTTTACAAGGGGGGTGAAGTAGCTGACACATCAAAAGAAATCGTAGAGGAGTTGTCGTCCCAAATGGCCCTTGATAATGTTCGGGTATTGGAGGGTATTTTTCCTGATGATACCGGGAGTGGCCTCGAAAATAAAATTTTTCGGTTTTGCCATATCGATGTGGATGTGTATCAGTCAGCCAAGGATATTTTGGATTGGGTTTGGGGAAGATTGGTGATCGGAGGGCTGGTTGTTTTCGATGATTACGGTCATTGTCAGTGTGATGGCATAACCGAACTGGTCGAGGAGGCGGGTGAAAAACCAGACCGCATTGTAATACACAATCTTAACGGACACGCTATTATGATTAAGTTGGCTTAATTCAAAAAACTGCACGCAATCTGCTTTGATCATTTCGCGCCCTCCAGTTGACCCCCCCCTTTTAACAATGTTTGGCAACCGAAGTCGTGATTTTTACAAATGATGTAGGGTGCAAGTGAAAGGCCAAAAGGGAATGAGTCAAAATTTAAAACCCGCCATTCGGGACTTTGCCTTCAGTCTCATCAATATCACCCTGATTTTTTTTGCCATCCTCGCATTACGCTACCCGATATTACTCAACGCTGATTCCTTTTTAGATGGCGATGAAGCCCATCAGGCCCAGTCAATTTTAAGCTTGTTGAATGGCGCACCCCTATTTTTTTACTACGAAACAGAAAAGTATGCCGGAATTTTATATGGCCTGACGGCAATTCCTTTTTTCGAGGTCCTGGGGACAAATGCGTTGGCTTATAAAATGCCCCCGGTTTTATTTTATTTGTCGTATGTATGGACATCCTATTTGATCGCGAAAAAATTCCATCCAGCGATAGGCTATATAGTGGTATTTCTTATGCTGTTTTCACCCCCGGCTGTTACATTGATTTCCACCAAAAACTGGCCTCATGTCCTTATCAGTTTTATGGGGAATATAATATTTTTGCTGTTTATTAAGGCCAAATCCTCAAATAAAAATCACCTCCGCACGGTTTTTCTCTTATCCGCAACTATGGGTTTAGCGGTTTATTCTTATACCTATTCTCTTCTTCATATTTTTACAATTTTTCTTTTATATATTTTGTCCCATCCTGACTGGGAAACAATGCGTAGCCATGTATCTTTTTCTGCTGTTTCCGGCATTTTTAAAAATTTGACCACCAAAAGAGAAGTTGTGGCCCGATTTTTGGACGTGGTAATACTTTTCTTTTTTTCCGCGGCGCTTTTTTCTTACATTTTTGGTGGGTTCGGATTTGATATTGCTGGAGTTTCCATCTTTCAAATCAACAATCTGCACAAACCCGTATTCCAGATCCTGGGCCTGATTGCCATACGCCTTTTGATTTTCTGGAAGGATCTTCCGGTTTATTTTAAAAAATTGAAAGCTCTTGTTTATGCAGGCGATTCAAAAATAAAAAAAATGGTGGCTTGGGGATCCCTTGGTTTTTTTATCGGGATTTCACCAAGGTTGGCAAGTATTCTGACCGGGGAAACGCGAAGAGGTGGGCAGGGGTTTGACGTGGATATCTTCCCGGTAAAACTGCTCCAACACTTTTGGAGCTTAATGACCACGCATCTCCCTGAAATTTTGGGTTTGCGTGAACCACTGGTCAATTTTTTCGCAAGCGATTACAAAGAACTTTTTTCCCCAATTGACGTCGTTTTGCTCCTTTTGGTATCAGGTTTAATTATATTGTCCGCCTATTCTTTTTTTGCCTCGAATAAGAAAGATGTTAAAAGGATTATTACATTCCGGAGCCTGGAATTTAATCCTGCTTTAATATTCCTATTATTGCCCATTTTAATTTGCGCCGCAAATATTGTAGTTCGGCTTGGACCCAATGCCCGATATTTGTTTCCCTTATATGGAGGAATAGTGATTTGGGTGGCCATCTACCTCAATAAAATTCGCCAACAATCCGTGATTGCATTTATCCTGTTGTTAGGGGTATGGGCTGGTTTTTACCTTCAGAATAATTATAGATTTTATGAGGACCAAGCTGTTATAAAAAATTTCTCTATATTAAAAAAGAGGGAGCCTCTGTTGAATGTGATTGGTTTTTTAAACTCAAAAAATATTCCAGCGGCTTATGCCGGTTATATAGATGCTTCCAAGACCGCTTTCTTAAGTCAGGGTAAATTAAGCGTTGGCGAATTTACCACATCGCACCGAGGGAAAATCCAAAAAGCCAGGTTGGCCCATATCCCAAAATTCGGAATCGTTATTCAAGGTGAGAAGGTTAAGGGGACTTATCAGGAATTCTTGACAAAAAATCAGATTTCTTATCAAGAGAAGAAAATAGGACCCTACTGGGTGTTTTGGGGATTTGTTGGAAAAACATCTGAAATTGATAAACTTCGCAGCCTGATCACTGATTATTGAATAGGGGTGGCCTTTCACTATTTGGAGTGGGATCGGACAGGATTTCTCACGGGTTAAGTTTATAGGGCCGCTGGGAGCTCGTTTTTTCCGGCCTTATTTCTTGCCGCAAGCCATCAAGGTGCTCCGTAAGGAATATTTCTCTCCCTTTCCGGTTCTCGGGCCAAAGTTTTCCAGGCCGACTGGCTTCGATTCGATGAATTTATTGGCGAACAGGGTTTTCTAAGCATTCCAAGGAGTGAATCTTCGGAAGGTCAGGACACTTTTCCCCCACGTATCCAACCCCTTGGATGACATGTATCCTATTTTAAAGTAAACGACAGCAAGACCCAGCGATTTCTCGATGAGTTAAGTTGAATACCAAAGCGTTAGGAAGATCCTTCCGGAACTTTCATCTCCCCTACATTTGTTGTCCGGATCGCTCGCCACGTAGAAAAAGCGAAGGATTTCTTTCCCTCTTTCAGCTTATTGGGCAATTCAACTTTTCAGGTGGTCCTTGAGAATTTGCGAATCCTTTATTTTCGGGTTATCCCCGGCCAGTTCAAGGGCTTTCCGGAAATGGTTCGTGGCATCGCCATGGTTGCCGAGTTTGTCCAGCGCCAGGGCCAGATTATAATGGGCCTCCGCGAGATTGGGGTCGGCTTCGATGGCCCCCTTGAAATGTTTTTCCGCCACATCCCAGTGCCCTTCCTTGAAATGCTCGATGCCCTTTTCATTTTCCGCCTTGCCCGGGGAAGCATCCGGAGCAGGAAGAGCCCCTCCGGCAGCAAGACTGGCGATCTCTCCCGCGCCTTCAGCCGCGGGTTTTTCCGATTCCCCTCCACCGGCGCCTGAAGCCTCTTGCATTTCACCCGCGGCTTCCTCGCCGGATTCTTTCGATTCCTCCGCTGGGCTTTCCTCGGGGACCTGGGTTGCCGGGGCGCTTACCGCGGGAGCCTCTTGCTGTTCCGGGGCGCTTTTTTCCGCGGTTTCCTCCTGTTTCTTTTCTTGGGAAACCGTTTTTTTGCCCGATTCGCACCCCTGGGTAAAAACGGCCAGCGTAAACAGGATCCCAAATAACATAACTAGTTGTTTCATCATCGCCCTCCCTCCATTCAATTGGATCCCTGGTTCAATAGGATTTTTTTAATTCCCGGTCCCAGGCGTGACATATCCCGGGGGGGGAATGAAATCGGTTGCCTGACCTGGCGCGGTGGCCCGATTTGCCGGGGTCCACCGGTAAAGGTAACCTACGAGAACGGGAACCTTGAGCCGATGGTGAACTGGAGCGGCCTCTGAGAGATGGGTGCGGCAACCGAAAGATGCGGGATCCATGCTTAATCTATTTCAGTATGCCAAAATTGTCAATCAATTCCGGGCTTTTTCCTGGTAGGGTTTGAAATATAAGGGGCCGGGCGGCGAACCGCCGCTGGTAGTTGGATATGCGTAATATGCCGAACCAAGGTGGGCTGGCGATGATGCTACGACCTATTCCCTCCCCAGGGGCTGGGGCGGTTATCTGGCGGCCACCTGACGGGAAATTTTGGGTTTTTCTCCGAGGATTTTCAAGGCTCTCCGGTCCAACGGCGCGGCTTTTCCGTAATCCCCCACCGCTTGGTAAATTCCCGCCAGCGTTTGCAGGGCAACCGCCACGTCGTAGTGATTGGGACCCAAGCTTCTTTCCCGGATCTTCAAAACCCTCAACGCGATCGGCACGGCATCGTTATATTTTCCGGCCTTGTAAAGGGACAACACTTTGTGGCTCAAGACCTCGGCCCGCTGGATTTCTGCCGGGCCCGAAGGGGGAAATATGATATTGACCGAGACCAGGAGGACCAAGACCGTTGAAAAAATAACTTCAAACAAATATTTTTTGAAGAAAGATTGGGGTTTCATTGTTTTATCCCGCGATAGAATTTTTTTTACCGGCTTTTTTTTTTGCAGCAGGGACCTGAAGCTCCGTAATTCTGTTTATGGGGAACCGGAAATTAATTTCCCCAAAAATGTTCCTGGTGTTTTTTCCTGTCCCTGGAAATCCTCGTTCCGGGGCTTGGGAAGCCTTGAGAAAATATTGTCCACACCTTGATTTACCGCCAAAAGGCTGATAGTTTGTACATTCATTTCAAAAAAAGATCAAGATGTTTTCCGGCACACCGGAACTATTTGTTCAGTATAAGGATGTCCGGTTACGAGCCGGTCAAGCCGGGGTTACAGGTTTGCAAAATTCACCCGATCTTTCCGGGTGGCCCCAAACCCCTGAATTCGAAGGTTTTTTAATTTGAGGAGGCTATGTTTAAAAAACTGTTTTGGACGGCTGCGATCTTGTTTTTGACTGGGTGTGCTGCTTCTCCCTCCCCACCCAACCTCACCCCCGAGCAACAAAGCCGGTTTGAGAATGACCAGGCGTTCTGCACCGGAAAGGCGGAGGACTCGGCGCGAGGTTTTGGGGTCGGCGGAATCACCTGGACCCGCAAGAGGGATGAAATTTATAACCATTGCATGACGCATAAAGGCTGGGAAGTGGAATAGCCGTCGATTCTCATGCGGCGAGGTCAAATTCGCAGGGTTTCCAGGCTGTTGAACCTGGGGGTGTCGGTCAGAAAAAACAAATCGGCGTCCTTCAGTTTGTTGCCCCGGAAATCCAGTTTCCTGAGCGCTGGCAGGTGGGAGGAGCCCGCTAAAGACTCGAGACCCGGCCGGGTGATGCCATTGCCGTTCACCCGAAGTTCTTCCAACCGGCCCAACGTTTCGGATAGCGCGAGGGCCTGAAATCCCGGGTTGCCCATGAACACATGGCCCGCCCACAATTTCCTCAACTGGCGGTAGTTTTTTGATTCCGCCAGATAGCGGATCCCCTTGTCCGCAAGATCGTTTCGGCTCAGGATCAATTCTTCCAGTCCCTGCAAGGTTGGGGATTTCGCCAGGGCAAGAACACCCAGGCAGGTGATGCCTGTATTCTCCAGGTTCAGCCTCTTCAATCCGGAAAACGCCCCGGATTCCCCCAGAAGCACCGCCCCCTTGTTGCCCACCTTGTTGCCCATGAGGTTCAATCCCCTAATGTTTTTCACGTGGGCGGATTCCGCGAGCGCCCGCAGGCCTTCGTGATCGAAACGATTGCTTCTCAGGCGCAGCGTTTCTACCTCCTCAAGCCTTTCCGACCGGGCCAGGGCCTGGAGTCCCTTGTTGTCCAAACGGGTTTCGTTCAGGTTCAGGATCGTGCCCGAAAGATGATAGCGGAAAAGGGTCCGTGCCCGAAGATCCTGCAAGAACGTCTCGGTTTTACGGTCGAAATCGTTATCGAACAGGAATAGGGACTTGAGGCGGATGAGGTATTTTGATTGGGCGATCGCCTGGGCGCCCTCGCTCCTTATAAAATTGGAATCAAGAACCAATTCCTGAATCCGGCTCAAGGAAGGCGCCCGGGCCAGGGTTTTCGCTCCAGTGTCGGTGATCCGGTTCCAACTCAAGTCCAGGTGCTCCAGATTTTCGAACGCCCCGGTATGCACCCAATCGGCCAGGGAATCGTCGTCCATATAATTCTTCAGGAGATGCAGGCGTTTGAGCGACGGGTTTGCCGGTCCGTCGGGGAATTGACCGAGCCGGATTTTCCCGATCTGGTTCACTTCCACAACCAGTGTATTCAAACTCTGGAGCTTGGTGGATTTAATGAGGTGCAGGGTGCCCTCGTCGCCGACGCGGTTGTTGATGAAGCTGATGGTTTTCAGAGCCGGGAAACCGGATGCATCCGCCAATGCCCGTGGTCCGGCATCGCCGATTTTATTGCCGTCCAGAACCAGGGTGGACAATCGGGTAAGCGATGGGTTTTGGCATAGCTCCGTCAAGCCCCGGTCCGTCAATTCGTTCCAGCTCAAGTCCAAATGAATGACATGGGACAGGTCGCAATTTCTCGCGAGCCAGGTGACCCCGGCATCCCCAAGCCGTTCATAACTCAGGTTCAGGACCATTTCCCCCGACCCGGTTCTTTCCCGCACCAGCCGGACAATATTTAAATCGCGTTTTCGTGTTTCCATAGGGGATCAGTCGTCGGGAAGGATGAGATCGGTTTTCAGCACTTGCAAACTCTTCAGGCGTTTGGATTCCCGCATCAATTCCAGGCCCCCGGGGTGGATTTTGTTATACATGAGGTTCAGGGCTGTCAGGTTTTTGAGTCCCCGGGAATGGGCGAGGGCGTGCATGCCTTCGTATCCAATCCGGTTCGCGTCGAGATGCAGGACCTTGAGGTTTTTCAATGTCGTGGAATGGGCCAGCGCCACGGTCCCTTCGTCTCCGATCCGGTTGAAAGACAGGTCCAGCGTTTCCAGTTGGGACAGCACGGGGGATTGAGCCAGCGCCACGGCCCCATCGTCGCCGATCCGGTTGGTGTATAAACTCAGGTAGTGCAAGTGGCTTAGCCTGGAAGATTCCGCCAGAGCCCGGGCTCCATCGTCGCCGATGCGGTTTTGGTACAACCATAATTCCTGGATCGAATCGAACAGTTCCGATTCGGCCAATTCCTCCAAGCCCAAATCCTTTATCTTGTTGGTGTGAAGATACAGGATCTTCAGATCCGGAAAGGACGGGCTGTTTTCGGCCAGGTCCAAGGCTTCCTTGTTTCCAATCGCCCTGTTAGAAAGATCGAGGGTGTGCCCGTCTTTGCTCAGACCTCTCCTAAACCACTTGCGCAAGTAGGAAATATCGTCCCCCATGGGATTCCCTGTTTGGGTAAAAAGTTTTATTCTAACGATGTCCGTTGAAAAGTAAAGAAATAATATGATCGGTCAGGGATCGATTAATTTTTATCCCATCTTCTCTTATAACGCGATCCCTTTGCCCTTTTCGGGCCGCATCTCTGGCCAGCGTCCTCCAGCGGTCCGTTGTTCCCGTTCCCCGGTTTGCGGTGATATCAAAGAATGGTATGCTTAATCCCATGAAAGGATGTTCTCCTCTTCGTTCGCGAATGGCCGTTTGCCTCAGCCGCGGTCTGGCGGCCGCATTGCTTTTGGCTTTAATATCCCTGGGTTGTTCCGGTTCCATCGCCGAAACGGACCGGACGTTCCGCCTGGCCATCCGCGCCGAACCGCCCACCCTGGATTGGACTCTGGCGACCGACAGCGTGTCCTTCAACATCCTCACCAATCTGATGGAGGGACTGACGCAGTATAATGCCAATTTGGAGGCGGTCCCGGCGGTCGCCGAAAGATGGGAGTTTTCCCCGGACGGCAAGGTGATCACCTATTACCTGCGGGATGATGTTTTCTGGAGCGATGGCGTGCCGGTGACCGCCAGGGACTTCGAATATTCCTGGAAACGCCTCCTCAATCCTGCGACCGCGGCCCAATACGCCTATTTCCTGTTCGATATCGAAAACGCCGCCGCTTACAATTCAGGCAAGATCACCGATCCTTCCAAGGTCGGCGTTCGGGCGCTTTCCCCGAGGGTTCTCCAGGTCCGGCTGAAAAAACCCGTGGTTTATTTCCCCAGTATCACCACCTTCATGGTGACCTTTCCCCAGCGGGAGGATATCGTCACGCGGTACGGGGACCTTTGGACGGACCCGGCCCATATCGTGACCGACGGACCGTTCACGCTGGAGGAATGGAGGCACGAGTATAAGCTGGTCCTCAAGGCCAATGACCGCCATTTCGAGGGACGGCCAGGGCTGGATAGGGTGATCCTGTATGTGGTGGAAGAACCGACCACGGCTTTGACCCTGTATGAAACCGGTGAACTGGACATGATCGAGTTGCCGCCAGTGGCCATCCCACATTACAGAAACAGTCCGGAATATGCCAATGTGCCGCAATTGCGGGGCTATTATTATGGATTCAACGTGAAGAAACCTCCCTTTGACGACGTCCGCGTCCGCGGGGCCTTCGCTCACGCCATCGACCGGTCCCGGATTCCCGTCATTCTCCAGGGCGGGGAAATTCCCACCTCCTCATGGATTCCGAAAGGCATGTTCGCGTACAATCCGGACATCGGCGCCAAGTTCGATCCGGAAAAAGCCCGCAAGCTTCTGGCCGCGGCCGGCTATCCCAACGGCAAGGGATTTCCCCCCACCCAGGCGACGTATAATTCCGAAAGCCGCAACCGGCTCATCGCGGAATTCATTCAGGATCAGTGGAAAAAACATCTTAATGTGAATATCGAATTTGAAAGCCAGGAATGGAAGGTGTTTCTCAGTCGGCTGCAGATGGATCCCCCCGCCATCTTCCGGCTGGGCTGGGGGGCCGATTTCCCGGACCCGGATAATTTCATGAACCTGTTCCTGTCCAGCAGCGGCAACAACCGCCTGCGCTGGTCCAATCCCCGTTACGATGCTCTGGTCGCCCGGGGTTCCACGCTGCGGGACCCCAGGAAAAGGCTCGCGGTTTACAACGAGGCCCAGACTCTTTTGACGGAAACCGATGTGGCCATGATCCCCCTCTTTGTTTCCGCGCAAAACCTGCTCATCAAACCTTACGTCAAGGGGCTCGAGTTGAACCCCATGGAACTGTTATATATAAAAAGAATTCATCTGGACCCGGCGATCTTCTGACCCGCGTGAAACGTTTTCCCTTTATATGAATCCCAAACCCCTGATGACCCAATCATGACAAGTCCCATCCACGAAAGGGCCGAAACGGCGGGCCGCCTCGTGAAAAACTCGATCTGGCTGTTTGGTGCGGAAGGGTTTGCGAAACTCATCGCGATGGCGACCCAGATTCTTGCGGCGCGTTATCTGGGCCAGGATGGATTCGGAATTTTCAGTTTCGCTTTTGCCATCACCGGCGCCTTCATCGTCTTCATCGATACCGGCATCGGGGTCTTTGTCACCCGGGAAATCAGCCGCCGCCCGGAACGGACCTCCGATATTCTCCGTAACGTGTTTTTCATGAAATGGCGGTTGTCTCTCGCCACGTTACTCATCATGGCCGGAACCCTCTGGGCCGCCTCACTGGAAACGGAACCCCTGGCAGTCGCCGCGGCCATTGGCCTGGCATTAATGATTTACGGATACACCGATATCTATCTGGCCGTGTTCCGCGCCCAGGAGCAAATGGCTCTGGTATCGGTTCTGACGGTGATTTGGCGGATTCTCTTCCTGGTTTTTGGATTGGGGGTGCTGGTTTCGGGATATGGGGTGGTGGCTTTTTCAAATGCCTTTCTGGCGGTTTCGGTGATCGGCCTGTGGATCGCCCGCCGCCAGGCGCACAAGCGGTTTCCCGTGAGGTCCACCCGGTGGGATCCGAGGGTCGTGCGGGAGATTTTCGCGGGCTGTCTGCCGATCTGCGGGGTCCTTCTGTTCACTTACATCTATTTCCGCATCGATGCCGTTCTCCTGTTTTTCCTGCGCGGGGAAGCGGAGACGGGATGGTACGCCGCCGCATTCAAATTAATCGAAGTCCTTGCACTGTTGATGGCGAGTATCCGGTCCGCCCTGTTCCCTGTTTTATCCCGTTCCCAAGAGCAAGGAAACGGGGACCATGGCAGGATGTGGAAGGAATCGGCCCGCTACCTGTTCCTGATAGGGATTCCCCTGGCCACCGGAATGGGTTTTCTCGCTGGCCGTGTGGTGGACCTGCTATATGGACCGGCCTATGCGGCGGCGGGCCCGGTCCTGCGGGTCTTGGCACTCACCTTTCCCCTCTTGTGCGCTAACGACCTCGCTTCGTATCTTCTCGTTTCCGGAAACCGCACCGCCCGGGTCTTGAAAACCGTGTCCGCCGGGGCCGTTTTCAATCTGGTCTTCAATTTCCTGGTAATCCCCCGCTGGGGACTGATGGGCGCGGCCGTCGCCGCCGCCTTGACCCAGGGATTCGTCTTCCTTGTTTATTGGCGTTTGATCCGGGCCTATTGCGGGGATGCCGGGATTCCAGGGTTATTGTGGCGTCCCTCTCTGGCCGCCGGGGGAATGGGGCTTTTCCTGTGGAGCTTTCCCGGGTTGCCCCTGGTGTTGCTGGTCCTTCCGGCCGTCTTGATTTACTTCCTGCTCCTGGCCGCTTTGCAAACCTTCAATGAATTCGATTTTCTGGTTCTGCGGGGGATTTTCAAACGGCGCGCGGACTCCTGACCGCGGCGGTTCTTGTCAGGGGATGAAAAGTTCCCTGCGCTTCCCTGGAAGCGGAAGGATGGGAAAAGGGAGAGGCCGCAGACCGGCAGGACGGGGAATCAGGGGAGACTTTTCTTGAGGTCGTTCACGACTGTTTCAAATTTGGTGAGAAATTCATTTTCATCGTGGGGATGGACGCGAAAAGAGACCGCCCCCGCGTGGCCGCCCCCGCCCATGTACATGCCGTCGAAGGCGCTCCGCAGTTTAATCTCCACGTGACGCAGATCGATCCCGGAATATTTGGCCGACCGGCGGATCTTGATATAGATGCAGTCATGGTCCTCGGCGTTTTTACCGTGGTAGTAAACCAGCCCGACCTTGCTGGTCGCCTCGGAGATCTGGTTCAATAAAAATCCCATCATATTCGTGAACCAGTCGGAATGGTACGGGCGGCAAACGTGACTCACCTGCGGGTAAGTGGAATTCAAAAGGTTCAGGGACCCGATCTCGCCGTCAATGACGATCCGTTCCTTCAGGGTCTTGAGGCAAGCCAACTGTTCCTGCGAGAGACGGTTCAGATACGACCAAAGCTCATCCGGGTGACCGAATTTGGTTTCCCGGTCATCCCCCAGGCGGGTGCGGTTGGGTTTTCGCCAGCGCGTATTTTTACCGAGATTTTCTCCCAGTGTGTGGATCCAGTAATCGTAATTTTCCCTGTAAGGAACCGCCCGGCCGCCAGCCGTGTCTCCAAGCAGGCCGGTGAGGAGGCAGATGAGAATATTTCTCTGGTCCAGGGGATGGGACCGGCCGGGAAATTTTTGAAACAGCTTTTTCAAAAGCTCCCCGATAATTTCCGTGGTGGCGTTCGTGTGGCGGAACAGGGTAACGCCGTTTTCCGTCATCACTTCGCTGTCCGCTCCAAAGTGGTGGTCGATTTCCATCACCGGCAACCCGCGGGAAAGAAGGTGCTTCCGAATATAAGGATAAAAGGGCACCAGTTTCGTGTTGGCGGTATCGCAGAAAATAATCGCGTCGACCTCATCTTTGATCCGGCCGATTTCCTCCACCTGGCGCAGGACGGGAATGGAATTGTATTCAATGATCCGCGCCAGGTAATCCAGGTTTTCCCCAATGGAGGTTGAAATGATGAGGTAAACCTTCTTACCTAGCAGGCGGAGATAAAGGGAAAGCGATAACATGGACCCGACGGAATCGGGGTCGATATCGGCGCTGAACAAAAAGGTGTCGTTGTTACGGATCAAGGATACTGCTTGCTCCAGACTGGCGTCCCAGGCGCTATCCGGGGTCGGAACTTTTTGTTTTTTTGCGAAGGTTGCCTGGCCGGCTGGGGATTTTATCCTTGGGGAAATACGACGGGGAGGTTGAGTTAGAACTTTTGAATTCAAAAGATTACCGGAGTTTATTGCCGACGTTTCCGCCAGTTGTGAATGAGAAACCTTTAAAGGTTTTGATTGAAATGTATCAAATTCAAGTTACTCATTAAAAATTAGCATTTTACTCGACCAATTATAAAGGGAATTCATTGTAATTAACAAGAATTAAATTAAATATCTGTATTTTTTTCAATGGCCCTCCCCCATGGGGAGGGAATAGGTCCAACCAAACCGCCTATCGATCTGGGTCCGGCATATAACGCATGTCAAAACTGCCAGCGGAGGCACTCCGCCGGGGGAGGGAATAAGCCGGGTCTGAAGATAGTGAAAGGTGGGGAAATTCGAGTCAGTGACTCGGATCGTTGTCGAAGATGTCGTTGTAATCTTCGGAGATATTTTCGTCCTGGGACGGTCGGCACCAGTCGAATTCCCCTTCGGTCGTCCCGCCGTCCTGAACCGGGCCGTCATCGTCCTTTTTTCCAAGAAGAGACTGGATGGCCGGGGGCTCCACCGACGTGAAATGCGTGCTCCCGCAACGGCAGGCGGAATCGCCCCGGGCAATTGGGGTACTCCGGGAAAGCAGCAGAATCAGCCCGCATCCCTCACAAATATATTGGTTGTGAGTTTCTTCGAGACCGGACCCCAGGAGCCGCTCCCGGCACTGGTTGCATATGGCGGGAAATTCCGGAGTGAAACCGGTTAGTGAATTCTCGATACCACAACTGGGACATTCGATGAGCAGATCGACGGGCTTATAGGTGGACATGGAAGCGCGATTCCCCTTGGGAGATCAAGGTTCAGGACCCGGATTTTTCGTTCCCGGAACCCAATCCCATCATTTTGGCCATGTCTTCGCCCGACATGCCGCTCATCTTGGCCATGTCCTCCTTGGACATCGACCCCATCTTGGTAATATCGATTCCCATATCCTTGAGGGCTCCGGAAAAGGGACATTTGCTGGCGGAACTCTGGGGCGCCTCGCCTTCTTTTTGTTCCGATCCGGTTTGGGTTTCCAGCTGCCCCGCTTCCGCCAGGACCATCCAGGAAAGTGAATCGATCTGTTGATTCTTTTCGGATGCGATTTTTTTCAGGGTTTCCCGGGTTTCCTCATGCGTGGAACAATTTATGGCCTCTTTGTACTTTTCCAGGGCCAGCTTCTCATATTCGATCGCTTTTTTAAGCGCTTCGGCCGATGCGGACATCATCGATTCTCCTCGGAAAAAAGTAGTCATCTGGATTTTGCGTTATTTCAATATACCAGAACGGTTAAGCCTAGACAAGGGTGGCCCGATTGTGAAAATATCCCGAAACATGAGGTTTACAAATGGCACCATAGGCTCTATATAATCAATTATGAAAGAAAAAAGGATTGGGAATATCCTCACACCGGGAAATCAGGGCGATATCCTTCTTTTGGGGTTTCCCCACGATGAGGGGGTGGTTATCAACGGCGGCCGGGCGGGAGCCCGCAGGGGACCCAAACACTTCCGGTCCTGGCTCCAACGGTACGGGGTGACCGACAATCCGGAAATCGGTGTCGATCTGTCACATCTGAAAATCGCCGATATGGGGGATATCGACGGAACGGATTCCCTCGAGGCGGCCCACGGGGCATTGACGGAAAGGGTCGGCAAGGCGCTGCGGACCGGGGGCATCCCCTTCGTGGTGGGAGGCGGAAACGACCAGTCCTATCCCAACGCTTCCGCCCTGCTCGGATACTCAGAGAAAAACCCGGTAGGGGTCATCAATATCGACGCCCATTTCGACGTCCGCCCCCTGATGGACGGCCGGGCGCACAGCGGGTCGTCCTTCCGGCAGCTATTGGAGGACTCCCGCTTCAGCGGGGAAAATTTTATCGAATTCGCTTCCCAGGGGAGCCAATGCAGCCGCGAACACGCGGATTACATTCGCAGCAAGAAAGGCCGCATCCTCTGGTTGAACAACATTCAAAAGGAAGGCCACGTGCTCGACAATTTCGAGGCCTCGGTCGGCAACCTGGCCTGGCGGGGCGCTTCCATTTTCGTCAGTTTCGATCTCGACTCCATGGCTGGGGTAGACGCCCCGGGCGTGTCCTGTCCTGCCATTTTTGGGCTGACCGCCCTGGAGGCGGTCAACATCGCCTTTATCGCCGGACGCCATCCCTCCGTCGCCCTGTTCGATCTTTCCGAATATAACCCGGAAATCGAGGACGAACGCACCGGCCGGCTGGCCGCGGGAATGTTTTATTATTTCTGCCTAGGAGTCGCCACGAGAAAGGAGCCGGGATGAAATTGTCCTCCCCCTCCCCCAAAAAAAGGCCCATGGCGATGGACCAGTGTCCCAAACGGTCGCCCCGCGCTGGGACTTCCCTGAAACTGCAATGCCGCGACTGGGACGCGGAAGCGGCGCTGCGCATGTTGAAAAACAACCTCGACGAAAAAGTCGCCCTCGATTGGAGACAGCTGATCGTTTACGGGGGAAGCGGACGGGCCGCGAGAAACTGGCGCGAATACCACCGCATCGTCCACGAACTTAAACGCCTGGGACCCGGCGAGACGCTGTGCGTCCAGTCGGGCAAACCCGTTTATATCGCCCAAACCCATCCCGATGCCCCCCGCGTTATTATCGCCAACTCCAACCTCGTACCCGCTTACGCCACCCAGGAGCATTTCGATCATCTCGACCGGCTGGGGTTGATGATGTACGGGCAAATGACCGCGGGAAGCTGGATTTATATTGGCACCCAGGGCATTCTCCAGGGAACCTATGAAACCTTCGGCGCCTGCGCCCGGAAACATTTCGCCTCCTCCAGCCTGCTCGGAAAATGGATATTCACCTCCGGCCTGGGCAACATGGGCGGCGCGCAGCCCCTCGCCGGAACCATGAACGAGGCCTGCATCCTCGTGGCGGAGGTCAACCCCGCCCAGGTCAAGCGCCGTCTCGGCGAAGGTTACCTCGACCGCTCCACCGATTCCCTGGCCCAGGCGTTGAAATGGATCGATGAAGGCCTTGCCGGAAACAAGCCCGTCAGCGTCGGCCTCCATGCCAACGGCGCTACAACCGCCCGGGAACTGCTCCGGCTCCAGCGAATTCCCGACATCGTTACCGACCAGACCTCCGCCCACAACTTGATGGATTATGTGCCCGAAGGGGCGGACTACCCTGCGATGATGCTCCTCCGCGGCAAGGACCCGGAGGAGTACCGCAAACGGTCCCTGGCGACCATCGTCCGCCACGCCGCCGCCCTCCTCGAATTGCAGGCAAGGGGCGCCGTGGTTTTCGATTACGGCAACAACCTGCGCGGCCAGGCCGAGCGCGGCGGACTCGGCATTCGTGACAAGAAGGGCCACTTCCTTTATCCCGGCTTCGTCCCCGAGTATATCCGTGACCTGTTTTGCGAAGGACAGGGTCCCTTCCGCTGGGCCATCCTTTCCGGCCGCAAAAAGGATTTGTGGGCGGTGGACCAGGCGGTGATCGACACCTTTCCCGAAAAAACCGCGCTCCGCCGCTGGATCGAAAAGGCACGCAAACAAGTGCCGGTCCTGGGGCTCCCCACCCGCGTCTGCTGGCTGGGATACGGCGAGCGGGCCCGCATGGGCCAAGTGATGAACCGAATGGTCCAATCGGGCAAGGTCGCCGCCCCCATCGTCATCGGACGCGACCACCTGGACTGCGGGAGCGTGGCCTCGCCCAACCGCGAAACGGAACACATGCTCGACGGCAGCGACGCCGTGGCCGACTGGCCCCTCCTCAACTTCGCCGTCAACGCCGTTTCCGGTGCGAGTTGGGTCAGCTTTCATCACGGCGGCGGGGTCGGCATCGGCAACTCCCTGCACGCCGGAATGGTGATCGTCGCCGACGGCACCCGCAAAAAACGGGACCGCCTGGAACGCGTCCTCACCAACGATCCCGGACTGGGAATCGCCCGCCATGCCGATGCCGGGTATTCCCGGGCAAAAACCATCGCCAGGGAAAGAAAAGTCTCCATCCCCAGATGACATGACCCAAACCGTCTGTTTCAGAAATATCGGAGAATTGATCCAGGTAGACTCCACCCATCCGCCCAAGATCGCCCGGCGCACCCGCTGCGCGATCCTTGTCCGCGACGGACTGGTGCAGAAGGTGATCCGCGATCCCGGGACCCGGCGCGCCGGTTATACCCGCGTGGTCGACCTCCAGGGACGGTCAGTCATTCCCGGGTTCGTCGACTGCCACACCCATCTCATCTACGCGGGCGAACGCAAGGACGAAATGGAGCAACGCATGG
>JBHHVU010000018.1:0-48823 GCA_046754465.1 Nitrospinaceae bacterium | reverse complement strand
TTTTACCGGGTTGGGGATCACAACCGCTTTCCGCCGAACCCTGGGCGGCAAACAGGATAAAACCGCATGGGTCAGAACGGTCAACTGTGACGCTTTGGGGTAAATCAGATTTCGCAATAAAGGCCAGATTTTATCCTGGCAGTAAAAATTAGGATGACTGTGTTCACAGACAATGGAGGGAATTTTGAGACCCAGGAGAGCGATTAAAGTCAGGATATTCGTGCGGATCATAAACGCAACCACGGCCTGTGGTGAATATTTTTTTATGGCTTTCCGGATAACACGAACCCTGTGGAAATTGTTCCAAATCCCTTCGAGAATATTATGGGATTTCCCGGCGAGGTTGAGGGGTTGATGATTGATTTTCGGATCCAGATTATAAAAAGGTGGTTCACTGCCATCGTCAAAAGTCAACAGGATGATGTCCCAACCCTTTCGCGCCCAGTAATTGGCGATGATGGACATCACCCGTTCGGCTCCCCCGGCCGCAAGGGATGAAATGATCAGGACAATCTTCATCGATCCACAACCTCTCTAGTTATTTTTTGTCCTCAATATTTGGTCGATGGAGGCGAACCCGGGGCTTCCTTTTCCTCTTGCCTGGGTCACGGTAAAACCAATTATGATCCCCAGCATTTCCCCCATGATATCGGTCAATTCAAACCCTCTCCCTTCAACGGGGATTTGCAGAATTTCCAACAGGATTCCCATGGTTAAAAACCCCATTCCCAACTTAAACTGGGTGCTTTTTCCCGTGAAGGCCTTGGAGAAACAAAACATTAAAATGGCATAACTGGAAAGATGGGCGAAATAATCTCCAAGGGGAATACTCGCAAGTCCGGTTTGCAGGGGAAAGGACGGTATGAGGGAAAGAATGACGATTGCGGCCGCGGCAAGGTAACCGGCGGCCCGCCAATTTTTAAATTTACTTGTTGAATCAATATTATTTCCACTATCCCGATCCCCGGCGCGTTTGTATCTTTTCCTTTGATGACCGTAATATTCCTTGTTTTTATTCTTCACCTTGTTGAGAACGATGCCCAAAAATTTTGATTTGGAGTCAGCATCCCTTGACAGATTTTTAATTTTATCTTCCTTTCTTCTGAAAAGGCCTTGGGATTTCGTTTGGGGTGGGGAGGACAACAATTGTCCGATGGCCCGTTGGATCATGGTTTTATTACTCGCGCCTGACTGGACGACCAGCAAAATCGAATCGCAGCTTTTTTCAATGATACTCGCGTCCGAACCGCTTAAAACGGGCGGGGCTTTGATGAGGATCACATCGAACATATTTTTCAGGCCCTTGATGAAGGATTGAAGAACCTGTGAAAACAAAAGGTCCACGGAAAAAGAGGAGGAGGGATCCGCCCGGCCGGCGGGGACCAGCCAAAGTCCCGGATATTGGGTCTTTTGGAATATCCCTTTCAATTGCTCCGAATCTGTCAGACCATCCACCAACCCCGGCGAGATATCCGTTCCAAAAATTTTATGACCTTTGGAATTTTTCAAATCCGCATCGATGAGAACGACTTTTTTCCCAATCTGACCCAGCGCGATGGCTAAATTGGAGACCACCGTCGCCTTGCCTTCCTCGGGGAGGACACTCGTGATAAGAATCGTTTTGTGCGGATTGGTGGAAATCGACGAAAGAAGGTGGGTTCGCAGGCTTCGGAATTCCTCTCCGAAAACAGAATTATTCGTGGTGACCGGCAGGGGAGACTCCTTCTTGGGAAACAGCCCCAATGAACCCAAAAGAGGATAGGGAAGCTGGCGGTCCACGTCTCCCTCGGTTTTCAAGTTTTTGTCAATGGATTCCAGAAAGAAGATCAAGAGGAGTCCTCCCGCCATACCGATACAAAGCGCTAATACCATATTCAAGGCTTTCTTGGGTTTGAAGGGAAGGATGGGCACTTCCGCCCGGTCCACCACGCGGATGTTGGTTTCATTATAATTTGAAGAGATATCCAGCTCTTTCACCCGGTTCAAGAGCATGTCAAACAGTTTTTTGTTGGTCTCCACCTCTTGTTTTAAGGATTCATACTGGACCGCGTCCTTATCCAGGTTAATAATTCTTTTTCTTTGTTTCTCCACGGAAGATTTTATATCTTTTTCACGGGCCGCCGCGGACTTGTAATCGAGTTCCAGGGACTTTACCAACCGGTCCATTTCTTTCGGAATCCGGTTTTCCAACGTTTTAACTTTTTGAGACAGAGAAATGATATCGGGATGCCGGGGACCTTTATTTTTGGACAAAACGTTCAATTGGCCTTTAAGGTCATTATAATTCCGGTATAACTCCCGAATGGCGTCACTCTTAATAGATTCCGGGGTGATCTGAAACATCTGAAAAGGATCATCGGAAAATTCTTTTAATTCGTGAATTAAAGTTTGCAACCTCAGCCTTTCGGTTTTTGCCCGGGATTCCTCCTTGATCAATTCGGTGAGTTTTTGAACGGAAAAGTCGCGCTTTTCCCCACTGTCAATAAAGTTCCTTTGGGTAATAAATTTTTGCAATTTCAGTTCCGAATTCTTGATTTTTCCCTTCAATTCCTCAATTTTGATTTTCAGCCAATCGCCGGCCCCGGTTTCGATTTGACTTCGGAATTCGAGGCTCTGGGAAATATAAAGTTCGGTCAAGGTGTTTGTAATTTTTGCCACCCAAAAGGGAGAGAACCCAAAAAACCGGATGGTTACGATTTTGCTGTCCTTCATGGGAACAATTTTCAGCCGTTCCAGGAAGCTGTCGATCAAGGGCGTGTACGGGTTGGTTTCAACCTTCAGGCCCTTTTTTTTCTTTTTTATACCCGCTTGTTCCAGGAGAGAATTGGTCCATTGTTTCAAGGGAGTCAAATCCATCAGAGGGGGCTTTCTTTTAAACTCCTCGCTCTTCTCCAGATGGAGCTTTAAAATCACACTTTTCACCAGGGAGCGGCTTTTGAGCAAAGCATACTGGGTATTCAAAAATTCTTTTTGTTTAGAATCATAAACGAGGACATCTTTAATCGATATGGCCTTGGGAGCTTTCTGGTCAATGAGAATTTTAGCGGAAGCACGGTAGATCGGGTCCATGTTGAAAGCATAGGCCATCGCCAGAATCAAAGAGAGCCCAACCGCCGCGATCAGGACAAATTTCCGCCGGTTGATGATTTGTAAAACATCCTTGATATCAAGGTCGTCCATATTTCGAGTGGATTGAAGAAACCGCTGTTGTTATCTAACAGTACATGGAAAAAATTTTCTTCCAACAGGAAGGACTCTTGCCATGCTGAGACTAAAAATTGAGATCACGATCCAGGATTTTATTCCCTTGCAAAGACCGGTTTCTAACAATAACTTCAATCAAAATAACGTATAGATAAAGGGCGCGACGGCGGAGCCCTGCGTCAATACGATCAATGCGCCCATGAGCAGCATGACGATGATGATGGGCGCCAGCCAGAATTTCTTCCTCACTTTCATGAATGCCCCTAGGTCTTTCAATAGTTCCAGCATTAAAACGGCCTCCTCATTCTCTCGTTGGACTGCGAAACGGTTTTTACCCGGTAAGACGCCAAGGAACTTTCCAGTTTCCGCGCCAGGGGATCTTTTCCCAAAAGGCGCATGATGAATCCCGATGGCATGAATATCCCAAAAAACAAAATTCCCAAAATAATGCGGGTATTGATCCAACCCAACACCTGCCCGAAAACCATCCATCCCTTGTAAATCGGGTTCAACGCCCGTGGTAACCCCAGAGCCAATATCCACAAGCTGCCCGCGGCAAACAGCGGCCATCGGGGAAGCGGCCGGTCCAAAATCCATGGGAAAAACAATTCGAACAGGACCAAGACGATGAGCCCCGTTGTGAGGCCGAATTTGCGAAGGCCTTTTTTATCGAGTTCAGGTATCGTCAAGTCCATGATCAATCCAGTTCAAATTCATTTTTCCAGGAATGGTCTTTTTCCCAGGCGGGTTGATCTTTCTTGGCCAACAAATAATTTTCCATCACCAGGTAATCCATGTCCGTGCGCATGAAGCACCGGTAGGCATCCTCCGGCGTACAAACAATGGGCTCGCCCCGGACATTGAATGACGTATTTATAAGCACCGGGCATTGGGTGCGTTGTTCGAAATGCTCGAGCAGGCTGTATAAACGCGGGTTATATTTTTTGTGGAGGGTCTGGATGCGGGCGGAGTAGTCCACATGGGTGACGGCGGGAATTTCGGACCGGCACAGGTGGAGCTTTTCGATGCCGAAGAAGCGTTTTTGTTCCCCGGTCATGGGAACACACTTTTCCTTTTTTACGGGCGCCACCAAAAGCATGTAGGGACTGGCCCGGTCGATTTCGAACCATTCGGAAACTTTTTCCTCCCGGACCACGGGGGCGAAGGGGCGAAAGGATTCGCGGAATTTAATCTTCAAGTTCATGACGGACTGCATTTTTTTACTGCGAGGATCGCCGATAATGGATCGGCCGCCCAGAGCCCGTGGACCAAATTCCATGCGCCCCTGGAACCAACCCACCACGTTTTCCTTACAAAGAAGATCCGCCAAAAGGGGCATCAAGCCGGCGTCCGGCAGTTTCCGGTATTCGGCGCCGATCCTGTCGAGGTATTCGGTGATTTCCCGATCGGAGGATCGGGGGCCCAGATACGCCCCCTTCATGGAGTCCCGGGAGTCCACCTCGCGCGGTTGGTCCAGGAATTCATGCCATGCCGACAAGGCGGCGCCCAGCGCTCCGCCGGCATCTCCCGCCGCCGGCTGAATCCAGATATCCTGGAACCGTCCTTCTCTGAGCACCCGGCCGTTGGCGACGCAGTTGAGGGCGACGCCGCCGGCCAGGCACAGGTAATCCGTCTTCAATTCCTCATGGATCGTCCGCGTGAGTTTCAGGATAATCTCTTCCGTCACCACCTGGATGGACCGGGCGAGGTCCATCTCACGCTGAGTGATTTGGGACTCCGATTTCCGCCGCGGGCCGCCAAACAATTTATCAAACTTGCTATTGGTCATGGTCAGGCCGGCCGCGTAATTGAAGTAGTCCATGTTCAGGCGAAATGTGCCATCCTCCTTCAAGTCCAACAAATGCTCCAGAATCACATCCACATATCCCGGTTCACCATAGGGCGCCAAACCCATGAGTTTATATTCGCCCGAATTGACCTTGAAGCCCGTAAAATAAGTAAACGCGGAATACAACAGGCCCAGGGAATGTGGAAAATCCAGCTCCCATTGCGGAACCAATCGGTTGCCCTCGCCAAGCCACACGGAGCTGGTTGCCCATTCGCCCACCCCATCCAGGCATAGGACAGCCGCCTTTTCAAAAGGACTGGGGAAAAACGCCGAGGCGGCATGCGACCTGTGGTGTTCATTGAACAACAGGGGGGGCAAAGCGGATTCCGTCACCTTTCCCAGTCCGGCCAATTCCTTTTTAAGGGTTTCCTTGAGAAACAGTTTGTCCTTGAGCCATACCGGCATCGAAGCAAGGAAAGAACGGAATCCCCTGGGGGCGTAGGAGAGGTAAGTTTCCAGCAACCGTTCAAACTTGACCAGCGGCTTGTCATAGAAAACCACCCAATCGATTTCCCGCAGGGATAGGTTTGCTTCGCGCAGGCAATAGGCAACCGCATGACCCGGAAAGCCCGCGTCGTGTTTTTTCCGGCTGAAACGCTCTTCCTGGGCCGCGGCGGCGATCCCGCCATCGACGATCAGGGCCGCCGCGCTGTCATGGTAATATGCGGATAGTCCAAGTATCTTTGCCGTCATAACCCCCGATGATTCTCTGGAACCTTTGCGGACTCAACCCCTCGGCTTCATGGTCAAATGAATTTCAGCCCGTAAAATTTAAAGTTTATCCAGCCGGCTTCAAACGATTCTTCCGGGAAGGAAAACTTATTCCTATCTTCCGCGTCCCATAACTATTTGGGAGGCGGTTTTCAATACGATTGTGGCGTCCATCATAAATGAAAAATGGCGGATATAATAAAGATCGTATTCGAATTTTTTCAGGGCATCGTTTAAATCCTCGCCATAGGCGTAGTTCACCTGGGCCCACCCGGTGATCCCGGGTTTTACCAAATGACGGAACCGGTAGCAGAAGAATTGCCGTTCATAGATGCGGGTCAGCCTGGTTTGTTCCGGACGCGGCCCGATCATGCTCATTTGCCCCATCAAAACATTCCACAATTGAGGCAATTCATCCAGATGCAAGGTGCGCAGCCATTTCCCCACCCGGGTAATCCGGGGGTCGGATTTTTCCGTGCACACGGGACCATTAGCTGAGTCAGTGACCATGGTCCTAAATTTAATTAGATGGAAGGACGCGTTATTTTTTCCAGTCCGCTCCTGTCGAAAAAAAACAGGTCCCTGGCTTTCCAACCGGATCAATAGGGGAATGAATATGAAAAGTGGCGAGGACAATCCCAGGGCCGCCGTTGAAAACAGGATATCGATGAAACGCTTGATGTTTTCGAAGACCGGATTACGGGGAAAATCAAAACCCTCCCGCAACAGCAACTGGGGATGCACGAAAGCGCTGGGGATCCTGTTTAGATAATTCTCATAAAATTTTTCCACGGACAGAATGGGGGTCCCGTTGAAATGACAGTTGATCAAACTTTCCACGAGTTCATGGTTCAATTTCCGGCGGTCATCCGCGATAATCACGGCATCGTGGAGTCCGTTCAAGGACTCAAACTGAGTGATGGGCTGCCCTTCAATGACCGGCGACTCCGGCCCGCATAATCTACCGCCCACATTCCGGTTGGATGAGTCCAAAACCCGGAAAGTTTGTTTTATCCCTGAATCAATGCAGTCCAAAAAAACCTCCCGCGCCATATTTCCGGCACCCAGGATTAAAAAGAACCGCTTTTCCTGATACGGGTTCAGCCAGGAATAAATGGCCCTTCGATAAGACAAGGAAAGAAAGAAAAAGGTGAAAAAGCTTAGAGGAAGCACGCTGCGGCTGAATTGATAGGCGGGTTCGAACGTAAAGGAATAAATCGAGATGATGGTGAGAAAAAATGAGACAATAACGGCTATCAAGTGTTCGCCGGCGTAATTCAATCCCCGCATATTGGTGTCCAGGGAATAACCACCCACGAGGGGAAGAACTACAATGACCCACCCCAGCGGGAGCAGCAACGTGGGCCAAAATCGCTCGGGAACGCCCAAGCCCATCTGGCGAACAAATGTGAAAATGTAAAATAAACCGAGCAGAAAGAGGGCATCCAAAAAAACAAGAGCCATCATTATAAAAATATCGGGTCTCGGAAAACGCCTATTTTTAAACATAAATCACCCCGCCCCGCCCGCAGGAAACAATTATCCCTGCCGAAAGGTAATTCGAGCGCAAAAAAATCCAATAATTTCACGGAAAAAAACGTCCGCTTCACATCTGCATGGGGAATAAGGCGCGATAATACCATTATTTTCAATTTGTTTCAATATTCCACTCCGGATATCGCATAAAGAATTTCAAAAGATGGGTTGACGAAATTGCTGGAGGATGTTAGGTGAACTCGGCTTTGAAGGGGTCAAAAAACGGTCAGGGAAGGAGGAACGGGCGCGGGCCAGAACGCAAAGACGGTTATGCAGAAAAAGAGAACCAAAAGGGATATTAGATTAAAAGCTCTATCAAAGAGGAGGGGAGGAGGGAGGGAAATTAGTCCTATGAGAGACGAAGATTTCGCCCCACGGGACCGTCCAGGAATAAGGGCCGGCCTAAATTATTATCACCGGAAAAGGCTCGGTGGTGTAATTTGACCAATGGGAATGAGGTCAACAACCTTATTTGCTGGTTTACAAAAAGGAACGTTCACCGGCTTTCCCACAGTAGAAGTGCCTCCTCGGTTTAATCATCGCTATCGAATTTTTTGACATGCAAGAATATCTGGTTCTGTATAAAGGTCCCATCGCAAAAGTTGAATATAGAATGGATGAAACCATTTCCCGTAGCTCCGGAATATTTTCCGGACCCACCAATAATACCGAAAGCGGTCATCCCCTCATTGATGGTGCAGTTATTGCTCGTATCCACAAAAATTTCGCAAATCGATCCGCCGCGGATTTTTCCGTTGATCCCATCTTCTTCAAGCTCATCGTCATCATCAATTTTTGTAATGGTGACGGTATCGTCCGTGGTAAAGCCGCCGACACCAGCACTCGCACAGGCGGTTAGATTGGGGCAAACTCCGCCCGCAATGGCAGTTCCTATGGCATTAGTGCTGGTAAATGTGTGGGAAGTCGTATTCACAAAGGCACAGGGGTGTACCTCCAACTCCGGAGGGCCTGCCTGCTCACTGCTGCTGAAACCTGACCAATCCCAAGAGGAGCTAACGTCTACACGGACCTGTCCCAAGCCCTTTATCTTTCCAGTAGCCGATGCCACCGCACCGGCATTGATATTATCCCCGCCGAGAAAACTGAAATGGCTTGCCGCGTGCGATACCGTTTGGTTTTTCAAGTTGCCATGTCTCAATTTGTCCTTTTTATCCCCGAAGCTCAACTGCGGGCTCATTAAACTCAGACTCAAGGTGAAAATAAAAGTCACTATTCCGGCAACTATTTTCTTCATGGCACCCTTCTCCTTTGATAAAGGTGATCGTGAAATTTTCACTCAGCTCTGCTCATACCGAGCAAAATTTTTTATTTAATAAAAACCAAATCAAAAATGTTGGACCCATAATCCAGAAACCAACCTGAATAAGATTTTTTACGAAAGATCCGGTCTCCCAATGGGTTCTGTCAGCCATCATTTCCTCAAACAATAAGTTATTCAAATTTATACACAATGTTATAATTTAATATAAATTATTATAAATTTCAATAAATTACTTGCAACGCAAATATTCTTTTTTAGCAAAATTATTGTTCCCTTGCTTTCAAATGCGAGCAAATGAAAGATAATCATGAAAAATTGGAAAGACGATTTCGAAGTGAAACTGTAAGAAAACTAGGATTTGTCTTTAAAAAAATTATAGAAATATTTCGCCAGCTGGAGATCCCCCATTTCGAGACCTTGGGATAAGCGTTTTTTTCAGTTTGGGTGGAACACCTCATTCCCATTCGTCACCCACGGCCTCTCACTGGGAAAAAAGACAAAAAATAACTGGGTAAATTTACTGTCAGGCATCCGGTGTTCTCTGAGGAAAAAAACGCCTTCTCCTGGGGCCAAAGGCTGGAAAAAGAGGATTCCTTTTTAATTTTTTCTGTCCGGAAAAAAGAAAAGACAAGCAAAAACCCGCTTATGCCAAGGTCTTTTATTCAAAGGTCGTATACGGGAGGGAGAAAATCAGACGTTGCCGAGGAGGGGGCGCTTCTCAACCAAGAATATGATTCCAGGTTCAACAGCACGCATTCTCTTGCCAGCTTCAACCACTGAACTTGGGTAGATTATTCCCCCAGCCGGGGTCAATGAGCCAGGTTATAATGGCCGGCGGGTATCGGAAAGGTTTTGCTTCAAAGGCAATTCGCGGGAATGCCGGTGGGCTGCTGCTTGAAGCGGAAGTTGGTGTTCTCCTTGATCCAAATCAACAGGTCGTCGTAACTTTTGAAGTGTTCGCTGAACCCGTAGTCATCTCCGGTGTACTCACAATTTTCGGTGCTGTGCTCCCGGCAAAGATAAGGGCGGTGTTCGTAGATCGCGCATTTGTTATCGGGCGTCAAAAAATTGCAGCGGCTATGGATCATGATGTACCAGGCCTTCCGGTAGATATAAATGGATACCTTCTCGTGCGCGATCTTCCAGAGCAGGCTTTCATAATCCCTTCGGTCTTCCGGTGTGTCGAGTTGAAACGCAAAATAATTGCAACAGTAAGCCGGGAGACATTTTTCACACTGGCTCATGTTGTCTCTCTTTTTATTGACTTTCATAATTTTATCCTCATGCCATCCGGTCCCAAAAATTTCTCGCCGGAAGGCTGTAGTTTGATTTCAATTAAAATCCCCTCACGCCAAGTATCCCCTGACAGATGTCCCCTGGCAGGCAACTATTTTGCCCGCAAAATAATTTGAAGTCAAACCGGTATCCCCGGGTAAAGGTCTCAATGCAACGGGGCCTTTTGAAACCGGAACTCGCGCATGTCGAACCGGTACAGTCCGTTGCGCCGGGCGGCCTGGAACGCCGCTTCGAGTTCCCCGCCGGTGATTCGGCGGGCGATCTCGGAATACTTTTCCGCGCTCACCTTCCCCGCCGGGTAGTACTGTGACATGAGGTTGATATAGGTGTGGGGAGAGACCTCCCGTGCCAGGAACCGGGTGATGGGGTCCGCGTCCGGCGAACCGGGCATGACCAGGTGACGCACCAAAAGTCCCCGCCGCGCCAAGCCATGCTCATCGAAAACCAGGTCGCCCACCTGACGGTGCATTTCCCGGATCACCGCCCGGGCGGCTTGCGGATAATCCCTGGCCTTAAGGTATTTGCGCGACCGTTCGCCGTCCCAGTACTTGAAATCGGGCATATAAATATCCACGATCCCCTCCATCAAATGCAGGCTGTCGAGGGAATCATAGGCGCCGGTATTGTAAACCAGGGGGATGCTCAACCCCAGTTGCACGGCCAGGGGTAGCGCTTCCAGAATCTGCGGCACGACATGTTCCGGCGTCACGAAATTGATGTTGTGGCATCCCCGGTTTTGCAGATCGATCATCATCATGGCCAGGTTTTCCGGTCCGGTCTCGCTGCCCTCCCCCGCCTGGCTGATATCGTAATTTTGACAGAATACGCACTTGAGATTGCACATGGAAAAGAAAATTGTGCCGCTGCCGTTACATCCCCTTAGACAGTCCTCCTCGCCGAAATGGGCGAAGTAGTTCGACACGATGGCGTGCCGGCCGGTTTTGCAAACCGCCGTTTCACCGGCGAGGCGGTCCACCCCGCAATCGCGGGGGCACACCTTGCAGTGCGACAGCCGCCGCACGGCTTCCCGCGACCTGCGCCACAACTCACCCGTCCGGTGAAGCTTCATGTACGCCGGTTCGAAATCCCCTGAACGGATCACAAATGGTTCGGAATTTCTGGACATGGTTTTCTGGAATGAAATGGATGGTTCTTTCCAAAACCATAGCGCCATTCCCTCGTCACGGCAACCCCAACTTTGGTCTCGAAAATTCCCTCGGAATCTGAAATTTCCCGGGATATCCTGCCGAGAAGATTCTTTTCTGGATTCTTTTCCCGTTAAGAAACCAGCAATAACCCAGCGATTTTTTTAAAATGACCATCCTGGGTGAACAATTTCAGGCCGTGTTGGAATGCCAGCGCCGCGATCCACAAATCATTGGTTGAAATCGAAGTCCTCGCCTTTTTTAATCCCGTCCAGATCTCCGCATAATATTCCGCCGTATTCTCATCGACCACACAGACAAATGTTCTTGGAGAATCTAAAAAGGTTTCCAATTCCTCCCTTTTTTGTTTTTCCCGTTTTTCTCCTCTGAATCCCATCAGAAGTTCACCGATACTTATGGAAGTCATTCCGATTTGGGATGCGCTTTGCAGGACAGAAACCACTTCGCGGTCGCCTTTAAGAGCACGGGTATAGATGCCCGTGTCGATCAACAAATCTTTCATTTCCAGAGTTCCCGATCAATCTTTCTCTGTCCGTCGATTTGGCTTTGAATCCGCCGGTATTCCTTTTCAGACCACCTTCCGAACAGGTGATCCAGGTCGTGGTGTTTTTGGGTAAACCTTTTTTGCTTTTTCATTCCCACCCCCTGTTCCAGCGTTTCGATAACAAACTGATTCACGCTTTTGCCTTCTTTTTCGGCCATCTGTTTCAAACGGCTCGCCAGGGCAGGATCGATTTTACGGACCGTCATGCTTTTAGTTCCCTTGCCCTTTTCCTGTAATACCATCAGGGACCCCGTATCCTGGCGGGTGCTGGGTTCGATGCTCTTTGGGTTGTCTGTTCTCTTTGTCTTCTTTTTCTTGGTCATCGTCTCTTTCCAGGAAAGTTTGACAAATGATCGACTCCGTGCAATCAAATCATGATATCAAATTTTGATATCTTTTTGATATTTATTTTTGAGTTCCCTTTTGAAATCAAAATTCGCCTAACGGATCGCAGATACTTTTTTTTCGGCTTGGCGAACTCAAGATTCATCCCGCCAGCCGGCCCAGCCAGAGGGCGGTAACGGTTCGGCAACCGCCGTCCCGCTCCACCCGGCCCTTGACGATGTAAGGTCCCCGGTCATACAACAGCGGCCCGAACCGCCGGTACACTTTCGGAAACAAGGTGACCTCGAAAGTCTCGGTGGCGTCTTCCAGCATCAGGAACTTCATGAACTCGTTTTTGACCGTGCGCGTGCGCTTGGAATTGACGAGCCACCCCACGAGCGTGACCACGCGTCCGTCGAACCTTTCGATCTCCCGCGCCGGGATAGGCGACCCACCCGCGTTTCCGGCGCCGTAAAGCGCCAGCAGGTGAGCGGAGACCGTCAGGTCGAGGCACTCCAGTTCCGCCAGCAGCTTTTCCCGCAAACTGTACTCGGGCAAGATTGGGACCCGCACGCCGGAGCAGGACGCTGGAAACATCGAACCCGCGGCTGCGTGAGCGTCGCCCAATCGCCCTTGCCGCCGGGGTCCGTTTCTCCCCGGCGATGCACCGATCAACTGCCACAGCAGGTTGGGACGCGACCTGCCCAGTCCGTCGAACGCGCCGCAGCGGATCAATGACTCGGTCTCATGATCGCTGATCACCAACCGCGACAAAAAATTGTCCAGCGAGACATACGGTCCGTCTTTCCGCCGTTCCAGGATGGAACGAATGGCGCCATGGGTCAGCCCTTTCACCTGGGAAAGCCCGACGCGGATGCCGTCGCACCGGATTTTCCGCGCCGGACGGCATCGGCCCGGCGTTCCCGCGTCGGGCCGCCGACCCGTCTCTTCCCGCCAGACCGCCGTGAACCCGGACGCGCTGTGGTTGACGTGCGGCGGGAGGATCGCCAGCCCCATGCGCCGTGCCTCTTCCACGTAGGCGCAGGCGTCATAGAACCCGCCTTCGTTGGACAACACCGCGGCCATGAACTCCGCGGGGTAATGCGCCTTGAGGTAGGCGGTCTGGTAGGAAACCACCGCGAAGGAAGCGCTGTGGGCCTTGCAGAACGCGTAGCCCGCGAAACTTTCGATCTGCCGCCAGATCTCTTCCGCCGCCTCCCGCGAAACACCGTTCCCGAGCGCGCCGGACAAAAACCGGCCGCGGTGGTTTTCCATGTCTTCCCAATCCCTCTTCTTGCTCATGCATTTTCTCAGGTTGTCCGCTTCGCCCAGGCTCATCCCGGCGATGGCGTGGGCCACCTTGATCACGTCTTCCTGGTAGATCATGACGCCGAACGTGTCCTTGAGAATCGCGTCCATCCTCGGATGCGGGGAGCGGACCTTTTCCCTGCCGTTGTGGCGGTCGATGAAGGATTTCATCATGCCGCTGTCAGCGACGCCGGGACGGATGATCGAACTGGCGGCGGTCAGCATCTCGAACCCGTCCACCCGCAGTTTTTTGAGCAGGTTCCGCATTCCCGGTGACTCGATATAAAAGCAGCCGATGGTCTTGCCTTCCCGGATGAGGCCGCGGGTCTTCGTATCCCGCACCGGGTCGATACGGTTGAAATCGATGCGAACCCCGTAATGCGCCTCGGCATCGCGGACCGTATCCGCCAGAACGGCGAGGCCCTTCTGCGCCAGCAGGTCGATCTTCAGCAGCCCCATGTCCTCGACCGGATACATGTCGTACTGGGTGACCACGAATCCCTTGGGCGTTTTCTGGAGCGGGATCCGGTTGGTGATGGGAAACGGGCAGACCACGATCCCCCCGCAGTGAATCGACAGATGGCGCGGGAACCCTTCGATCCTTTGTCCCAGGGCGATCATGGTTTTGTAGGGCTCGTCCTCCAGGGGCAGATCCCGGCATTCGGGAATCGTTTGCCGCGCTTCCTCGAGCCGGGACACCCCGGCGAAGTGAGGCAGCCGCTTCGTGAAGGCGTCGATCTCTGGGATGGGAATGCCGAGGGCCTTCCCCACCTCGCGCAAGACCGAGCGGCCGCGGAAATGCACGTGGGTAGAGATCAGCGCGACGCGGTCGCGTCCGTATTTTTCGAAGACGTAGCCAAGCATCTCGTCCCGCCGGTTCCAGGGAAAATCGATGTCGATGTCCGGGTAGTCCGTGCGTTCCGGATTCAGGAACCGTTCGAAATACAGGTTGTGCCGGATCGGGTCCACCTCCGTGATTCCCAGCGCCCGGCACACCAGGCTATTGGCGGCGGAGCCCCGGCCTACGGTAAGAATCCCCCGCGCCCTCGCCTCGCGCACGATGTCCCAGACGATCAGGAAATAAGGAGCGAATGCCAGACCGTCGATCACCCGCAGTTCATGGCGCAGACGCCGCATCACCTCGGTGGAAGGATCGTGGTAGAGTTTTTTCACCCCGGTGTGCGCCAGTTTCGCCAAATACGAAGAAGGCGTCTCGCCGGGAGGCAGATCGAAGGGCGGAAATAGAACCTCGCCGATGGGCAACTCCACCTCGCACTGTTCAGCGATCCTGAGGGTGTTGCGAATCGCGTCCGGCACGCCGCGAAACAGCCGGGCCATCTCGCGGGGCGGCTTCATCCAGCAGTCCCGGGGGACGGCGGCGCCCGGAGGCAGGGTGCCGGCCGTGGTGTTGGTGCGGATGGCCGCAAGCAGGCGATGCACCCGCCAGTCGCCCTCGAGAACAAAGAACACCCGGTTCGTCGCCGCTACGGGCAAGCGGCCGCGGCGCGCGAAATCCAGGAGCGCGCGGAAAGCACGGGTCCCGCCGGCCGAGGGAAACCGCGTCAGTTCAACATAGATATCCCCGCCGCCCCGGGCGCGGACGACGCTCCGCAGAACCTCCGTATCCGCGCAAAGAACGATGACGCCGCGGCCGCAGCGTTTCAGACATTGCGTCAGGGAAAAATCCGGCCGCAGGTGCCGGTCGGTGACAACGCGGCAGATTTCACCGAACCCTTCCAGATCCTTCGCCAAAAGCACCGCCCGCGCTCCCCCCGCCACGCCGGCGGCGGAAAGCGGCGCTCCGGGCTGATCGATCTCCACCCCGAACACCGGGCGAATCCCGGCGCTCCGGGCCGACCTGTAAAACGCCACCGCGCCGTAGAGCGCGTTGGTGTCCGTCAGCGCGAGGGCCGGGCACCCCATCGCCGCGGCCGCCTGGACCAGGGCATCGATCCCGTCCGCGCCCGCAAGCAGCGAATAGTGGCTGTGGCAATTCATGTGGACAAACATAGGCGAATAAAAAGCGAAAACTAGGGTCAAAAAAAAACCACCTCAAAACTACCGGATATCATTATATTACGGCGTGGGGAAAGACCCGTCAAGCCCTGGGGGAAATTTTGGCATCGACTTTCCGGGAAACGTGGACCGGCGAAGTGGAAACGGTTCGAGGATGAAGAACAGCGGGGAAAACCGCCGTCCGCCAACCAGGACCGGATAAAAGCAGAGAGGAAAAAAAGTTGACAAAAAGAATTTTACTGGCTACTCTACAGTTAGATCTCCATAAGCTCCCAAAAAACCCCAGAATCCAATCAGACAATCCAGCTTAATTTTCCACACTTCTGAGATAAACATATCCATTTGGAATAAACCTTAAAGAAAGTTCAAAGGACCCCTTTTCCGCCCCCAATCCTATCGATCAATCTTTAGTCCCAAACACGGTCCCGAACAATTCAAAATCCAACCAAAACTTCCACATCAAAGAAACCACGACAAATGAATATCGAAGAACTGAAGTCCAAAACCATTTCCGAACTCACCAACATAGCCAAAGAGCTTAAAATCCAGGGCCACAGCGGGCTGAGAAAGCAGGATCTGATCTTCAAGATCCTTGAGGCCCGCACGGAAAAAGACGGTCTGATGTTTGGCCAGGGGGTATTGGAGATCCTTCCCGATGGTTTTGGTTTTCTCCGGGCGCCGACCTACAATTACCTGCCCGGTCCGGATGACATTTATGTATCGCCCTCGCAGATCCGCAAATTCGACATGCGGACGGGCGACACCATTTCCGGGCAAATCCGGCCTCCGAAAGACAGCGAACGCTATTTCGCCCTGTTGAAAGTGGAGGCCATCAACTTTGAGAATCCGGACAAAACCAAGGACAAAATTCTGTTTGACAACCTGACGCCGTTATACCCCGACCAGCGGCTTCGGCTGGAGACACCGAACGGGACCGACTACAGCGCGCGGATCATGGATCTGATGACCCCGATCGGCAAGGGCCAGCGGGGGTTGATCGTGGCGCCGCCCCGGACCGGGAAGACCATGCTTCTGCAGTCGATCGCCAACAGCATCAGCACCAACTATCCGGAAGTGGTCCTCATCGTGCTGCTCATCGACGAGCGGCCGGAAGAGGTGACCGACATGGAACGATCCGTCAAGGGCGAGGTCATCAGCTCCACCTTCGACGAACCGGCCCAGCGGCACGTTCAGGTCGCCGAAATGGTCATCGAGAAAGCCAAACGGCTGGTGGAGCACAAAAAGGACGTGGTGATCCTTCTCGACAGCATCACCCGCCTGGCCCGGGCCTACAATGCCATCGTCCCGCCGAGCGGGAAGGTGCTTTCCGGCGGCGTGGACTCCAATGCCCTGCAGCGTCCCAAGCGATTTTTCGGCGCGGCCCGTAACCTGGAAGAAGGCGGCAGTCTGACGATCATCGCCACGGCTCTCATCGATACCGGCAGCCGGATGGACGACGTCATTTTCGAGGAATTCAAGGGAACCGGCAATCTCGAAATCGTTCTGGACCGCAAACTGGCCGACAAGCGGACCTTCCCCGCCATCGACATCAACCGGTCCGGAACCCGGAAAGAAGAGTTACTGCTGCCTTCGGAAGACCTCCAGCGGGTCTGGCTGCTGAGAAAAGTTTTACTCCCCATGGGGATTCATGATACCATGGACCTTCTCTTACAGAAGATTAAGGAAGCGAAAACCAATGCCGAGTTTCTGGCGACCATGAATTCCTGATCGAGGGCGACAGGCTAATGAAAGCGAAGATTCATCCCGATTATTTTGAGATATCCGTCCGGTGCGCGTGTGGAAATGAGATCCAGACCCGCGCCACGGTGAAAAACCTGCATATCGAAATCTGTTCCAAATGCCATCCTTTTTATACCGGCAAACAGAAACTGGTCGATACCGCGGGCCGCATCGAAAAATTCCACCGCAAATACGGCAAGGCCAAGCCGAAAACCAGCCAGGAACCCGCCGCACCCCAGTAGTTTCATCCCCCATTCCGCAACGCCCGCGAATTTCTTCCCTCATCCGGGATGAAATATCCTTTTAACCTTCCCGACGGCTCCCCTGGAAAAACTCATGTTTAAAAAGCTTGAAAGCATCGAACAGCGCTATAACACCCTAAACGATTTGCTCAGCGATCCGAAGATCATCTCCCGGCAAACCGAATACCAGAAGTACGCCCGGGAACAGTCCGAGTTGGGTCCCGTGGTGGCCGAATTCAGGGAGCTGCAAAAGATCCTCCGGCAATTGAGGGAAAATGAAAAAATCGCCGCAGAAGAAAAAGATCCGGAACTGGTGACCCTGGCCCGGGAAGAATTGGCGAGTTTGGAAGAACAGAAGGCCGCCCGCGAGGAACGGTTGAAGATGTTGCTACTCCCCAGGGATCCGAGGGACGAAAAAAATGTCATCATGGAAATCCGCGCCGGGACTGGCGGGGAGGAAGCCGCCCTGTTTTCCGCCGACCTGTTCCGAATGTACTCCCGCTACGCCGAATCCCACAAATGGCAAACCGAAATCCTCAGCAGCAACGTCACGGGAAAAGGCGGATTCAAGGAGATCATCGTCGGCATCCGCGGCAAGGCCGTTTTCAGCAGATTAAAATATGAAAGCGGCACCCACCGGGTCCAAAGAGTCCCCGAGACGGAAACGCAGGGGCGGATTCATACCTCGGCCGTCACCGTCGCGATTTTGCCGGAGGTGGAGGAAGTCGATGTGAAGATCAATCCGGCGGATCTCAAGATCGACGTATACCGCTCCTCGGGACCGGGGGGCCAGAGCGTGAACACGACCGATTCGGCCGTCCGCCTCACCCACGTTCCGACCGGATTGGTCGTCACGTGTCAGGATGAAAAGTCCCAATACAAGAATAAAGAAAAAGCCATGAAGGTCCTCCGCGCCCGGCTTTATGACGAAGAGCACAGAAAACGGCAGGAAGAACTGGCCCGCACCAGAAAACAACAAGTGGGATCCGGCGACCGCAGTGAACGGATACGGACCTACAACTTTCCTCAAGAGCGGGTCACCGATCATCGTTTGGGGCTGACCCTTCACAAACTTTCACAGGTCCTTGAGGGCAACATGGATGAGATTATCGACGCGCTGATCCTCCATTTCCAGAAAGAGTCGCTCCAGGAAACGGATGGCGGAGACACCCCATCCCCGGTTGAAAAAGTAACGGCCTGACGCGGAACGTGAAACCGCGGCCCTGAAGGGTTCAGGATGTTACGGGCCCCAAGGAAGGTTCCACGGACAATGCTTTGACAGATATGAACTGGACGGCAAAAAAATTTTTGAACTGGTCCGCCGGGCAATTGGCCCGGGCGGGCGTCTATTCCCCCCGGCTGGAGTCGGAGATTCTTCTGGCGGAAGCCATGAACCTGCAACGGGAAGACTTGCACCGGGACCCGGACCATGCGCTGAATGACCGGGAACTCACCGCGTCGAGAAAATTCGTCGAACGCCGAACCCGCCGGGAACCCGTCTCGTATATCCTGGGGCGGAAAGAATTTTGGGGGCTGGAGTTTCGGGTGTCGCCCGATGTCCTGGTGCCGCGCTGGGAAACGGAAATCCTCATCGAAGCTTTCCTGCAATGGATTCATGCCTCCCCGTGGGAGGGTCCCCTTCAATTCCTCGATATCGGTACCGGCTGCGGTAACATCGCCGTGGCGGTGGCCAGGGAAATCCCCCAATGCCGGGTGACCGCCGTGGATATATCACCGGCGGCCCTCGCGGTCGCCCGGGAAAACGCCGTCCGCCATGGAGTTGCCGAAAGAATTCGCCTGGTCCGGGGAGATATGCTGGCGGGCGCACCGGAGGGCCCTTTCCATGCGATCCTTTCCAATCCCCCGTACATCGATACCGTGAAACTGGAAAGTTTGGCCGCGGACATCAAGGATTTTGAACCGCGTCCGGCACTGGACGGCGGAGCCGGAGGATTGCACTTCTTCAAGCGAATCATCCCAGGCGCCGGGGAACACTTGGCCGAGGGGGGCGCCCTTTTCCTGGAAACCGGAGAGGACCAAGCCCAGGCGGTGTCGGACCTGATCCGGCCGCATGGGGGATATGGCTCCCCCGTCATCATCAAGGATTACAGCGGCCGGGACCGCGTCGTCTCGGCAAGAAAGCGGGGTCATGGATAAGATCATTGTCGAGGGAGGTCGGCAGCTAGAGGGCGAGGTCACCATCAGCGGGGCAAAAAACGCGGTGTTGCCGGTCCTTGCCGCGACACTGCTGACCCGCGGGGCCAACGAGATCCGGGGGGTTCCCCGTGTCCGCGACGTCATCACCATGGTCCGCCTGCTGAGCGACCTGGGCGCCCGGATCGATTGTTTCGAGGGAGACCGGATCGTCATCGACACCTCCGGCGTCAACAACCCCGAGGCGCCTTACGAACTCGTATCCACCATGCGCGCCTCCTGTCTCGTCCTGGGTCCTCTTATGGCCCGATTGGGCCGGGCAAAAGTATCCCTGCCCGGCGGATGCGCCATCGGCGCCCGGCCGATCGACATGCATATCAAGGGACTGCAAGCCCTGGGAGGAAGGATAAATCTCGAGAAGGGTTACATCCACGGCACCTCGGAAGGATTCCGCGGCGACCACATTTATTTCGACACCGTCACGGTCACGGGAACCGCCCACCTGATGATGGCCGGCGTGCTGGCGGAAGGGAAAACCTTTCTCGAAAACGCGGCCCGGGAACCTGAGATCGTTTTCCTCGCGGATGTCTTGAACCGGACCGGGGCGAAAATCGAGGGCCAGGGAACGGATATGATCACCATCGAGGGAACCGCGGCCCTCAAACCGATCGATTGCACGATTTTCCCCGACCGGATCGAAACGGGAACATACATGATCGCCGCCGCCATCACGGGGGGTGAGGTGCACATCAACAACTGCGTTCCTTCGCACATTGAACCCCTGATCCATAAACTGCGGCAGGCGGGAGTGACGGTGAAAGCGGACGGGACCTGCATCAAGGTTCAGGCACACCATTCTTTGGTGGCCGTCGATATTCAGACTCAACCTTATCCCGGGTTCCCCACGGATCTGCAAGCCCAAATCATGGCCTTGATGACTCTCGCCCGGGGACAGAGCATCATTCGCGAAAATGTTTTCGAGAACCGATTCATGCACGCCGCGGAACTCAACCGGATGGGGGCGGACATCCGGGTGGACGGACATTCCGCCATCGTCCGGGGGGTAGACCGGCTGAGCGGCGCTCCTTTAATGGCGACCGATTTGAGGGCCAGTGCCTCCCTGATTCTGGCGGCACTGGCGGCGCGGGGGGAATCCGTCCTCTCCCGCGTCTACCATATCGATCGAGGGTACGAAACCATGGAAGGGAAGTTATCCCGGCTGGGAGCCCGGATTCGACGGGTCCGCTGACCCGGCCGGACCGAAAAATTGAGCGGGCCGAACTTCCCAATTTTACCAAATAGGCGTATAGTTCACGGCATGGACCCCTCCCCTCCTACACCTTTGCATGACCAAGACTTCCACAACATCCTTTTGTGGATGCCTAACTGGATCGGCGATGTTGTCCTGGCCCTGCCGGCCCTGCAATCCCTGCGGAAAAAATATCCCCATGCTCGGATAACCGCGGTGACGAAAAAACCCTCCGACGAGATTCTGTTCTACCATCCGGCCATTGATACCGTCTTGACGATGCCTTCCCAGGAAAACAGCGGTCTCTTGAACAAGGTGCGATTTGCCCGAACCCTAAGGAAATACCGGTTCGATCTGGGAGTGGTGTTTCCCAATTCGATCCAGAGCGCCATTCTGCTGGTTTTGGCCGGCCCCAAAAACCGTCTGGGTTACAACACGGAGGGCAGGGAACTCTTTCTCACGCACGCCCTCCCCGTCACCTCGCGCGAGAAGATCGCCGAATACCGGGTAAACTATTATTTCAATATCCTCGCCCCTCTCAAACTGGATCCGCCTGAAATGGCGTTTGACTCATTGAAGACAAGAAAAGCGGACCGGTCTGTCCAGGAAATCCTTGAAACGATCGGGTTGGAGGAAAACGATTTTCTGATCGTTTTGGCTCCCGGCGCCTCCAAACCTCAAAGGGGCTGGCACGCGGAACGGTACGGAATCTTATGCCAAAAACTGGCCAAGGAATACCGGGTCAAGTTCATTCTCCTGGGAAGCAAGGCCGACACCGCCCTGCTGGAAAATATCCGGAAATTCTGTCCTCCCGATACGGCCCATATTCTCTCCGGCTTACACCTTAGAGACATCGCGGCCCTGCTGGAAACCAGCCGGTTATTCATCGGAAACGACAGCGGGATGATCCACCTCGCGGCCATGATGAACTCACCGGTGGTGGGCATTTTCGGTCCGGGAAGTCCCGGCACTTCAGGACCCTTCATCGACCCCGAAAGGCAGGAGATGGTAACAAAAAACTACCCTTGCTCCCCGTGCCGGCAACGGTTTTTCAGGGACTGCAAACCCTCCCCTCATAACAAGCCGTATTGCCTGGAGGATATCGGCGTCAAGGACGTTTCGGAAGCGGTGGGGCGTATCCTTCAAAAAACCGCACCCCGGGAGTTGGTCAAAAAATAAGGTTCCGGTTGGGGTTCCCGCTCCCTTGGGCGGGAAGGTCCTCATTCTTTTGCTTGATCTCCGGGGAGGGTTCCGCCGTCCAATGGGGTTCCAGATCGAAATAATCCAGAATCCGTTCCTCTTCCTCCTGGCTGACCTTTCGCGGGTCCAGCGGGCTGGGGGCGTCCATCAGCGACTCTTTTCTCCATGCCGTTTTCACCTTCCCCATATCGACGGGTTTACAAACCTCAACAGGGAGGAGAATGGTTTTTCCCTCAATACTCAACATGCCCCCGAGCATGACAACCAGGTAACGGGACCGGTAAGTTTCCGGTTCCGCCAGCAAAGCCTGGATCCGGGCGAGGACGTTATCGAATTCATCATAAAGATAATTACCGATCCACCGCTCGTGCTCCCTGAGTTTGAAAATATTTTCGGAGATGTATTCCAGCCGGTTCTGAGTCATGGTTTGCCTTGAGGAAGAAAAGGGGCCGCCGTTTTCCGGTGCTCGATAGGGACCGCATTATCCCGGTTTCGCCAGAATATTTTAGCACACCCGCCCGCCCCCTTGTTATAATAGCCTCCCCTCCCGGCCGGGAGCCGGGCGGAGGGATACCCCAAGCCAGGGAAATTCAAATGACCCGGTCCTCCGGAAAGCCGCGCGGTTTCCCGGAAAATTCTCATTATCCATTCATGCTCAGCGAACAGGCTCCCCGCCGATGACCTTCTCCAGGGTATGGTTTCCTTAAACAAATTTTTTCATGATTTGAGCGGGGTCCTTTGGGGTCCCTGGCTTCTGTTTTTATTGGTGGGGACCGGCATCCTGCTGACCATCCGCCTGCGGGGCATTCAATTCCGCCTGCTCTTTTACGCCTTGCGGCTGGCGTTTTCCAAAGAACGGGAAGGCGTGGGCGACGTGTCTCATTTTGGAGCGTTGATGACGGCTTTAGCCTCCACCATCGGTGTCGGCAACATCGCCGGAGTGAGCACGGCCGTGGCCCTGGGTGGACCGGGCGCGGTGTTCTGGATGTGGGTGACCGCACTGTTCGGCATGGCCACCAAATACAGCGAAGGGTTTCTCGCCGTCAGGTTCCGCCAAGTCAACCCCAACGGGGAAATTTCAGGAGGGCCCATGTTCTACCTGGAAGAAGGGTTGGGGCAAAAATGGCTGGGAACCTGTTTTGCCGTGTTTGGAGCCTTGGCCGCATTTGGTATCGGTAACATGGTGCAGGCCAACACCACCGCCGAAGCCATCACCCAGGTGACGGGCATCCCGAAAATTCCGGTGGGGTTTCTCCTGGCCTGGCTCACGGCGCTGGTGATTCTCGGCGGGATTCGGCGGATCGCCCAGGTGTCATCGATTTTGGTTCCTTTTCTGGTTCTGCTATACTTTGGCGGAACCGTCATCATCATTGCGGGAAACCTGTCTGATCTCTGGCCGGGGTTGGTTTCGATCGGCCAGCAGGCGTTCACCGGGGCGGCGGCCGCGGGCGGGTTCGCGGGCGCGTCCGTCACTCAAACGATCCGGTACGGCATCGCGCGGGGCCTTTTTTCCAACGAATCGGGCCTGGGAAGCGCCCCCATCGCGGCGGCGGCGGCGCGGACCAACCAGCCCGCCAAGCAGGCGCTGGTTTCCATGACTGGCACCTTCCTGGATACGATCGTCGTGTGCTCGTTCACCGCCCTGGCTCTGGCCGCGACCCAGGCTTGGGAGTCCGGCGCCACGGGTGTCGCCTTGACCATTCGGGCCTTTTCAGCGGCGCTGCCGGGACAATGGGGGCAATGGATCGTTACTTTGTGCATCATCAATTTCGCATTTTCCACCATCCTGGGCTGGAGTTACTATGGAGAAAAATGTTTTGAGTATCTGGCCGGCGTCCGGTGGGTCCGGTATTACCGGTATGTCTGGGTGGCATTCGTGTTCCTCGGCGCAGTGGTCAAACTGGATTTGGTCTGGAATTTTTCGGATGTGATGAATGCTTTGATGGCCGTCCCCAACCTGATCGGCCTTTTACTGCTGAGTGGTTTCCTGGTCCGGGAAACCGGGAAGTTCGAACGGGGAATCCGGGATGGCAGTATCGATAAATTCGATTGAAACCCTCCGGCCGTCCAGAACGACCCGGGGGATAAGCCCCCGGATAGGCAAGACGCTGGAACAAAATCAACCCTTTCCTTAAAAAAGGATCAACCATGCCGATTTGTCCGGAATGTAAAGAAGAGTTTCGCCAGGATATTAAAACCTGTCCGGAGTGCCAGGTGGCCCTTGTGGAATCCCTGGAAAACGTGGAACTTCAAGCCGGGGATCTTGAAGTGGTCTGCACGATCATCCAGGAGGAAAACGCTTACATTCTACGCGGGTTTCTGGAGAACGAGGGGATTCCCTGCCAATTGGAAAATGTTTCCTTTCACGCCGGGCCGGCACCAGCGGGGGAATTGACCAAAGTCCGGTTGTGGGTGAAAAAGGAAGACGTGAACCAGGCGCGGCAAAGGATCGAGGAACACGAAAAGTTCACCACCTGCTCATCCTGCGGACACGTGGTTCTTTCCCAAGACACGGTATGCGATTTCTGCGGCGAATCCCTGGAATCGGATTGACCCGGCAGGCTTGGTGAACCGGCCTAGGCTTCCCGTTCCCTCCCTCAGGAGAAATCCAGGAAGCGGAATCGAAAAATAAACCAAAGCGCCGCGGCCCCATCCTTCCAGGTGATTTTCTTGCCTTCCGCGTAATCCCTGCCGCTGTAGGAAATGGGCACTTCGTAAATCCGGAACCGGTTTCTGGAAATTTTACTGGTGATCTCCGGTTCGAACCCGAAACGATCGCACTTGATGTGGATGGTTTCAATCACCTTTCGGGTGAAGACCTTGTAACCGGTCTCCATGTCCGTCAGGTTCAGATTGGTGAACATGTTGGAGATGGTGGTGAGAACCTTGTTCCCGACGTAATGCCAGAAAAATAGCACGCGATGGGGTCCACCCAAAAACCGGGACCCAAACACCACATCGGCGCGTCCATCCTGAATGGGCTCCAGCAGAATGCCGTAGTCACGGGGATCGTATTCAAGGTCCGCGTCCTGGACAATGAGGACGTCCCCGGCGGCCTGGCGGAACCCGGTGCGCAAGGCCGCCCCCTTGCCCTGGTTTTTGGGATGACGGAGCACATGAAACCCCTCCCGGCCCTCATACTCCTTGAGAATCTCTCCCGTCCCGTCGGTGGACCCGTCATCGATCAAAAGGATCTCCTTATCGAAGGGGACGGATTCCACCTTGCGGATGATTTCCCGGATCGTATTCTTCTCGTTATAGATGGGGATGACGACGGATAGTTTCACAAAGACCGCGGTCTAAAAAAGAGTATATATAAAAGGAGCGACGGCGCTACCCTCCGTCAAAATGATCAGCAGGCTCATCAGCAGCATGATAAAAATGATGGGAGCGATCCACCACTTTTTCCGGGTTTTCAGAAATCCCCAGATTTCGGAGAAAATCGATATCTTGCTTTCGGCGCCGGGTGGAAGTTTCATGGAGATTTTGAACAAACGGAAATCATTGCAGGAAGTTTAAAATAACGGGAGAAAAATGTCTAAGATTTTTTTCACGGCATGGAAGTGTTCCCTTCCCGCACCCCTGGGAATTTTCAGGGACCCGCGTCCGCCCGGTTATTTGAAAGCGACCGATTCCCCGGCCAGTTTGCCAGTGAGAACATTCGCCGCGGCTCCCGTCAACAGGCCTGAAACAAGGGACAGGCAAAAAAACACCGGCAGGATATGAAGGAAGGCCGCGCTGCGTATAAAAAACAGGTACACGCAGAAGGTGATCGCCAATGTATGCGCATATGCTCCGGCAATGCTGACGCCCACCAGACTGAAGGGCCCGCCTCCCCGCCGATAGGCCAGAACCATGGCCCCCATGGCCGCCAACCCTCCAATAAAGCTCAGGAAAAACGTGGGACCCAAAAACGTCCCCCCAAATATCGAACTCAGGATGATCCGCAAGACCGTCACCACCAGGGCCTCCCGGAACCCGAGGAACACCAGCGCCACCAGGGTCATGATGTTGGCGAGTCCCAGTTTGACCCAGGGAGACGGCAGCGGAAGCAGCGCCTCGACCCTGTGGAGGATCACCCCCAGGGCCACCAGGATCGCCAGGGTCAACAATTTTCTTTCCGGAACCCCGGGAGAAGCGTTCATGGCAGACGCGGCCTTCAACTGGATGGTTTGGAAGATTTCCTGAACGTGTATTTCCCATCCGCATAATCGGCGATGATACAGTCGCCAAAATCAAACTCGCCATTGATGATTTTCATCGAAATGGGGTTTTCGATTTTGTCTTCGATCAGCCGTTTCAGGGGACGCGCCCCGTACACTTCGCTGAACCCCTCTTCCGACAATTGGTCGATGGCCCGGGAACTCACCTCGATACTCAGATTTTGATCTTGCAGGCGCTTGTTCAGGTTGACAATCATGAGATCCGCGATTCGGCGGATATCCTTCCGGCTTAAGGAATGGAAGACAATGAGGTCGTCCAACCGGTTGATGAATTCCGGTTTGAAAAGTTTTTTCACCTGGCTGAGGACGAGGGATTTGACCTGTTTGTATTTCTTGGAAGTTTCCATGGGCGTGCCGAAACCGATGCCCTTTTGGGTTTCGGAGATCGATTGCGACCCCACGTTGGAGGTCCCGATGATGATGGCGTTTTTGAAACTCGTGACCCGGCCATGCGCGTCGGTGAGCCGGCCGTCATCCAGGAGCTGGAGGAGAATATTAAATACGTCCGGATGGGCTTTTTCCAGTTCGTCTAGGAGGATCACGGTGTAGGGGTTTCTCCGGACCTTTTCGGTCAACTGTCCGCCTTCGTCGTACCCGACATAGCCGGGGGGCGACCCGATGATTTTGGATACGGTGTGTTTTTCCATGTATTCCGACATGTCGAGGCGGATGATGCGATTTTCATCGTCGAGCAAGAACTCAGCCAACGCCTTGGCCAACTCGGTCTTCCCCACCCCGGTGGGCCCCAGGAAAAGAAAACTCCCAATGGGCTTGTTTTTCTCCTTGAGGCCCGCGCGGTTTCTACGAATGGCGTTGCTGACCGCTATGATGGCATTGTCCTGCCCCACCACGCGTTTGTGAAGATTGTCCTCCATGCACATCAGTTTGTCCTTCTCGGTCTCCTTGATCTTGTCGACCGGAATCCCCGTCCAGGTAGCCACCACGTTGGCGATGTCTTCCTCGGTCACGTAAGCATCCAGCCCCTCCAGCTCTTTCTTCCATTTTTCCTTTTCCTGGACCAGCTTTTTATCCAACTCGATGATTTTTTGCCGCAGCTCGGCCACCTCCTGGAAATTCTGCTGGGCGAATTGTTCATTCTGCTGCTGGGTCAGCCGGTTCTTTTCGTTTTCCAGTTCACGGATGCCCGGCGGAACATTGATGAGAGCCAGGTGTTTTTTGGATCCGGCTTCGTCCAGGAGGTCGACCGCCTTGTCGGGCAGGGCGCGGTCGGAAATATGCTTTTCGGACAGGCTGGCCGCGGCCACCATCGCCTCCTTCTTGAAAACGATGGAATGATGTTTTTCGTATTTGGATTTGAGCCCTTCCAGAATTTTAATGGTCATTTCCACCGACGGTTCCTGGATGAGGATGGGCTGAAACCGGCGCGCCAGCGCCTTGTCCTCCTCGATGTGTTTCTTGTATTCATCGGTCGTCGTGGCGCCGATGCACTGGAGTTGTCCCTTGGCGAGAGCGGACTTGAGCATGTTGGAAGCATCCACCCCGCCGGCCCCCGCCCCGGCGCTGACGATGGTGTGCAGTTCGTCGATGAAGAGGATGATGTTGCCACGGGCGGCGATGATTTCATCCTTAACCATTTTCATGCGTTCCTCAAACTCACCGCGCATTTTGGCCCCGGCGATGAGTTCGGACATCTCGAGCACCTTGACCCGCTTGTTCATCAGGGAATTGGGGACCTCCGCGTTTACGATCCTTTGGGCCAAACGGTCCACGATAACGGTTTTCCCCACCCCCGGCTCGCCGATGAGGACCGGGTTATTCTTTTTCCGGCGAGAAAGGATCTGAATGATGCGGTTGATTTCATTTTCCCGGCCGATCACGGGATCCAGTTCATTCCGGCGAGCGCGGTCGGTCAAATCGGTCGTGTACTGGTCGAGAGCCTGAAACTTGCCCTCCGCGTCCTTTTCATCGATCGTGCGGCCCCCACGCATGATTTCAAGTTCTTCCTTGACCTTGTTGTAACTGAGGCCGGCATCGGCCAGGATCGTAGCCACCCTTCCCACGCGGGGATCCAGCAAGGCGAGAAAAACGGCGCCGACGCCGATGTATTTATCTCCAAGTTTTTTGGCCTCCTCCAGCGCGATTTCAAAACAGGTTTCCGTTTCCTTGGCCAAGTGGATATGCTGAATACTGGTGCCCTTGAATTTTTGCTGGTCCTGCTGGGCCTGGAAAACTTTTTCCAGAAGTTTGTTGGCGAGGGTCTTGTCTTCCGGAAAGGTGGTCTCCAAAAATTCCACGATCATGGAATCCTGCTGTTCGAGCAGGCCGACGAGGATGAAATCGGGCGTCAACAGTTCCTGGCGCATATTGATCATTTCCATCGAACCGATGTTCAGCGCCTCGATAACCTTGTTGGTGAAGTACCGGATGTATTGTTGCAGCATGGTGCCCTTATAATTCTATGGGCAATCGGTTAATAAGCACCGTAAGTGAATGAGCACGGAATCGCTCAAATCATTCAGGCTGTAGCCCCCTTCCAGCATGGAGACCAACCGGCCCCCGCAAATTTCCCCGGCGGCCCGGCCGATCATTTCAGTCATTTTACCATAACACTCGGTGGAAACTTCCATGTTGGCCAACGGATCGCCCTTATGGGCGTCAAACCCCGCTGAAAGAAGGATCAGGTCGGGTTTAAAGCGGATCATTTCCGGAATCAGCCGATGCTCGACGAGATCGAGGTAATGCCGGTCCCCCGAACAGGCCTGCAAGGGGAAGTTGAGGGTGGTTCCTAGGCCGTCCCCGGACCCGGTCTCGTCTTCCGCCCCGGTTCCGGGATAAAATGGGTATTGGTGAACACTGGAATAATAAACGGAAGGATCGTTGTAAAAAGCGTGCTGGGTGCCGTTGCCGTGGTGGACATCCCAGTCGAAGATGAAAACCCGGTTCACGCTTTTCCGGTTCAAGGCATAGCGGGCGGCGACCGCCACGTTGTTGAACAGGCAGAATCCCATCGCCCGGTTTTGTTCTGCGTGGTGTCCGGGCGGGCGCACCGCGCAAAACACGTTGTCGCTCGTCCCGTCGAGCACGCGGTCCACCGCCGTCAGCCCCGCCCCGGCGGCCAGAAGGGCCGCTTCAAAGGAATCCCGGCTGATGACCGTGTCCGCGTCCAATTGGCGGGTGCCCTCCTCGCAACTCATCCGGACCGACTCGATATATCCCTTGCCGTGATTCATCGCGATCTCTTCTTCGGTGGCCCGGCGGGGTTCGGTGAGGATGAGATCCGCAAAAATATCCGAGGATTGGACCCGGCGGTAAATGGAGGTCAACCGTGCGGGACTTTCCGGATGGGGGTCGGTCTCGTGTTTCAGGTAAAGGGGGTTATAAATAAAACTCGTTTTCTTCATTCCACCCGCTCCTTACCAGAAAAACCGCGTCGGGGGAAAAGACCCCTGCCTTGGATTGATGGGATTTGCCGAAAGTTTGGGTTTGAAGGCTTTGCCCTGTGAAATTTTGATGAGAGAATATCAGAATAAAAATTTCGCGGCAATACTATTCATAAACGATGAATTCTCGCTTGCTGGACCAAAAAGTAAAATCCATTGAACACGCCGCACGGGATCTGGGGTTCGACGGGTTCGGCATCGCCCGGCCGGCTATTCCCCGGGCGGTGCGGCGGTTCAAACGATGGCTCGGCCTGGGCTATGAAGGGGAAATGGCTTACATGAGCCGGTGGACGGAAAAACGATCGGATCCGGGAAATGTGCTCCCCGGCGTCCAATCCGTGATCTGCCTGCGCACCAATTATCTCACTGCGGAAAAGAATCTCGATTTCCTGGAAGACGCGCGAACCGGCGACATTTCCCTGTACGCCCTCCACGAGGATTATCACGAGGTGATCTCTGCCCGGCTGAAAACACTGGAGGAAAAAATTGTCTCCGAGTTCGAGGGATGCCGCACCCGAGGGTACGTGGATACCGGTCCCGTCCTCGAAAAACCCCTGGCCCAAAAGGCGGGAATCGGTTGGATCGGGAAACACACCAACCTGCTGAGCGAGGGCATCGGGTCCTGGTATTTCCTTTCGGAAATCCTGGCCGATGTCTGGCTGCCGGAATCGGCCGAGGCGGCCGACCGGTGCGGCACCTGCACCCGCTGCATCGATATTTGCCCGACTCGGGCCATCGTCGCGCCTTATGTTCTGGATTCCCGTAAATGCATCTCCTATCTCACCATCGAACTGAAGGGGGTGATTCCAGTGGAATTCCGTAAGGCGATCGGCAACCGGATTTACGGCTGTGACGATTGCCAGATCGTTTGCCCTTGGAACTCCTGCGCGGTTAAAACGCCGGAGGAAGCGTTCCAGGAACCCCCGGCCACGCGCAGGCTCATCGACCTCATCCAACTGGACGATGAGGCGTTTCGCCGGCGGTTTCGCAACAGTCCTATCAAACGCACCAAGCGAAGGGGGTTCTTGCGCAATGTCGCCGTCGCGCTTGGAAATTCTAACGACCCCGAGGCCGTTCCCCCTCTCATCCAGGCCCTGGATGACGCGGAACCACTCATCCGCGCCCATGTGGTGTGGGCGCTGGGGGAACTCCTTCGGGAAAAAGCTCTCCCGGTTATTACCCGCAAGCTGAGTGGAGAAAGCGACGAGTCGGTCCTTACCGAGATACTCCGGGTAAAGGAAAAATTCGATCAGTCCGCAATTAAAAAGGACGGCCAATAAAATGGCCCCCCCTGATTCCTGGAATCAATGACCCCCTGAAATGGAAACATCAAGACAACGGGAATTCCTCCTTCTCCTCGCCCTGTTCCTCCTCGCCCTGGCGGTCCGCTTTTTCTATCTTTGGGAACTGTCCCGCGTCCCCTTTTTCGACGTGGTTCTTAAAACCATGGACCACTTCAACTTCGACCAGGGAGCCCTCCATTTATCCCAAGGCGACTGGCTGGCCCGCTCGCCAAACAACAGCTATGCCCCTTTGTTCAAATATTTCCTGGGAGGCATCTATTATTTTTTCGGCAGGAATTTTTACGTCATCTATTCCATCCAGTTCATCTTGGGCGCCGTGGGCTCGGTGCTGGTTTACCGGATCGCATCGGATTTGTTTGGCCACCGGGCGGGCCTCCTCGCTTTTCTCGGATTCGCGTTTTACGCTACGGAAATCGTATATGAAGGAATCATCCTGCGGGCGGCGTTCATCACCTTCCTGGGAATCTTGTCGCTGTATCTTTTGTCCCGGCTGCAAAAGGATTTGACCCCCGCCAGGCTGGTCCTCGCCACCCTGTCCCTTTCCCTGTTCTTCCAGGGCCGTCCCAACACCCTGCTCTGTCTTCCCGGGGTTTGCGTTTATTTGCACCAATACCTTTTCCGTTCCCTGGATTCCACGCACCGGAAAAAATACTGGTTGCTTTTTACCGGGACCCTGGTCTTGTCATTCATCCCCCTTCTCGTTCAGTGTTACCTGGTTCACGGAAGGTTTGTTTTCTTCGACGCCAGCGGACCCACCGCCTTCATCGCCGGCAACCTGAACCGTTATCCCGGTGTCGGATACGACCCGAAGGTCCTCGAAGAATACGTGAAAAACCATCCCATGGAATACGGTTCGGTGATCCGGTTCCTCACGCATCACATTCTGAGCGATCCCGTTGGTTTTATCCGGCTCTACCTCAGAAAGATTTATTTTTTTCTAAACGACTTCGAACCCCCTTCCAACCTCTCGGTTTATCTTTACAAGGACCTTTCCAGGATATTGCCCTTTTTATGGAACCATTTCGCCTTGTATTCCTCCTTGGGCCTGGCAGGCATGGTTTTGGCGGCAGTCCATAAAAAAAAGATCTTTCTGCTTTCCTCTTTTACCGCCGGGTTAACCTTGTCGGTCCTGCTTTTTCATATTGTCGCCCGGTTCCGGATCATTGTGGCCCCTTTCCTGATTATTTTCGCGGCCTATGCGGTGAGTTTCCTGCTGGATGCCTTAAAACGGCGGGATTTCAAAAAATTCGCCGCCACCGCCGGGGCCGCCGGTGTTCTTTTTTTTCTGTTCGCGGAGCCCGGGAACGTCGTCCGGATCCGCCAGGTGGATTATTGCAACCTGGGTGTCGCCTATTTTAATACGGAAGAAAAGTTCGACATCAACCGGATCGAAACATACGCCCTGAAATGCTGGGACGCGGAACGGCTCACCGACCCAGATCATTCTCATGCCAAGGGCCTGCTGGCCACCACTTACAACCTGTATGCTTCCGCCATGCTGAAACAGGGAAACCCCGCCGAGGCGGAAAAAATTTTGCGGCGTTCTTATTCGGTATCGCCTTTTCACGTGTTTCCCTACCGGCTGCTTGCGGAGATTTTTCATGAAAAGAAGGAGGACGCGCGGGCCATCCACATCCTGAATCTCGGCATCGCGGCCAACCCCTCGGATAAATCTCTTTACGAACACCTGGTCAATCTCTACCACGATCAAAAAGCCCCCCCGTCACGAATATGGCCGGGGATGAAGCGATGGCTTGCCCTGGAAACCGATCCGCCAATGAAAGCCGCCCTGACCCGGGAACTGGCCCGCCTGGACGAGGAAATCGTCCGTCAGGAAAAAACGACCGGACTTTCGCCCCAGCGGGCCCGATCCTATTATGCCCGCCAGCAGTGGGAGCGGGCCTTGCCGGAGTATATCCGGTTGAACGCGGTCAATCGTTCCAATGACGCTCTCTTTCTGGAGGAGGGGATGGTCCGCGGCAATCTCCGGCAATATAAAGAGGCTCTCGAAGCCTTCTACAACGGATTGATGATTCATCCCGGCAACCCGGAGATCCACAGGGTTCTGGGCGACTACTACCTCTCGGTGAATGAACCCTTATTTGCGCTGATCCACCTGACCCGGTACCTGGAACACCGGCCGGCCGGGAAAGAGCTGGGGGACGAAAAAAAGAAACTGGCGGCGCTCCGTTTCAACCGGGTCCATGGCTCGTGGAAGCCGTTGATCGGTCCCCTCGGCCCGGCCCGCAACAGGGAAGTTTTTGAATTATTTAAATCTTCCCGCGTGCCGCAGGCCGAGTGAAACCGGGCGGCGGGAAACGGCGGCGGGGGCCTTCCCCAAGGCTTAAAACAAACACATTGATAACAGTGCCTTATCCGGAATATAATCAACCGTGTCCCATCCTATAACTGAAACCAACTATGAATGAAAACGGAAATTCTCGATTTTTAAGGGCGTGCCGCGGCCAACCCGTGGACGCCACTCCGGTCTGGTTCATGCGGCAGGCCGGCCGATACATGAAAGCCTACCGGGATCTCAAGGAAAAATATTCGTTTCTGGAGATGTGCCATACGCCGGAACTGGCCACGGAGATCACCTTGCAGCCCTTGAAGGCGCTGGAGGTGGACGCGGCGATCATTTTCGCGGACATCCTTCTGCCCCTCGAACCCATGGGGACCGGATTGGAATTTACGGCGGGGGACGGACCGGTCGTGCCGCGTCCCGTCAAGGACCTGAAGACCGTGGAAAAACTACGCCCCGTCCATGCCGGGGAGCAATTGGGTTTCGTGGGAGACGCCATCCGCATGGCGCGCCAGGAAATCGCCGGGAAAGTCCCGCTCATCGGTTTTGCCGGCGCCCCGTTCACGCTTTGCAGTTACATGGTGGAAGGGGGAAAATCCAAGGATTATACCGCCACTAAAATGATGATGTTCGAGGCTCCGGAAATCTGGGAGCTCCTCATGGAAAAAATTTGCGCCACCCTCATCGACTACCTGACGATGCAGGTGAAGTCCGGGGCGCAGGCGCTGCAGATTTTTGACAGCTGGGTTGGGTGCATCGGCCCCTACGATTACGCCCGATTCGTCCTGCCTTATACGAAAAAGGTGATCGACGGACTCAAGCCCCTGGGCGTTCCGGTGATCCATTTCAGCACGGGGACCTCGACCATGCTGGACCTCATCCACCAGGCGGGCGGGGATGTCATCAGTTTCGACTGGCGCGTCCACCTGGACACCGCATGGGAAGGGGTCGGATTCGATCAGCCCATCCAGGGGAACCTGGACCCCTCGACGCTTTTGGCCCCTCTTCCCATCATCCGCGAACGGGTGCGGGATATTCTGAAACGGGCCGGCGGCAGGCCGGGGCATATCTTCAACCTGGGACACGGGATATTGCAGCACACGCCCGTGGACCACGTTAAGGCGGTTTGCGACATGGTCCACGAATACCGCCATGAATGATCGCGTGACCTCTGTCTCCAATGCGCCCACTGCCTTATTCCTGATGGCCCACGGCGCCCCCACCTCGGTGGAGGATATTCCCCTCTACCTGAAAAATATCCGCGGGGGAACCGAATCGTCTCCCGAAGTGGTTCAACTCATCCGCGAACGGTACGAGTGCATCGGCGGCCGCTCCCCGCTGCTGGATATCACCCGGGGTCAGGCCCAGGCCCTGGAAAAATTCCTCAATCAGGAAAAACAGGACTTCCGGGTTTATTATGCCATGCGAAACTGGCGGCCCTATATCCAGGACGTGGTCCGGGAAATGGTGGCGGAAGGAACGAAAAGGGTGCTGGCCCTTTGCCTGGCCCCCCAATACAGCACCTGGAGCACCGAGCGGTATTTCAAATCGTTCCGCGATGCCTTGAGCCAATGCGGAGCGGAGGACCTGGAGGTCCGGTATATTTCCAGTTGGACCGATCACCCCCGGCTGATCGATGCTTTCGTGGAAAAATACGAGGCGGCCCTGGACCGATTGCGCCAACTGGGGCGGGACCGGGTGTACACCATTTTCACGGTCCACAGCATTCCCGCCTTTTCCCTGGAAGAAGGGGATCCCTACGCCGAGGAGTACGAAAAAACCGTGCGCCTGATCGTGGATCGGGTCCGGCCCTATCGCTGGTTCATGGCCTATCAAAGCCAGGGGATGATTCCCGTTCCCTGGCTCGGTCCGCCGGTGGAATCGGTCCTCGACAAAATCGCCCGGCTTGGACCCAGGACGGTTCTGGTGGTGCCGGTGGGATTTGTTTCCGATCATATCGAAATTTTATACGACATCGATATCAGGTTTAAGGAGTATGCCCAGACCCGGAACCTGGACCTGCACCGAACCGAGTCCATGAACCTTTCTCCGGTTTTCATCGAAAGCCTGGCCGCCGTGGCCTGGGAACATTTGTTATGAGACCCGGCTGAACCGGGTTGGGGTTTCGCGGCGACATCGATCATTGAATTGGCAATGGAGAACCATGAGACACCTGGCCAAATTTATCGCCTGCTTGGGCTGGACCGGTGGGATATTCTGCGCGTTGATTTTTTCCGCTCCGTCCCCGGTCCGGGCCATACCGGATTCCGCGGGAATCACCCTCGGCGCCATTCTTCCCCTTTCCGGCAGCAACGCGGTCAATGGACGGGCGGCGCAAAGAGCGGTGCAACTGGCCGTTAAGCGGAAAACTCACGAGTTAACGGAGCAGGGAATCACCCTCCGCGTGGTTTACGAGGATGACCGGATGGAGACGGCGGCGGGAGTCCGCGCGGCCCGAAAACTCCTGACCCGCGACCGGGTGACGGCGATCATCGGACCGTTCTCCTCTTCCGTTTTTTTGGCCGTGGCTCCCCTGGTCAACCGGGAAAAGGTCATCTTGATATCGGGAAGCGCCACCAGTCCCAAAATCAGAAATGCCGGAGACTTCGTATTTCGAACCGTATCACCGGACACCTACCACGGCAAAGCCATCGCCCGGTTCGCCTACGAAATGCTGCGGGCACGGAAAGCCGCGGTCCTTTTCATGAACGATGAATATGGGGTGGGTCTCAAGCAGGTGTTGGTGAAGGAGTTTTCACGGATGGGGGCAAAAATCGTCTCCACCTTTTCCTTCCCACGGGGAGAGACGGATTTCCGGTCCGCCCTGGAAAAAATAAAGGAAGTCCATCCCCATTGCGTGTTCCTGACCGCCTACCCGATGGAAGCCGGAAGGGCGCTGAAACAGGCGGGGGAGATGGAAATCTATCTTCCCTTCATAGGGGGAGATGGTATGTTCAGCAGCAAACTGGCCGAACTCGTCAAGGACAGCCCGCTGGAGATCTACACCACCTCCACCTCGTGGCGGCCCCGATCTACCAAGCCACGCGTGCGGGAGTTTGTAAAAGCGTTTCAAAAAAGGTACGGACATCAACCCAATGTCTATGCGGCCTATTATTTTGACGCGGCGGAGGTGATTCTGGACGCGATGGCACACGGCGCCCGCACACCGGACCAAATACGCCGCTTCCTGCACAAAAATGAATTTGACGGCGTGACCGGAAAAATCCGCTTCGACAGGGAAGGCGAAGTCAGCAAACCCATCGACATCCATAAGATTGAACTAAACCGGTTCGAATATTTTATGACCCTACAGCCCTGATCCGATTGGGACAGCACCCGGGGTTCTTATAGACTGAGTGAAGGAACGATTAAAATTTTTTAATTCCTCTTTAATCCAAAATCAATTTTTATTTTGAATAATCAAGTGGAACCCTATTACGAACCCAAACGGGGACCCGAATTATGAAAAACACAAAATTGCTGAGACGAGGAATTGTACCCGTATTGATTTTGGCCCTGATTTTCTTCGGGACGGTGGCTCAGAGCCACTCGGATTCCCCAAAATTATGGACGGAGAAAAAGGAAACATCGCCCACGAACAAAGTTATAATTGACGGTGGCCTGTTCAGCCGTCTCGCGGAAGAATTGAGTCCCGCCGTGGTCAACATCCGTTCCCTGCAGATGGGCAACAGGCGTTACTATGGGGACTATCCCTTCGGGGGCCCCAGAGCGCCCGATCAATCTCCCTCCGGGGATTTGTTCGAACGGGGCGAAGGGTCCGGCTTTATAATTTCCAAGGACGGATATATCCTGACCAACGCCCATGTCGTGATCGGTTCCGACGAGGTTCAGGTCGCGCTTTTCGACGGAAAACTGTTCAAGGGGAAACCGGTCGGAATGGACCCGGTGACCGACGTGGCGCTCATCAAAATCGACGTGACGTATGATTTGCCGGTCCTGCCCCTTGGCAGCTCGGACAAATTAAAGCCGGGAGAATGGGTCCTGGCGATTGGTAGCCCATTTGGGCTTGACCTGACCGTCACCGCGGGAATCGTGAGCGGAAAAGGCCGATCCCTGGGAGCCAACCCGTTTGATGACTTTATTCAGACCGACGCACCGATCAACCCGGGAAACAGCGGCGGGCCCCTCATCAACATTCAGGGAGAGGTGGTGGGAATCAATACCGCCGTTTTGGCCCAAGGGCAGGGACTCGGGTTTTCGCTGCCCATTGATCTGGTGAAAAAAATTATTCCCCAACTCAGGGAAAAAGGACGCGTGGTCCGCAGCTGGCTGGGAGTGACGGTCCAGGACATCACCCTGGCCGTCAAGGAATCGTTGCATCTCAAGGTGGACCAGGGATCCCTAGTGCGGGAAGTGGTCGCGGGCAGCCCCGCCTACCGGGCGGGGATCAAGGCCAACGATGTGATCATCAATATCGACGGCCAGGCCATAAAAAATTCGCGTGAACTTCCCAAACTCATTGCCCTGACACCGCCCGGGAAAAAAGTCCAGGTAACACTGGTGCGCGGAGGCAAAACCCTAAGCCTGGAGGTGGTGTTGGAGGAAGTTCCCGAAAGGGGCGGAGCTATACTGCCTTGAACACAACACAGGACCCGGGTGCCACGGCGCGGGAGCCCGGGGAAGGAATTGAATTCCCGGTAATCCAGGAACAGATCGGGATCGGCGGCGTTTTCCACGGAATTTTTTCATGAATTTAGAAAGCTTAAATCCGCGGCAATTGAAAGCGGTCCAGCACGGAGAAGGCCCCCTCCTGGTCATGGCCGGCGCCGGGTCGGGCAAGACACGGGTGATCACTAATCGAATCGCCTACCTGATCCGGGAAAGGGGAGTTGCCCCCCATCAAATCCTCGCGATCACGTTTACGAACAAAGCGGCCGGGGAAATGAAAGAACGGGTCCGCCAAATGCTGGATTCCTCCGATTCCTCACCGTGGATCAGCACGTTTCATTCTTTCTGTCTGCGCGTGCTGAGACAGCACATCTCCGCCCTGGGTTACTCCAGGGATTTCGTGATTTACGACACGCCCGACCAATTGTCTGTGATCAAGCAGTGCTTGAAGCCGGGACGGGGAGAGGACGCGGGGTTCCCTCCGCAGGCCATCCTCAATCACATCAGCGGATTCAAAAACGAATTCCTTTTGCCCGATGATGTCCGGCCGGATGAATATTCCTACGGCAACCAATGGAAAGCCGCACAGATTTACTCCCGCTACCAGGACGAACTGAAGAAAAACAATGCCCTGGATTTCGATGACTTGCTGATCTGGGCCGTCCGCCTGTTTCAAGACGTGGCGGAGGTGGCGGATCATTACAACGAGCGGTTCCGGTTTGTCCTGGTGGATGAGTTTCAAGACACCAACCTCCCGCAATACTACCTGGTCCGGCTGCTTTGCCGGAAGCATCACAACGTTTGCGTGGTGGGCGACGACGACCAAAGCATTTACCGCTGGCGCGGCGCCAACCTGGAAAATATCTTGAAGTTCGAAAAGGATTTTCCCGATACCACGCTCATCAAGCTGGAAGAAAATTATCGATCCACGCAAAACATCCTGAGAGCGGCCGGCGGTGTGGTGGAACAAAATCCCAACCGCAAACCGAAAACATTATGGACCCGGAACGAGGAAGGCGGACCGGTGGTTTATTTCCGGGCGGAGGACGAAATCGGGGAGGCGCGAACGGTCTGCGACCGGATCCTCAAGCTGAACCAGGAACAGGGTCTTTTGTTCCAGGAAATCGCGGTGTTATACCGGACGAATGCCCAATCCCGGGTTCTCGAAGACACCCTTCGCCGCCTGGGAATTCCCTATCAGGTGTTTGGCGGTCTGAAGTTTTACGCGAGAAAGGAAATCAAGGACATCCTCGCCTTCCTGCGGGTGGCGTTGAATCCGGACGATTCGGTTTCCTTAAAACGCATCATCAATGTTCCGCCCCGGGGCATTGGTAAAACATCGCTCGAAAAAGTCGAGACCTTCTGCCAGGAAACGGGGATCTCCCTGTTGGAGGGGTTGAGGCAAGTGGGAAAGAAGCGGTTGACCTCGACGGCGGCGGCCAACAAAATCGCCCGGTTCGTGGAAATAGTGGACCGCTTCAAGTCGATGGCTCAAACAGGCTCCTCCCCCGATCTACTCAGGGAAGTGATCGCCCGGACGGGCTATGGAGCCATGCTGGAAAAGGAGGGCACCCCCGAAAGCCGCAGCCGGATCGAAAACCTGAAGGAACTGATTTCGGCGGTGGAACAGGCGGTGGAAAAAGAGGGCCGCACCCTGCGGGAATTTCTGGATGCCACCGCCCTGGTGGCTGAAATCGATACCCTGGACGATACCCGCGGCATCCTTCCCCTCATGACGCTCCACACCTGCAAGGGGTTGGAGTTTCAGGCCGTGTTCATTATTGGTATGGAGCAGGGGTTGCTTCCCCACAACAGCTCGATGTCGGACAACGCGGAATACGAGGAGGAACGGCGGCTGTGTTATGTTGGGTTCACGCGGGCGAAAAAAATGCTGTTTGTCAGCAACGCGCGCCGGCGGCGAATTTACGGCAGCACGTTCAACTACCGGCCCTCGGAATTTTTGAATTCCATTCCGGAGAAAATTCTGGTCAGGGAAAGTTGCGCGGATGGAAATCCTTTTCCCCCTTCCGAGACGGCCCCTTCCTACGCCATCCGGTCCCGGCCGGAGCCGGAGATCTCCCTCACGGAGGAATACGGAGAAAACTACTCGGTCGGATCCCGCGTGCTGCACCCCATTTTCGGGAAAGGCGTGGTTATCCGTAAAACGGGGAACGAGGACGATTTAAAAGTAGAAATATTTTTCAAGCCGCCGCATGGGAAGAAAAAAATCGCGGTCAATCATGCAAAACTGATTCCTCTTTGAACGGGGGGAGGTCTCCAAGCGGCGGCATTTTCTTTTCCAAACCACGGGCAACCGTTTTCTGCCTTTACAGGGAGCAAGAACATGGTCCGATCCAAACGATTCACGGTGGTTTTCTTTTTGGCGTTGTTTCTTTGCGCGCAGGCGGGGGCCGCCCTGGCAGACGCACCCGGCGCGGTGGAGTTTTCCGGAATGGTCAAAAAGGTGATCCTTAAAAAAAGCAAGGTCGCAATCACGGATCCCAAAACCAAAAAACGTTTCACCCTGGTGGTGAACGATCAAACGAAACTGAACGGGTGGGCCAAGCTGGAGGATATCAAGAAAAAGGACCCGATCCGGGGCAAGTATATCGTGACCCCCAAAGGGGCCTACGTGGCCCTGGAACTGAACAAGGAGTGAAACTCAGGGGGCAACCAGGCAGCCGTTCCGCTGGAGCAGCCTCTCCAGCCTCTGTTTGCCGCCGGGCGGAAGCCTCAGGCTGAGGCTGATCTTCTCCGGCTGGTAATCTTCCTTGACCACAATGGCCTGCTTGCGGATTGCGGAAATCATTTTCGCGTTTCCATAATCGAGATCCAGGGTATAAAACGCCAGCCGGTTTTCGTAGCACTGGATGATTTTTTGCCTCAAGCCGTCGAGGCCCTGACCGGTGAGGGATGAAATGAAAACCGAATCCGGGTACAAATACTCGGCATCCCGCAAGAGATCGGGATCGGTGATGCGGTCGATTTTATTGAAAACGAGGATGGAGTCGATGGCACTGGCACCGAGCTGATTGAGGACATCGGCGGCGGTTTGCATTTGCCTGCCATAATTGGGATGGCTGAAATCCACGACCTTGAGAATCAGGTCCGCTTCCCGGATTTCGTCGAGCGTGCTTTTGAAGGAAGCGACGAGGTCGTGGGGCAGTTTATCGATGAGACCCACCGTATCCGCCAGAAGCACGGGATAGGGGAAATTTTTTCTGATGCGGCGCGTGGTTGCATCCAGGGTAGCGAATAGTTTATCCTCCACGAGGGTATCGGCGCCGGTCAGGAGATTCATGAGGGTGGATTTGCCGACGTTGGTGTATCCGAATAGGGCGACCCGGTACATTCCCCGGCGGCTCTTCCGCTGGGTTATTTTTTCGCGGTCGATCTTCTTCAGCTTGCGCTCCAGCTTGTGGATTTGATCGCGGATGAGGCGCCGGTCCAACTGGATCTGGGTTTCCCCCACCTCCCTCAATCCGATTCCGCCGCGCTGCCGGGAAAGATGGCCCCACAACCGTGTCAACCTCGGCAGAGCGTATTTCAGACGTGCCAACTCGACCTGGGTTTTCGCCTCCCGGGTGCGTGCGTGCTCCTGGAATATTTCCAGAATCAGCCACGACCGGTCCACCACCCGGCATTTGAGGATATGCTCCAGGTTCCGGTTTTGTGCGGGTGAAAGATCGTCATCGAAGACCACCGCATCGGGATGATGATGTTGGACGGCCCTCAGGAGTTCCTCGACTTTTCCGCTTCCCAAAAGGGTTTTCGGATGGATGGCATCCAGCTTCTGGGTCAGGGTTGCCGCCGAGTGGTAATGGGCGGTCGCCACGAGCCCCTTCAACTCCTCCAACGAGGTTTCCAGGGGAACCGAGCCGTTGTGAGGCATCTGGACACCCACAAGGATCGCGGTCTTTTTTGAGGGTGCCTGGTGAGTGATTTGATAAACACGCGGTTTCATAAGATACCCTCATTATATCCTATTTCCCGCCGGGAGCGGGGAATACCTCAGGGTCAGCGAGGACCGCGAAAATAAGGGGGGGGAGGTCCTCCCGGGCCGGCCCCACCGGCCTATCACGGGAGCACCTGTTGGGTGGGATAATCCTGGTCCAGCACAAGTTTTCCCTGGGAATCAAACGTTTTTCGATTGATCAATCTTCCCTTTCGATAGGTATAAATGAATTCAAGATTCCCCTCCTGGGTGTAAGTTTTGGAGGCGCCTTCCTGCCGGCCCTTTTTAAAATTCATTTCCGCCTTCACCCTGCCGTTCCGGTAATACAACTGGACCGGGCCATCGAGTTTATCCTCTTTATAAAACCCCTTGTCCTTCAATTTGCCGTTCTGGTAATATCCCCGGCTGGGTCCTTCCCGTTGGCCGTCCCTGTAACTCCATACGGTCATCAACTGTCCGTTCGGATAATACAGTTTGCTCATCCCCTCCAGTTGGCCGTGGTTGTAGTTTTTTTCAGAGATCAGTTGGCCGTTTTTATTGTATTTCCGGATAATTTTATGGGGCAGGCCGTTTTCATCCACGTTACCTTCGAGACTCACCTTGCCGTTGGGGTGACGCTGGATCACCGGATCCGCGAAAACCGGCGTGAGCCAAACCAGCCAGCCGGCCGCCAGGGCCAGGACGGCCCATCGCCACACCCTTCCTTCGGGAACGCGCGGGTCAATTATTGCGCATATCGCATGAATGAAATTATTACCGGATCGTGAAATCCGTGTGAGACCTTTATCTTGGTCCATGCAATATCCGGGTTGGCGGCATTCCCCAATCCTGTCTGGTTGGAGACACGCATGGGGAAAGTTTATTCAAACGTGGAAGCGGGGTCGACCGGGGGGTGGCCCGTCTGGAACGGCAGGGGGGTTCCCAGAAATTCCGCTCCACACCCACGATATCAATCCTCCACCGAAAAGTGGGCCGAAAAATGGCGCAGAAACGGGGATTGCCGTGTAATCCGGTAAGCGGGGATTTTATCGCGTTTCTTCCAGACTTCCTTCAGGACTTCCCCCACATAATCGAAATGGCTCTGGGTATACACCCTCCTGGGAAAGGTCAGGCGGACAAGTTCGGACGGCGCCGGTGATTCCTCGCCGGTCCGTGGATCGATTTTACCGAACATCACCGATCCCAGTTCCACCGCCCGGACACCCCCTTCCAGGTAGATTTCATTGACGAGGCCGATCCCCGGGTACCGGGACCGTTTTTCGGACGAAAAGAATTCCCCGGCATCGAGAAAAATGGCGTGTCCGCCCACGGGACGGACAAAGGGGATTCCTATCCGTTCCAGTTTCCGGCCCATGTATTCCACGGTAGCGTGCCGGTAAATTTGGTAATCCTTCTCCAACGCTTCCAGCAACCCGACGGCGATCACTTCCAGGTCCCTGCCCGCCAGTCCGCCATAGGTGGGGAAGCCCTCGGTCAGGATAAGCATGTTTTTAAAATCCTCCGCCCATTGATCATCCTGGCAGGCGAAAAATCCGCCAATATTGGCCAAGCCGTCTTTCTTGGCGCTCATGACGGCCGCGTCGGCATGGGAAAAAATTTCCCGGGCGATCTCCTTGAGCGGCCTACCGGAATAACCGGGTTCCCTTGCAAAAATGAAATAGGCGTTTTCCGCGAACCGGGCCGCATCCAGGACCAGGGGAACTCCAGAACCGGCCAACACTTTTTTCACCGCCCGGATATTTTCCAGCGAAACGGGGTGGCCGCCAAAGGAATTGTTGGTGATGGTGAGCATGGCGAAGGGAATTTTTTCCGGTCCGGTTTGCCCGATCAGCCGCTTGAGTTGTTCCACATCCATATTTCCCTTGAAGGGGTGTTCCAGGGAGGGGATTTTTCCTTCATCGATGACGAGGTCGACCGCCCGGGCTCCCACATATTCGAAATTGGCGCGGGTGGTATCGAAATGGCCGTTATTGGGAACAACATCTCCGGGTTTCAAACGCGTTTGGGCGAGGATACGCTCCCCGGCCCGGCCTTGATGAATGGGGAACACATGCTTGAACCCGGTGATTTCCTGGATCGTCGCCTGAAACCGTTTCCAGGAGGCGCTCCCAGCATAACTTTCATCTCCCCGCATGAGGGCGGCCCATTGGTGGTCGGACATCGCCCCGGTCCCGCTGTCCGTCAACAGATCGATCGTGATTTGGTCGGCGGAAAGAAGAAACACATTGTAGTGAGCTTCCCGAAGCCATTGCTCCCTTTGAGCCCGGGTGGTGATGGGAACCGGCTCTGTCATTTTGATCCGAAACGGCTCGATGATGGTATGCATAATCCCTCCTGGGTTAATGATCCTCCCGCATCGATGAAGCCCGGTCCATTAATGTTAACAAACCGTTACAAACTCTTGATCTGTTCTTAATACTACCATGAGATCCTGCATCCATGGAAACGATGCGCAAGGATAAGGAGAGTTTGCCACGCAGCATCGGAACGATGCAACCTGCTTCACTCCCATTCGAGGACAAGAAAATGAGATCAGCGGCGTTAACCCAAGAAATGGACAAAATATTATCGCGGACCCGGTGGATAGAGGTCATGCATTGGCGCAGAGTCGGCATGCGTTTGTTGTGGCGTTCAATATACTTGAGCTGCAGGGCCGGGGCCGGAAAATTGAATTTGTGGCTCGCGAGGATGAACCACCGCTGAACGGGAAAGAATTCCTTTGCAGGCAGGGGAGGTGAGCCGTGGAAGAAAAATCCCGGTTGGATGCAGGGCGGGATCATTCCAGAGTTTCCCCGCGTTTTCTTTCTGAATGGCCTGGTCAGGCGAAATTGGAAGGACCGCCAGGGAGCCGGTTTTATTTTTTATAATAACCCCGGTTTTTCATGCAGGGGGCAAAATCCTTACTCAAATACCACACCGGACCGAGCATGGGTGCGCGCTGGATGGTCTCGGTCCGGCAACGCTTGACCGCAAAAATCAATCCCTCATCCCTCGGTTCCCAGTCGTTGGCATTGAACGCGCACCCCGTAACCAGGAACAGCATCAAAATCATGAAAAGTTTTTTCATTCCCCCACCTCACCCCGGCGGACGCGGGAAATTCGTGTTCGGCTGGAAAATCCTTTCCGCAATCTTCGCATAATTACTTTCCTTATCCCTTCCCATTAAGGTATCATTATAATAGCCGATCGCGAAAATGCCAACTTCCCTTTCATACCGAAAGCGGTGAAATGCAGAGTCAATGCGGGCTTCACCCCTTTTGGCTTATTCCCGTTCCATCGCGGTCGATGACAAATTTCCCGAAGTTCATGACAAAAACGAGGTGTCCGATTTTCCAAAATCGTTACAATTTTTGAAACTCCGTTGCCGTTCCAATTCTCAATTTTTCACCGCTATTGATAAAGATTCCCTGGGTCCTGGGAAGGCCCAGGCGTCCTGAACCGTCCACGAAAGAGAAGTTGGGCGAAAGAGATTTTCTTTATTCACTATAACTTTAGAGGAAGTTTATGAAGATATCCCGAAAAATTCCCTACCTTTCCGGGTTTCTGATTATTGCCCTTGGGTTCCTGGCAGGCTGCACGACGACGCTGGTGAATGACCGTGTCAGCCAAACGAACGAGCCGGTGAGCCATTGCTCCGGAAGTGAAGGAGTGGATGATTCTTCGATCGCGGTTCTCCCGGTTCCCATTGTCGCCTTTTTTGTTCCCCATGCGGACCTTAATGAGATCGAAGCGGACCAGTATCTGAACAAATGCGGGAATTCCAACAAATTGATCAATCGGAAGGTGGAGGTGAACCGGACAGGATGCTTCCCCGCCGGGTTGACGCGAATCATCACGTTGGGGATCTGGCAGTGGTGTCCCGCCAGCGTGAATTGGGATGCCGACGTCCAGCAGGATCATGGGCACCCTTAATCCATTCCAGGCAGGAACAGACCGAAGATAAACCCGCCAGCATTGCCGGGGAAGATCCCTTGTGGCATCCAGGCTTGCAGAAAGAAACCCTGGAGAATCTCCGCGGCCCTTTAAACTCAAGACTCACCCCACTGCTTTGTTGAAAGCCGGTTTTCCCTGGAAAACCGGCTGATTTTTACCCGCAAGGCCTGACGCAGGGAACGGGAATCCCTCAGGATTGGCGTTGCGCTTTTCTTCTATTCACCCGATCCAGAAATTCCCGCCGAGTCAGAATCCCCTTTTCCTCGAGAAGTTCCACAAGAGAATCGATGGCGCAAATGTTCGATACAACGATTTCCTTCAGATCGATTTGTTTGTCCCGGCTTTGATTTTCCTCCCCCATAATCTTCCCCCTTTCATTGAAACCGAAAACCGGATGCCGCCCAACCACTTGGCAAATTGACCCTTATGGGCCATCCCCCGGTTTTTTCCCGGCTTGGGAATGTTAACAAAGTGTTACATAGCCTTGACCAATTCTTAATATTGATTCGGCAAAATAAGATCATCACATAACGATGTCAGTTATGGGGTTTGGATTCAAAGCGGACACTTCCTGCCAAGACGGAAAATGTCTCCTCCACCCGGTACCCCTCGTCGGGCAGGAGGTTTCCGCGGAATCCGAAACCAAGCTGAATTGAACCTTTCTTTAAAGAGGAGGTTGGTTATGCATTACGAAGTTAAAGTATTCGACGCCACTGGAAACCTGACCAAAGTCATCACCCCAGATGAACTGGAAAGAAGGCAGATAATGGCCCTCAACTCCATGCTTTCCAAACGGGACCGGGAACAGATTATTTACTTTGACAACGAATTTGCCGACTGCGAACAGACCTCCTATTATCGCGCGGGCTGATCCCGCCAACCGCCAAGATGGGTGCGGCCGTTGGGAAATTCGTTTCCACGGCGTGATGGCCGAAACCCCAATCGTTAAGGATAAAATCTTATGGGGAACAGACCCGTCGCGGAATTTTGGGGCAATTACGACTGGCCGCTGGATATAAAGAAGTTTCATTTTGCCATAGATAAGTTGCTGCACGATACTGAAAAATCAATCCATGAAACTTCCAAAACGGCGAAAGCCATAGCCCGAAAAGACTCATTGGAAACGATCTCCCAATTCGCCAGGCAAGAAGGATTCGCGGATTTATTCCAAGTCCTAGACTTTGCCATAAGATATCGGGAAAAAATACTCAAACAGTAAAGGGACCCGATTTCGATGGGTCCCGGGTCCGAAGAAAAATCATTTTCTCAATAAGGGACCCGCTTTCCCAACCCTCAAAATCATCCTGGTTTTTCTCTTTCCCATTCGCCGCGAACACCTGCCAGGCACCAGCCCAGGGGCCAAAACCCGGCCCGCATTGGCGCTAATAATTCTCTTGCCCTGGTTCCGGTCAATACCTTTCCCGGCCTCAATTTACGGCAAATTAAGGGAACCGGTGTATGAAATTTCATACTGCCGGCGAATCACCCTGCCATCCCTTCCTATAATCCCATATATTTAAACGATTTTTCGGGTCGATGGGGCGGGACTCACCTTTGGCAAGCATATTGCTTAATTTAATATCCAGTTGCACCAACCGTGGATATTACATGAGGTTTCTTCGGAATTCCTGCAAGGGTCACCGGGCAAACGGTGATGAATTAAAGGAGGGGAATCAGTGGTCACTGGGAATCATTTTTTTAAAATAAAAATTTTTTCGAGTCCGGGGCGAGGGGTCATCTTCTTTCCGGCCTTCATCCTGTTGACTTGGGTTTTGGGTGGGCCGCTCTCCCTGGAGGCCTTCAACCTGGATAAGGTTTTTTACCAGGCGATCCACGATGCGGACAAAAATGAAATCAATTCCTTGTTGACCCATGGCGCCCGTATCAACGGAGGCCATTATCTGAATCAGGTGGCCTTGGACAGGAACAAGGAAATGTTTCAATACCTGTTGGAGAAAGGGGCGGATATTAACATGGATCAGATCGGTCCCCTATTAAAGGAAGAAGAGGATGAAGATGTAGGCGGGAAAACACCTTTGTGCACCGTATTATCCAATTTCCTTTCGAGCAAAAAAGATATCCGTTCCATCGAGGACACTCAAGAGTGGGTGGAGTTTTTGCTGGAAAAAGGCGCCAACCCCAATAAAATGTGTTATGGAAAATTCACCCCGCTCATGATGGTAACCGGAAAGGGGGCGGACCCCGCCGGTTTGTCCCAATGGGAAAGATTGGAAACGGCGATGAAGGTCGTCGTGATTCTCCTCAAGTACGGGGCCAACCTGAATTTGCGAGCCCATGGCTATACCGCCCTGGATTTTGCCACTGAATCCAATAACCTGAACATGGTCATGTTCCTCAGGGATTTGGGAGCGTCGGAATAACGGCTCCGGGGTCCCCATCCTTTCAATAACACCTCGAACGCGGAGTGCCTCCGCAGGCTGAATCCCCTCCCGCCCGCATCTTGTCCCCCACCGGAAAGATTTCCATTCCGGAAAAAAATCCCACCGTCTTCACGGAACACCCCCGTATAAATGCTCTGAAAAACGGACACCCTGTTCCCGGGGGTCTCCCCCGGTCCTCCAAAAATCGTTTTCAAGCCACTCCACGTTTGACACACCTGTAACTCAAGCTTAACCCGACTTCAACACCAACGCCTTATACTTCAATATATTAACTAACCCATAAGGACTCGATGCCGGTTCTAAATTTAAATCAATTCAAGCAGGGGGCTGTGATGAAAATGAGGTTTTCAGTTTTGCTTTTGATTTCCCTTTGGATGACCGGCTGTGCGGCGACCACCCAGTACGCCCATACGAATAGCGATGGCAGTAGCGTCCGGGTCACCGAGTTGGGGAACTCGAACGCAATCAGACCCGGTTACACGATCGCATTGGTGGAAAAATGTATCCAACCTGGATCCGAAAGCGGGAAGGAACACTGTCAACAGCTTGGCCTCTTTCATACCTCCACCAGCGGTTGGGTTACGTCGTTACTGCAGCCCGCGGCCATGGTGGGTTCGGCGTATCTTTTGGCGGATGGCATTCGCGATTCCGCCGCCCGGACCAATGTCAACAACAATTCCCGGTCGCGAGCCAGAGCTAAGGGTGGAGCCGGCGGGGCCGGCGGCAACGCCCGGGCTTTGGGCGGTAAAGGCGGCAATGGGTACGGCGGCAATGCCAGGGCTCATGGTGGCAACTCCCGAGCTTTTGGCGGCAACGCCAACGCCCATCAAAGCCAGTACCAGGAACAGTACCA
>JBHHVU010000017.1:0-53665 GCA_046754465.1 Nitrospinaceae bacterium | reverse complement strand
GTGAACTAGGCCGTCGGTCCCCGGAAGGATTTCCACGAAAGCGCCAAAATCGACGATCTTCTTGACTTTCCCGAGGTAAATTTTCCCCACTTCCACTTCCTGGATCAGACTCTCAACGAACTCAATGGCGTGTCTCGCCGCCTCTTCATCAATGGAAGCGATGCAGACGGTGCCCGAATCGTCGATATCGATCGTGACACCCGTTTTGTCGATGATTTCCCGGATCACCTTGCCACCGGGGCCGATGATATCGCGGATTTTGTCTTTCGGAACCTGTATCGTAATGATCCGTGGCGCGTAAATCGACATCTCGGGCCGGGGTTGGGCGAGGACTTTTTCCATTTCGCCCAGGATGAACAAGCGTCCTTCACGGGCCTGCTCTAACGCCGTTGCCATCAGTTCCGTGCTCAGGCCCCCGATCTTGATATCCATTTGCAGGGCCGTGATGCCGTTACGGGTGCCGGCCACCTTGAAATCCATATCCCCGAGGTGGTCCTCGCTGCCGAGAATGTCGGAAAGGATTGCGGTGCGGTCCCCTTCCTTGATGAGGCCCATGGCGATTCCAGCGACGGGCTTTTTGATGGGAACTCCGGCATCCATCAGCGAGAGAGACCCGCCGCATACGGTGGCCATGGAGGAGGACCCGTTGGATTCGAGGATTTCCGAAACGATCCGAATGGTGTAGGGGAACTCTTCCTTATCCGGCAAAATGGGAATGAGCGACCGTTCGGCGAGCATGCCATGTCCGATTTCCCGCCGCCCCGGGCCGGTAAGAAATTTTACCTCTCCCGTGCAGAAGGGGGGGAAATTGTAGTGGAGGAGGAAGGATTTCGTTCCCTTAAACTCCAGACTGTCCATTCTTTGTTCGTCGATGGTGGTTCCCAGCGTCGTGGTTACCAGGGCCTGAGTTTCCCCGCGCGTGAAGATGGCGGAACCGTGGGTCCGGGGAAGGTATCCTGCCTGGATGCTGATCGGGCGGATGTCTTTCAATCCGCGACCGTCAACGCGGTAGCTTTTATCCAGAATGAGGTTCCGGACCACATCCTTTTCGATATCATGAAACAGGCTGCCCAACTGGGTTTTGAGCGTATCGTCATCCTCCGGGTTGACCTCGGCGGCCAGCGACTCCTTGATGGATTGAATGGCATCGGCGCGTTCCTGTTTTCCAGGAATTTGCATGGCCGATTCCAGTTTTTCGCGGATGATGCCCTCCACCCGGGAAACCAGGTCCCCGTCGGTTTCCGGTTTTTCGATGGCCAGCTTTTCCTTGCCCAGAAGTTCTTGCAACTGCAACTGGCCCTCGATGATTTTTTTGATCCGTTCATGACCGAACTGGAGGGCGTTTATCATGATTTCTTCGTTGATTTCGCGTCCACCCGCCTCCACCATGACAATGCCGTCGGAGGTTCCCGCCATCAGGAGGTTGAGGTCGCTGGTTTTGATTTCCTCGTAGGTCGGATTGAAAATGAATTCGTCGTTCACGCGGCCGACCCGCGCCCCTGCGATGGGGGTGGTGAAAGGAATGTCGGAAATCAGAAGAGCCGCCGATGCGCCTGAAATGGCAGCCACATCCGCCGGGTTTACCTGGTCGTGGGAAACCACCAGGCAGATGACCTGAGTTTCATTGCGGAAACCATCCGCGAACAGGGGCCGGATGGGCCGGTCGATCAGGCGGCAGATCAAGGTTTCGATTTCACCGGGGCGTGCTTCTCGTTTGAAGAAACTTCCAGGTATTTTCCCGGCGGCATAGGTTCTTTCCCGGTAATCCACGGTCAGCGGGAAAAAATCAATATTTTCCCGGGGTTGTTTGGCCATGCCCGCCGTCACCAGTACCATGGTATCCCCTTGCCGCACCACCACGGCGCCGCTCGCCTGTTTGGCCAAGTCGCCGGCTTCAAAACTTATTTTTTTTCCGTCAATATCAATTTCCACTTTTTCCATTAATTGTTCTCCAAAATCTGGTTATCGCCGGATGCCTAATTGCGCAATGATGGTTTGATATCTTTTGATATCCTCTGCCTTTAAATGATCCAAAAGTTTGCGCCTTTGGCTGACGAGTTTGAGTAACCCGCGCCGGGAATGGTGGTCCTTAGCGTGGGTTTTAAAGTGTTCAGTCAGATCGCCGATCCGCTTGCTCAATAGAGCGATTTGCACTTCGGCGGACCCGGTATCCTTTTCATGAATTTTGTAATTCGAAATAATCTCCGTCTTTTGATCCTTGTCCAGTGCCATAGACTGATCCTCCAATGGTGTTAAATCATGCTGGAAGATGATTGACAAATGTTTTCGCAGAAAAACTCCATTGGCTCCCGAAGAGGGTGTGACCATTATTGAGGGGGTTTTCCTGCGAAAACATTCCAATCCTCTTTCAGCGTTGTTAATTTACAGACATACTAAAACTAAACCAACACCCGTTTCAGCTTGAACACCACGTCCCCGGGGGCCAGTCTTGCAAAATGATCCTGGTCGACCACCGGTTCCACAATGGCGAGCAAGTTATGGTTGCCGTTGGAAACTCGAAGATTCATTCCCGGCTGGAACTGTCGGGGAACGCTTTCAAGTGACGACTTCGAAAGCGCCACCCCATTGGCAATGGAATGGACAAAGCTCTTTTTGACGCGAATTTCTGGAAGAAAATCGAGGGCTTTTTCCAAAGAAACTAGCTTGCCGACAAGGGTTCCATCGGCTTGGGCGGTTTCCAGCTCTTTCAGGGTCAGGGAGGAATTCAGGTCAAACAACCCGGCCTGGGTCCTGACCAATTCAACCAGATGAGCCTCGCAGCCTAATATACTGCCGATATCGTGACAGAGGGTCCGCACATACGTTCCGGCAGAACACTTGACTTCAAATTCCACCCGGTTTCCTTCTTTCTTGAGAAATTCCAGGGAGTGGATGAAGATGGAAACCGGTTTCCTATCGATAGTAATACCATTTCTGGCCAATTTGTAAAGAGGAATTCCCTTTTTCTTCTTGGCCGAAAACATGGGGGGCACCTGGTTTTGTTTTCCTGGAAATCTTCCCAGGACGGTCCTGACCGCCTCCTCCGTCACCGGGTCCGCGTTGCCCCTCGCCACCACTTTGCCCGTGGCGTCTTGCGTGTCGGTGGCGGCGCCCAACTCCAGGACGGCTCTGTAAACCTTTGGCACTGAAGACAAAAACTGGATGATTTTGGTGGCCCGATCGAGGCAGATGGGAAGCACTCCTTCGGCCAGGGGATCCAGCGTTCCGAGGTGACCCGCTTTTTTGACCCCCAGAAGGCTTTTGACTTTCCAGACCATGTCAAAGGAGGTGGGGCCGGAGGGTTTATACAAATTTATAATTTTATTCAAGGTGAAGTTTTTTCAATATCCGGGTAATTTTATCCACCCGGTCCGCGGTGTCGTCCCGCTTGAATTCCAGTTCCGGAATGTATTTTAAATAGAGGTTTTTGCCAAGGGAATTGCGAATGAACCCCTTGGCGCTGATGAGTCCCGCCAGGGAATTCTCCTTTTCCTCCTCGCTTCCCATCACACTGACGAATATTTTCGCATGCTTCAGGTTATCGCTCAACTCCACCTGTGTGATCGTCGCGAACCCGATTCTCGGGTCCTTCAGGCCGTGTTGAATCAGTTTGGAAATCTCCTGCAACAGGAGTTCCTGAAGTCTTTCGGAACGTTTGAAACGCATCTTCACGGTCTCCGGAAGGGATCTCAGGGGTCCGTCGGTCCAAGGGTCATGGTCCGGATCTGGCAGTCGGTCATTTCCGCCAGGTGCATTCTATCAATGGCGTCGACCACCTGGTTCATCAACCCCTCCAAGTATTTATGGTCCGAACCCACCGCCACGACCCCGATATGGAGATTTTGCCACACATCCTGGTCGCCGATTTCGGCCACCGAGATATTGAATTTGTTTTTCACGCGATCCTTGATCGACTTGGTGATCCGGCGTTTTTCTTTCAGGGAATGGTTTCCATGAAGAAAAAATTTGATGGAGCAACAACCCACTTTCATTTTTCTTTTGCGGGAGAGGTTTTTCTATGGTGTGACTTCTTCCCGAACAAAGGGTTCCACAATGTCACCCTGTTTCAGATCCTGATACTTTTCCAAGGACAGTCCGCATTCGTATCCAGAAGGTACCTCCTTGACATCCTCCTTGAACCTTCTCAGGGAAAGGATTTTCCCTTGGTAAACCACCACGTTGTCCCGGATCAACCGGGCGTCGAGGTTGCGTTCGAGTTTCCCTGAGAGAACCTGACATCCGGCGATGGAACCGATTTTCGGAATCGTGAACACCTGCCGCACCTCCGCCCGGCCAATAACTTTTTCCTTGAATTTGGGGGCCAGCAATCCCTCCATGGCTTTTTTCATGTCATTGATCGCGTCATAAATGATGCTGTAAAGCCGGATATCCACATTTTCCCTGGCGGCCAGCTGGCTGGCTTTTTCGGTGGGCCGCACGTTGAAGCCGATGATGAGGGCATTGGACGCGCTCGCCAGCAGTACATCCGACTCGGTGATCCCCCCCACGGCCTCGTGGATGATTTTGATCCGCACCTCCGCCGTTTCCAGTTTGGAAAAAGCTTCCTGAACGGCGTGAATGGAGCCCTGCACATCCGCTTTGGTGATGATGTTGAGCTCTTTGATTTTTCCCTCGAGGATCTGCTTGTGCAAATCGTCCATGGTGACCCGCGAGGTTTTCGCCAGAATGGATTCACGCTGTTGCTGGAGCCGGAGGGTGCTGAGATGACGGGCTTTTTTCTCATCGCGTACGACCATGAACTTGTCGCCCGGTTGGGGAACGTCCGGGAGACCCAGGACCTCCACGGGAGTGGACGGGGTCGCTTTGGCGACCTTGGCCCCCTGGTCGTTGATCAAGGCGCGTACCTTGCCAAAGTAGCAGCCGACAATGAAGGGATCCCCGACTTTCAGCGTTCCGTTTTGCACCACCAGGGTGGCCACGGGACCGCGGCCCCGGTCCAGTTTGGATTCGATGATGACCCCCTTGCCCCCCAGCCGGGGGTTGGCCTTGAGATCCATGATTTCAGCCTGTAGAAGAATCATTTCGAGGAGGTCGTCGATACCGATTTTCTGAATAGCGGAGACTTCCGTGAAAATGGTTTGTCCACCCCAATCTTCTGGCAGCAGTCCCTGATCGGCCAACTGTTTTTTGACCTCATCCGGTTTGGCGTCCGGCTTGTCGATTTTGTTGATAGCTACCACGATGGGCACGGCGGCGGCGTTGGCGTGGTCGATCGCTTCCTTGGTTTGCGGCTTGATTCCGTCGTCCGCGGCGACGACCAGAACAACGATGTCGGTCACCTGGGCACCACGGGCCCGCATGGCGGTGAAAGCTTCATGGCCGGGGGTGTCCAAAAACGTGATGGCCGATCCCTTGATTTTTGCCTGATAGGCTCCAATGTGCTGGGTGATTCCTCCTTCCTCGTGTTTGGTGAGGTTGGTTTCCCGGATCGCGTCCAGAAGGGAGGTTTTGCCGTGGTCCACGTGGCCCATGATGGTAACGATGGGCGGCCGGTGGGTGCGGTCCTTATCGAGGTCCTGTTCTTCTTCCTCAAAATCCAATTCCTTTTCCGGAGCGGCCAACTCCACCTCGAAGCCTCGTTTGTCCGCTACACGGCTGGAGATGTCATAGGTCAGGCTCTGGTTGATGGTGGCCATGATTCCGAATGACATCAGGTCCTTGATGATATCGTTGGGTGAGCATTTCAGTTTTTCCGCCAAGTCCCGGACATGCGTGCTCGACCTCAATTGAACAATCTCGAATCCTTCCTCCTCTTTTTCAAGGGGTTTGGGAACCGGTTCCACTTTCTCCGGTGCCGGAGCGGCTCTTCCCGCTCCGCGTTTGGTGTCTAGCGGGATGATTTTTTCTTTTTCCGGTTTTTTCGCGCGTTCGGGTGGCTTCGCGGCCTGTTTGGGTTTCTCCTCCTTTTTGACGATTTTCAGGCCGAGTTTTTTCGCGGGTTTGACCGGGGCGGGTTTGGGTGCCACCTTGGCGGCAGCCGTTTTTTTCACGGCCACCTTGGCGGCGGGTTTCGCCGCTTCCCCTTTTTCCACGGCGGCTTTGACCGCCTTGGCTTTCGCCTTGACCGCGGATTTCTTTTTGACCGCGGCCTGGGTCACTGCCTTGATTTTGGCGGCGGCCGCTTGGGTCTTGGCGGTCACGGTCCTGATCTTGATCTTTTTGGTTTGGGCCTTGGCCTTGACCTTGACCTTGGCCTTGACCTTGGCCTTGGCCTTGACCTTGACCTTGGCCTTGACCTTGGGGATCACCGGTTTTGGAAGAAAAACCTCGCGGATATAATTGGCCGTCTCTTCATCGATGGAACTCATGTAGTTCTTGACGGGAATATTCTTTTTGTGGAGTTCATCGATGATCTGGTCGTTTTGGACGTTGAGTTCCAAGGCTAATTTGTTAATGCGAATCTTGGGCAAAAATAACCTCCTTCATTGAATGTATCGCGGAATCCCGTTTCACAGGAGCACACATCTTTTTCCGGCCACTGGATTAAAAAATTCAAGCATCGGGCCTCCTGAACCCCGAATTGGGTTCAAACATTTTCGAGGTTGTTCATCCGCTGCTTGGCCTGCTCGAGAATGGATCGGGCCATCTCTTCATCGATCCCTTCGATCGCCAAGAGTTCCTCAATCGGTGTAATTGATAGCTCGGCCAAGGTCTGGAATTCATTCCGTTTCAAAACTTCGATGACCTGTCCATCGACACCCGAAAGCTCTTCAATGGGAATATCCTGATCCTCTTCTTCCACCAATTCTTCTTGCGCCGGGAGTTCCGCCTCCTCGGCGGCTTCTTCCGTTGCACCGGGCGGGGCGGGCACTGCGGATTCTTCTATTCCTTTGGCCAAGGGAATTTCCGGGAGTTCCTGGGCGGGCTCCTTCTGGCTTTCCGCGTAAGCCTGGGCCATTTCCAGGATGATTTCCGCCTTTTTGGGACCGATATTCGGGAGTACAGTCAATCCATTCATCCCCCGTTTCATTGCCTCCTTGAAGGTCACGACGTTACCGGCAAACAGGCAGGACATGATCTTTTCCCCCAACCCCTTGGTGTTCTTGATGATCTCGAGGAATTCATCGTCGACCGGTTTGGGGCCGCTGAGGAAGGCCGAGGATTCCCCCAACCCCGACGCTTCCGACTCACCCCGGATGTCGATCTTCCATTTCACCAGGCTGGCGGCGAGCCGGACGTTTTGTCCTTTTTTACCGATGGCCAGGGACATCTGGTCATCCGCCACGATGATCGTCATGTGTTTTTCGTCTTCCTCGGCGACGATTCTTGAAATTTTGGCTGGACTGAGGGCGTTCTTGATGAATACCTTGGGGTCTTCGGAATATTCCACGATATCAATTTTTTCGCCTCTCAGTTCCTGGACGATGGATTGCACCCGCATTCCACGCATTCCCACGCAGGCGCCGACGGCATCAATATCGCGGTCGTTGGTCTTCACGGCAATTTTGGTGCGGCCATTGGGTTCTCTCACGATCCCCATGATCTCCACCATTCCTTCGCTGATTTCGGGGACCTCCATCTCGAACAGACGTTTGATTAGGCCCGTATGGGTCCGCGAAAGGATCACCATGGCGTTTTTTGAGGTTTTACGGACATCCAGAATATAGGCACGGATCCGTTCGCCCCGGTTGAAATTTTCACGGAACACCTGCTCGCGCCGCGGTAGAATGCCCTCGGTTTTTCCCAGATCGACGATGAGGTCGCCGTGTTCGTACCGTTGCACGATCCCGTTGATCAACTCGCCTTTTTTGTCCTTGAATTCGTTGTAAATGAGGTCGATTTCCGCGCCGCGCACTTTTTGCAGGATCACCTGTTTCGCCAACTGCGCCGCGATCCGGCCATAGTTTTCCAGGACCTGCTGGACCAACACCCGCTCCCCGACTTCTACATCGGCGGAAAGTTCCCGGGCTTCTTTAAGGCCGATTTCATCATCCTCGTTCTGGACTTCCTCCACGACGGTTTTTTCAGCGTAGATCTCCACTTCACCGGTTTCCTCATTGAATTCGCTGTGGAGTTCCTTGACCTCGGGCAGCTTTTTCCGCGCGGCGGTCTCGACTGCGGATTTAAGAGCATCGATCAACACTTCTTTGTCGATCCCTTTCTCACGGCTGATTTGTTCGAGGATGCTGAGGGTTTCAATACTCATGGTTTCAATGGATGATTAGATTTCAATGATTAATCTGGCCTTGGCAATGTTGGCCAGGGGAATTTCCAGTGTTTTTCCCGCCGCCTCCAGGAAAAGCGTTTGCTCCCGGAAATCCCGGATGGTCCCGGAAAAATTTTTCTGGTTTCCTAAGGGTGAAAAGGTACGCACTTTCACGCGTTTGTTTTTGAATCTTAAAAAATCCCGCTCCTTTTTCAGAGCGCGGTCCAACCCCGGAGAGGACACTTCCAACACATAAGAGGACTGTATGAGGTTATTTATTTCTATCATATCCTCGATCTGCCGGCTGATCCTTTGACAGTCCTCCACCGTGATCCCCTCGTCCTTGTCGATGAAGACGGTCAGAACTCTTCGTGGACCGGATTTTTTGAATTCGACATCGACCAGTTCCAGATTTTCTTCCAGGACGGCGGGCTCGATAATCTTCATAACTTCTTGAGAAATTGACACTCGATCGATTGCGGCGCGGCCGCCGGCGGGTGACGATTCCTCCCCTCGTTTATAACCGTCCCGGCGGATGGCCTCTTGAAAAATAAATTCGGCCCCAGGATATTTCTAAAAAAAAATGCGGGTGAAAAACCCGCATTCCGAGCACGAGTTGGTAATGTCCGAGTAAAGTTTACTAAAAGGAAAATTTTGTTGCAAGGGAAAATTAACCGGTGGGAAGGCCGGGACCGGATTATATATTTTTCAGGATTGCGGGGATTTCCTCCAATATTGCGGGAAAAGGATAAAGTTCAGATTGGTTTGTTTTCCTTATTTTTAGCTCGATCCTGCCGCCGCCCAGATTTTTCGGCCCGATGATCATTTGTAACGGAATTCCCAGGAGGTCGGCATCGTTCAGTTTCACACCGAAACGGTCCGGCCGGTCGTCGAGCAGGGTTTCCACTCCCTGCTCCCACAGGGCCTGGTACGCGGTCTGGCAGGCCTTCCGGACTGCCTCCACGGAAAAGCTGGTGGGAATGATATGGACCGAAAAGGGGGCGATGGGACCCGGCCATTGGATGCCTTTATCATCGTGGTTCTGCTCGATGGCCGCCGCGGCGGTCCGGCCGACGCCGATTCCGTAACACCCCATTACCATGGGACTTTCCTTTCCCTGGGGATCCAGGAAACCGGCCTTCATGGCTTCACTGTATTTAGTTCCCAGGATGAAAATATGTCCCACTTCGATCCCCCGCTTGATTTTGTAGGTTCCGGAAGCGCACCGGGGGCAGGGTTCGCCTTCCCGAACTCTGCGAATATCCCCGGTTTTTTCGATGTGGATGTCCCGTCCGGCCTGGACGCCGGTGAAGTGGGCGTCCTTTTTGTTGGCCCCAGTGACGAAATTATGCAAAATCGCCACCTCCCGGTCGGCATATATTTTCATTTTCAAACCCACCGGACCCACGAATCCACATGGGATATCGGTTTGCTCGGTCAGGGTAGCGCCGGAGGCGGGGTGCATCCATTCCGCCCCGGCCAGGTTTTTCAGTTTGACCGGGTTGATCTCATGGTCGCCGCGGACCAGCCCGGCCACCAGCCCCTGGTCGGATTCCAGCAGAATGGTTTTGACAATCCGTTCGGGAGGAATGGACAGGAATTTGGAGATCTCTTCCACGGATTTTTGTCCGGGGGTGGAGACTTCTTTCAGGTCTTCCAGAGGAGGGGAATCGGACTGTGACTCGGGCGCCCTGGCCTCCGCCAGTTCCAGGTTGGAGGCGTATTCGCAGGAATCGCAGAAACCGATCTGATCTTCCCCCGAACCGGCCAGGACCGCGAACTCATGGGAGTAATTTCCTCCGATGGTCCCGGAATCGGCTTCCACCATTTTAAAGTCCAGGCCACAGCGTTGGAATACATTGGAATAGGCCTGGGCCATCTGGAAGTAGGTTTCCTGGGTACTTTCCTGGTCGGCGTGAAAACTGTAGGCGTCTTTCATCATGAACTCGCGGCCGCGCATGATCCCGAATCGGGGCCGCACCTCGTCGCGGAACTTGGTCTGTATTTGGTATAAAAGCAGCGGCAGCTGGCGATACGATTTCACCTCCTTGCGCACGATGTCGGTGATGACCTCTTCGTGGGTGGGCCCATAACAGAAATCGCGGTTGTGGCGATCCTTGAATCTCAACAGTTCCTTGCCGTAAAAGTTCCAGCGTCCGCTTTCCTCCCAGAGTTCCGCGGGTTGGATGCTGGGAAGAAACACCTCTTGCCCGCCGATGCGGTTCATTTCCTCGCGAATGATCTGCTCGATTTTTTTGAAGACCCGAAGTCCCAGCGGCAGGATGGAATAAATTCCTGATGCCACCTGCCGGATCATCCCGGCGCGCACCATGAGTTTGTGACTGCTCACCTCCGCGTCGGCGGGGGATTCCTTGAGGGTCGGGATGAACATTTTGGAATAGTGCATGGACTCGCTTTCTCTATTGAACGGAGTTGCCCGAATCGGTATTCGTTGCCGTTATAGTGGATTTGAAAATCACCCCCCGGGCGGGGAGGTTATGTTACAGGAATCTATTGGCCAGGGCGATGTCTTCTTCGCGATGAATTTCCAGCCAGCCTTTGTGGATCTCCAGAAAATGGATGACAAACCCGCGGTCGATCATTTCCTGGATCAGATCCGTAAAGGTGAATTGCGCGATATCCTCAGCTTCCTGGAATTTTCCCTTGTAGTTCCTCACACAATCCAGATAGGTTTGAAGAAACTGCTCGGCCCCCGTTTTGGTGAATTTGGCCAACCCGATGAATTCATGGGTGGCGGTTTCCGGATTAATTTTTTTCCCAATCTTGGCGATGATATTTTCGTAGACCAAACGGAACTGACGCCGGCTGGGCCGTTGTTTGTGCTTGCTGATGATGAAATCAAATGCCTTACCATTGTCCTCGTCCCGGTGGTATTGGATGGAGTTGTCTCCCACCAGGACGATATCCTCGCGGCAGGCGAGCAGTTCGGGGATGATATGATTTTCCAGCAGGATATCCGAATAAAGCATGATGAATCCGTTTTTCATCTTTTCCCGCGCCACGAGGGTGCTGTGAAGCATGGACCCGTTCTGGTAATCCTTGTTTTCCAGGATCGTCACGCCTTCCGCCTTCATTTTCTCCCGGGCGTATCCCGCCACCACGGTGATGTCGGTCAGGTTGCCGCAGTTCAGGGAATGGACCTGCCGTTCCAGCAGGCTCTTCCCCGAGATTTCCATCATGGCCTTGGGTTTCCCGTTCAGGATGGATTTGAGGACGGGGTCTTCCCCGGCGGCGGGAATGATGACAGGAATATTGGTCGATCGTTCGTCCTGCTGGTCTTTCTTCTTGATGTCCAGGAACCCTACGGTTTGAAAAATCTCGCGCACGGGAGCGCATAGGGGATCTGCCTCGAAGCATCTTTGGTTGAGCAGGATGGTTTTGGAGACTTCCTCCATCGACTTGTAGGCGGCGCGCAGCAGGTGGTTGGCATAGATGATGATGCGAAAACCGGCGGCGATCAATTCTTCTTCGGTGATGGTGTGGTAGGTGGTCGGCACGCAAACCAGGGGTTTGTCTTCCCCCGGTTTTTGGAGTTGATTCCGGTAGATTTCAGCGAATTCGAGAATTTCATTCGGGTGGCTCGATTTGGAATGAATCATGATGCCGTCCACCCCCGCCTCGAGATAGATCCGCGCGCGATCTTTCGCGTCTTCCATCCCCTTGCCGGCGATCAGGCTTTCCAGCCGGGCAATGATCATGAAGTCGCCGGTGACCTGCACCTGCTTCCCGCGCCGGATTTTCTGGGCGAATATTTCCGGGGCCTGAAGCGTCTGCTGCATGCCTGTTTCCAGGCTGTTCCTTTTTGGGAATACCTTGTCTTCAATGATGACGGCGGAGACGCCGGCCCGTTCCAGTTTGGAAACCATGTACTCGAAATTGTTGGCGTCGCCGCCGGTGTCGCCGTCCACGATCATCGGCTTGTGGGTGACGGCCAGAATTTCGTGGATGGTATTCAACCGGGAATCGAAACTCACCACTTCGATGTCCGGGTGACCCTTGGAGGCGGAATCGGTCAGGCTGCTTTCCCAAAGGGCGTCGAATTCGCGCAGGATGTGGGTCCCTCCCCCTTTCCCCTCCACCCGGGTGTTGTTGGCCACGATTCCGCTCAACCCGTTGTGGGCTTCCATGGCCCGGACGGTTTTGCCTTCTTTCAGGAGGGATTTGAGCTTTCCCCGGCGAACGTCGGGCAGGTTGTTTTTAAGTAGGGTCATGGTTTGTGGTTCGCGCCGGTCTCCGGCTGCAGCCGCTCCCGGATCCAGGAGGCGACATAAATGGTTTCCAGGTCAAAATTTTCCAGTATCCGGAGCAGGGTTTCGACCTGCTCCCTGGGAGGAAGCTTGCGGTCCAGCAGTATGAAATCTTTTCCTTCAATCTTGCAATGTCCGCTGCGGATAGAAATATCCTCGTAGAAAAGGTCACCGGTTTCGATACGGATCGAAAGTTTGGCCGCAACCTGTTTCAAGTCTTCGAGTCTGGCGCGAACATCCATTGCTGTACCCCCCACAGGCCCGGACCCGGGTTCCACCGAACGGGAATGGGTGGAAAATGCTGCTCGTAATGGGCCGGGGATGTGGGATGGAAAGGGATTTTAACTGATTATGCGCATGATGTCGTTGTAAAAGGCGAGAATCATCAGACTGATCAGCATGAAAAGTCCCACCTGTTGGGCCCGTTCCCGGCTTTTTTCGCTCACGGGTTTTCCCTTCAGGAGTTCTATGAGGAAAAAGAAGATGTGCCCTCCATCGAGAACGGGAATGGGAAGCAGGTTCAGAAGACCCAGGTTGATGCTCAAAAGGGCGGTCAACCGGACCAGCTCGTTGAACCCCTGTTCGGCCTGTTCACCATAAATCTGGAATATCAGAATGGGTCCGCCGATGGTGTCCGCGGGAATGGACCCCACGATCATCTTCTTAATGCTGATGGCGATCAGATAGATCAGGCGCCCGGTTTCCTCCAGGGCCCGCTGGCCGGCACCGAAAACTCCGTATTTTTCGATGGCCAGTTCGCCGCTCATGCCGATTCCGATGACCCCGATTTCCACTTTATTTTTCTGCTCGTCTTCGATTACTTTCGATTGGGGCGTCAAGCGCACGATGCGTTCTTGCCCATCCCTCAAAATGTGAAATTCCCGTTCCTCACCGGGGTGGTCCACGGCCGCTTTTTTGAGGTCAGCCCATCCATAAATGGGGGTGCCGTTGACTTCGAGAAGTTTATCGCCCTCCTTCAATCCGGCGCGGTATGCGGGGGAACCTTCTTTGACATAAGTGATGTTGCGGACGAGCGGGGTGATGCCGATCAACCCCACGGTTTTCTTATCGCCAAACAGGTCGGTGATTTCCTGGGAAATGGGGGTGACCTTGAATTGGATCAATTGGGATTGGTCTCGCAGCACCTGGAATTCGATAGGGGTTCCCGGCGAGACGTGAACCCGTTTCTGGAGTTGATCCCAGAACTGGACGGGTTGGTTATCTATGGCGACGATCTTGTCCCCGGTTTGCAGGCCGGCGGTCTGGGCGGGTGAGGCGGGCTTGATGGTCCCGACCACGAGGCCCAGGGTTTGCACGCCCACCATGTAAACTCCCCAGTAAATCGCGATGGCAAACAGGATATTGAATAAGGGCCCCGCGAACGCGATCGCCAGGCGATGGATGACGGGGGCCGCGGCAAACGAGCCTTCCTCGTGCGCGGATTCGGGTTCGTAATTTTCCCCCTTCATCTTGACATAACCCCCGAGCGGGATGGCCGAAATGAGATATTCGGTGTCGCCGGATTTCATTCCGAATATTTTGGGTCCGAACCCCAATGAAAATTTTTCGATCACCACCCCCAGTTTCCGGGCTACCAGAAAATGGCCCAGCTCGTGGACGAAAATCAAGGCCGCCAGCCCGGCAATAAATATGAGTATTTTGCCTCCAAAGGACAGAAAGGCCTCCGGGGAAATCATGGACAATTCAATCATAATTGATGAACCCTGTAAATTTAACGATTCTCTGTATAATCCAGTAATTCCACTCCTTCGGGAACGTGGAATTGAAATACACTGTCGGGAATATTCAGGTTGACCTGAATTTCGGTGAAACGGATTTCCGTTTTATTACCTAATTTATCATACACGGTTGATCCAATAATTTGGTAGTTTTTATTGTCCGCGATCAACACCAGACGGTCCACATTGTTGTCCTTTTGTTTGGGGATCAGGACGACGCGGGTGATTTTATCTTCCACCGAGACCGTGGCCACATTGAACGATTCGGTCAATTTCCCCTTGCCCGCCAAAAACAGGGCAGGGGTGTTCGAGGAGTAAATGCTCTTCACGGGAATTTTAGTCACTTGCCTGTCTTCGGGAGCATAAAGCCAGAGGATCTTTTGGTCGCTGACCAGGGTTTGCGGGTCGGGAGCTTTGTAGACCCATTTCATTTTGCCGGGTTTCTTGATTTGAACGCTGCCCCGGGCCTCCTGGCTCTGATTCATCATCTTGACGAAGGATTTTTGAACAAACTTGGCCTTGAAGGTTTTGACTTCCTCATACCGCTTCTGGATAGCATCGAGGGCGGTTTGTTCGCGGCTTTCCGCCCCCGCCGAGAAGGGAATGAAAAAAAGAATCAGGATCATTTTCACAATCACGAGAAGGGATTTGTTCATTTTAATGGCCAATTTCTAAGGATCAATCCATCCTTTGGATTACTTTTCTGCCGGAAAGGATCAGGCGGTTGTCCATGATCAACCGAATCGCCCTGGGATACAGCAAGTGCTCTTGTTCGAGGATTCGCCCGGAAAGTTTTTCTACATCGTCGGTGTCGTATACCGGGACGGGGCTTTGAAGTATGATGGGACCACTGTCCACCCCCTCTTCGACAAAATGGACCGTGCACCCTGAAAATTTAACCCCATGGTCCAGCGCCTTTTTTTGGGGATTCAATCCTGGAAATGCGGGAAGGAGCGAGGGGTGAATATTGATAATTTTTCCCGGAAACGCCTGGATGAATGATTTGCCCAGAATGCGCATGAATCCCGCCAGGCAAATCAGGTCGACGGACCGGGCTTGCAACCGGGCGATCATCGCTTGATCGTATTCCCCCGCGCCAGGATAAGATTGGGGATCGAGGAATATCGATTCACAGCCATGCTTCTTGGCCCGTTCCAGGGCTGGGGCGTCCTTGACGTCACTCAAGACCACCGCGAGGGTTGCCGGTAAGTTTCCCTTTTCGATGTTATCAATTATGGCTTGCAGATTGGTCCCGCGTCCGGATACCAGGACGGCAAGTTTAAAATTCTTCGCTCCCATTCCGTCTTCCCGGCAATGCCGCCGCTTTGGATGTGTTCGGGGTGAATTCCGCATTGAGCGGCGTTTTCACTTTTCGAGCTTAACATTAAATGTCCTGATAAATCAATGGAGAGCGCTAAATTGACCCATCCCGGCCGGGCGGTTTCCGGGAAAGGGGGGTTCCTCGAAAAAATTTGCAAGCCCCTGGAGGGCCTCTTGGAAGAAAAAAGAATTTTTTTTAAGATTCGGGAATAAATTTCAAAGATGGCTCCTCTTATTTGCTGGAATTTAAATTCCACCCCTTTTTGGGTCCGCCTGCCAATTCTTACCTCCCTGGCAGGCGGATTTTTTTTTCCCGCGAAAATTCCCGCCGTCAAGTTTCAGCTTTTCAAGCATTCTTCCGCGCGGATTTATCATTCTTTTTCGATCCGCGGTCATTTGTTTTTGATTAACGAATTATTGTTGTTAAAATAACAAATAACGATCCATTTTCCCTGAAATTTTCAATTCCCGGATTTTTGCCTTGAAAGGCAGAAGGGACCCTTGGGTCATTCTGGAAATTTTTTAAGTCTTCCGGATTTTGGGAATCCCCTGAACCGTTGTTTCGCTGGAGCCTTCATCTGATGGGTTTGGGAATAGAGAAAACGAACAGGGTCTGTAAATCATGCCTGCCCGCCCTTGCCGTGGGGATGGTGCTTCTTACCCCGGTTATTGCCCTGGGCGGACTCAACGCGAGTTTCCTTTCCGCGGTTTACAAGGGCGATCGGCAGGAAGTAAAGACTTTACTGGATTTAGGGGCCGACCTGGACGCGCGGACTTCCAAGGGAAGTACGGCGTTGATTGTCGCCGTGGCCGGGAAACACCCCGCCATCGTGTCGGCGCTTTTGAAAAGGGGCGCCAAAGTCAATGCCAGGAACCGGTACGACGATACCGCCCTCATCATAGCTGCCACCCTGGGAGACACGGATACCGCCAGAAAACTTCTGGAGGCGGGTGCCGATATCAATGCCAGAAACATGTTCGGCTGGACGTCCCTGGCCCGTACCGCCAGGTACGGTCAGTTGGAAACGATGAAGCTGTTGATCGAACATGGGGCCGATCTGGAAGTGTCCATCAGGGACGGGTCCACCCCCCTGATGATCGCCATCGGCGAACACCATTTTGACGCGGTGAATGAATTAATCGTTCATGGAGCCCGTGTCGGCGCGCGAAACGGGAAGGGAATCACCCCGTTGTGGCTTGCCGCTTTCAACGGGCGGGCCGATATCATGAAAACTCTGATCCGGCATGGCGCCAATCTGGGCGTTAAAAACTCCGCCGGGGATACGGTGCTGATCCTCGCGACTCAACGCGGGTTTCCAGACTGCGTCCAGGTATTGCTGGACCATGATGCCGATGTGAATGCCCAAAACAAATTGGGGAGGACCGCCCTGGCCAAGGCGGCCCAATACGGACAAATCGATACGGCCCGGTTGCTCATCGCCGGGGGCGCCAAGGTGGATTCGCGGACCCGGGGAGCCTCGACCCCGCTCATGGTTGCCGCCGAACGGGGTTATCTGGACTTGGTCCGACTGCTGATCGATTCCAAGGCGGATGTCGGCGCCAAAAGCAAAAACGGGGCCACGCCATTGATGAGTGCCGCGGCCGGGGGACATGCGGACGTGGTCCAACTCCTGATAAATTCCGGCGCCAGTATTGGGGACACCCTCGCTAATGGTTCCACCGTCTTGATGGTGGCCGCCGAACGGGGACGGGGGGATGTCGTCGATATCCTGCTGGAGCATGGTGCGGATATTCACGCCAGAAGCAAGAAAGGCTGGACGCCTTTAATGGGCGCCGCTGCGGGTGGGTACACCGGCCTGGCCAAATTGTTTTTAAAAAAAGGCGCCGATGCCGGCATCAAGAGCCGTAACGGTTGGACCGCTTATAAAATCGCGTCGAAACTGAAACGCACGGAAATCCTGGAATTGTTTCAAGAGGCTGGGATCCGGGAATGATCGCGGCCGATCGATGGCAATATTTCCCTCCCTCAACTTCCTCCTCTCCCTCCGGCGGCGAACCGCCGCTGGTAGTATTGTCATACGTTATATGCGAAACTGGGGTCGGCTGCCGATGATGCTTTGACCCCTCTGCCTCCGGGCGTGGCCCGGCCCGCGAGGGTTTACGCCACCGAGGCCATTCGGTTCCGGATTTTTTTAAGGAGGCCGATGTTTTGCGTGTGCCCGGATTTGTGGGCTTTGATGTGGCCGAGAAGGGGTTTGCCTAAAAGATAAAAATCCCCGAGAATGTCGAGTATTTTATGGCGGACAAATTCGTCCTGGAACCGCAGTTGCGTATTTAATACCTTTTTGTCCCCGAGGAGGATGAAGTTGTCTAGTTTCCCGCCGGTGGCAAATCCCATTTTGGTCAATTGCGTGACGTCCTTCAGAAACCCAAAGGTGCGCGCCGGGGCGATCTCTTTTTTGAAGCTTTCCGCTCCATCGAACACAAAGGTGTAGTCCTCGATCCCAATCGGTTCTGGATATTCCATGTGATAGCTCACGGTGAATCTTTCGGCGGGCTCTACGGTAATGAACGGACCCCCCTGATCCGGCGAACCGAAGGAATAGGTTCTGTCGATGACAATCTCCTCGTACAGTTCATCTTGTTCCTCAAATTCCCCATCCTCGATCAAGGCGCAGAAATCCTTGGCCGAGCCATCCATCACGGGGGCTTCATCCCCGATTTTGATGAGGAGGTTCGTGATCCGGTACATGTGCAAAACAGCCATGATGTGTTCGATGGTCGCCACCGAGGCCAATCCTTTTTTCAAGCAGGTGGAATATTCCGTGGACTGGACGTTTTCCAATCGGGCCGGAATGGTTTGGCCCGTGGATATGTCCCCGAAAATGATGCCGTTGCCCGGAGGAAGGGGCTGCAAAATGAGGCCGGTGTTGATTCCCGAATGCAGTCCGCTGCCGCAAAGTACCACGCTCCGCTTCAACGTCCGTTGCAGGGCCGGATGCGAGCCCCCCTGGCTTTCCCGGGACTCCGGAAGATCGATCGAATGGCGCCGGAGTTTTTCCTTGAACGGGCCGGGATCGACCTTAAGAGCCAGGCAGGTTTTTCCCAGGTCCCAATCGTTTTTTCTCAAGTGATGGATGATGTATCCCTTTTCCCAGAAAAGTTCCACGTCGTTATAGGATTCCGAGGTCTCGAATTCCCGGGTGCTGGATTCCCCTTGGGGTTTCTGGATTCCCGGCGGCAGATCCTGGAACAGAATTTTGCGGCGGGAGGATCCGGTGATCAGGAGTTTGTCGAGCACGGAACGAAGTTCGTTAATGTTTTTGGGCCAGTTATATTCGCACAAGGCTGTCAGCGCGTCCGCGTCGATTTCGGGAACCGGAAATTTGCCCCTTTTGGCGCATATCTGGAAATAATCCTTCACCATGACCGGAATACTGCTTACATATTCACGCAGTGGGGGGATCTTCACGGTCCTGTCCCGGAACCGGTCCAGGAGCTTTTGGCTGAATTGGCTTGACCGGGCGAGCTCGTGCAGGTTCCTGGAAGAGGAGACGATGAGCCGGGCGGGCAGGAAATCCGGTGCTATTCCCTTTTCCAACGCTCCGGCCAGCCGATCCTGGAGACTTTTATCCAGGGCCTCGATATTGGTGAGATAGATGATCGGTTTCGCGTGTTCCGTCCTCGGCGTCTTTTCCCGTGGAAACAATTTGGAGAGGATGTCCCGCGGCTTCCTGACCGCGCAGTTCACCTTGATAAAGGGACGGCCGCCATGGGGACTTCCACGATGAATCGCGTGGGCGATGAATTCCTTGCCGGTGCCTCTTTCCCCCAGCAGTAAAACGGGCCGGTTATCCCGCGACGCTTGCAGGGTGGCTTTTTTCACCTCCACCAACAATTCAAAACAAAGAGGAAACTCACCCTTCTGGTACAGATCGATCCCGTTGTAATTCTGTCGCGTCTTTTTTTGTTTGAGCACGTTTTCCACCGACAGGGTCAACTGGTCGAGTGAAAAGGGTTTTTCGATGAAGTCGTAGGCGCCCAGTTTGGTGGCTTTCACCGCGGTGTCGATTGTTCCGTGGCCGGACATGATCAATATTTCGATTTCGGGATGATAGGTTTTGACGGTTCTCAAAACCTCGATTCCATCCATGCCCGGAAGCCAGATGTCCAGCAGGACCAGGTCGGGCGGATCCGATTGGATCATTTCCAACGCGCCCAGCCCGTCTTCCGCCACGGAGACCTCATAGCCCTCATCGGTGAGGATCTCTTTCAGGGAGGCGACAATATTTTTTTCGTCATCAACGATAAGAATTCGTTCCGTTCCCAATACTTCCCCCGGTATTTAAAAGGTAGTTGAAAAATTCACGAACCCCGCCCACCGGTACCCAGCGAGGTGGGGTGGAATCCCGACCGGTTTGGCGGTCAGGACGAGGATTCTTTTTTGAATTCCAGATAATAGATTTTTTCTCCGGCATTGATGAAATTATTTTCGTATTTGGTCCTGGGAAAATCGGCCCGGTTTTCCATCAGGGCGCCCGTGCCGATCTTGTTCCTCAGTCCCGGTTGGGCCTCCAAAAAATCCAGGATTTCCCTGGCATAGGGTTGGCTGTCCGTGGCGATATGCACTTCTCCCCCGCGCACCAATTTACGCGAAAGCGTTTCCACGAAGGGGGGCTTGATCAGCCTGCGTTTGTAATGCCGTTTCTTGGGCCACGGATCGGGGAAATTAATGTAGACCCGCTTCAATTCCTCATCCTCGAAAATCAGCGGAACTTTTTCCCTGGCATCCCCATAGGCGATACGGATGTTTTTGATTTGAAGTTTGTTGATCCGGGAAATCACCTTGCGGATGCCCTTATGATAAAAATCCATGCCCACGAAATTGTCCCCGGGTTCCCGGATCGCCATTTCAATCAGGAACTTGCCATTTCCAAATCCGATTTCAAGGTGGAGCGGATTTTCGTTTTCAAAAAGTTGCGGCCAGGGAGGGCGGGAATCGGTGTCCAGAAAATAGGGGCTGTTCTCCGCGATTTCATCAAATGAAATTAAGGGCTTTGAAGACATCTACGATCGGGGCTCCCGGTTTTCCATATCATCATGAATGGTAACGACGCGCAAGACCTCGAATTCTTTCGGTCGATCCGGCTGGGGAAAGATCAGTTCATCCCCAGCCTGTTTTCCCATGAGAGCTTTTCCCAGGGGAGAGGCGGTGGAAATTTTCCCTTCCTCGGGGTTGACCTCCTCCGGAAACACCAAGTGGTAGGTGGTTTCCTGCCCGGTCTGGAGGTCTTTCAGAAACAGGGTGCTTCCCAAACCGGACCGATCTTTCGGCAGCCGGTCGATGTTCAGGGAGGTGATATCGCTGATCCGCTTTTGCAATTGCGACATCCGTGTTTCCAGGAACATCTGCCGTTCCTTGGCGGCTTTGAATTCCGCGTTTTCGCTTAGGTCCCCGTGCTCGCGGGCGGTTTTCAGGGCCTTCGGGATTTCCACCTTCAATTCGACTTTCGTGGTTTCGAGTTCTTTCTCCAGTTGTTCCAAAATCGGTAATCTCATGATGGACTCCAGCCAAAATAAATTTAAGGCCAGGGGGGGCTTGGGTCTCGGCACCCCCTCGGCGCCAAGGTATTTGTTTGGGACCCGAAACCGAAGGTTACGGGTCGAGAACGATGAAGGCGTTAGGAAAACCTCGGCCGCGAATTTCATCTATCAGCCTGAGGGCGTCCTCAATATTCGTGAGCCGTCAGGCCAAAACTCGGTAATGGAGAATTTCCCCAACACTATAGGGTTGGATTCGGCTATTTTCAAGTTTCAGTTTTAATCGATGCGCATTTTCCCGGTCCTTGAATACGGCGACCTGCACCGCGAATTGCCGGGAATGGGAGAAATCCGTTTCCCAGCCATCGGCGAGGTCCGGGCTGAAATCAAATAATTCATAACTTATTAAAAAATAACCCTTTTTGTGATTCGCTGACTCATTATTTTAGGAGCATGGCCCTGGCATCGTCAATAAAAATTTGCCCGAAAATTCCTGAAAAATGGGGACTAGTCCGGCGCGCCACAAAAGAAAATCTTTTTTAACTTGTTGAAATATAAGGTAGTAATATAAAATAAGAGATTGGGGAGGTTGATCCCCAATTTCAAAATAGTGTAAATCTGAAGGGGATCTCATGGGGGAAAAGAATAAATTTAGAGAAAAAATCATAAGTTTGCTCCATGAAAAAGACGATCTTCCCCCTCTCCCGGATATCCTTCTTAAACTGGAAAAGCGCATCAGTGATCCCGATTCCGAAATCGAGGAAATTGCGGGACTTATTGAAACAGAACCGGTTTTGTCGGGCCGGCTCATCAAATTGGCCAACAGCGTCCTGTTCGCCGGGGGGAGGGAGGAAGCCCAGGACCTTCCCAGCACCGTTTTGCGGCTGGGACTCAAAATGGTTCTCGATCTGGCCTATACCCTCCACCTTCCCAAAATGTTCAACCAGGCAAGGTCGTTCAATCAAATTCTTTTCTGGAGACATTCGCTGACCGTCGCCTGCCTGACCCAGATTTTGGCCGAAAGGGTGGAACTATCCCGGGAGGAACGGGAGGAAAGCTATGTCTGCGGCCTGATGCACGATTTGGGAATCGTGGTCTTTGATTATTTGATCCCGGTGGAATATAAGGAATTTATCCAAGGGATCGGACCCGATGCGATTTCCCTGGCGGATTTGGAAAAGGAAAAATTCGGCACCGCGCATCCGGAACTAGGCGCGGCCTTCATCAGGAAAAAATGGTCCCTCTCATCGGTAGTGGTCCGGGGAGTGAGCGGCCACATCTTTAAGCTTTCGATGAATGGATCGGGCATCGGCATTGCCCAGGTTGTCGGCATGGCCGACCAGATCGCCAATAAATTCGAGGTGATCCATGGAATTCTTCCCGGGAAGGAAAGACCCCTGGATGACAAAATTTTCGAGATTTTGAAAATGTCTCAGGACGAACTGGAGGAAATCATGCAAAATACCCTGGAGGGCGTGAATAACGCCGAATCGTTATTGAATGGTTAACCCTCGAGTTTCTATTTTCCAACTGAGATGATTTTCTTCTTATTTTAAATGGATAATAATATTTTTGAAATTACCTTCCGGGGCGTGCGGGGGTCTATACCCACCCCGCTTTCCTCTGGGCAGATCCAGGAAAAAATGGCCATGGCGCTGGAAAGGGCGAAACCGGAAGACCTGGCCAACCCCTCTTCCAGAAAAGCTTTTATAGACGGTTTGCCCCTGGAAGTCCGTGGCTGTTTTGGAGGCAATTCCTCCTGTGTCCAGGTGCGGATGGGAGAAGAAAACCTGGTCTTCGACGCCGGGACCGGGATCCGGGAACTGGGTTTGGAGTGGATGAAGGGAGAGTTCGGAAAGGGCCGGGGCCGGGCTCATATCTTCCTCACCCACACTCATTGGGATCACATCCAGGGCCTTCCGTTTTTTGTGCCTTTTTATATCCAGGGAAACCAGTTTACCATCAATTCCCCATTGGAAGATATTCGGGAACGATTGGTGGGCCAGCAGGATCCCGCCTATTTTCCCGTCCCTTTTCATGCCTATTCCGCCGACTTTGAATTCACCGACCTGAAAGGCCAGGCCCGGATCAAGATCGGCGACGCCACCATCACCTGGATGGAAATGTGTCATCCCAATAAATCTTATTCCTTCCGGGTGGATTATTGCGGCAGGTCGTTTATCTACGCCACCGATTCGGAATACAAGAACCTGGGAAAGGAGGATTTGAAACCCACTGTGGATTTTTTCAAGGATGCCGATCTCCTGGTTTTCGATTCCCAGTACACCTTTGGGGAAGGTCTGGAAAAGCGCGACTGGGGGCACAGTTCGACTTTCATCGGCGTGGACCTCGCCGTGGATGCCAACGTCAAGCAAATCGCTTTTTACCATCACGAACCGGACTACAGCGATTTTAAGTTGAAAGAAATCTTCCGCCAAACTCAAAAATACCTGAAACCCATTGCCCCTCAATCCAAACTCGAAATGTTTCTGGCCTACGAGGGATTGACGGTCGACCTGATGAAAGACTAGCCCTCCTGGGCGTAATTGAGTTTTCCCCCGGATCCATTTCGGCATGCCGATAACTGCCGGGACCTCCCATTTGATTTTTTCCTTCACAAGACCCGAATTCCTGTTTATTCTCCCTGCATGTCCCATGCAGACAAGTTCCGGTTTTCTATTGACCGTGGAGGCACCTTCACGGACATCTACGCGGAAGTGCCCGGGGAACCGGGGTTCCGGGTCCTCAAACTCCTTTCTGAGAACCCGGATCAATACTCCGACGCGCCCAGCGAGGGAATCCACAGGATCCTTGGCGAGGTGACGGGAACCCCGCATCCGAGTGATGGGTTCGACACCGGCCGCATCGAATGGATCCGGATGGGAACCACGGTTGCCACCAACGCCCTCCTGGAGCGGAAAGGCGCCCCCACCGCCCTGGTGATCACCAAGGGTTTCCGGGACCTTTTGCGGATTGGCAAACAGAATCGTCCCCGTATCTTCGACCTGGAAATCAAAAAACCGGACCTCCCCTACGGGGCCGTGGTTGAGGTCGATGAGCGGATCAGGCTCGGGGGCCGGGCTTCTCCGGATCCACGCTACCCACAAGTTCAGGGCGTGACCGGCGAGACAGTAGAAATTCTGCAAGCTCCGGATCTCGTCCGGATTCGGCCGGAACTTGAGGAATTACTCGAACGGGGAATCTGTAGCCTGGCGATTGTCCTCATGCATTCCTATATCTATCCCGCGCACGAGCTGGAAATCGGCGCCCTGGCGGAAGAGCTCGGTTTCTCCCATGTGTCTCTATCCAGCCAGGTCATGCCCCGAATCAAGATGGTCGACCGGGGGCAGACCTGCTGTGTGGATGCCTACCTCACCCCTGGTATCCAGGATTACCTGGAGGGGTTCCGGTCCCGGTTCAAGGGCGGCGAGCCGGAACTGTTCTTCATGCAATCCGATGGCGGACTGGTCCGCGCCGATTCGTTTAAGGGCAGCCAGGCGATCCTTTCGGGGCCGGCGGCGGGGGTGGTCGGGTATGCCATGACCACCTTTCACGGAGATTTCAGCAAACCGGTGATCGGATTCGATATGGGGGGTACATCCACCGATGTGTCCCGGTTCGATGGGGAGTACGAATGGGTCCATGAAACGGAAACCGGGGGCGTTCACCTGATGATTCCGCAACTCGATATCAAAACCGTTGCGGCGGGCGGAGGGTCACGGCTCTTTTACCGCAACGGAATGTTCCAGGTCGGTCCCGAGTCTTCCGGCGCTTATCCGGGACCGGTGTGTTATCGAAATGGAGGCCCCCTTTCCCTCACCGACGCCAATCTTCTTATGGGCCGGCTGTTACCGAATTATTTTCCGAAAATATTTGGTCCCCATGAAAACCTCCCCCTCGATGAACAGGCAGCCTGTAAAGCCTTCGAGGACATGACGCGAAAAATCAATTCCGAAGTTAGCGGCGGCACCCCCATGAGTCCGGAGGAGGTGGCTTACGGGTTTGTTGAGGTGGCCAATGAGACCATGGTCCGCTCCATCCGGGAAATCTCCGTGGCCCGGGGATACGATATCCGGGAGCATGTGCTCGCGTGTTTCGGGGGAGCCGGGGGCCAGCACGCCTGCGCCATTGCCCGCGGGTTGGGGATCCGCAAAATAGTGATTCACCGGTTCGCCGGGGTCCTCTCGGCCTATGGCCTGGGATTGGCCGATGTGGTGGTTGAAAAACAGGAACCCGCTTCCCAAGTCTTCCGGGAAGAAACCCTGCCCCTCCTCCTTGGCCGGCTGGAGGCCCTGACCCAAAAGGCCGTGGAGGAAATAAAACGGCAGGGAGATTATCAACTGGAAATCCGCCGGTACCTGAACATGCGTTACCGGGGTTCCGATACCGCGGCGATGGTTCTGGAACCTCCCAATGGCGATTTCGAGAGGGAATTTATCCGGGCGCATAAACGGGAATACGGGTTTGAAATGGCAGGACGTGAAATTCTGGTGGATGATCTTCGTGTGCGCGTCTCCGGAAAACCCGGCTCATTGAAAACGGTCCGGATTCCCCGTCTGCCGAGTCCCACACCCCCCATTTCCGCTGTCCGCTGTTATTTCGAGGAGGGCTGGCTGGATGCCGCCGTTTATCTGCTCGATTCCTTGGGGGCCTGCCAGGAACTGAAAGGGCCCGCCATCATCCTTCACAAAACTTCCACCATCATTCTCGAACCGGGCTGTTCCGCCCTGATCACGGATTTCGGGGATGTGGAGATCGAGGTTTCTCCACCTCCAAAGCGTTCGAGGGATTCCAAAGTGGATCCCGTGCAACTGTCTCTCTTCGGCAACCGGTTTATGTCCATCGCCGAGCAAATGGGCCGCACTCTCCAGCGCACGGCCATATCCACCAATATCAAGGAACGGCAGGATTTTTCCTGCGCGATATTTGGTCCGGAAGGGGACCTGGTCGCCAACGCCCCGCATCAGCCCGTTCACCTGGGGGCGATGGGCGAAGCCGTCCGCCAACAAATCCGGCTGCAAGGTCCCGATATTCAACCCGGCGACGTTTGGGTGACCAATCATCCCTCGGAGGGGGGCAGCCACCTTCCCGACATCACCGTCATCACGCCGGTGATCGCGGGGGGATGGCCGGTCTTCTTCGTCGCCAGCCGGGGTCACCACGCCGATGTCGGCGGCATCACCCCCGGATCGATGCCGCCTTTTTCACAAACACTGGTAGAGGAGGGCGCCTGTATCCAGTCTTTCAAGCTGGTGGAAAACGGGGTCTTTCAGGAAAAGGAAATCACCGGGCTGTTGCAGGCTCCCGCCCAGGTGCACCGGCTCCCCGGCCTCCCGCCCATCAGCGGCACCCGCGCCCTGGCCGATAACCTCTCCGATCTCAAGGCCCAGGTGGCGGCGAACCGGAAGGGAATCGAGCTCCTGAACGAAATGATCCGGTCCTTCTCCCTCGAGGGGGTCCAGGCCTACATGCAGCATTTGCAGGAAAATGCCCGGAAATGCGTGGAAAACCTGCTGAAGGATCTGTCCCGCTCCAGGGGCCTCCGAGCCGTGGATACCCTGGAGGCGGAGGATTATCTGGATGACGGCGTTCCCATCCGGCTCTGCGTGATGATCGACCGTAACGAGGGCAAGGCGATATTCGATTTCTCCGGAACCGGACCCCAGGTGCCGGGCAATTTGAACGCGCCCAGGGCGGTGACAACGTCGGCGATTCTCTACTGCCTCCGGTGCCTGATTGATAGTGATATTCCTCTCAACCAGGGTTGCCTGAGCCGGATTCAGGTGGTGATCCGGGAAGGGTCGCTGCTGGCGCCTTCCGGGAACGCGGCGGTCGCCGCGGGAAACGTGCTGACCTCCCAGCGGTTGACCGATGTCATCTTCAAGGCCTTTGGCGCCTGCGCCGCATCGCAGGGATGCATGAACAACCTCACCTTCGGCAACGAACATTTCGGTTACTACGAGACCATCGGCGGCGGAGCGGGAGCCGGACCCCACTGGCACGGCCAGTCCGGCGTCCACACCCACATGACCAATACCCGCATCACCGACCCGGAAGTCCTGGAGAAAAGGTATCCCGTCCTCTTGCGGGAGTTCTCCATCCGGTGCGGGTCCGGGGGCGAGGGAAGGTTCCGGGGCGGGGACGGACTCGTCCGCGAAATCGAGTTCCTCCAACCCCTGACCGTCTCGATTCTCTCCGAAAGGCGGGTCTATGCCCCGTACGGACTGGCAGGCGGCCACCCCGGCGCGAAAGGGAAGAATATTTTTCTTCACCGCGACGGAACCGAGACCGATCTAGGAGGAAAAAATCAGGTCCAGGCCCAACCCGGCGATCGCATCCGCATCCTCACCCCCGGCGGCGGGGGCTACGGCAAACCTTGATTTTTTTCCATTCCGTGGCGGGCGGCTCGCTACTTTTCCCCTTCCCTAAAGAGGAAACCACCCCACTTTTTAAAGGGGCCAGGGGGATTTTGTTTTTGACAGAATGAACAGGATCGGCAGCATGGTTTAGAAGAAAAAATCAGATTTTATCCTGTAATCCTGTCTGGATTGTCTTTTCCTGTTCGCCATCTCCCTCCCGTTTACGTGCTTGCTCCCGGACCTTTAAAGTGGTTAAATATTGTATATAAAATTTGATATAAACTGGGTTCGGCGGGGAGGTGACGGTGATGAAACTTTCGGCAAAATTTTTCCTGGCGGCGGTACCGTGCTTTTGGGTACTGGGGTGTGCGGCTCCTCCTCCTTATGTTCCTTCAACCGGGGTGAACAGCGCTCCGGGGCGTCCAACGGTCTATGAGGATTTTGGATCGCCCGGCCGGGTCGCGGGAATTGGCATCGAATCCCAGGATGTCCAGAGCATGACCGACAAAATGATCGGCGACCTGTTGGCTACCCCGCTTTTCGCGCATAGAAACCCGCCGCCCCGCGTCATCATCGATTCGGAATATTTCAGAAACGAGAGTTCCACCCGCATCAACAAGAATATCATCACCGACCGGTTGCGCGTGAATTTGAACCGGGCCGCCAGGGGACGGATCATTTTCGTCGGCCGGATTTATTCGGACATGGTCGAGCGGGAGCGGCATTTGAAGAGGCAGGCCGGGGATTCCGGCGCGCCACCGGTGGACCGGGGAACGATCCCGGCCAGGCAAGCTACCCTGGGCGGCGATTACCGGCTGGGTGGACGCATCACCACCATCGACGCGGTGGATTCGCGTACGGGCATGGCCTCGCGCACGCATCAGATCATTTTCGAGATGGTCGACCTGGAGTCGGGCCAGATTGCCTGGAGCGGGATTTATGATTTCAAGAAATCAGCGCGTGACGACATCATCTATCGATAAGGAAGCCACCCGATTTCGACTCCCATCCGCCTGGTTCCCGGCCTTTGTTATTCTCTCCATCCTTTTCGGGGGTTGCTCGTCCTCCCCGGATTACGAGCTGCCGTATATGCCGGAATCGGTGGTGACGGCGTATCTCGCGGACAAGCCGGAACCTTTGCGCCCTCTCTACCGGAAGGCGCTGCTCGAGGGACAAAGAAATCTCGTCCTCAATCACATGCGGGCGGGGCTGGCCGCGATGGAACTGGGCGAGTTCGAACTGGCGGAGCGCTCCTTCGACATTGCCTTGCTGAATATCGAATCGGTTTACGCGGACAATCCCAACGCCGCCCGCGCGAAAAGCCTCTGGTACGAAGAGGGCCGCAAGGATTTTAAAGGGGAACCTTATGAACGGGCGATGGCCTATTACTACCGGGGACTGCTCTACCTTCGCCTCGGCGATTTCGAAAATGCCCGCGCCTCCTTCAAGGGCGGCTTGCTGCAGGACGCCTTCGCGGAACAGGAGGTCTACCGCGCCGATTTCGCCCTGTTGGTTTTCCTGGAAGGCTGGGCCTCGCGGATGCTCGGGGACGAGGATATGGCCCAGGAATCCTTCCGGGAAGTTAAGCAGCACCGGCCCGATTTCGTTCCCCCCGGCCCGGACGACAATGTGCTTTTGATCGCGGAGACGGGGACCGCTCCCATCAAACTGGCGGTGGGAAAGGGGCAATCCGCGCTCGTGTTCCGGCCGGGGCTGGCGTGGGAAAAATCCGTCCGCTTCCGGATCGGGGGATCCGTTTTCAAGGGCTACACCATGGAGGATATTTACTGGCAGGCCAACACCCGGGGCGGCCGGGAGGTCGATAAAATTCTTGCGGGAAAGGTCCAATTCCGGGATACCAATGAAAGGATGGGAAGAACCCTGACCGATCTCTCCCTACAGACCCTGGCGATGTCTCCCCAGTTCGGCGATGATTCCGGCGCCGTGGCCATCGCCGCCGGCGTGATGGGACTGGTAGGCCTGGGACAGCGGGCGCTCGCCGCGCGGACGCGCACCCGCGCTGATGCCCGCTCCTGGGACAATTTGCCCGACCGGGTGCAAATTTTTACCTTGCACTCGGAGTCCGGGGACCAGGGGTTCGAGTGTTCCTTTTTCGCCGCCGATGGCTCGGAACTGCCCCGTCTCCACAAAAAGGGCAAAATTTATTTCGTCAATGACCGGTTCGGATTTGCCTGGGTCCGGTCACGATCGGCCCTGGTGCATTGATCCGGGGCTTTTGGGTTTCAAGGAGGTTCTTATGATGGGCACGGCAAAATGGGGTTGGACATTGATTCTCTCGGGACTGATCCTGGCCGGATGCGCCACGGCCGATCCCTGTGTGAACATACTGCAGGAAAAACCGCTCGAGCCGGGGATCAAGATGAATTCCGTCACGATCGTCGACACGTCCCTGTATTCCGAGATGGTCGGGGCGACCTATTGCGAAGGCCAAAGGGTCGGTGCGCCCACCACGGCGGAAATGGCCGCCCAGCAAAACCCCGTGGTCCGCTTCAAGATATCCGTGGAGCAGAGCGAGTTTCGGCGCACGCCCACCGGGACCATGGAGGTGCTGACCATCCTCCGCAACCATACCAACTTCCCACTGCAAATCGAGGGCAAAACTCATTTTTTCGATAAAAACAAGTCGCCAGGAGAAGTGACTGCCTGGCAGAGGGTTCAGTTGCCTCCCAAGGGTATCGGCACCTACAAAGCATTTTCCACCCAGGGGGAGGAAGCCCATTTCTATCACATCGAAATCCGCGAAGGCCGGTAGTATCCCCCGGAAAAGAACATCCGCTTTCCCCGCCGGGCCGGTTTTTTACGGGTAGCCTGAAATATAGAACCTGTTTAACCGCAAAGACGCAAAGAACGCAAAGGGTTAAAGGCCAAGGGCGATTCGTTGAATACCCTCTTTAAGGACTGGGACATTAAAGTTAATCAGCAATCCCAATTTACACTTGGCAAGTTTCAAATAAGTCAAGATTTGAGCCTGGTGAACCGGTAAAAATTTATCCACCGCCTTGAGTTCCACAACAATTTTTTTATCGACCAGAAAATCGAGACGTAGATCACAATCCAATGAAACCCCCTTGTACTCGACAGGTTTTGAAAGTTCTTTTTGGAAAGGGATATTTTGTAAAGAGAATTCTCGAGCCAAGCACTGTTGGTATACACTTTCCATTAAGCCCGGTCCCAATGACTTATGAACTTCAATACACGCTCCGATTATTTTATTAGACAACTCGTTCTCATCCATTTTTCTTTGCGTTCTTTGCGTCTTTGCGGTGAAAGGTTTTGAGGCAATCCTTATTTCTTCTTTTTTTTATTTTTTTCCTGCCAGAGGATCAGCCAGTGCTGGAAGAGGCGCAGCGGCTGGGTGCCGCGCTGGGCGAGTTCGAGTTTTTTGGACTCACAGATGTCCCGGAGCGGTCAGTTGCGCAAATTTGGGCCTATAGATAGAACCTGTTTAACCGCAAAGACGCAAAGAACGCAAAGGGTTAAAGGCCAAGGGCGATTCGTTGAATACCCTCTTTAAGGACTGGGACATTAAAGTTAATCAGCAATCCCAATTTACACTTGGCAAGTTTCAAATAAGTCAAGATTTGAGCCTGGTGAACCGGTAAAAATTTATCCACCGCCTTGAGTTCCACAACAATTTTTTTATCGACCAGAAAATCGAGACGTAGATCACAATCCAATGAAACCCCCTTGTACTCGACAGGTTTTGAAAGTTCTTTTTGGAAAGGGATATTTTGTAAAGAGAATTCTCGAGCCAAGCACTGTTGGTATACACTTTCCATTAAGCCCGGTCCCAATGACTTATGAACTTCAATACACGCTCCGATTATTTTATTAGACAACTCGTTCTCATCCATTTTTCTTTGCGTTCTTTGCGTCTTTGCGGTGAAAGGTTTTGAGGCAATCCTTATTTCTTCTTTTTTTTATTTTTTTCCTGCCAGAGGATCAGCCAGTGCTGGAAGAGGCGCAGCGGCTGGGTGCCGCGGAATTTCCGGCGTTTGAATTTGGGTGTCTTGTCGTACTGCAACCGGGCGACGACGGTGGACCCCACCGCCTCCTCGGTCACGGTGCCGCGTTGGGCGTGTTCGAGTTTTTTGGACTGGCAGACGTCCCGGAACGCCACCACCAGCCGGCAATCCAGAGGCCGGTCTTCGTAAATGGTACATTCCTGGTCTTCTCCCAGAAAGGGGCAGGGCTGGTTGACGACCAGCTGATGCCAGTCCACCTGGTCCAGGTCCTTCCCCGATTGCAAAACACCCCGCACCCGGCCGACGGTTTTTTTTGAGCGCTCGATGACGGACTCGAGATCGATCCCGTTTTCCCGGACACGGTTGAGTATGCCGTCCCATTCCATCTGGGTGAGCGCGACTCCGGTATGGCAGCAGTGGGCGCAGCCGCGCTGACACTGCCGGGGAGGTGTTTTTTCATCATAGGCCTTGTCCAGCAGTTTCCAAAACGCTTGTAGCGGCGTGGTCTTTTCGCTGCGCGCCAGGGCTTTCGATTCCTCCACCATACGGTGGTAGGTTTCCTGGATTTCCTTTTCGGGAAACCGGGTTCGCATGAATTGCATCAGTTCATCGGGACGGGTCATTCCCTGGATGAACATGCCATTGGGGTCGGTCTGAGCTTCCATGATCGGGGTTCCAGTTTTTTGCGAGATGGATGTTGGATGTTATGGGAGCCGGGGCGTTCCCGGATTATAAAAAGGGTAGCATTGGAGCAACCCCGGGCACAAAGAGATTTTTAATCCCGTGCCCGCCACGGGGGAGGGGCGGAGTGCCTCCGCGGGCAATTTGTCATACTTTATATGGCGGACCAAGCACGATTGGCGATTGAGATTGACATATCTCCCCCCGGGCGGGTCGGGATAAAATCTGATTTCTTTTTTAAACCATCCTGTCGATCTTGTTCATCCTGTCAAAAAGAAAATCCCCCTCACCCCCTTTAAAAAAGGGGGAATGGCTGGCTCCCCCTTCCCCGAAAGGGGCCGGGGGGATTTTAAATCTCCCTCCAAACTCAATAAAACTTCCATTCACCGAAGGATGGATAAATGTTACCATTTGGGCCAAATTCAGGCAAAATTTCTGACCTCAAACGGCGGGTTACTCAATCAGAGAGATTTTCTATCGGAAATTATATTGCTTGTGCTCGGCGAGCCCATTTGCGCGGGCGTCTTGGGGCAATCCATACAGGATTTGGGGTATTATGCGGATCCCTATAAACAATTTTAAAATTTAACCAAAACCATGGCGAAACTCCCGAGATTCGACTCATTGATGAATCCGCTCATCAGTGCCCTCCGACAGCTCGGTGGGTCAGGCTCGGTGGCTGAGATTTACGAAAAAGTGGTCGAACTTGAGGACATCTCGGAAGAAATCCTTTCAATGCTACATAATCCTGAAAAGAGCAATCAAACAGAGGTGGCCTATCGCTTGGCGTGGGCTCGGACTTACTTGAAGAAATTTGGCTAACCCGCCAAAAGTTGAATGTATTAGATCAAAATCTGGGCCTGGAGAACCAATCCCATTCCAAATGCAACGGAAATATCCTCGTTGGTTTGAATTAAGTTTGTTTTTTCTATTATTGATTGGTTTAGGTTTCAGTCTTTATTGGTTAATAAAGGCAGTAATCTTTATTTCAACAAAAATAGGTGTCGCATAATATGCTTGCTAACGAAGTGCTCAAGTTCGTTCGCTTTCGCTCAATTGGCCGCGCCAAAAAGCGGCGCGCCCCTTCTGCGGTCCGTTAAGCGTAACAAGGAAACGTTCAAGTAAAGGGACGGCGGTGCAATGGGATAATTGCGGGAAACGCGGGTGAAGGGGGTTACTTATTTTTTTCGATGAACTTCATTTGAAGTTCATAGATCAGCTGTTCCATGAGCTTGGATTCATCCTCGGAGAGGTTGCCCTGGGTTTTTTCCCTGAGCATGAGGAGCATGTCGATGGTTTGCTGGACGGCGGGCAGGTTGGTTTCGGTTTTGCCGGTGGTGGGGTCGGGCATGTCGCCCAGGTGGTAAAACGCCGACGAGGTCAGGGAAAGAACGAAGGTGGAAAAATCGATTTGAAACTGGCCCGCTTCCTCCTCCTTCTTCGGTGGAGCCGCGCCTTTTGCGGCGGATTTTTCGTCTTCTTTTTGCTCTTTTTCTTTTTGCTCCCGGGCCTCTTCCTCGGACAGTTGGGAGGAGCGCTTGTCCCGGATGATGAATCCCTCGCCTTCGATGTCGCTATCGTTATCGCTATCGGTCATGAATTATTTCCTTCGGATGTACGAGGGTACCCGGCCGGCTACTTTTCTTCTTGACCCATCAGCAGGCGGACTGAAAATCCCAGGACGATCATGATGAGTCCCAGCATGAGGGAAAGGTACCCTTTTCCTTCAATGAATTCCATATAAGTTTTGCCCGCGATGGGCCATTGGCGGACAACGCCGACCAACACCAGGATGCCTCCGACCGCGAAAAGGATGATTTTTATCCACCGCACGCCGTTTTCTTCAGCGCTCTGTTCCAATGTGACCGGCTCCTGACGGGGCCCGAACCCGCATCCTCCCTCACGGAACCGGGCAGGACCATCGTTGTAATCCTTTTTGAATCCAATGCTTCGCGAATGGTAGCAGATCGATTTATTGATGTCAAAATAATCATGTTGCGGTTGAGGAGGGTGTCAGGTTCTGCTAACATGATCGACCTATGATCAGGAAATTGGGTTTGATTTTTATGGTCCTGTTTTTCCTGGCGGGTTGTTCGACGCGGCAAATAGCGGTACGGATGGCCCTGCCCCTGGTTCAGGGTCAGTACGCCTCGATCCAGGAGGAAATGGACCCTCTCCTGGCCGAAAGGGCCATCCCGGCCAACCTGAAAATGATGGAAGGCCTGCTGAAGGAGGATGAGGACAACCGCGCCCTCCTGATGGCTTTGTCGGAAGGGTTTTGCGGGTATGCCTTCAGTTTTCTGGAAGAGACGTCGCCCCGCCGCGCCGCTGCCATGTATACCCGGGGGAAGGATTACGCCCTGCGCGCCCTGGCGGCGGAAACGGGTATCGATTCCCTGGACCGGCTCCCTCGGGACAAATATGCGGCGGCGTTATCCAACATGGAAAACGGAAACGTTCCCGCCCTTTTCTGGCTGGGACAATGCTGGAGCGGATGGGTGATGCTGAGTCTGGATAACCCCACGGCCTTCGCGGATATTTCCAAGGTGGAAGGGCTCATGCTCCGGGTTCTGGAACTGGACCCGATGTACCATTACGCGGGCCCGCACCTGTTTCTGGGAATTTTCTATGGAGCTCGAAGCAGAATGCTTGGAGGCGACCCGGAAAAAGCCCGCCGCCATTTCGAGGAAAACCTCAAATTGACCGCGAACCGGTTCCTGCTGACCCGGTATTTCTATGCAAAAACCTACGCGGTCCAGGTGCAGGACCGAAAAATTTTTGAAAAGCAATTGGATACAGTGCTGAAAACGCCCTCGGACGTTCTGCCTGGGCAGCGGCTGGCGAATGAAGTGGCAAAAATGAAGGCACGGCGCCTTCTGGAGGCGGCTGATGATCTGTTTTGATCCGGAATCCCGCCGGAAAATCGTCCGGAGTTGCCGGACCCTGTTCCCGAAGCGGTGGTTTCACCGGAGGGGTTCTGTAATTAGCCGGGGCCTTTTTTCCCCCATTTTCCTGCTGATTTGCGTGGGTTTATTCCTGGGGGGGCCGGGCGGGAGCCCCGCCGAGGCGGGCGGTAAAAACCAGCGCATCAAATTCGCCACCCTGGCTCCCGAAGGTTCCACCTGGATGAAGGAGATACATCGTCTCGCGGACGAGGTTAAAAAGCAAACCGGCGGCCGGGTGAGTTTCAAGTTTTATCCCGGTGGCGTTTCCGGCGACGAACGGGATGTGATCCGGAAAATGCGCATCGGGCAGATTCATGCCGCCGGGTTCACGGGCGTGGGCCTGGGGGAAATCCTTCCGCAGGTCCGGGTTTTGGATTTACCCTTCCTGTTCGATACCGATAGCCAGATTCAACACGTCTACGAAAAGATGAACGATTACTTCGCCGCTGAGTTCGAGAAGAAGGGATATGTCCTGCTCGGCTGGGTGCCTGTCGGCTGGATCCATTTTTTTTCCACTCACGATATCCGTACGGTGGAGGATCTCAGGCGGGTCAAGGCCTGGATGTGGGAGGGAGACCCGCTTGTTCAGGAGACCTACAAGGCGCTGGGCGTCAAGCCGATTCCTCTTTCGATCACCGATGTTCTGATGTCCCTGCAAACCCGGCTGGTGGACACGGTGTATTCTTCCCCGCAAGGCGCCCTGGCCCTGCAATGGTTCACCAAGGTGAAGACCATGTCCCGGATACGGATGGGATACGCCACCGGCGGGGTGTTGATCAGCAAAAAGAAATTCAACAGCCTGCCGGAGGACACCCGGGAGCCGCTTAAGAAAATAAGTGCAAAATACCTGCGGGAACTGGTGATCATGATTCAGCGGGAAAACGCCCAATCGGTGGTGGTTCTGCAAAACAATGGGGTGAAGTTGTCGGTGCTTCCCGGGAAAAAAGAGCTGGATGCGTTTCATCGCGCCGGGGCCGTGGTGCGGAAAAACCTGGTCGGCAAGCTTTTTCATGAAAGCCTCCTCGACACCGTTCTTTCCGCTTTGCGCGAAGTGAAATGACTCCCACCCCCTGGGGCAGGGTCTGCCGTAGCCCTTTTATCCTGTTCCTCTTATCAATAAATCCGCAGGGGGTGGATCGAAAACAGTCCAACTCTCCCCCGATTCGGTCATATCGCCATCCTTCGTTTTTCTGTTATAAAGCATTGATTTTCTGTAAATTCCCTTGAATTTCGCGGTCAAAAGGTATATTAAAGTGAATACTAATCCATTGGAAATTTGAACTTTCCCAACATACGCATACCAAATCTGGTGTTTCGGTTTTGCCCGATGTTCCTGGAAGGATAGGTTCTTGAGAAGATTGCTCCCTAACATTTTGCCTGTTACGGTTCTTTTCTTGTTGACGTCCATGGTGACCTTCCAGGGCGCCGAAGCGTCGAATACCGGACCGGATATAAATTTCTTCAGTGAATCCTCCATCGGGGAAATGGATTCTCTCGATACCGACCCGTTAATCATTTGTAAAACCGAGTGTTTTAAAAAGAGTGAACTTTTCGCGGAAAAGAAACAGCCGGATGCGGGAAATAGCAGGCATTCGGAATCCAGGAAAAATGGCCCTAAGTTGCAGTTAAATACGGATTATTTTCTCGGTTTTCTGACCGACGGGTTACACGTCATTTCGTCACCGCTGCGCTGGAATAAAACCGATTGGTTTAAAGTTGGGCTGGTTTTGGGGACCACCGGGGCTTTTTTCGCCCTGGATAATGATATTCAGGAGTTCGTTCAGGACAACCGAACCGGCGCCACCAATGATTTATCGGACATCTTCGAGCGGTTCGGCAACGGCGCGACGGTGGTTCCGGCGCTGGCCGCCTATTATCTATTCGGACATTTTTTAAAATATGATCGGGCCGAGAGGGTGGCGCTTCTGAGCCTGGAGAGCTTCGCCATCACCGGGGCCCTGGCGGCGGCCCTGAAATTCGGCGTAGGCAGGGAGCGTCCAAATACCGGAGAAAACTCCACGACCTTTGAAGGGCCCGGGCAGGGTGGCACTTCCTTTCCATCGGGACATTCCATTACCGCGTTTGCCGTCGCCACGGTATTCGCCACTGAATACGACGACTATCCGCTGGTGGCCCCCATAGCCTACGGCATCGCTACCTTGACGGCTTTAGAGCGGCTCAACGACAATAAACACTGGGCGTCGGATGTGTTTTTCGGCGGGGCGCTGGGTTACTTTATTTCCAAGACCATCATCAAACTCAACAGCAACAAGAAAGGCCGCCACTACACCATCTATCCCCGGATATCGAAAACGGAAACCGGACTGGTTTTTGCCATGCAGTATTAGGGAAAAGGACCCGCGGAGGCTCCTGCCGGTGTTTGGGCAACCGGCCGATGTGTTTGACGGTCTCTTGCACTCTTCAAGCCGGGACGGACGCATGGTGAACGACATCAGGCTCGGATGTGAATCCCTCCTTGAGGATGCTCTTCAATTCACCGACGGAATAGTGGCCAATGCCGAGTTGGCCAAGCGTTCTTCCCTTTGCGTAGTAATCTTTTTGATGCATCGAGGAGGCGATGGCGATCAGCGCATCGCAAACAGGGGTGGGAATGTTCGCCTTTTTTCCAATGGAAGACATGAAGCACAGACCCATCGGGACGTCCTCGGTGATATAACGAGTTCGCGCGTCGCCAGGTCCCTTAGGCGACCCGAATTGAGCGTAGTGGCGAAAAGCTTGCATGGGGTCCGCGCTGAGATCATGAGAAGTCCGCAACTGGAATGATTCCGCGAAACTCTGCGCCGGCAATTCGAAATATTCCAGAATCGCCTTCTTTTCCGAGTCCAAATCCTCCACCATATTCCAGATCGTGGGAGTAAAGGCCTCGCGATACATCCAAAATTCGCCCTTGCTGAATTCAATGCGGCCAACGGACATTATCGCGCCCACGATATGGACGATGAGGTTGGGATTGTGAAAAGCCGACTCTAACACGTCCTGCCGGGCCACGTACCCGGGCAGAATCTCCTTCAGACACATTAGTGTTTCCCCGGTTTTTATGGAAGGGAATACACCGATGGGATTGCGGATGTTTTCGAAGCAAATTCTGACCTTCCCCGGCCCCACGATTCGGGAATCGAACGGCAAGGATTCGCCCTCGGCGAACACGATACCTTTGCCCTTGCATTTTTCCGAAAAATAGAAACTTCCTGCATAACCTGGCGAGACAAGCAGAATTTGTCCCCTCCGCAGATGAGGCGAGATCCATTCGGAAAGATTTTCGTGGGCGACGCTTTGCGTCAAGACGAGAATTACATCCGCCTGGGAAACAGCTCTTGGGAGATCCCGCGTTGCTTCTTCAATGCCAACCGCGCCCTTGCCGCCGTCCTTCTCGTATTCTATTTGTTTTGTCCGGCGCAATTCTTCAAAGGAGTCTTCGTACATCAGACGCGTTGTTTTTACAATGGTGACCGAATGGCCTCGTTTCGCTATCATCGCCGCATGCGTCAAGCCGGCGTTTCCAGCTCCGATGATCGTGATTTTCAATACATTTCTTCTCCTATGTTGAAGTTCAAACTATCGTTTCGCGTAAGAATTATCGGGACGGTGATGGCAAGCGTTCCTCTCTAAACGATGATGGAAAAGCCCGTTGACGGAGCAACTTCAAGAGCGCCTTTACCCGCAGGTTGCAGCAACTATTCCTGCAGAAAACACCTTCTTCGAATCGCCATTCTCCGTCGGAATAGTCATATAGATATCGGCCCGGCCTGTCATTAATATACATTTGAGACTCCAAGTATGCCGCGAAGTGCGACTGAATCTCGTTGACGAGATAACGCCCGTCGGGAGTTTCAAAAATGTCCACATTCATCGCCGTGTATCCGGCATTGTCAGTCAGCTCCCGAACGAAATCCAACAGCGTCCGAGGGGGATCCAGCCACCCGACCTTGCCAGAGCCGCTGTGGAATTCCCCTCCCTTGAGCTTCTGATGGCCGAAATATGACTCGTCAATTCGAATCATCCGCCACTCGGCGGCTTCCGGAAGGAATTCCTGGAAAAAAACGCTGCCCCATTCACGATCCCGGTCATCGGCGCCTCGACAGACCATCCCTTTTCCGAAACGTTGAAGGACATAGCGTACGGCCGCGGACCGGCTTCGGAGAATTTCCACCCCCGCGCTCCTGGAACCCATGTCGCACTTCGCCACGAGCGGCAAATCGGCATTTTGAGCAAACTCCAGAGCCTCCCCTCTCGTATAGAACACCCATGTCCTGCAGTGAGGGATTCCGTTAGCCTCCAGCCAATAAGACATCCGCAGTTTGCTCTCATTCAGCCACATTTCATTGCAGGTCGGGTAAATGGTTTGGTGCATTTCCTCGGCCATGACCTTTAGCCGCTCGTCGAACATGCGTTTCCAAATGCTCACCTTGAAGGAAGGCCACGTAAGAAAAGCGTTGCATCCGCAGTCCCTAACCACTTGTATCCCATCAGGGCCTGAAATATCGATTATCTTGTAACGCACCCCCAATTCCTTACATGCGGCGACATAGGGCAAATGGTTGTTATCGAACTCTTCAATTATGCCAAGCACGTGCCGCGATTGGTTTTGGACCGGGGATGCCGGTTGGTCATTTTGATGAAAATCAGACAGGTGCGCCGTAAGTGAATGAGCCTTGTCCCCCTCGATGCCAACTTCGCGCTTGCGGGTATCGAAGGGCGAGAAAATATTTTGCGAAGTCTTTTCCCGGTAGGAGCGAATATCCTGGATCAAGGAACTGCCGTCCCCAACTCTGACAATATCGTCTTTAATATCACCCATAATTTATATGCCTCCTTTATGCTCTTGCCATAGATGCATTTTTTCAGGGAAAACCCCGCCGCTCCAATTCCAATCAATTATCCCGAAGAGGAAACAGGGTCCAGGGTTTCGCGCTAAGGCAAAAACTTGCGGGCGGATTCAGTTATCTCGAAAAAAATGACAGGAAAGTCCAGTTGAAGCGATCTTGCCTTCCTGGGTCCATAGCCCGGCGGTTTCCCATTGGTTTTAAAATCGAATCACTTTTTGGGATCGCCCATTAAGCTAGTTACGATAAAACCGGTTTTGGGAAACAGTTCGCCACAATACCTTTCCCTTGGCGACCCCCCAGCGAGGTTTAATCCAGCTTTAGCTTTATGTGGAAAAGACTCGTAAATCCCTATCGGTTGAACGGAGGGGCGAAGCACCGGACGGGCAGTCAAGTGTCCTCTCTTTGATAATGTACGCTATTTTTCGCACATTGGAATGGAACCATTCCAGGCAGGTCCTTCAAGGGGTCTGTATGATCTGGGTTCTTGGGAAACCAAAGACCACCAACCAGAAGGAGGATCCTCTTTCAAAGAGAACATGTATCCGGGGAAGCTGTGAATCCAGGATTGAAAACATTATATAGGTTCATGAGCGAAATATCCAGGGATATATAGCGAGGGGTGCGTGAGACCGTGGAGAAGACGCGCAACGGCAAGAGGACCGGTTTTGAAATGCAGGGCGTTAGGAGGAGTGCGGGAGGCTGGCAGGATGCCCAGGAGGCTATTTTAAAAACTTGCCGGAAGAATCGGCGGCCCGCGATGTTTCCTGTCCTCCGTTGGGAAAGGGGAACCCCCGGCCCGTTGGAGGAAAGGATGCCGCTTTTCATCAATTCATCGGGATCGAGGGTTTCCCCTGCAATTCAAAAAGCGTGAACAGATCATTCCGGGCGGCCAGCCGGTGCCGGTTGGCGAGGTAATCGTACAGCTTTCGGTTGGCTTTCTGTAAATCCAGTTTCACCACACCATAGTAGGTGGCGCCCCGGGCCATGAAATTTTTAATTTCATCCGGACCCAGCTTGGGAACCCAACCCAGCGTCCATCCTTTTCTTTCGGCGTAATAAAAAACGTGAGGCCGGCCCGATCCGATATCCTGAAGCAGGACCAGCGCATCTTTCGGGGTGTTTTCCTTGAGCGTGGCCCCGATTGCGATATAGTCGGTGGAATATCTCAACCGCTTGTTCAATTTGTAGACCGAGTGCAACGGGATGAAAAGGATCATGAGCAGGACCAGTCCCGTTTTGAAATCCGGTTTTCCCTTCAGACGATTTTTGTCCTCCGCGAAAAAATTCCTTAAAAACCTGCCGACAAAAACGCAACCGGGAGGAATGATGGGTAACTGATAATATTCGTGGACTTTGTTTCCCACCGCCGCGATCAGAAAATACGCGCACACGCAGAAGAACCAGACGTGGAACACGGCCTGTTCCTTGCGGTCCACCCTGGCCGCGAATCCCAGCACCAGTAGGGGAAACGCGGTGAAGGCGAACATTTTTTCCACCAGGCGGGTCCAGAAGATCAGTTTGTAAAACCGGTAATCCAGAAGGATTTGTTGATTGGCCAATTTATCGTTCCCGAGCCAGATGCTCTCTCCCCCATGGGCCTGGGCGTGCAGATCGGCCATGTGACCGTACCACAGGATGGGCGGAGCCAGTGTGAGAACCAGGAAGAGGTATGCGGGGAACTGAGTGAAGATCCGGCTCCGGAATTTCAACGCCGCCAGGAAAAGGAGGGGGCCTCCCATGTAAAGGGCGGGAAGCTTTATCAGGAACGTCAGCGTGGTGAAGAGCGCGGCCCAAAAAAAATCCCGCCACCTTTGGGTGTCCAGCCACCGCGTGAAGTAATGGACCATCGCGATGGAAAAAAACAGCATGGCCGATTCGGGCATGAAAGCCCGGGTGTAATAAATGGACATCGGGAGAAGCGCGAAACAGCCGATGGCGAAGGCGGCGGTGGTTTTATCGAAATACCGTTTGGCCAGGAGGTAAAGCATCCCCATGGACCCCAGGGAAAACGCGATGGAGACGGCTCTCCCGATCATGTCATGGAATCCGAAAACCCGGTAAAGCAGGGCGACGAGGAAGGGATAAATTTGAAACTCGAATTCATAATATTCCACCGCCCAGTTCGTGGCGGGGTGAAGAATATTCATGTCCCCGGCATAAAAATTTTTCGCGATGGTGGCGGTCAGGGTCTGCCTCCAACTGTGAAAATCAAGAAGCGGATGGGTGACTCCCCAGAGCCGGAAGGCAAGTCCGGTGAGAAAAATATAGACCAGAGCCTTGGCATGGGTGTCCGGTTTCAGGGCGGCAGCGAGGTTTTTGCCGGATAGGGTCATGATTGTTTCTCCGCCCAGCGGGCCAGTTTTTCCCGGAAGATTTTCGCGTTGTGCCGCACATCAACCGGAAAATCGGGATGAAAGAGAATTTTTTTAATTTGCCGAGTGTGGGGGAACCGGCTTCCCAAGTCAAGAAGTTCCTGTGTGAACGATTCCTTGTCCCGGGCCATCCGGATCCGTTTGGAATTTTCCGGTTCGATCACGATGAAGGCCCTCTGTTGTTCCCGGGGTCCCACCCCCACCAGGGCGGAGCGTTTGACCTCGGGGTGGCGGTTGAAGACGGCCTCGCAGGGAATGGTAAAGAGGGTTTCGGCGGCGGTTTGAACCCGTTGGTTTTTCCTTCCGCAAAACCATAACCTGCCACGATCGTCCATCCATCCCAAATCCCCCATCCGGTGCCAGAGAGTGTTCCCTTGCCCGATTTTCGCGAGCCGGGTGGCTTCTGTTTTGTTGAAATACTCGCGGGTGACCCAGGGGCCGCGAACCACGATCTCACCGGTTTTCCCCGGCGGTTGTTCCCGCGCGTCCTCCCAAGTGGGGATCGGGCCGTCATTGATCCCGATGATTTTAATCTCGATTCCGGGGACGGGACGGCCCACACAGGTCCCGGCACCCTTTTCGGAACGCTCCCAGGTCTCCGCGAGAATTTCGCGGCTTCCGATCGAGGTGACGGGTAAAGCCTCCGTCGCCCCATAAGGGGTAAAAACCTCCGCGTTCCCCATCAGGATGTGTTCAATACGTTTGAGCAGGGTTCCCGCGGCCGGGGCCCCCGCCATCAATATCCGTTTGAGGGAAGGCAACTGGATTCCCTGGCCGGCACAATACCGGCTGACCGTGTCCCACAAGGCCGGAGACCCGAAAGTGTTGGTGATCTCGTAATCCAGAATGGGTTGCACGATGTTTCGCGGATCGACCCGCGCCGGATGGGTGGGATCCATTCGGGGCAGGATGCATGTCATGCCCATGCTCGTGCTGAACAGGCCGAAAAGGGGAAACGTGGGCAGATCGGTCTCACCCGGTTGGATGCCGAAAGTGGATTTTAAAATATCCACCTGGTGGAAAAACATGCGGTGGGTGTAAAGGACGCCCTTGGGCGGGCCGGTGCTGCCGCTGGTAAATAGGATGGCGGCGGGATCCTCCGGGCCGATGGCTGCCGGGGAGAAGTCCCCGCCGCCCGGTTGATTTACCCGGGCCAGGGGAATCCCGCCCCAGGGCCAGCCTTTACCGGTGGTGATGGCGAAGCGGACCGAACGGAAGGGCCGGGGCCGGATTTTTCGAACCGCGTGCGCCCGGGGGATGCCGATCATCCCTTCGGGTTGAGTTTCCTCGATGCACCGCAGCATGTTTTGCCGGCCCAGTCCGGGATCGATCAAAACCGGAACCGCCCCCGCCTTGAACAGCGCGTAAGTCAGGGAGATGAATTCGATGCTGAAGGGAACCAGGAGGAGGAACCGGGCGCCGGGGCGCACCCCAAGCCGGATCAGCCCGGAGGCGGTCCGGCTGCTTTCTTCATGAAGCTGGGCGAAACTGATTTCTCTTTTTTGCCAGGGGACGCGCACTGCGGGAAGGTCCGGCGACTTTTTTGCCACCTGCTCCAGAGTGGCCGCGATATTGAAGTGCGATGGCTCCATTTCCACTCAAGGCAGGTTCAGCGCCGCTTTCGCCAGGGAGAGGGTAACTTTCTTTTTCTGGACGTAGGATTCCCGATTGAGTTTGACCACTGTGTTTTTGATAGACAGAAAATCCCTCGGAATCCGCGTCAATAGATAGTCGATGATTTTTTCGGGAATCGCCAGTCCCACATCCTTTCCCAGTTTAGTGATGATTTTCGCGGTGGTGGCGTCGTCGATGGGCAGGATTTCCGCGGTCATGCCCCATTGCAGGCGGGATTTCAGGTAGCCCTCGGTTCCGGTTAGATTTTCAGGGCGGGCATGGCCGGTGAAGACGGCTTTTTTTTCCTTTTCGGCCAGCGTGTTGTAGATGTGGTAAAGCTTTTCCTGCGCTGCCGGTTTGCCGCAAATCCCGTCCACGTCGTCTAGCAGAAAGAAGTCCACGTCCAGCAGCCGGGTGACCGTCTCGTGGATTTCCAGAGGATCCCCCTCGCCGACTTTACGGAAAAAGTCGGGACCGTGAATGTACAAAACTTTTTGGCCCGGCAGGTGCTCGGCGACATGGTTTCCGATGGACATTAACAGGTGGGTTTTCCCAAGGTTTTTATCTCCGTAAAGGTAAAGCGAGTGGTAGCCGGTGGGTTGGGAACTGCAAATCCGTCTTGCGGCGTCAAACGCGAAACGGGATCCGTCCGATACGACGAAATTGGAAAAGGTGAACGCGGGGTGCGTTGGAAAATCCAGTATGAGCTGCCGGGGGGAAAGGCCTTTTTCAGTCATGACGGGATTTCCGGCGGGATGGATCATGGAAAAGAAAATTTTTCCGAAACGGGGTGGGGTTCATGGGAACAGCCTTGCCGATTGTTGACGGGGGGCATCACCGGTTTTCGCGGACCCTTATCTGGGCCCGATTTGAATTTCCACATGGGTTTTGAACCAGGACTCGGTCACGATCAGCGTGCATGCCCACCCTTTTTTTTCATAATTCAAAATCATCCCGGCATGTTCCATGGCGTTGACCAACTTCCATCCTTTATTGATCATGACGTTCTGGTAATAGTTGACCACTTCCTGGGAATTGTTCCATCCCGAATAATACAAGCGGCCCACTTTGATCTTGCCGCTGCCCGACTCGTAGATAAACGACTTTTCCCGGTCCACGCTGAATCCGTTAGGAACCGGTACGTCGGTAAAGGGGTAGGCCACGTCCGAGAATTTGGCGGCCGGGTCGGAGGCCTTATCGGCATTGTGTCTTCCGGCGCAACCGGTTAAAACGATCAAATAAAGTGATGCCGTCAAAGCCAGTGCAAGGGAAAATTTTCGATTATCCATTTTCAGCGATGGACCTCCCGAGATATGCGATCAATAATCCGATTAGCATGAGACAGAATCCGATAATCCGCAATGTGGGATTGGGAATATCCGGAATCTTTTGCGCAAGGGTCTTTACCAACGAAGGGGTGCAGAAATAGGCAATCCCTTCGAACACCATCATCAGTCCCAAGGCCGCAAGAAAAAGACTCATGAATTTGCCCGGTGGATCAAAAAGGAGTTCTTCGTTTCAGGAAGATCGGGCATAGGAAAATCATGTGCTGAACCTTGACCCGTCAATATTCAGCCGGCGGGAAGGAAGGTTTTAGGGAATCAATTGTGCCATGAGGTGATATCTGGATTTTTGCTTTCCGTTGGGACCGGAATCGGGATCGAATTGCGCCCAACCCCCCCCGAACCCGTGGGAAATTTTTTAACCTCCCGCACCCCGGCGAGCCTTCGGGACAAGGTCCTAAAGGTTGATTTGATTATCTTTTATCTCCAGCAGTGAGTCAATAAGTATTTCCTTGCAGGGAAAGCGGGGCAAAATGAGGTTGAAAAAAAAGACACGGCCCCTATATAATGAATAGTGACCTAATTATTTTTCCCTCTGGGTTGGGCCGGATCGAAAATTTCTTCAGGGGTTAAAGAAACAGCGGCTGCTTCCTTGCCGAGTTGGACTTACATAAATATTCCCATTTTTCGCAAATCCAAAAACTCGATCGGCGGATGGCAAACGGGTCCAACCGTGTTTTCTGTTAAATTGATTTTTCGGTGAAGGCTATCCGGGAAGCCTGCGGAGCGAGGTGGTTTCCGGCTTCATCGAAAAATGCCGCATCCCGAGAGCGCCGGATCCGCCATTCTTGACTTCAATCAACTCCCGCAGACGGCCTCTGTAAGGATAAATTAAGAAAAATTAATCATCATTTAATTCGTTTTTAATATCATTTTGTTAAAGTCGGTTCCTGAAGGAATGAGGAATACGGATTAAAGAGTTTTCCTGAAGATCTTATCATGGGCTGGAATTATAATTCGGCCGCCATGAATTTAGTTTAACGATTATTCCCATTGAGTCCGATAACTTTCCTGATTGGATCCGTCTAAGTGAGAGGTTGACACATGATTTCAAAAAGCGTCAAATTCGTTAGCGTGGTTTTCCTTGCCGTTATGATGAATCTTCCTGTTTCCCTGACAGGCGAGGGAGTATTTTCATCCGTCATTGGCAAGGCCTATGGGCTGAGCAGTGACAAAGTTCCCCTGGCAAGCAACATTTTCGTTGATATCGCCAAAAAGCAAAATCCGGCGGTGGTGAACGTGAGCACCAAAGCCAAAACAAAACCGTTCGCCAAGAACTTTCAACAACCCCCCTCCAGGCAATTTCCCGATCCGTTCAAGGATTTCTACGATCGATTTTTCGGGCAGCGTCCGGAACGCCCCCGGCGGGGGATGGGGTCCGGGTTTATCATCGATGCGGACGGGCATATTCTGACCAATTACCATGTGGTGGAAGGGGCGGACGAAATCGTTGTCCTGGTCGAGGATGAAAAGGAATACCCGGCTAAACTGATCGGGTATGATGCCAAAACCGATATCGCATTGATAAAAATTTCCCGCGACGGCGAGGATAAGGCCAAGCCCTTCCCTCATTTGCATTTGGGAGATTCGGGAAATCTGGAGGTCGGCGAGTGGGTGATGGCCATTGGCAATCCTTTTGGATTGAGCCATACCGTTACCGTGGGGGTGGTGAGCGCCCTGAGCCGCAACATCGGTGCGGGCCCCTACGATGAATTCATCCAGACCGATGCCTCCATCAATCCCGGAAACAGTGGCGGGCCCCTGATCAACATCAAGGGAGAAGTCATCGGCATGAATACCGCCATCATCTCCGGAAACACAGGGGGGAACGTCGGCATCGGTTTCGCTATCCCCATCAATGTGGCAAAAAATATTCTCAAGGATCTGAAAGAGAAAGGGACCGTGACCCGTGGCTGGCTGGGGGTCATGATCCAGAAGATCACGCCCGACCTCGCGAAGTCGTTTGGGTTGAAAGACAATGAGGGCGCCCTGGTGGGCGATGTCATCCCGGACGGGCCCGCCGAAAAGGCAGGGATCAAACGCGGCGATGTCATTTTGAAATTCAATAAAAGAAAAATCAGGGAAATGGAAATTCTTCCCAAGATCGTTGCCTCGACCTCGCCGGGAACCACCGTGGATGTCGAAGTGATTCGAGACGGCAAAAAGAAAGTATTTCCCGTCACCGTCGATGTTCTTAAGGATTCGGAATCGATTCAGCTGGCCAAACGGGATCCCCTGGGGCTTCAGGTCCAGGACATCACTCCGGAACTCATGCAAAGTCTGCAACTCGATTCCACCGATGGAGTCCTGGTATCGGATGTGACCGCCGGGGGCACCGCCGCGGAAGCGGGGATCCGCAGGGGAGATGTGATCACCGAAATCAATCGCAAACCCGTGAAATCGGTCCAGGATTACCGCAAGGCGGCCACCAGCGACAAAAAGGGGAATACCATGTTGTTCCTCGTTCGGCGCGGTGGAACCACCATTTATATTGCCGTGAAAGTTGGATGAGGTTTTGAATTCGCCTCAACGGTTTTAAGAATCCTTCCTTTGTATTCAAAATGATGGCGGCCCTCTCTCCGGGCCGCCATCCCGTTTCCCGGCACGCCCATGCATTTTATTTCGACCCGAAGGCCTGTTTTCCTGATCGTCTTCCTGATTGGTTCCCTTCTCCTGAGTTTTAGCCCGGCCCTTTCCAAGAGCGAATTCAAACGGCGCACGCCGCTGGTCGTGGCCGTGGAAAAAGTGGGCCCCGCCGTGGTCAACATTTATACCGAGGAAGAGGCCCGGAACATCGTCAACCCGTTCCGGAATTTCGGAAATGATGTTTTCGACCGCTTTTTCAAGGATTTTTTCCCCAACTACAATGCCCAAAGACGCAGTTTGGGGTCCGGGGTAATCATCAATCCTCAAGGTTATATCCTCACCAACGAGCATGTTATCGGTAAGGCCGTCCGCATCAAGGTGACCCTGATCGACAAAAGGGAGTTCGACGCGCACCTGGTCGGGGCCGATCGAAAGTCGGACCTCGCCGTGGTCAAAATCGAATCCCGGAAACCCCTCCCCTACGTGAAAATGGGGCGCTCCGATGACCTGATGATCGGGGAAACGATTCTTGCGATCGGCAATCCCTTCGGCCTTCAGCATACGGTCACCAGTGGAATCATCAGCGCGCTCAATCGCACCGTTCAAGCGGGCAAAAACGCGATCTATCAGGATTTCATTCAGGTCGATGCCTCCGTCAACCCGGGAAACAGCGGCGGGCCTTTACTCAATATCAATGGATCCCTCATTGGAATCACCACCGCCATTTACCAGAAAGCCGAGGGAATCGGTTTCGCCATTCCCATCGACAACGCCAAGCGCGTTGTTTCGGATTTGATCAGTTTCGGTCAAGTGCGGCGCGGGTGGTTGGGGGTTTCCGTTCAGGACATGACTCCCGAGCTGGTGCAATTTTTCAAAATGGACCGGTCTTACGGTGTTCTGGTTACCCGGGTGTTCAAGGGAAGCCCCGCCCAAAAGGCGGGCGTGAGGCGGGGCGACGTCATCCTGAAACTGGACAACCACGAGATCAGTAAAAAACAGGAATACAAGCAAAGAATCGCTTCCTATTCCGTGGGAAACTCGGTCCGGTTTTCCCTGCTTCGGGATGGCAAGATCAAAAACATTAAGGTGAAGATAACCTCCATCCCGAAACGGCAGGTCGCCGAATTCACCCTCAACTGGCTGGGATTGCGGGTTCACGGCATCGATGAGGAGTTCGTCCGCCGCTACCGGCTGCTCACCCGCCAGGGAGTGGTAGTCACCCAGGTGACCCCTGACGGGGAAGGAGGGCGAATCGGTATTAGCCCCGGCGATGTGATCCGCCAAGTCAATCAGACCACGATAGAAAATTTCGAGGACTTCAATAAGGCCATTATCGACGGATCCGGTCGTGACAGCGTCCTCCTGCTGGTGCAGCGGGGGCGAAACGGATATTATGTCACGCTGGAACCTTAACCCCGCTTCCCTCCCCCCTGTTCATGTTTCCACCCCTTGAGAATGGCGGGGGTACGGTGTACGATTCCCGACATGATGCCACCGGCAAAAAAAGAAATCGAGGAACTGCGGCGGGAAATCCGGCGTCACGAAATTTTATATTACGTCGAAGACCGGCCGCAAATTACCGACCGCGAGTTCGACCGGTTGATGCAAAGGTTGAAGGACCTCGAAACCCGGCACCCCGATTGGATCACGCCGGATTCACCCACCCAGCGGGTCGGCGGCAAGGTTTCCGAAAAATTCCCCTCGGTGGTCCACCGGGCTCCCATGCTCAGCCTGGACAACACCTACAACGTGGATGAGTTCAGGGATTTTCATAAGCGTGTCGTGAAAATTCTGGGTTCGGATCAGGACCTCGAATACGTGGTGGAATTGAAGATCGATGGCCTGGGGGTCACCCTTTCCTACGAGAACGGTTATTTCGTCCAGGGCGCCACGCGGGGGGACGGAAAAGAAGGCGAGGACATCACCGCGAACCTGAAAACCATCCGCTCCATTCCTCTCAGGATCCCCGATGTCCCCAGGAATATCCGGTTCCTCGAAGCCCGGGGCGAGGTTTACCTGGATCGAAGGGAATTCGTTAAAGTAAACCGGGAGCGCGAAGCCGCGGGGCAGGTCCCGTTCGCCAATCCCAGAAACGCCGCCGCCGGGTCACTCCGTTTGCTCGATCCCGCCGAAACCGCGCGGCGTCCCCTCAATATTTTTCTCTATGGAGTGGGGTTCATGGACCCCATGCCCTTCACCACCCATTATGAAACCCTGGAGACTTTGAAGGCCCTGGGATTCCGGGTGAATCCGGAAACGGTTCTTTGCCGCGAATTTGAGGATACGCTGAAACTGATCGAAACCTGGCGCGAAAAAAAAAATTCCCTCTCCTACGACGTGGACGGATTGGTGGTGAAGGTGAATTCCCTGGAGTTCCAGGAAAAACTGGGGAGCACCGCCAAGCATCCCCGTTGGGCTGTCGCGTACAAATATGAGGCCGAGCAGGCGGTAACCGAGGTTCTCGATATCATTTGCCAGGTGGGCCGCACCGGTTCCATCACCCCTGTGGCGGTGCTTGATCCGGTTTTCGTTTCCGGATCCACCGTCAGCCGCGCCACGCTCCATAATGAGGACGAGATCAAACGCAAGGACATTCGCGTGGGGGATTCCGTGGTGATCGAGAAGGCGGGTGAGGTGATCCCCAAAATCGTCCGTGTGGTGAATGATCCGGAAAAGCGCCGGAGGGAAGTTTTCCAAATGCCGGAGACCTGCCCGGAATGTGGGACCTCTCTTTTCCGTCCGGCGGGGGAGGTGGCTTGGCGCTGCGTCAATGCCGCCTGTCCCGCCCAGCTCAAGGAAAGAATCCTGCACTTCGCATCCCGAAACGCCATGGACATCGACCACCTGGGTCCCGCGGTGGTGGAGCAATTGGTTTCCAACGGGCGGGTCGAACATTTTTCCGACCTTTACACCCTCACGCTGGAGGACCTGGTTTCCCTGGACCGGCTGGCCGAAAAATCCGCGCAAAACCTGCTCGAGGCGATTCAGAGAAGCAAGACCGCCGGTTTGGCCCGCGTCCTCAACGCCCTGGGAATCCGGCACGTGGGGCAGCGCGCCGCCGCGGTTTTAGCCCAGACCTTTCATTCCATGGACCGGCTGGAAAAAGCCAATTATGAGGAGTTGGAGTCTGTCATGGAAATCGGTCCCACCATCGCCGAAAGCTTGCGGGCTTTTTTTGACCGGGAAGCCAACCGGGATGAAATCAAACGTCTCAAGAAACTCGGCCTTGTCCTGGTGGAAGAGGGGGCGCGGATGGACGATCGCCTGCAAGGAAAACAGTTCGTGCTCACCGGCGCCCTGGAACAAATGACGCGCGATCAGGCCAGGAATAAAATCGTTGCCTTGGGAGGACGCGTCACTTCCAGTGTTTCCAAAAAAACCGATTTCGTCGTGGCCGGCACGGACCCCGGTTCCAAACTGGCCCAGGCCAAAAAGATCGGCGTCAAAATAATAAATGAGACGGAGTTCCAGAAACTCCTCCAAGAATGAATCCTTTACCCCCAAGGAAGATTCTGCCCTGGGAGTATCAGTTCCGGACTCGTTGGAAAAAACGAGGCCCCGCCGCTTGCGGCGAGGCCCCGTATCTTCAAGCCTAGAATTGATGCCTGCTCCGTCGGATTCGCCTCCCTGACTCAGTTGAGCGATGTGCTGCCGGGAGTAGGAATCGGAACATTGCCCAGGATTCCCTCCGGAATGCGGATGAGGTCGGGCTGATTCCAATGAAACTCGTAGGCTCCCATGTCGACCATATAATCCCTCGAATGGCGCTTCAGATTATCTAGGTCTTTCTTGGGGGCCGACCAGGAATCCGCTCCATTGATCACCGGAGATCCTGATTGGAGATGCCAGTCCAGGGCCTGAGGATCGAAGAACAGGGGATTCGTGTCCAGATTCGCTCCTTCGTATCCGTAAGCGTTGTACCCACCCTGGATATCGTTTTGAAAGACGAAACTGAAGCTGAGGGAGTTTTTGGCGGTTTCCCACTCGCCCTGCACTTCGGGATTGTCCACATGCAACTCATCCGGAGTCCACTGGTAGTTCTCGCCAAACGTATAATCGAGGTCTTCTTCCTTGCCCTCGTTGGGCTGATTGTAGGCGAGCTTCCAGTTATTCCAGATAACATTGTTGTAGATCATCGGGTCGCTGTATCCGGGGAAAATGAGGGGGCCATCGGTGCCGTTGTACTCGTGGCCGTTGCGCTCGCTGTCGATCGCACCCCCCGCCGGATCCTCGCTTCCCGCGACGATGTTGCCCACAAGGGTGTTGTTGTAGACATAGCCCTGGAATGTATCGTCGAATGCCAGGGCGCCACCACGGGCGTGGTTTTCTCCATGGTCATCGGCAATGTTCTGGGCGAACAGGTTGTTGTATACCCAGACCATGGATAGCAAATCGCCCACATCCTCGAAACTGACGGCGCCACCGTCGTCGTAGCAGAAGTTCCGCAGGAAAACATTCCCATAAAGATTGATGGGTCCAGAATCCTCGAAGAACATGGCTCCACCGTGGTCTTCGGCCTTGTTTTCCACGATCATGTTGCCGTAGACGTTGAGACCGTCTTTGGTCTCGTACAGAGTGATGGCCCCGCCCGAGTCTGCCGACCAGTTGTGGAAAACCAGATTGTTGAAGATATTAATGATGCCCGGCGGCGGACTCATGTTGAAGTCGTCCACCACGTGTTCCGGCTGGCCCGGATCCGGAAGGTTGGGATCCTCGGGCTCGTCGTCCACGCTGATCCCGCCCCCAAAACCGCAGGCGTTGCCGTTCTCCGCCACCACGTTGGACCAGATGTCCAGGTTGTGAGTGGTTTTGTGAAGGGAGATTCCCCCTCCATAACAGCCGCCGTTCCAAATGATCATGTTGTTATTGATGTCGAGGTGGGTGATATGGAGGCCGCCATAGATCCCGGCCCCGGTCTCTTCCTTGACGCTGCCGTAGGCTATGGTCATGCCGCTGATGAGGATGTTGCTGACATCCCCGTTCAAATCATCCACACCGACCTTGAAAACCGGACCGGAACCGTCAAAACCGGACACGCCGGGAATTTCCACGCTGCGCGGACCCAGCACGGCGGTTTCCATGGGACCCGACCCGATTATGCGCACGTTCGATACCGGAATTCGCACCTGCTCGACATAGGTTCCGGGAGCAACGAAGACATACCGGGGGGCCGCCGCGGGCAAATGATTCAATGCCTCGCTGATCGTACTCCAGGGGTGGAGCGCACTGCCGTCCTCGGTGCCGGTATTGGCCGCGTCGACATAGACCGTGCGGGCGGCCATGTACGCCGCCCGGTAAGACGGGTAGGCGACATCAACCCAAACGGTATTGGATATTCCCGTGGAGTTTGCCACCAGGAGCGGTCCGCTCACGGCGTTGTTGGGGATCTTGACGCGGATCTCCGTATCCCGCCATTTTTTGACGGGAAGTTTCCTGCCCGATAAACTGGCGGTTCCGTAACCTCTCCGGTCCCCGAAGTTTTGGCCGGTGACGGTCAGAATATCGCCGGGGGAGACGCTGAAGGATCCTCCTGAGGTCAGGGGCGATCCCGGGAAGGACGCGGTCATGAGGTGATAACCCTGGGGAAGGTTGAAGGCCAGCCCGCCCGGAGGATTGATCACCGGGGCGTTGTTGGGCAGAATCTGCCCGGGCTGAACCACACCGTTAGCCATGGGGGCAATGGTGGGGATCAAGGACCAGTCCGCCTCAAACTTGAATTTTCCCTGGCCGAAAGTATAGGGTAAAGTGAGAGGCAAAAAGCCGGGGTTGTGTCCGGGAAGCGTGGGGTCGTTCCCCACGTAGATATGCACACCGGGGGCAAATCGGCGTTCCATCTCCGGCTTTTGCACCTGGACCTCGGTGGGCGGACAATTGCCCGCCGGGGCGCCGGCAAAGCACACGGGATTGCCCATGTTTCCAGAGCCCAGGAAGTAGCC
>JBHHVU010000016.1:0-59415 GCA_046754465.1 Nitrospinaceae bacterium | reverse complement strand
AGGTTCCGCAAAAGGTGGGCGTGGAAATGGTCGCGAATTGCCTTGCGTCGGTATGAATTTTCCGGCCCCTTCCCTTGGACTGGGTCACCACCCGGTACTGGTTGCGGTTGTCCAGGACCCGCTTCAATTCCTGATTGCCGCTGGGCCCGTAAACGGGCTTGAGGATATCCCCCTCGACCAGGGCCAGGCGTCCGCTGACCTTGTTATAGGTTTTATTCAACCGGTGGCAGACTACGCAGGTGATCCCTTCCCGGGAGGTGGGATGCCTTTCCAGGTTGGAGATGTAGGACGATTCACCCAGGTTGGCTCCCACCGGACTGTGGCAACGCAGGCAAAAATCGCCGTTGGTTCCGCTTGCGAGATCATTTATTTTGTTATTCAAAGCAAGGTAGACGGGACTGAGCTGGGCGTAGGCATGCTGGGAAACCGACCATTCCTTGTACTGTTTGGGGTGACAGGTTTTGCAGGTCGCCGCGGAAGGATACCGGTTTTCCGTGAATAAGGCTTCATGCGCCTCATAGGGATCAATGCCGGCATCGGCTGGCTTTTTCTCCGGACCGGGGGATGCGGGGCGGTCCCCCACCACGGCCATTTTTCCTCCCGGGTCCCCCTTCTTCCCATGCGCCATCATTTTGCCTCGCGTCTTCACATCCATTTTGGCTTTTTGGGACGCGGGCCTGGCGTTCAGGTCGAAAGGAGAAGCCTTGCAGGACATCATCAAGGCGCATACCACAAGGGACGCGCCAATCCTGGCCATCCAGGCAAGGGAGCCGTCATGGATTTTTACACTAAAAGTTTGTCCAGTCATATCTCATATCTCCCAGCGAGCCTCCCACCCAATCGTTCACGACCGGCGAAACTTTTCCGTCCCGGCCGGGAAAACCCTTGGGAGGGTCCCGGAATTGTCAAAATTTTATTTGCCTAATAGAAATCATTGAATATTGGAAAAGCAAAACCTGAGCCAAACAAAACAAACGGGGTAAGAAACCAATTCTTCAATCTATTGCGGGTGAAATCATGCATTGGGTTTCCAGTTAATTTATAAATTATTAGACGTGGGGTGTTATTATGATGCAAGAGCTCGGCTTTCTGAAAATAGAGAAACCGGGGAAAAAGAAGGCCGCATTTTCCACCCCTTCCCAAAAACCATGGAACCTTCGCTATCGCTTCATCCGCGGTTCTCTTTGCGCCTATTCAGAAAGAATCCCTTCCCCCAGGAAAGGGGTGGCCGGAACCGGGAATTGGCTATCAAAATACATGGAGAGTAAAAGTTTTTAATACCCCCAAAATTATGGATGATTTTATATCAAATTTTTAAATATTGGTAGCAAAAGTTCACCTAATTCGTCTTTTTTTATATATCCCGATGACCCCGAAAGGCCGTCACCTACAACATAACATTCTAAAAATAAAGATAAATTTGGAGGTTCTTTAAGAATATTGGCGTTCGTAGCAGAAAACTCAATAAATTTACATATTCGGTTAATATAGTATAAAATAAATAAAAATTTTATGGAATGTTGAAAGACGAATGGGATAAAATTTAGGGAAATATTTAAATCTTGTCGCCAAAATCGAATCAGCACTGTGGCCCGCCACCGGATTTGCGAATTCAATAAACTCTTATCAAGTATGGAAGTCCTTCATTCCGGTTTCAATCGCGACCAAAACATTTTGCCCGGTAATTTCATTACACCGTTCCGATCGTTTAATAAATGACCTTTTGAACGGGCTCGCTGCCCTACCTATAAAAGGGAACCTGAAAATATTTTTCGGATAGGGGTGATCCCCGATGAACTTTTTGAAAAATCCTCGGAACAAACCCTCGCGGCTTATGCCGTGTAGGGATTATTCATTTTCTCTTCTTGGCGGATTGGTCCTGGCATGGGTTTTGGTTTGTCTCCCCTCCCCGGGTTGGGCCAAGGCCTTCTTCAAGGGCGCCAAGGTATGCCGGGAATGCCATGAGGAGGAATTCAAGGTTTGGAAAGAAACGAAACATTTTAAGTCGTTCCGCAACGCGCACCGGGAACCCAAGGAAGAAGGAAGGCCCTCTCCCAAGAAGATCCTGGCGGCCGTTAAAGGTTCCCGGAACATGAAAAAAAACAAAACGTGCAACCTGTGTCATTACACCATGGTGCAGAAGAATGCGGACGCCAAGCGGGTCGCCAAGTCGGGGACCTCCTGCGAGAGTTGCCACGGGGCATCATCGGACTGGCTTCGCCTCCACGACGACTATGGAGGAAAAAACATCAACCGGGAGGATGAAACGCCCAAACACAAAGCGGAGCGATATGCCGCCTCCAGGGCGGCGGAGCTCATTTGGCCGAACATGAAGTACGATGTCGCGAAAAATTGCATGACCTGTCATGGTTTGGCCCACCCCGGCCTCACGGCGGAGGTCCTGGGGAAAATGCTGGATGCCGGGCACCCCATCAACCCGGATTTCGAACTGGTGAAATATTCCCAGGGCTCCATCCGGCACCGTTTTTACGCGCCCCATGTGACGACCAACGCGGAAATGTCCCCCCCCCAGTTGGCGGAATTGTTCGTCATCGGCCAGGCTGCGAAACTGGTTTCGGCATTGGCCGTCTTGACCAAGTCCGAAAACCCTAAATACCGGTCGGCGCAGGAAAAACGAGCCTCGGATTCCAGAGCAGCCCTTTCGGCCTTGCGTAGCGTGCCGGAAGCGGCGGCCTTTATTAAGGCGCCCAATGAAAAAAACGCGCGGAAGCTCATCGCCGCAATTGCCGGCAAAAACTTGACCCGTGAAATCGGAAACCTCCTTCCCAAAAATAAGGACTATAAATAATGGACGTTTTTTCACGGGTCGAAAGGAACGGTTGGGAGGACGGGATTTTTAATCCCGCATCCCCGATATTTTCTCCATGGGGAAGGTTTTCTTTCTCCCAGGATTCGGTGGAGGTAATTTGAGGATCCAGGAAGTAACGGAAATTTCACCGCCGCAAAGATGGAACAAACCGTTTGGTCCGGACATGACCGGCCCGGAGGTACAACGTTTGTTATCGGTTCCGGAGATCGCGGCCATTGCCCGGGAAAATTTTCCTCCGGACGTTCCTCTCGAAGGTATCCTGAAAAATGATACCCGCATCATCCGGTACAAACCCGGGGACATCATTATCCGGGAAGGCGACTACGGGAACTCGGCCTTTTTGGTCTTGGGCGGCAGGCTGCGCGTGGTTCTTTCCCCCGGCCTGCCCAGTTATTTGCTGGGCCGCAAAAAAAGCCGCAAAAAAAGTGTGTGGAAAGCCCTGTCACAGCTTTGGATGAATCGAAAAATTCCCGAAATCCGGGACGACCACCATTACAGGAACCAGGCCCTCCACCGGGACGGGAACGATGCGGTTCACACCCATGTTTATCTTCAGGATATACCCGCTGTATTGAACTCCAATAAAACCGCCGTCCTGGAATCGGGCGCCCTTTTTGGCGAACTGGCGGCCCTGGGCCGCATCCCGCGCACGGCCACCGTGTTTTCCGAAACCCATTCGGAGGTTCTGGAAATCCGCTGGCAGGGTCTGCGGGAATTTAGAAAATATGATGAGAACTGGCGCCGCCGGATCGAAAAGCGTTACAGCGAAAGCACCTTGATCACCTATTTGAGAAAAACTCCCCTCTTCCAGCAACTGGATGATGATGCCCTTCAGGACGTGTCCCAGAATACCCTGTTCAAATCCTATGGAACCTATGATTGGACGGTTTCCTATAAGAACCTGAAGAGCATGGGTAAATCCGGCATTAAACACGAGCCGTTGATTGCCCGGCAGGGCGATTACCCCGACGACCTCATCATGGTCCGCGCGGGTTTTGCCCGGGTGTCCGTGCAAAAAGACGATGGACCTCATACCCTGACCTATCTGGGAGCCGGAAATTATTACGGAATCGATGAACTCTACCGGACGTGGAGAGGGGAAAAGGATGTCTCCTTGAAAGTCTCCATCACCGCCCTCGGCTACGTTGACATTCTGCGGGTCCCCGCCAAATTCCTGGAAAAATATGTTTTTCGGCAATTGGATTCCTCGCACCCATGGCTGCATAAAATAAACGGGCGTCCTAACAAAGGGCGGCACGGCACGGACCCGTTCAAACAGACCATGGCCGATGAATCGCTCCTGGAATGGATGGTCCAGGAACGATTCATCAACGGCACGCAGACGATGCTGATCAACCTGGACCGTTGCGTCCGTTGCGACGATTGCGTGGATGCCTGCGCCGCGGCGCATGGGGGGAACCCACGGTTCATCCGCCATGGCAAAACCTTTGGGAACTGGATGGTGGCGAACGCGTGCATGCAATGCGTGGACCCCGTTTGCCTGATCGGTTGCCCCACCGGCGCCATTCACCGGACGGTTCCGGAGGGGACCGTGATCATCAACGATGATACCTGTATCGGCTGTGAAACCTGCGCCAACTCCTGTCCCTACTCAAATATCCGCATGGTGGCGATAAAAGACGAAAAGGAAAAACTTTTGCACGACGTCGAAACCCGCAAACCCATTCTCAAAGCCACCAAATGCGATTTATGCGTGGATCAGCTGAGCGGACCGGCCTGTGTCCAGGCCTGTTCTCACGAGGCATTGCATCGGGTGGACTTTCGTCAGGTGCGGCCCGACGGCCTGTTGGACCATTAGGATTTCCCATGGCTAAAACCTGGCCTTATTATTGGATCACGGCGGGTGGCTTTTTTTTCTTCCTGGCGGCCTGGAAAACCCAGGTCGATGGCCACCTGGGTTTTTCTTCCCTCGCTACGGGATGGGTTCTGTTTGGCATCCTCATTCTCTTGTCGCTCTTTAACATCCGGAAAAAAATTTCCGTCCTGCCGCTCGCCCGCAACTCGGCCTGGTGGCATTTGCATACGGCGGGAGGATTCCTCGCCCTGGGTGCCTATTGGCTGCACACGGGTACCTTCTGGCCCCACGGGCTCTATGAGCAGGTTCTGGCTTTCCTCTTTTATGCGGTATCCTTGACGGGCATCGTGGGCATGGCGATCCAAATGATCTTCCCAGCCCGTCTCACGCAAACGGGTATGGAATTCATTTTCGAGCGGATTCCGGGAGAGATCAGCGGCCTCCGGCAAGAAGCCAAGGAACTGCTTTTGGCCTGCACCCGCGAAACCGGCCGGGACACCCTGGCCACCCACTACCTGGAATCCCTACATTGGTTTTTCCAGCGGCCCCGTTTTGTCATGAAGAACATTTTCTCCGGCAGAATCGAACGGGATTGGGTCCGGCAGCAGTTTTTCGATCTGGAGCGTTACCTCAACCTGGAGGAGCGGGGTTATTTGAGAAAACTCTTCACCCTCGCCGAAACGAAAAGAAAAATCGATTTTCATTATTCCCTGCAAACGGTTCTGAAAACCTGGCTCCTCATTCATCTTCCCTTGGCGGCCTCGACCCTGGCCCTGGTCACCTGGCACCTGGTGGTGGTCCATGTATATCTATTGTGATGAATGAACACAAATTCTCCCACCAGCATAGCTCCTACGAGCGTCCGAATTTCCCTTACCGGTGCGGACGGGGGGCTCTTTGGCTCAAACCGTGTCACCAGGGACCGCATATCGACGGCACGTGTGGTGGCACCACAGAATGTTCCCCCGTTTTAATCGGCGACCACTGGGAATGCCGGCGGCCCGCCATCGGCGGCGGCACCTGCGAAGAGGGCCCGACCCCCACGGGCCAGTGTGCGCACCGTCATCCCCCCTGTGTGCCCACCCCCACGTTTCGAGTGTACCGCGGCCGCCTGGCGATCCTTGCCGTGGGCATGGTCGCCGCCCTGCTTTGTATTTCATGGATCCTGGACCAACTGAAAAGCAACCATTTCAGTATCAGCCCGGGCCCCATTTCCAGCTCCCATATCAAATTCACCGAGAAACAGGGTTGTTCCATCTGCCACGTTTCCCACAACCTGAAGACCGCGGCCTGGCTTCGGGCCGTGCTCCAGCCGCTGGACCTCTCCTCCAAATGCGGCGATTGCCATACCTTCGGCGGACCCGACAACATAGCCCATAATGGCGATTTAAAAAAGCACCCCGGCCTTCAACCCACGAATTGCCTGATGTGCCACCGGGAACACAAGGGTGCGCATTTGATCACTGAAGATTTTAACAGCCAAAAATGCAATTTTTGCCATCGGACCCAGTTCGAGAGTTTCTCCAAGGGGCACCCTGAATTCCCCTCCAATTATCCCCACACAAGGAGAAACAGCATTAAGTTCGATCATGTTTCCCATCTGAAAAAATATTTTGCCGACCCGAAATATTCCGCGAACGCGCCCTCGACCTGCATGGGATGTCACAAGGTCACCCAGGAAGAACGGATCGTCCCGCCGGATAAATTTGATGTCGTCTGCGCGAAATGCCACGCGGCCCAGATCCCCAAAAAAGACCTGGTTCTGGTGCGTTTGCCCGAACTGGATGTCAACCGCATTGATCCGAAGAAAGTGCGCGAGGCCTGCCACATCCCGAAGGACCCATCGGAGGGGGGCGCGGAAGACGAAGAGTTCGTGAGCATTTCCACCGAAACGGTCTCCCTGGTCAGCGCTTATCTTTTAAATGTCCCCGAGGATGATCCGGAAGTTTACAGCAAGAATTTGCAGGAACTCATCCTGGCCATGGTGGAGAAAAGCACGGCCCCCCTGGCCGAGTTGATCGACCGGCATTCCCCGGTCCCGGTGGCGGAAAAAATGCTGGCCGGACTCAACCCGGAGGTCATCAAGCGGACGGCGTGCGCCTGGGGATTGAATGTGGAATACGAGCCCCCGGCCCAGGCAAGCTTTGGTGGGTGGCATGCCGATCTTCTGGAAATCCGCTATACCCCCGTGGGCCATAAAGACCCCGTGGCCAAGAGCTGGGTCGACTTTGCCCTCACCATCGCCCCCCATGAAAAAGACTCGGAAAAATCGGAACGCGCCCTGGCCTTAAGGGATCAGATGCTTTCTCCCAAGGAAGGGGTCGGCGGATGCATCAAATGCCATGCTGTCACCGCCGAAAAAACAAAAGAGGGGAAAGAGTTCCTAACCGTCCATTGGGGATACCTGGGGCCCAGAAACAGACCCTACTCCAAATACTCCCACAAGAATCACCTGGATATCCTGGGAAAGGGGGACACCTGCATGAACTGCCACCTTCTTAACAAGGACGCCGATTATCTTTCTTCCTTCGACGCTTTCGCACCCGGTCATTTTGTAAGCAATTTCAGTTCCATCGAACGGAGCACATGCCTGGAATGCCATACCGAGGGAAAGGTCAAGCAGAATTGCCAGCTTTGTCATGTTTATCACTTCAAGCCCGGCTTCAAAAAAGATATGCTTCTAGCAAAACACCCATCCTGATCCTTTTGCGGTCGAATTCATCTTACGGGTTATAATGATCACAGCAGACCCGGACCCCATCCATAGGAGGCATTTTGCTTGACACGATAATCGGTTTGGCCGCCCTGGTTTTTCTTGTTCTACTGATCCGTTACGTCCTTCAGTTGACAAGCGAAAGGGTCCGCGTGTCCTCGATCACCAAACGGGGATTCGAACTCGAGGCGGACTTGCTTCGCGCCCGGATCGACCAAATTACCGATCAACTCCGCCTGGATTTCAAGAGCGAAAAGGCGTTTTGGAACGGATTCCGCAAATTCCAGATCATTCTGAAGGTTAAGGAAACCAAGGACGTCACCTCGTTCTACCTTTCTCCCCACGACGGCAAACACCTTCCCCCCTTTCTTCCCGGCCAATACCTGACCTTCAAGTTGAATATTCCCGGGCGCACCAAACCCCTCATCCGCTGTTATTCACTTTCGGACAGCCCCAACCACCCCGAATATTATCGGGTCACCATCAAGCGCCTCCCGCCCCCCAAGGGGGTTCCCGGCGCTCCGCCGGGCTTGGGATCGAATTTTTTCCACCATTCCCTGAAGGAACGGGATATTGTCGACGTCAAGGCCCCCAGTGGCCACTTTCATCTCGACACCACCCAAACAACTCCCGTGGTCTTGATCTCCGGAGGGGTAGGGGTGACCCCGATATTGAGCATGCTCAATGCTATCACCGAAAAGGGGTTTCGGAGGGAATTCTTCCCCCGAGAAACGTGGCTGTTCCTGGGTTTTCGCAACGGTTCCGACCATATCATGAAGGAACATCTGGAAAACGTGGTGAACAAAAATAAAAACGTGTCCCTCCACGTTTGTTACAGCCGGCCTTGTGAATCGGACATCCTGGGAAGGGACTTTCATCACCCGCGGCGAATCTCCGGGAATCTGTTGAGACAGGTTCTTCCTTCCAATAATTACGAATTTTATATTTGCGCCCCTCCCAAAATGATCGAAAGCCTTAGGCAGGATCTTGCTGGTTGGGGGGTTCCCAAAAAAAATATCCACTATGAAGCTTTCAATTCCGATACGGTCCGAAAACTGGTGGCCGGCGAAATCACGGAAACGGGATCTTCCATCAAAATCACGTTCACCAAATCCCAAAAGACGCTGCCCTGGAACCCCGCGGCGGGCTCCATCCTGGCCTTCGCCGAGGAAAACGGAATTTCCCTCGAATCCGGATGCCGGGCTGGAAATTGCGGCACCTGCCTCACCGCCATCAAAAGAGGACTGGTCACTTACGTGGTGGAACCGGGCATTCAGCCGGAAGCGCGATCCTGCCTCACGTGCATCTCCATCCCTAAGACGGACCTGACTCTTGACGGTTGATGCCGCGGTCCGGCTTCAACAAAATCCAGGTCAATTCATGTTTGTTGTGATACAGATGGATCATTCGACTCCCCTTGATGGCGGCGAATTTTCCGGCGGCGGCATAGTCACTGGTTCCCTGGAATTTCACGGTGCATACCAGGTTTTGGCAAATGTCCGATTCCACCCAGGGCGTCAGCCAATGGAGAAGTTTTTCCGGGAAACAAACCACGTCGCTGAACAGCCAGTCGACCCCCTGACGGGAATCCAGGAACTCATCCGGCTTCAGGGAAAACACGTCGCGCTTCTCGAAGGTCACCCCCGGAAGGGAAGCCACCCGGGGGTCCAGGGGCGAGCGGTCGATACTGAGCACCCGGGCTCCCAGCCGATGAATCGCCCAGGCCCAACCGCCCGGGCTGCCACCCGCGTCGATGCAAAATTGACCGGGCCGGGGGTATTCCTGGACCCGCAGCAACGCTTCCCAAAGCTTCAAATAAGCACGATTGGGCGGACCTTCCCGGTCCTCCTGAAAATTCACCTCCCCATTGGGAAATAAACTCGAACACCGGGGAGACGCCAGAATCGTATTCTTGTCCAACAGCGTCCAGGAACCCAGTGGCGAGGCGGGCAGAGGAGAGGGAAAAGGAACCGGCTTGGCCGAGACGTGGGGAAGTTGGTCCTGGATCAGCTTCGCCCGGCGGTGCAGGTGAAAAGAATACAGCCACCAGTTCCGCTGAATGGACTGGAGCCGGTGGACCCCATCGGAGATCGACTGAATGGGCAACACCACCGGATCGAGCCAGATATTTTGCGCCCAGAAAGGATTCTGGACCGGCCGGTCCGTCAATACCAAGCGCCCATGAATCGCCCGCACGCCCTCGAGTTCACCAACGAGGGGTTCGAGATATCCCGCCGCGGCGAGGTACCCTGTCTTGAATACGGATTTCATCTGGTTTCAATAAACAAAATGTTTTCCCAATTATTATCACGCCGGGAAAAGATCTTGTGGTAAAAAGTGGGTGGCATTCCAAATACCCTACCCGCCTTATAGAATGGAATCATCATGGGTAAAAGCAAACAGGGAAGACAAGATCGGTGCCAGGGAAAGCGGCGGGACCCTGGGCTCAAGGCTTCCCCGTCCCGGGTTGGCCATCCGGTCCAGGGATTATTGAAGCGGCCCGGCGTCTTGATGGTCTGGTGGTGTCTTTTAGTCTGGGTGAATCCCGTCCCTCTCACTCACGCGGAAGGGCTGCCTTCGCTATTCCCCGCCCCCGAGTTGACCGGCCTGACGAACTGGATCAATTCGGACCGGATCCGTTCCATAAAAGATTTGCGGGGCAAGGTGGTCCTCATCGATTTCTGGACCTATTCCTGCATCAATTGCGTCCGCACGCTTCCGTACGTCAAGACATGGCATCGCCGATACGCGGAGAAAGGCCTCGTGGTTCTGGGAGTGCACGCCCCGGAATTCCGGTTCGAAAGAAAACCGAAAAACGTGATCGAGGCCGTCAGGAAATTCGGAATCATGTATCCCGTTGCCCTGGACAACGGATTCGCCCTTTGGCGGGCGTACCGCAACCGGTACTGGCCTTCCCTCTACCTGATCGACAAAAAAGGAATGGTGCGCTACGAACACTATGGTGAAGGCAATTACAGGGAAACCGAGACGGCCATCAGGGAACTCCTGAACGCGGAGTATCGCTGATCCCCCGGAACCCACTTCTTTCCTCCCCCCATGAGGGACGTAAACCCAACGGACCGTGCAACGGCCCTAGCCGTCTCGATTCGGATCAGGGGGTTTTCTCTTGAAAGGCAGCGCGGGCCGTTGGCCCGCCCTCTTGGCCAGGCCGGAGCGGCCTTTTTCGGGGACATCTTTTTCTTTTCGGCCGGTTTCTTTTTCCGGGCGGGAAGTTCCATCCGGTGAATCGGGAGATTTTTTTTCTTCAAAATCGTCCGCCGCCATCGTCCCTGTCCCGTTGCGCGATCATTCTCCGACGGATCCCGATTTCACGGCGCCTTCAAAAGCACCGGGTGATTCCTGACCCGATATTTCCCACCACGGTTCCAGGTTCCAGATATCCCGCGCGTACTCGCAAATGGTTCGATCGCTGGAAAATTTTCCCATATTCGCCGCGTTGATGATCGATTTACGGACCCAGAGTTCGGGGTTTCGATATTCCCTTTCAATTTGCTTCTGACTTTCGCAATAGGAATCGAAATCCGCCAAGACCATGAACCGGTCTTCTTCATTCAGAAGCGAGTTGACAATAGGATGAAACACCTCCGGTTCCCGCGGACAAAACATCCCTTCCCGAATCATGTCCAGCGCCTGTTTCAGTTCCCGGTGGGCCAGGTAATAATCCCGGGGCCGGTATCCTTTTTGTTTCAGGGCCAGGATTTCATCCGCCCGAAGCCCGAAGATGAAGATATTGTCCTCGCCCACCTCTTCCAGGATTTCGATATTGGCGCCATCCAGGGTTCCCAGGGTCAGGGCGCCGTTGAGGGCGAGTTTCATATTGCCGGTGCCGGAAGCCTCCATCCCGGCGGTGGATGTCTGCTGGGAAAGATCGGCCGCGGGAATGATCTTCTCCGCGAGCGAAACGGAATAATTCGGCAGAAACACGACCTTGAGCCGGTCCCCCACTTCCGCGTCGGCGTTCACCGTTTCCGCGACGCTATTGATCAGCTTGATGATGAGTTTCGCCATGGCGTATCCCGGCGCCGCTTTTCCTGAAAAAATGACCGTCCGCGGAAGATGGCTGCCTCCCGGATTTTTCTTGATCCGCGTGTACAGGGCGATCACGTGAAAAATATTCAAGAGCTGTCTCTTGTATTCATGAATCCGTTTGATGTGCACGTCGAAAAGCGATTCGGGATTGACGGCAATGCTCAGTTTTTCCCGGATAAAATCGGCCAGGAACCGTTTGTTGTTTTGCTTGATTTCCCGCCACCGGCCGCGAAATCCCGCATCTTCCCCCAAGGGAAGCAGTTTTTTCAATTGAGTGAGGTCCCGCACCCAATCGTCCCCAATGTGCCGGGTGATCCACTCCGCCAGCCGCGGGTTGCATCCTAGCAGCCAGGTCCGCTGGGTGATCCCGTTGGTCTTGTTCTGAAGGCGTCCGGGGAACATTTCATGAAAATCCCCGAACAAGGTGGATTTCAGGATTTCCGTATGCAAGGCGGCCACGCCGTTCACCGCATGACTTCCTACCACCGCCAGGTTGGGCATACGGACAAACTTCATTGGGCCTTCCTCGATGAGCGACATTCGCTGCAGACGGCCGGTATCCCCCGGGTACCGTAATGAAACCTCGTTCAGGAAACGATGATTGATCTCGTAGATGATCTGCAAATGCCGCGGCAGTACGCGGCCGAGCAGATCCACCGACCACTTTTCCAACGCCTCCGGCAGAACCGTGTGGTTGGTGTAGCCCATGGTGGGGACCGTGATCTCCCAGGCCTCTTCCCACGGCAGCCCTTCCACATCCATAAGAATACGCATCAATTCCGGGATGGCTAGGGAAGGATGCGTGTCGTTCAACTGGATGGCAACTTTATCGCTGAACTCGCCGAATCCGGAATGGTATTTTTTATACCGCGCGATGATGTCCTGGAGGGAAGCGGAGACAAAGAAATATTCCTGTTTCAAGCGCAGCTCCCGGCCCTGGATCGACTTGTCGTTCGGATAAAGCACTTTCGAGATCGTTTCGGTTTCCTGTTTTTCGCTGACCGCCTGGATGTAGTCCCCAGCGTTGAAATAGCCGAAATCGAATTCGCGGGTGGATCGGGCGCTCCACAGGCGCAGATTGTTTACCGTCTGGCTCTTGTACCCCGGTATCAGGATATCGTAGGCCATGGCCATCACGTTATCGTGGGTGTCGACCCATTCATAGCTTTCCCCGCCATTGGGGTGGGTGATGTGCTGGACCCGGCCGTAAAACTTGATGGTATAAAGATGCTCCGGCCGGGGAATCTCCCAGGGGTTCCCCTGCCGGAGCCAGTTATCGGCATCTTCCACCTGGTACCCGTCCCGGAAATGCTGATGGAAAATGCCAAATTCATACCGCATGCCGTACCCGTTGGCGGGAAGGTTCAGCGTGGCCATCGATTCCAGGAAACAGGACGCGAGGCGTCCCAATCCGCCGTTGCCCAACCCTGCTTCGATCTCCATTTCCTCCAGTTCTTCCAGATCGTGGCCTAATTCACGAACCGCCTGGGCGAACTCCCGGGTCAAATCGAGGTTCATCATATTCTGGAGGAGCACGCGCCCCACCAGGTATTCCATCGAAAGGTAGTTCACCCGCTTGACGTCTTGATCGTACTGGCGTTTCTTGGTCACGATCCATTTTTCCACCAAATGATCGCGGACGGCCAGGGCGAGGCTTTTGTAAAAGTCAAGGTTGGTGGCGTTCCATTTCGGTTTGGCGAGCGTGTATTTCAAATGAACATTGAACGCCCGTTTCAGGGCCTCGACGCTTCTTCCGTTGGAAAGATTATCCAGTTTGAGTAATTCAGGCTTATTCATAGGATTCCAAAAAAAGGGCCGACCATGAAATTCAGGAGGTATCCGCTTTCCAGGGCTTCCCCGAAAAGGGATCCGCCTCCAGAACCAAGCATACCCCCCTAAAATATTTTAATACCAAAAGTTGGCTGGGAACCGGGAAATCGGCAAGAGGATGAGCGCGCATAAGGATAAAATCACTTTTCTCCAAGGCAGCCACCTTACCGAAAACTATCGGCAAATGCACCAAAAAAATTAAAGGAAGAATTCGGGTCGGACTTTAAATCTTGGAATTTTGAAAAAAAGGGAGGAAAAATTTTCTCAAAAATGGTAGGCGAGTTCGACCTGGAAGAAATCATCGTCCCTCAGGGCGAAGCCTGGGTCATCGAGGGGTTGATCGAACAGGGCGCGGAATTCGAAGGTGAGACGCCAATGATCGGTCAGGCGGCTGGAGGCTTCGATAAAAAAGGAACGGGTTTCCCGTTTCAAATCCTGCACGAGGGCGATCAATATTTCAGTGCCTTCCACATCGTTGAACGCAAATCGCAGGCCCGCCGTCAAGTCGTTCTGCAAGGGGTTGGACGATTCATCCTCCCGGTCGTCGAAGGACCACTCGCCGAGCACTCCCAGATCCATGCCCCTGCCCGCCAACCCCGAAAAGGTGTACTCGAACCCGCCGATCCAGGCGAAGAAATCCTCATTACCCTGACCGTTGCGGTGGATCACCTCCAATTTCCAGATCCAGTTGTCCTCCACGAACAACACATCCAGTCCGGTCTGGTTGATCTGTTCATACAAAGGGGTCAGTACGAGATTGCCATCGTTGTTCAGCCCGAGACGAAACGAGGGTTCACGTCCGGTCCCCACAAACTCCGACAGTCCGATATCCCATTTTCCGATCGTATTGAAATACCGGAAGGCGATATCGGTATGCCATTCCTTTGAGGGGCTTTCGAAGGCCGTCTGACCGGTATCGACCACGAGGGGCAGGCGCAGGCGTCCCCGCCGGCCGGGGAAGGTCCGTTCCCGGAAGAACGGCATGTAGAAGAAATCCAGCGTCCCCCATTCGCGGTCGATCGAGAGGTTGATCATGGGCTGCCCCAGTTTTTCCTCTAGGTCGGGGCTTTCCACGAGGTCCGTCTGGTTGATGATGTCCACCAGATGCTGGGTTTCGGTAACGCCCCAGAAGACTTTGCGGACGCCCAGTCTCAGTTCCCAGCCATCCCTCGGGACAACCAGGGTGAACTCGCGCAGGTCGAAATGAGTGCGCTGGCTGTCCACGCTGTCCTGACGATAGAAAGGGACAAGAGTGAAAAGGCTGCCGTCGTCGAACTCATGGTAATATTCCGGCGCGGCAACACCGGAGAATTCATGATTCTCCTGTTCCGATTGAAGGGCGGGGTTGGTGAACAGCCGGGCCTCGCCGGCCACGAAACCGCGAAGACTGTGGGCGAACACGGGTTTCGGCCACCCCCCCACGAACCCCAAGCCCACGCTCACGGGTAGAAAAAGGGCCAGGCGGACAAGGAAATGAAAACCATCGAAACGAAAATTTTTTTTTCCGGATTTTTTTTCGCGCACCTCCACGATTTACCGCGTTCTTTTCAAGCTGTTGATGCTAAAGTCACGCAGTTTGAATCCGGTATTGAATTTCCAGTTTTGAAACAAGGTCCGGGTGGAATCCCCTTTGACATGGTTGACGAGGACGTGCTCATCCCACCTCCAGACTTTATTTTCGTAAAGCCGGTATCCATTAAAGGTCAGTGTTTTTACAAACACCCCTTTTTTGTCATAAAAATCGAATTTTTGCACGCGGTATTGATCCTGGTCCACCCACGCCACCTGTTTGGAATAGACGGAGCTTTTTTCGACGGGAAAGCGCTCGACGACGAAACATTTTTGTCCCCGGAAGTTCTCCTCCCGCACCGCGCCGTAAGTGTATTTTTCCGGTTCCTCCCGGGCCAGGTCCTCGGAAACGAACTCACTGCCCATGAACCGGCTCCCCTTGGTTTGCGAACTGACCCGCTTGACGCGCCGCGAATCGGGGAGATAAACCCAGATATCGTCCTGCTCGAACTTGTGGGTCACCACCAGAAACACCATCCCTTTCACATCCGCCGGACTGTCAAAGACATAACGGATTTTGTCGCCATCTTCAGGAATCACATAGATGAGGAGCCGGAAATTCCGCGTCGCCTTTGTCCCATCCTTTTTCTTGATAATCATGGTCATGTCCGCCTGGGAAGTTATGATTTCATTGAAATCCTTTTCCGATTCCTTCATAATGGCGAATCCTTTTTCTTCAGGGCTAAGATTTGCCGGAATATCAGAAATCAGGAACCCGGCCAGGATCAGGCTCAAAAAGCCAGCATTCATCGACCCGCCCTCCATTTATTGAAATCATTTCAAGGATGATAGATTGGGCCAACTTTATCACAATGATTTCCTCGTGCCAACTTTCAACTTTGTGGATATCGCGTCAGATTTGGGAACCGTGCACCTGGCGATGAGATTTAGGATCGCCAGGTAATCCGGTTCCGGAAGAGATATTTTTTGTCCGCCGCCGCCCCTTGCCACCCCCTACCTTAAAAGGACAACCCTTTCAAGCCAAGGACTTATCCAGGAATATGGCAAAGGAGAATCATCCCCAAACGAACCCTATCGGACTGTAATCGCGGATTATGGGAATTTTAGGGTAAAAATTCTTCCCTGTTCCCATCAAATGACCTGATCAGGCTATTGAAAATGATCTGATCAGATCATTTACTTATTGCTTAACACGATGTAATTTTGGGACCAATGAGGATCCGGATTCTCTTTTAAAATGTCCGGGAATTATCAGAGGGGGCTCTGAAATGTTGAAGACCATCCTTTGGACCCATTTAACGATCGGCCTGCCATTTTATTTTTCCACAATTCAACCCAATCGTGATATCGGCCCCTCAAAGGGGAAACACGGGATTCCCGTCCAACTGGCGGCGGATTACATTCACGCGGTTCTGGAGGCCAATCGCACCGTGTACGCGACTTACATCGTTCAACGGCTGGCAAATGCCATTTCACTGCACGCAACGGAAAACTGGGAGCGGGAGAACACCCTTCCCCTGCCGGCGCAATTCCTGGCCCTTTCCGCAAATATCTCCCGCGCCAAACACCGTAAAATGAGCTATCGATTGGCGAGCCCCTGGCCGGTCAACCGGAATAACGCCCCCCGGTCGGAATTTGAATACGCCGGTTTGAGGGGGGTGGTCCGTGATCCCGAAAAACCCTACACCCGGTTGGTGCGAAAAGAAGGGAAACCCTATTTTCAAGCCGTCTATGCGGACAAGGCGATGACGGAGTCCTGCGTCACCTACCACAACCGGCACGCCCAAACACGATTTCCAGGTGGATGATGTCATGGGTGGAATCGTGGTCACCCTCAGGTAAGGGACCCAGGAGGTCAATTATGGAAAAGAGAAAAATTTTGATTGTTGAAGACGAACCCAATAATCGGGAAGTTCTCCAGCTGCATCTGGCCGCTTTAGGTTACACGGTTCTCGAGGCGGCGGATGGCGAAATGGCCATCAAGGTGTTGCATTCCGGAGACAACATGGACCAGATCGGGCTGATCTTTTGCGACATCCGGATGCCCAAGCTCAACGGAGTCGATTCCATAGACTATTTCATCAAGAAGGCCCCGAAAATTCCCATCGTGGTCATCACCGGGTATCCCGACGATGAATTAACGGATTTTTTAATCAACAAGGGGGTCAGGGAACTGATCCTCAAACCGGTTGAGAAAGCCCGATTGTTAAAAACGGTCCAATCGATTTTTTGCGAATAAAATCCTGCCCCTTCCGACCAAATTCATTCCGCTGAAGGCGGGACTGGATATTCCGTTGGTGAGAAGGGGAACCGTATGCAGCCTCCTCCTGCCCTCCCTGGCGAAGGGCGGCCCCGTTCGGGGCCTGCCCTTCATTTTCTCCCCCATGATTTTATTCCCTGCCCCCTCCCCCGGTTCGCCGCCGGTCCACACAGGATGCCTTCCCGGTTCGGACTTGAGATTCCCCGATTTTCTGTCAAACTAAAAAAGGGGGAATTCCCGAACCCGGCAAGAACCCAAGGGCCGGAGGAGGATGGATTCGCCCCCAGGTCCCAAATATTCCAAAAATGCACAGCGGCGAATGATTCGATCCATCGCACTCCATTCCCTGGCGAAACAAACCCGGTGGGTCTTCCTTTGCGGGCTGCTCCTGGCAGGGATCGCCTTTGGCGTCACCTGGGACCGGCAACACCGGATTTGGGTCAACGAGCTGGAACAGGAGGTTCTGGAAAACACACTGATCCTCGGTGGAAAGCTGGCGGTCGTCGAGAGAGAACTGCTCGGGGTTCTGTCCCTTTTCAACGCATCTAAATTTGTCAGCCGCGAGGAGTTCCAAACCTATGTGCAACCCATCCTCAAAAACAACCGTTATATCCAGAGTTTGAACTGGGTATCCCGTGTCCCCCACCCGCGGCGAAAAGTTTATGAACGCAACATCGAATCGGAGGGCTATCCCGGTTTCCAAATCACCGAGCGGTCGGGCCAGGGCCGGTTGAGCCCGGCTCCGGACCGTGGGGAATATTTTCCCGTATCGTACGTGGAACCCTCGGAGGGAAACAATTTTTTACTGGGATTCGACATGGCCAGCATCCCCGGTCTCCACAAAGTGATCCGGCAGGCCACGGATACGGGCCAACCCACGGCGACGGAAATGATGATGAAATTCCGGAACCAGGAGAACCAGGCGGGGATCTTCGTTTTCGCCCCCTTTTACACGGACCGGAAGATTCCCCCCACCGTGGACGAGCGGCGGAAAAAATTGAAGGGATTTATCGTGGGGTTCTACCGCATCCGGGACATGATGCGCCAAATGATCGAGCCCTATCAGGCAAAGGGAATCAATCTGGTCATTTTCGACGGAGACGCCGGGGGTGAAAACAACCGGCTGTACGGAAACTTGCTTCCCGACCCCCTCCGGCAAATCCGCCATCTGATCAATTTTTCCGGGCGGATATGGTTTCTGGTGTGGCAGGGCAGCCCGGCTTTCCACAACGGACCCCAAGTGGCTAACGCCTTCTGGGTCGGTGGAACCATCCTGACGCTGGCCATTTTCATGACGATCATATTTCAAATGATGGCTTCCCGCACCCGGCAGGTGGAAAGCGAGGTGCGCTCCCGGACCGAGGAATTGACAGAAACCAACCAGCGCCTGAAATCCGAAATAGCGGCGCGTGGAAAGGTGGAAAACGCCTTGCACGCCGCCAAGGAGGAAGCGGATTGGGCCAATCGGGCCAAGAGCATCTTTCTCGCCAACATGAGCCACGAAATCCGCACCCCCATGAACGCCATCCTGGGGTACGCCCAGATCCTGAAGGGAAACAAAACCCTGGAACCGAAACTGCAACACAATGTGCAAAACATTTTAACCAGCGGCGATCATCTCCTGCATCTCATCAACGACATTCTCGACATTTCAAAGATCGAAGCCGGAAAGATGGAAATCCATCCCACCAATTTCGACCTCAATGAACTCATCCGGAATATTTCCTCCATGATCGGGCCCCGGTGCGAAGAAAAAAATATACGCTGGAAGGTCCAGGGCTTCGTGGAAGGTCCCCTCCCCGTATACGGGGATGAAATCAAATTAAAGCAGATTTTTATCAATCTCCTGGGCAATGCCGTCAAGTTCACCGATTCCGGACAAATCTCCCTGAAAGTGACTCCACAAAACAGGGACCAATATCTGTTCGAGATTTCCGATTCGGGAAAGGGCATTCCCAAGGAACACCGGGAACATATATTTGATCCGTTTCAGCAGGAAACCGACGGGATCAAAACGGGCGGCACCGGCCTGGGTCTGTCCATCGTCAAGCGCCTGACCGAACTCATGCATGGAACCCTGGGACTGGATACCGAACCCGGGCGCGGATCGCGTTTTTTCTTTTCCCTGCCCCTTCCCTCCGCCCGCGGGAAGGTGACCCGCGGATTGAGCCCAGCGGCCCGCGGGTTCCACCTGCCCGATGGGGTCCGTCTCCAGGCGCTGGTGGCCGATGACAACCTGCAAAATCGTGATATGTTGTCCCAAATCCTGGAAAACGCCGGATTCGAGGTGGTTACCGCGAAGAACGGCAAGGAGGCGATCGAACAGGTTCGAAAACGGGCGCCGGATATTATTTTCATGGACCTGCGCATGCCCGTCATGGGAGGAGCGGAAGCTATACGGACAATTAAAAAGGAATACGGGTCCATCAAAACCGTGGCCATATCCGCCTCGGCCTTCGAGCACCAGCGCGAAAAAACCCTGAAAGCGGGTTTCGATGATTTCATCTCCAAACCGTTTCAAATCGAAAGGATCTTCGATTGCCTGGGCCGTTTGCTGCACGTCGATTTCGTTCAGGAAGAGGCCGAATCGTCCCGGGGCAAATTCACCGAATCCAAAAACCTGGACCTGCCCGATATCCGGCTGCCGGGCGATTTGATCGACCGGTTCAAAAAAGCCGCCGATCTCTCCAATATCACCGACCTGAAAACCTGCATGAAGGAATTGGAGACCCTGGGCGAGGACGGCCGCTCCTTGCTGGAACACTTGAAACCCCTAGCCGGTCAATACGATATGAACGGCATCATGAATATCCTGGAACAGGTTCCCCATGAACGAAAACCATGATGCCCTGAGAGGAAAACAGATTCTGGTGGTGGACGACACCCCGTCCAACATCGATATTTTGGCGCAATTCCTCGATCAGGATGGCTATAAAATCTCGGTGGCCTCCACCGGAAAGGCGGCCTTGGAGCTCGTGTCGAAGACCACGCCCGATCTCATTCTGCTCGATATCATGATGCCGGGCATGGACGGATTTGAAACCTGCCGGCAATTGAAAACCCGGGAATCGACGCGGGACATTCCGGTCCTCTTCATCACCGCCAAAAGCGAAACCACGGATATCGTCCAGGGGTTCAACCTGGGCGGCGCAGATTACATCACCAAACCCTTTCGCCAGGAGGAAGTCCGCGCGCGAATCCGCTTTCACTTGCATCGCAAACTATTGCTGAAAGAGCTCCAGGACAAAAACCGGAAACTGGTGGAACTCAACGAACTGAAAAACAAATTCCTGGGGATGGCCTCCCATGACCTGCGAAACCCCCTTGCCTCCATTCACGGCTTCTCCAAAATTCTCCTGGATCAAGGGTCCCAACTGCCGGAAGAAACCCGGAACGAATTTCTCCGGTCCATCCATACCGTCAGCCAGGACATGCTGAACCTGATTCATGACCTGTTGAACGTGTCCGTGATCGAGAGCGGTAAGTTGAGCCTCAAACTCCAGCCCGGGTCGCTGAAAGACCTGGTCCGGAACCGATTCCGGATGTACCGGTTGATGGCCGAAAAGAAGCACCTGAGAGCGCATCTGGACCTGCCGGATATTCCGGAATTCGCGTTCGACGCTAACCGGCTGGGTCAGGTGATCGATAACCTTCTCAGCAACGCGATCAAATACTCCCCGCCAGGGAAACAGATTTTTATCTGGCTGGAGCAAAAAGGGAAAAGGGCGCGGTTCAGTGTGAGGGATCAGGGTCCGGGAATTTCTCTCGAGGATCAGGACAAATTGTTCAAACATTTTCAGAAGCTGGACACTCAACCCACGGGGGGGGAACCCAGCCACGGCCTAGGCTTGGCCATCGCAAAAAAAATGATCGAGGCCCACCGGGGAACCCTGAGGGTGGAAAGCCGCCCCGGGTCGGGGGCGATTTTCAGTTTTGAAATTCCCATGGACACGACTCACCCTTCCCACCCGGGCCGTTGAACAAAAAGGGCGGACCGTCACCAGACGATCCGCCCAGGCTGCAAGGGAGGCACCGCAGCCCTACTTCACCCAAGTACTCCGGATATATTTGATCACATCCCAGATTTCCTTGTCTTTCAGGGTCTTTTTGTGGGCGACCATTCCCGTTCCGGCGGAACCGTTCTTGATAACCCAGAACATTTGACCGGGGGATACCTTCTTCATGGTTGCCGCGCAGGCAAAATTCCTCGGTTTGGGTTTCAAGGCCGCGCCTAATTTTCCACCGCCGTCCCCTTTGTCGCCATGGCACATTTTGCAAGCCATGGGTTTGGCGGTTTTGGTGTAGATTTTCTTCCCGTTGGCGGCATCGGCGGAGGCGGTTTTATCCAACTTGGCGGTACTGGCGGGAGCGGACTTGGTTTTCCTCGGCTGCGGACACTGAGCCGCCGCGAAGGCGGAAGCGGCGGCGAACCAGGTAAAAACCATCACCAGGACAACGACGAGAGTCTTTTTCATTTACTTTTCTCCTTTCAAAAATTGATGTAGGCCTGATCAGGCTATTTTTAATTCGAGGCCAACTCGAAGTCGACCCGGATATCGCTTCCTTCTTCCACCGTGATCTCCCGCGTCGTTTGCCCGACATAGGGATGCCAGACCGTCACCTTGTATTTTCCGGGTGGAATTTGATCGATTTTAAAAGTCCCATCCCCGGCGCTGACGGCATAATAAGGATTCCACACAATGCGGGCGTCCGCTTCCATGAAATTGTGCTGGTCGCATTGCAGGAAGAAATGGTGGTCCTTCTTTTTTTTGAACCGTTTCAAGGATTTGGTGACATCGGCCACCGCGCCCTTGTCGGGCAACGGTTTGTTGAAAAGTGTTTTGCGGTTGGCGCCCGACACGGAATATCCATGCGGATTGTGCAGGATATCGGGATCACGGTTGCTGATGGTCATCAACCCCTCTTTCATCCCTTTCGGAGTCTTCCGGATAACGGAAACCTTGGGGAAGATATCGCAGTTTTTGAAATCGAAGTTGGTGGTTTCCGCCGGCCACGGTTTGCCGTTCTTGATGTCCTCGAAGAAAATCACTGCGTCTTTCAATTTCCCGTCCTTGACAGCCACTTTGATACGGGGGCGGATGCCGCTTTTTTCCGTTTCCGGGTGCGACACGCAAAATTCCGCGTTCTTTCCCTTGTTAAGATCCTCCAGGATCGGCGGCGGCGCCTTGCCCTTGAAATGGACGGTCCCGCTGAGGGAGCCGCCCCTTTCAACCGAGTTTTCTATGTATTCATTCTTTTTCGCCCAACCCGAGGTGATTCCCAGGGTCAACGATATTCCCACGGCCAATATTCCGGTCCACGCTTTTTTCATGTCCCTCACCCCTTTCCAGTGAACTCCCAATTAGAATGAGCAGAAGCGGTTTTTCCCCATCTCCGCTTATTTCTCCCAATAGATCCAGTCATCCATTTCCAGTTTCCAGTCAACGGGTTTTGGGTCCTTTTCCCTTCGCCCGTGGATCTGGGGCCGATAATATTCCCGGGTCTGCCTTTGGTAGTAATTGTCCCAGAAACGCTTGCTCGATTCCTGACTCTTCACGATCTTCTTCAATGTTCCATCGGAGCTGTAAATACGGACTTCTTCAAACATGGGAACCTCCTTTTCCACGCCCGCCGAATCAACGCGTCCATTTGGGCAGCCTACTCCCGCGAAGGGAGAAGGGGGGCGGGAGAGGCGACCCCTTCCCAAAAATTTCCTTCGCTTCAGCGGGCGTAACAAGAAATTTGAAACCCGGTTAAAATTCATTGCATTGCCATCCTTATAGAGAGCAAAAGATGTGCCGCGAATGGACCGTCAAAAAGGGAAAGTCAGAGAACCCTTGAAACACAACGGGTAAGAGAGTGAAGGAAGGCGGACCGGGCGGGAGGAACCGGAAATCTTGAAAAGGGAAAATCTCATTTTGAAACCAGGATGTCCCAGAATGGGATGCGGATTTTCAAATTGGGAAAATCCGCAAGGAGGCCCGAGAAAATCCGGGTTCAATGCAGCCCATATTTTTTTACCAGGCGATACAACGTACTTCGGCTGAGTCCCAGTTCCCTGGCGGCCTGGGGGATGTTGCCGCCGGTGACCTTCAACGCCCGGGCGAGGGTCTGTTTTTCAACTTCTTTGAATGGGATGATTTTTTCAGGGGCAGACCCGGCGCCGGCAACGGGAGCCTCCGGTTGCGGGTGATCCACTCCGTCCTTCCCGGAAGAAGATTTTCCTTCCCGCCCCTTGGGAGGACCTTTCTTCTCCAGCACCTCGGCGGGCAAATCACCCTTGCCGATTGCAGAGGAACCGGTGTTGATCATAGCCTGGAAAAGCGTGTTTTCGAGTTGCCGGACGTTTCCCGGCCAGGGATAATTCGATAACGCCTGCATCGCTTCGGGAGTAATGGAGCACACCTCTTTTTTCAATTCCTTCCCGAATTTCCGCAAAACGTGATGACACAACAGGGGGATGTCCTCTCTTCTTTCCCGAAGGGGCGGCACTAAAATGGGGAACACCGCCAGGCGGTAATAAAGGTCTTCCCGGAAATTTCCCTTTTCGACCTCCAGTTTCAAGTCCTTGTTGGTGGCCGCGATCACCCGGGCGTGGATGCTGATTTTGGAGTTTTCCCCCACCCGCTCAAAATTTTTTTCCTGCAGGAAGCGGAGGAGTTTGGTCTGGGTTTGGAGACTCATTTCGGCCACCTCGTCGAGAAAAAGCGTTCCCCCATCCGCCATCTCCAGTTTCCCGGTCCTCGATTCCACCGCCCCCGTAAAAGCGCCCTTTTTATGCCCGAAAAGTTCACTTTCCTGCAGCGTTTCCGGAATAGCGCCGCAATTGATATCCACAAACAGCCCTTGCGAGAAGGGACTGTTGTAATGAATAGCCCGGGCGATCAATTCCTTCCCTGTGCCACTTTCCCCCAGGATCAAAACACCGGCCCAGCTGTCCTTGACCTTGTTGACTTTTTCCAGCACCTTTTGGATGGCCGCGCTTTTGCCGACGATCCCCTGCAAATCATGAAGTCCCTTGAGTTCTCCCTCCAGGTGCCGGACCTTTTTGACGAGGGCGTTCTGCTCGATGGCTTTTGCCAAACTGGTGATGAGGCGGGCTTCGTCGTAGGGTTTCACCATGTAATCATAAGCCCCCAGCTTGATCACCTCGACCGCCGTCTCCACGTCGTCCACGCTGGTCAGCATGATGACGGGAATTTCCTTCCCCGCGCGTTTCAGTTTTTTGAGCGTTTCGATCCCGTTGAGTCCGGGCATGATCATATCGAGAAAGATGACCGCCGGGTTTTCATCCAGCCGCTCCAGGCATTGTTTTCCGCTTTCCAACGCCTGCACCCGATACCCCCGGGCTTCCAGCAACACGGTCAAAATCCGGCGCAGGTTGGGGTCGTCATCCACCACGAACAGCAATTGATCAGCCATTAAACTCCATGGGTCTAAAAAAAGAATATTTTATATGCGGATGGGATGGAAGGGCAATAAAGAACCTACCCGAATCTGCCCAAAAAAAAACCGGCAGAGACCAGGCTCTGCCGGCGATGCCCCCGTATATTAGATAGGTTTGACATTGGCGGCCTGCGGCCCCTTGGGGCCGGCGTTTTTTTCAAATTCCACCGCCTGCCCTTCTTTCAGTGTTTTATACCCCTCCCCGATGATTGCCGAATAGTGAACAAAGATATCCTCTCCTTCCGCTGTTTCGATAAACCCATACCCTTTTTTGTCACTGAACCATTTAACTTTTCCTTCAGGCATAATCGAACCTTTCCTCACGAGACAATAAAAAGCCTACGACCGTCACAGGCTGAAAGATCAGGTCCAATATCACAAGAATTCCGATTATGTCAAGCAATTCATTCGCAAAAACAAAGATTTCCTTATATAACAATAGGATATATAATGGCTAGGACCGCCTGTTGCGTCTTGAAAAACAAAAAACCGCAAAGATTTTATTCCTCCATAAACATCTGCCTTATACTGATCGAATCCACGCTTCAGAGAAAAAAATGGCGGACCCCGAACTTGAAATCAGAAATCTGAAAGTCGTCTTCCCCGTCAATGGCGGGGAGACGACCGCGGTGAACGGCATCAGCTACTGCCTTTACGCCGGCGAAACCCTGGCCCTGGTCGGTGAATCGGGATGCGGCAAAACCGTCAGCGCCCTCTCCATCCTTCGATTGATTCCGGACCCGCCCGGTAAAATAGTATCCGGAAGCATTTTTTTCGACTCCAAGGATCTTTTGACCCTGTCCCCCCAAGAGCTTCAGGAAATCCGTGGCCGGGACATATCGATGGTTTTCCAGGATCCCATGACGTCTCTGAATCCGGTGCTGACGCTGGGGGAACAGATCGTGGAGCAGCTGCTGCGCCATACTTCCATGACCCGAAACGAGGCCTGTCAACAAGGGGTGGAACTTTTGCGGCGGGTGGAGATTCCCTCCCCCGGCGAAAAAATGGAACAATACCCTCACCAGTTGAGCGGGGGCATGCGGCAGAGGGTGATGATCGCCATGGCTCTTTCCTGCTCGCCGCGCATCCTGATCGCCGACGAACCCACCACCGCCCTCGACGTCCTCATCCAGGCGCAGATCCTCGATCTGCTGGAGCACTTGAAGGAACAAACCGGGATGTCGGTTCTTTTGATCACTCACGACCTGGGCGTTGTTTCGGAAATCGCGCAACGGGTCCTCGTGATGTACGCAGGCGAGATCGTTGAGACGGGAACCGCGGGCCAGTTGTTCGAGTCACCGCTTCACCCTTACACCCAGGGATTGAAGAATTCCGTTCCCACCCTGGGTGAAAAGCGGAGCCGGGTCCGACGGTTGGTGGAAATTCCCGGGAATGTACCCGCGTTGGATCGACTTCCCCCGGGCTGCCCGTTCCACCCCCGGTGCCCTTCGGTCATGGAATCGTGCAAACGGGAAAAACCCGTGCTGAAAGAGGCGGGGGACGGCCGCCAGGTGAGCTGCTGGCTTTGGGAGGGGGGATCATGAACCCGGCACCGGATCATCCTGTCCTGCTAAAAATCGACGGTCTGAAAAAATATTTTTCAGCCAGGAGCCAGTTCACCAACAAGGCGGCCGAGGAGGTCCAAGCGGTGGACGGAATTTCGTTTGAGCTGAAAGAGGGAGAAACCCTGGGTCTGGTCGGGGAAAGCGGCTGCGGTAAATCCACCATAGCCCGGGCCATTCTCAGACTGGTGGAACCGACTTCGGGAAAGGTTCTTTATAAAGGGAAAAACCTGGTAAAGCTCAGCCCGGGAGAAATGCGCGGCCTTCGCCGGGAAATGCAGATTATCTTTCAAGACCCGTTTGCCTCCCTCAACCCCAGGAAACGGGTGGGAAACATCCTGGAAGAACCCTTCGAGATTCACCAGGTTCACCCTAAAAGCAAGCGCAAGGAACGGGTGGCGGAGTTGCTCCACCAGGTAGGGCTGTCTCCGGAGCACCTCCACCGCTACCCGCACGAATTCAGCGGCGGGCAACTGCAAAGGGTCGGCATCGCCCGGGCCATCGCCCTCCATCCCCGCCTCGTCATCGCCGACGAACCGGTATCCGCCCTCGACGTCTCCATTCGCGCCCAGGTGATCAACCTGCTCCAGGACCTCAAGGAGCAATTGGGAATCTCCTACCTGTTCATCTCCCACGACATGGCCATCGTGGAGTATTTCTGTGACCGGGTGGCCGTGATGTACCTAGGGAAGATCGTCGAACTGGCCGACAGCGACCGGCTCTACGCCGCCCCGCTTCACCCCTATACCGAGGCCTTGCTCTCGGTGGTCCCGTCCATGGACTCCGGATGCAAAAAAAAGCGCATCCTCATCCCGGGGGATGTTCCCAGCGCGGCGGAGCCGCCGCCGGGTTGCCGGTTTCATACCCGGTGTCCCATCAAGGAGAAAAAGTGCGAGACCACGGTTCCCGAACTCAAGGAGGTGGAACCGGGGCACTTTGTGGCCTGCCTGTTGAGAGAACGCTGAGCGCCAACCCCCAACCCATCGCCGCGGGGAAACGTGGAAAAGTAAATCCTTCCGGCCAAGGTGGATCAGATGCCCTTCCCCAAAGCCTTGTCCAGGTTGTAGGCGGCGCTGATCAGGGCCAGGTGGGTGAACCCCTGGGGATAGTTCCCCAGCTGCTCCCCGTGGGAACCCACCTCCTCGGCGTACAGGCCTAGATTATTGGCAAAGGTCAGCATTTTTTCGAAAATCATCCGCGCCTGGGTGAGCTTTCCCGCGCGAGTCAAGGCCTCGACCAGCCAGAAGGTGCACATGGAAAAGGTGCCTTCCTCCCCGTCGATCCCGTCGTGATACGACGATCCGTTCCGGTAACGGTAAACCAGGCTGTCGGAAACGAGGTTTTTGATGATGCTATCCAGCGTGGAAAGCATCCTGGGATCGGTGGGGGAAATGAATTTCACCAAGGGCATGATGAGAGTGCTCGCGTCCACCGTGGTGGATCCGTAATATTGCACAAAGGATTTGAGATCCGGGTTCCAGCCCTTCTGCATGACCTCCTCATAAATCTGATCGCGCACCCTGAGCCATCGTTCATGGGGGGCGGGGAAGCTCCGCTTGTGGGCCAGCCTCAGCCCCCGGTCCAGCGCCACCCAGCACATGACCTTGGAATAAACGAAATGCCGGCGTCCGCCGCGGACCTCCCAGATCCCTTCATCCTCCTTCATCCAGTGATCGCAAACCCAGTCCAAAAGCCGTCTCAAGTTGACCCAAAGGTCGTAGGAAATGGGTTGCCCGTATTTATTGTAGAGATAAACCGAATCCATGAGTTCGCCGTAAATGTCCAACTGAAGCTGGGAATGGGCGTCGTTTCCGATCCGCACAGGCTGCGAATTTTTCCAACCCGAGAGATGCCCGAGTTCGAATTCGGGTAATTCGTGCTCCCCGCGGATCCCATACATCACCTGCAGGGATCCGTCGGGATTGAGTTCATTGCACCGTTCTTCCAGCCAGTGCATGAACGCATTCGCCTCATCGGTGAAACCCAGGCGCAACAAGCCATACAGCGTGAAACTGGCGTCCCGTATCCAGGTGAACCGGTAGTCCCAATTCCGCTTTCCGCCAATTTCCTCGGGCAGGCTGGTCGTGGGGGAGGCGACGATGGCGCCGGTGGGGGCAAACGTGAGCAGTTTGAGAGTAAGCGCCGAGCGGTTCACCATCTCCCGCCATCGCCCACGATAATGGCTTTTTGAGAGCCAGGCTCTCCAGTAATCGCAGGTAAGGCCGAAGAGTTCGATGGCGTCGCGTTGCAACTGGCAAATGTCGGGGGTAGAATCTTTCTCGGAAATCCCCTTAATGAAAAAATACTGGGCCTCTCCGGGACGGAGGATGAATTCCGAAACCACCCCGCCTCCCTGAATACCAAGGGAAATGTGGGAATGCAGGGCCAGAACGGTTTCCCCGTCCTCGAAAACCGCCCCCTCCGTCTGAAGACGAATTTTGTGATCCCTTCGCCCGTAGTCAAACGCGGGAAAACATTCCAGTCGGAACTTCAGTTCGCCTCGGACCACACGCACCATACGGATGATTTGACAGCAATCCGAGGATCCGTCACCATAGCGCCGGGAACCCATCGGCATGAAATCGGTGACCTCGCCCACACCATCACTATGCATAAACCGGGTGACCAGGACATTGGTATCCGGACGATAAAGTTGTTTCTTCTTGAAGTCGCCCACCGGAGCGATTTTAAAATAGCCGCCTTTTTCCCGGTCCATCAACGCGCCAAAGACACTTGGCGAATCGAAATGCGGATAACACAGCCAGTCGATGGAACCTTCGAGGCTCACCAGCGCCACCGTATGCAGATTTCCTATGATCCCATAATTTTCGATGGGCTCATCCCGCGAATCCCCTGCGGACTCCTCCATGGCTTCTTTCACCAACCTCATCTTACTCCCGTTATTATCTTTCATGACGGATCCTGTAAAGTCCTTCAGAATTCAACGGAGAAATGGCACCATTATTTTCAACCCGAAAATTAAGCCGATAGGAACATGATAACACCTTTTAATTCAATATCTTATATTTTTTCTGCTTAAAAGGACCTTAAATCGGGAATCCTTCGCGGGAAATTTCCGGTCCGCCCAGGGTGTCAACCGATCCCGATCTGCCCGGAACGGGGAGCACCGGGAACGGAGGATGCATGGTGCAACACCATTTTCCAACTCTGTCTCACGCGCTTGAACAGGTTGGTGGCATGCACCTTGGAAACCTGGACCCCCGACAGGGACATGGAAAATAAATTTTCCTGGCACCCCACCCAGACCAGTCCTCCCGACTCGGTCACCTCAATATCCGACAATTTAATCTCCAGATTGTGTGGACCCAGAAAAATATTTTCCCAGGAATGGATGATGGAATCGTACCCCTTGAGGACTTCCCATCCCGGATGGATGCAGGCCACGCCAGGGCCGTTGTGCCAGACCGCCTTCATGAGATCCAGATCCTTTTGGTTGAAGGCGTTATAGAACCTTTCATTAGCGGCAAGCACTTCACGTTTGACGGGCATGAACCCACCTTTCATTAGAGGCAAGTACTTCACGTTTGACCGGCACGGTGCCGCCTGGCATGGCAGCGGGGAGATCCAAGGATTCCCGGCCTTTGAGCCGGAACCCCTCTTGCCCTTCCCCTCAGGTTATATTCAACAAATACTCGATCGCCTCGAACGTATCCTTGGATTCCCAGTTTTTGGCGCCATCCACCCGGGCCACCACTCTTCCGGACTGGTCAATCACAAAGGTGAAAGGAATGCTTGGGGAAGGATAAAGTCTCTCCGCCCGGCTCTCGGGATCCAGCAAAACCGGAAAAGACAAACCATAGTCCTCGGCGAAGCTCCGGACCCTGGCATCGGCGGCCTTGTCCAGGCTGACGGCGAGAACGGTCAAGCCCCGAGACCGGTACCGGCGGTAAAGATGTTCAAAGGAGGGCATTTCCAGGCGGCAGGGGGCGCACCACGTTGCCCAAAAATTGAGCAGGACGACACGGCCCCGAAAGCTGTCCAGACGGACCCGCTTGCCTTCCAGATTTTTCAAAACAAATCCCGGGGCCAGGTAGCCGACGGAGGGTTGCTCCCGATCAAATTTATTTCCACCCTTGACATCCGCGATGGAAAAGGGATTCTCATTGAGGTGAGCGAAAAAAAACAGAATCGCCCCAACGAACAACACCAGGTAGAGTCCGATATATTTTTTAGTGAGAGTAAAGTTTCTCTTTTTTGAGACGATCGATTTCATCACGCATTTTTTCCAATCGGACTCGTTGTCCCATCAAAACAAAATAAAGCAAGGTGAACGCAGCCAGAGAAATAAGAAGGGTGATCATCATGTCCGGGTCCATCCCTTTTCCAAAGCCCTCGGCGGTGATCACTTTGGGTTTCGGGTGGAACGCCCGCCACCAAAGGACGGAAAAATGGATGAGGGGAATATCGAGGAAGCCGACAATACCCAGGACCGCCGCGTACCGGGCCCGCATGGAGCCGGGTTCGGTCTGGCCCCGTAACATGAGGTAGGCGACATAGATCAACCAGAGAATCAGGGTCGAGGTCAGGCGGGCGTCCCAAACCCACCAGGCGCCCCAAATGGGCCTGGCCCAGATCGGCCCGGTGATCAAAACGAGGGAACAAAACATCACGCCGATCTCCGCGGAGGCGTGGGCATAAATATCCCACTCCCGTTCCCGTTTCCAAAGGAACAGGATGCTGCTCAAAAACACCACGAAAAACGCGAAAAAGGAAATCCACGCGGAGGGAATATGAAAGTACATGATCCGCTGCACGAGGCCTTCCGTTTTTTCAGTGGGGACAAAAATAAAGATGGCCGTCATCGCCGCCAGAAGAGCCGCCGCCGTCAGCCAGATCAGCAAATAGTTTTCCTGGGCCTTCTCCTCGCTCATTTTCCGGATTCCTTGCCGATGACCTCTTTCAGCACCTGCAAATCCTTTTCCAGCGCGTGGTTGCGCCTCTTCAGGGTAAACAGATAATAAATGATCCCCGCCCACACAAAGGCATTCGCCGCGAATAAAAAGCCGAGGTGATCCATTCGGCTACTCCTCTAAAATATGGTCAATGGTAAGAATTGATACGCCGATATATATAATATCAAAGCAAAGGACCAAACCGATCCAATTCATCATCGTCGACAGGGCCTTTCCCGCCAGCAGCTGACTGGTCATCCGCACGGCCCCGATGGCCACGGGAATGATCAGGGGATACAACAGGATTGGGAGCATGATCTCCCGGGTTTTCAAATTCGACGAAAGGGAAGACAGCAGCGTTCCGATGGCGCAGAATCCCAGCGTCCCCATGAAAATCACGAGCAATAACGGCAACAGATGCGGAAGCAGGTCCACATTAAAAAATATCATGAACAGCGGCAAAATGAACGCTTCCATGATCAAGAGAAAAACGAGGTTGCTGATCATCTTGCCGAAATATAGAGCCGTCCGGTCCGCGGGCGTCAGGGTGAGGCCCTCCAGGCATCCATTTTCCTTTTCCAGCACGAAGGACCGGTTGAGGCCGAGGGTCCCTGCAAAAAAAAACGCCACCCACAAAACGCCCGGTCCCACTTCGTTGGCCTTGACGATACTCAAATCCACCGAAAAAATAAATATCAGAATAACCAGAACCGCGAAGATGAACATCGTGCTGAAGAGTTCCCGGGTCTTCAGCTCCGTGAGGATATCCTTCCATACAATGGCGGCCACCTGGTTCAAATAGGGTCGCATGACAGTCACCACGCTCCACGGACTGCCATGGGGGGACCGGAATTGACGGTATCGAAATACAGATCCTCGAACCGTTCCTTCTCGATTTGACCGATCGGTTTCAGCAAGGCGATGCGCCCACGCGCCTGAACGGCGACCTTGTCACACATCTCCAATCCGCAGGAAAGGTCATGAGTCGTCATGATAATGGTACGTTTTTTTGTATGGAGCGAACGGAGATATTGTTTGAGCACCTGGGACCCCTGGGGATCCAGTCCGGTAAACGGTTCATCCAGAAACAGGATCAAGGGGTTGTGAATGACGGCCCGCGCGATGGAAGCCCGCTGCAGCATTCCCCGGGAAAAGGTCCGGACCCGGTCATGCATCCGGCTCTTGAGCCCGACTCCTTCGAGCGCTTGCACCGCACGGTCATGGGGTTGATCCAGCCCGTACATTTTAGCGTAAAACACGAGGTTCTCCAGCGGGCTCAGGTCGGCATAAAGACAGGAAGCGTGCGTGATGACACCGATCTCCCGCCGCAACCGAGAATCTCCCTGGAGGACCTCGACCCCCGCCACCCGGGCTGTCCCACTCGTGGGTCTGGTCAAACCGGACAGGATCTTGATCAATGTGGTCTTGCCGGCTCCGTTGGGACCGAAGATGGTCAGAAACTCGCCCGCTTCCAAGTCGAAGCTGATGCCGTCCAACGCTTTCAAGACACCAAAGGTTTTTCGGACTTCCCGGACCCTTACGGCGGGCTCGTTGACCGGGGGATGGGGATCAGGAGTCATAGCGGACTGGTTTTAATTTGTCGTCGGGGAAAAGGGTGGAATGAACGAAAATAGTTTATGGTGGCGGCCTCTTTTTAAATTGCGCCCAATCCTCCTCATCCCGGGAGGAGCTACCGGACCGTCCGATCTGGGCCACCAAGGCAAAACTCCCGCGCCGGGCCCGGAACGGGACCGGGCTCCACCTGTCTGAAAATCCCTTGAACTGGACGGTGGAGGGTCATCCCACGGTCGCGTGTTTGGAAGACTTCTTTTTTTCCTTTTTTGCTTTTTCCAACTCGTCGATGCGTTCCAGGATAGCGGCTCCCTCCATTTCCAATTTATTGCGGAGGGCTTGGTAATCTTCCCGGGAAACTTTGTCCGTCTGCAACTCGAACTCCAGGTCCTTGATGGAAAGGAGGATTTCCTCTTTTCGGACGAGCAGGTGTTTGAACTCTTCTTCCGCCCGGTCTACTTTGGAAAACAGTTTCGTCTTGGCCAAGCCGCGGAAAAGAGGCAAGCCCACGGCCATCAAAATTCCCAAGACAAGAATCAACTGTATGAAATGAACAAATTTCATCCTTACAGCTCGATCTTGTCCAATTCTTCCTGCAACCGGCTGGAATACTTGCCGGGTTGGATCTCGGGAGATTTTGGTTCCTCGGAATCCCGAGGCTTCTTTCCGGACCGCTTTTGCCAGACATCGAGGATTTTACTGATCCCAAATCCTCCCGCGAGAAGGGCGATGAAGGGGGTCATCCAGGCGGTGAGATTGAATCCGCTCTTTGTGGGAGCCGACAGGATGGTTTCTCCATATTGGTCGACCTGCTTTTGAATGATCGCTTGCACGGTGAGTCCCGACTCGAGCATCCGGGAAAATTCCATACGCGTCTTTTCCGCCGTGGAACAAGTGCAGTTGACGAGAACCTTTCCGCATTTGTCATCACACGTGCACATGAGCGCGTTTTCCAAATCGGATAAAAAGGCCCCCGCGCCCGCGTCCGATGCCGGACCCGCCAGCAAGAGGGTCATAAGGATTGCAAAAATCATTTTTCCGGGTTTCATGACGGTATCACTCCTGGGCCGGCGCGAACACGGCATCTTGTCTTCGGATTCGTTCCAACCGGCGCCTTTGTTCCAGCCGGTCGGGCCACATGCAAATCATGGTTCCAAAAGCCATGACCCATCCCCCCGTCCACAACCAACTGACCATGGGATTGACATAAACCTTGAAGGTCGCCGAATCGTCTTCATTAAAATCGGAAAGGATGATATAGAGATCTTCTCTCCAGGTGGAAAGAACATCCACTTCGGAGACCGGCTGGTTCTGCCCCTTGTAAAATTCCTTTTCAGGACGGCCTGTCCAGACCCGCCGGCCGTTACGGTACACCCCGAGCTCGGCGATGACCCGGGTCTTGACCGACGTCGCCTCCACGGCGACCAGTTTTTCGTAGGTCACGGTGAAGTCTCGAAGGGTGATGCTCTCCCCCGGTTTTAAATGTTTTTGTTCATGAACGCTGTAAGCCTGGGAGCCGGCGATCCCGGCGAAGATAAGGACCATCCCGATGTGAACGATATAACCGCCGTAACGCCGTTTGTTCCGCCAGGTCAGCGTGGTCAACGCCCCGGGGAAGTTTTCCTCATGAATGCCCATGCGGGCCCGGGCTCCCTTGAAAAATTCCCCCAGAATGCAGGTCATCACGAAAACGCACAAAATAAACGTCAGGTAGCTATATACATCCGCCCGGTTCTCAAGGGGCACGATGGGAAACAGCACCCCGGCCGCGGCCAGGGCGGCCAGCACCGGCTTCAGGAAATTCTTCTTGAGGTTGGACCAGGAGGCGCGCCTCCAGGCAATCAGGGGACCGATACCAATGAGCGCCAATAGGGCCAGCCCGATCGGCACATTCACCTGGTTGTAAAACGGCGGCCCCACGGTGATCTTCACACCACGCATGGCCTCGGAGATGATGGGGAAAATCGTCCCCCAAAACGTGGCGAATCCGATCCCTAACAAAACCAGGTTATTGAACAGAAAACTGCTTTCGCGGGAGAGAAAGGAATCCAGCTCATTTTTACTTTTGAGCAGGGGAAGCCGCTTGAGGATCATCGACACGCAAACCACGATGATCACCGCCAAAAATGCCAAAAAATAATAACCGAGCGTCGCCTCGTCGAACGAGTGAACGGACTGAATCAGGCCGCTGCGGGTAATGAAGGTTCCGAATATGGTCATGACGAAAGTCAAAAGGACGAGAGACATGTTCCAGACTTTCATCATATCCTTTTTTTCCTGAATCTGGATCGAATGCAGAAAAGCCGTCGCCACCAACAAGGGCATGAACGCCGCGTTCTCCACCGGGTCCCAGGCCCAGTAACCGCCCCAGCCCAATTCTATGTAGGACCAGGCCGCACCGAAAAGATTCCCCATGCAGAGAAAAAACCAGGCCAGCAGCGTCCACTTCCGTGTCAGGCGAATCCAGCTGTCGTCCAGGTTCCGGGTGATCAGGGCAGCCATGGCAAAAGCGAAAGGGACCGTGAACCCCACATAACCCAGGTAGAGGGTCGGCGGATGAATCACCATCCAATAATTCTGCAACAACGGATTCAACCCCCGTCCATCCTCCGGCGGCAGGGGAATCCGTTCGAACGGGTTGGTGGAAAAATTGAGAAGGAACAGGAAAAATATCACGATCAGCAGCATGATCGTCATCGCATAGGGCATCAACCGTATATTTTTATTCCGGTTCTGGAAATAAACGATCGACATATACGTGGTCAGGATTAGGGTCCAGAACAGCAAGGACCCCTTTTGCCCGCCCCAAAAGGAGGAGAACTTGTAAAACGGGTCCAGCTCCCGGTTGGAATACGCCCAGACATATTGAAGGCTGAAATCGTCGGTCATGAACCCTTTCCACAAAGCAAGCGAGGCCAGGACCACACATCCCCAAACAATGAGAGGAGTTTTGTCGGCGCTGAGGTAAAGATCGATCCGGTTTCCGTTCACCGCCATGATATAGGCCACGCACCCGTAAATGGCGGTTGCCAAAGCTACCAATAAAATGAATTCGCCAATATCATTCATGGAAAATCATCCTTCGTCTGAATCGCGGCCCGCGAAACCCGGAAGCCTTTTCAGGCAGGACCGGGAATATCCAGGGATTGGGTGAATGGAAAATTAAATCGTTGATTTGGGCAAGGAACCCGTTTGTTCGGAGTTCGGTTTTTCTTTGATATCGTAACGGGGCAAAGTTCCCGGATGCATCTTGCCGGCTTCTTTTTCCGCTTCATACTTGGAAGGGCAGCTTGTGAGCAGGGTATTGGCATGGAAAACCCCGTCCTTGGCCAGGGTCCCCTCAACCACAACCTGCCTGCCGTTCCCAAACATGTCGGGAACCACCCCTTGGTAAACGACGTCGAGGTTGGCATTTTTTTCTTCGATGGCAAACCGGATCTGTAAATAATTTTCTGGGTCGCGCTGGATCGAGCCGTCCACGACATTCCCTTTAACTTTCAATCCGGTGTCGGCAAGGGAGACCTTCTGGTTCATCAACTCATCCACGGTAAAAAAGTATTGGGACGTGTTACTGATCCCGGTAGTTATGAGATAGCCGATCGCCGCGACAATCAATAAACTGCCTATGGCAAATTTGATTTTTTTCTGCATCATTGTCCGCACAAGTATTTAAAGGTTATAACAACCTCAAGAATTTGGTTTGTTGATTAAATAGTATCATTTGGAATTTAACCTTGTCAAAGCAAATCCCCCCGCCAGATACCGGGGGGCCACCAGGCACGGCCCATTTTCCAGGAAAAACCAATCCCCGCCCGGAACACATGAAAAAGCGGCTTTTCCGGCCATTTCATCCTTCCTTTACTATCGGCGCATCGAAACAGTTCGTCTCCCGGTTCCATCCGAGCCGATATCCAAACCCGGGGGAAACCCCACCTTCGCCAGACCGGAATTTCCCTGAACCGCTCCATCCACCCACCCCGGCACCCCCCTTGCTTCCTTAATATATAGGGAAAATCCTTTCTCTTTCGGGGAAGTGAATTCCCCCGATCCCCAAATTTTCTATGCTTTTCTATTGACAGACTGTCGGATTATGTTAGGATTGTGTCATAAAGTGTCAGAAAATGTAACAATCTGTCAAGGTCAGGGTATACTTTGTTTTTTTGGGTCACTTAATTAATGAATGGTTTTTTAGGAACTTACAACATCAACCTGGATGACAAGGGCCGATTCAACGTTCCCGCTAAATTTCGGGTCCTTCTGGAGAAAGACTACGGCCCGCATTTAGTGATCTGCGTGATGGATAATTTCCTTATTGTTTTCCCCCAAAGAGAATGGGCCGAAAATGAGAATAAATTAAGTGATCTCAATGCGTTTGACAAGGAGGACAGGACCCGGCTGCGGGAGTTTTATTCGCGAGCTTCGGAATGCGAGATGAAATCGGGGAAGATTTTGATTCAGGCCCATCAGCGCGACATGGCGGGATTGAAAAAGGAATCGGTCTTGGTTGGGATGTCGAAAACGTTCGAGATCTGGTCCCAGGAACGATGGGCAAAGACATCCGGGTCATAAGGCGGCTGGGAGAGAGGAAACATCCGCCCCGTTAGTTCCCCAAGTTCCCCGGGAGGGTCTTGGATAAGCAATGCCAAAGTACCACGAGCCGGTATTGAGAGAAGAGGTTTTTCAATACCTGAACGTCAAGGAGGAGGGGATCATCGTGGACGGCACTTTGGGAGATGGAGGTCATAGCGAACTCCTTCTTCAAGAAACCGGACCCCGGTTGAGGGTCCTGGGCATCGACAGGGATAAAAGCGCCCTGGCAAGAGCCCGAAAAAGACTGGCCGCTTTCGAGGACCGGATCACTCTGGTCCACGGGAATTTCAGCGATCTGGGCAACATTTTGAAGGACGCCGGGATCGGGAAAATCGACGGTTTGCTGCTGGACCTCGGCGTTTCATCTCCCCAACTGGACAATGCCCGGCGTGGATTCAGCTTCCTCCGGGACGGGCCGTTGGACATGCGGATGGATCAGACCGATGAAACAACCGCGGCCGGCCTGTTGGAGAAACTTTCCGATGACGAACTGGAATCGATCATTAAAAATTATGGCGAAGAACGATTTTATAAACGGGTCGTGCGGGCGATCCGCAAAGCGCAGGCAAAGCACCCTATCCTTTCCACTCTCCAATTATCCAAAATCCTCTCCAGCGCGGTACATTTTTCGCGTCCCGCAAAGATTCATCCCGCAACCCGTACCTTCCAAGCCCTGCGCCTTGCAGTTAACCGCGAGCTGACACATCTGAAATCCGCGTTGCGGGACTCCATCGGGGTCCTCAACGCGGGTGCTCGCATCGTCGTGATCTCGTTTCACTCCCTCGAAGACCGGATCGTCAAAACGTTTTTCCGTGAAGAGGAAAAGGGCTGCATCTGCCCCCCAAGATTTCCTCAGTGCGTTTGCGGCCGAAAATCCACCTTGAAAATCATCACCCGGAGGCCCGTCCTTCCCGGCCAGGAAGAAATGGCCCGCAATCCCAGGGCTTCCAGCGCCAAAATGAGAGTTGCGGAGAGGGTTTATGTTTGACCACGTGCGGCGGCTCGCGAAAATCCGCTGGAACATTTCATCCCGCCGGGTCCGCATGACTCTCGGGGTTTCCCTGCTGTTCCTGATCGGGGCCATGGCGTTTGTCTGGCCCAACGTGAAAATGGTCAAAATGGCTTATGAATACCAGATTCTGGCACAGGAACGGCGAAGCCTCCTGAAGGAAAACCACCTGTTGCGGGTGGAAAGAGGAAGTTTGCAATCTCTGGACCGGATACAGAGTCTCGCTCAAAAACACACGCAACTGGAACTTCCCCGGAAAGGGCAGGTCGTGACCATCTTTTTAAAATAAAGGCCCATGGGAAAAAAAAATCATTCACTTGTCAAGGATTTCCGAGGTCAACTGAGAAACCGCCTGATCGTTGTTTCGTTCCTGTTCCTGGTATTCGGCGCGGCGCTGGTCACTCGGCTGTTTTTCCTTCAGATCCTCCATCACGAGGACCTGGTGGCCCAGTCCGAAAGACAATACGCCGGGACCACGAAAATTTTTTACGGCCGGGGAACCATTTATGACCGCAACATGAACGAACTGGCCCGCAATATCGAAGTCGAATCGATTTACGTCACCCCTTCCGAGGTCATCGACAGGAACCATACCGCCGGCCTGCTCGCCTCCCATCTTCACCTCGACCGGGAGCGGATTCGTAAAAAGATCGCCTCCCGTAAAAACTTCGTCTGGATCAAGCGAAAATGCAATCTCGCGGAGGTGGAAAAATTGCGGCGGCTGCACTTGCCCGGCGTGGGCTTTGTCTCCGAGCAAAAACGGTTTTACCCCAAGCGGGAACTGGCCGCCGGGGTGACCGGTTTCGTGGGCATGGACAATCAGGGCCTGGCCGGGGTCGAGCATTTCCGCCACACCATGCTTAAGGGAACCACCATCCGCCAAGTCATGGAAAAGGATGCCCGGGGGCGGACCATCCGCACCGTCAACCGGACGGCGGGAGCCCAAACCGGAAGCCACGATGTGGTGTTGACCCTCGATGAAGTCATCCAGTTCACGACCGAGTATCATTTGAAGCGGCAGATGGAGAAATACCACGCCAAAGCGGGGATGGCGGTGGTCATGGACCCCTATACGGGGGAAATATATGCCATGGCCGGGCTTCCGAGGTTCAATCCGAACAATTACGCCGCCTTCCCCCCGCAAAGATGGATCAACAGCGTGGTCTCCAATGCCTACGAACCGGGTTCCATCTTCAAGCCCGTCGTCGCCGCGGCGGCCATCGATTCGGGAATGGCCAAACCCGGCGACATTTTCTTTTGTGAAAACGGAAAATTCCGGATTGGCCGTGTCAGCATCGGGGAAGCGGCCGCCCACAAATTCGGATGGTTGACCCTGAGGGACATCATCGCCAAATCCAGCAACATCGGCGCCATCAAAATCGCCCAGAGACTTGGGAAACAACGGCTCTACGGCTATCTCCGCAAATTCGGGTTCGGACAGAAGTCGGGAATCGACCTGCCGGGCGAAGCCGCCGGACGGCTCCGGGAAGTCTCCCAATGGTCCGGGTTGTCCCTGGCTTCCATTTCATTCGGGCATGAGATCGCGGTGACCCCCCTGCAAATGGTAGCGTCGCTGGCGGCCATCGCCAACGGGGGGACGTTGATGGTCCCGCACATCACCAAGGCCCTCTTGAAAAATGGGAAGGTTGACAAAACTTTTCCTCCCCGGTTGGTCCGGCGCGTGATTTCCGAGAAAACAAGCCGCCAGATCATTGATATACTAAAAACAACCGTAAAAAACGGGACGGGCGCCAAGGCGGCCATACCCGGATTCGACGTGGCTGGCAAAACCGGAACCGCGCAAAAATTCGATTCGGCCACCCAGACCTACTCCAAGACCAATTACCTCGCCTCCTTCATCGGCTTTGCTCCCGCGGACGCACCCAAAATCGTGGTCCTGGTAATGATCGATCAACCCCGCGGAAGCTACTGGGGCGGGGAGGTGGCCGCGCCGGTATTCCGGGAGATTTCCCGGGAAGTCCTGCGTTATTTACACGTCCCGTACAAGGGCCAGCGGGTATATATCCTGAATCGAGCCTAAATGAAAACCCTGACGTCCCAAAACACGGCAAACGGAACAACCACACGGTTCATGAGACTTTCTCAACTAATAAGAGGGTACCCGGTTCTCAACGTTCTGGGAACCTTGGAAAAAGAAATTGCGGCGATCGCCTTCGATTCCCGGAAAGTGGAGGCCGGAACCCTTTTCGTGGCCATCCACGGACTGAAGCAGGACGGCAACCGCTTCATCCAGGACGCGTTGCAACGGGGCGCCAAGGCGTTCGTCACCGAGGTTCCCATCATTCAACTGAACGAACTGGGACTGGTCTCCAACGACGTCACCGCGATTTGCGTGGAAGACAGCCGCCGGGCTCTCTCCTGGGTCAGCGCCGAATTTTACGGACGCCCTTCCCGGAACCTGAACCTCATGGGGATCACCGGGACCAACGGTAAAACCACTTTGACCTATATCCTGGAAGCCCTGTTCCGGACGCGGGGGGAAGCCACCGGTGTCATCGGCACCATCAATTACCGTTACGGCGGCATTCAGGCCGCGGCGCCCGTCACCACCCCGGAATCCCTGGACCTTAACCGCATGCTCCATGAAATGGCGAGAGAAGGGGTCCGCGCCTGCTTTCTGGAGGTTTCCTCGCATTCCCTAGCCTTGAAACGGGTGCGGGATATGGATTTCGAGATCGGCATCTTCACCAACCTGAGCCGGGACCACCTCGATTTTCATGGCACCATGGAAAATTACAAAAACGCGAAAAAGGGGTTGTTCCGGGACAATACGGTGAAAAAACACATTATCAATACCGACGATCCCGCCGGCAGGGAAATCGCCGCCGAATTTCAGTCCTCTACCCTATCGGTGGGGATCGATCATCCGGCGGAACTCATGGCGGAAGACTGTGCTCTTTCCCAAGAGGGGAGCCGATTCACCCTCAAAACCCCCTCGGGCAGCCGAGTGATCCAGTCGGAGCTTTTGGGCAGACATAACATTTACAACCTGCTGTTGGGAGCCGCGGCGGCATTCCTCCAGGGTTTTTCCCTGGAAGCCATCGAGCGGGGAATCCAAACCATCAAACGCATCCCCGGCCGGTTCGAACGGCTGGATTGCGGGCAGAATTTTTCGGTGGTCGTGGATTACGCCCATACCGGTGACGCCCTGGAAAACGTTCTCTCCGCGGCGCGGGCTTTCACCCGGAAAAATGTGATCGCCGTCTTCGGCTGCGGCGGGGACCGGGACCGGGGCAAACGCGCCGAAATGGGCCGCATCGCCCTGGAACAAAGCGATTTCGCCATCATCACATCAGACAATCCGCGGACCGAAAACCCGCAAAGAATTCTCGACGACATTATCCAGGGGGTCCCTTCCTCCGCGAAAATCGGCCGCGACTACCGGGTCATCGCCAGCCGCGGGGAAGCCATTGAATGCGCCGTAAACCATGCCCGGAAAGGGGACCTGGTGATGATCGCGGGAAAAGGGCACGAGGATTATCAGATCCTCAATACGGGAACGATTCATTTTGACGACCGGGAAATCGCCGGAAACGCCATCAGGAAAAGGTTGAACATTGATTGAAAGTAACGCGGGAGAATGCTTGAAGGCCCTGCGGGGGCGTCTCATCGAGGGCGGAGAAAACCATCCCTTCCGGGGGGTGTCCATCGATTCCCGGACCCTTCGGGCGGGACAGTTATTTTTTTGCATTCGCGGGCCACGCTTCGACGGACATGATTTCATCGCCGATGCCATGCAAAAAAACGCGGCGGGTATCATTCTTTCCGATGCGGCGAGATTGCCTGCCGCCCGTCAGGAAAAAGACCGCCCCTTCGTGATTGGCGTGACCGACCCTCTGGCGGCGTTGCAGGCGCTGGCCCGGTTTCACCGGGAACGGTTGTCCGTTCGCGTGGTGGGCGTCACCGGCACTAACGGCAAAACCACCACCAAGGAAATGATCGCCACCCTCTCGGAAACGAAATTCAAAACCCTGAAAACCCGGGGCAACCTGAACAACCATATCGGGCTGCCGCTGAACGTTTTGGAACTGGAACCCGGCCACGAAGTCGCCATATTGGAAATGGGGATGAGCGCGGCTGGGGAAATCAAACGCCTGGCCGAAATCGCCCGGCCCGAAATCGGCGTAATCACCAACATCTCGGAAGGCCACTTGGTGAAACTGAAAAACCTGAAAAACGTGCAGGCGGCGAAGGGGGAACTGTTTGAGGCACTCGGCAGCGGGGGCACCGCCATTGTCAACGCCGACGACCCGCTGGTGCTCGAGCTGGCCCAATCCCTGCGCTCCCGTAAAATCACATTCGGAATCCACAACCCGGCGGATGTCCGGGCCGCGGGCATTCAGCAACAGGCAAACAACGGTTTCGATTTCACCGTGCACCTGTTTGACCGGAAATTCCGGGGGAGGTTGCCCTTCCCAGGGTTTTGCAATATTTACAACGCCCTGGCGGCGGTGGCCGCGGGCCATTCCCTGGGGCTCGAGCCGGAGAGCATGGCCGCCGGGATGGGACATTACCGGTTGTTATCCCAGCGTTACGAAATTCTTCGGCACCAGTCAATGACTATCATCAACGACAGTTACAACGCCAATCCCCAGTCCATGCGGGAAGCGCTGGCCACGTTGTCCCAATACCAGGTTCCGGGCCGCCGGTTCTTGGTGATCGGTGACATGCTGGAACTGGGAGATTTGTCCGAATCGGCCCACACCCGGCTGGGAGCCGAAATCGCGAAGCACTCCGTCGACGTTCTGGTCACCGTGGGCGAACTGGCGGCGCTGGCGGCACGGGCCGCGCGCGCCGGCGGAATGGACGCGCAACGGGCTCTGGCCCTGGATACCCGCGAGGAGGCGGCCCATTACCTGAGAAAAACCGCGCGGACGGGCGATTGCCTCCTGTTCAAGGGATCGCGCGGAGCGGGCATGGAAATGATCATTCAAGAACTGATACAACCGGAAGTCCCTTAAGGAAATCATGTTTTATCACTTTTTTTATCCCCTCAGTTCCGATTATTCCATCTTCAACGTGTTCCGGTACATCACGTTCCGTTCCGCTTATTCCGGCCTCACCGCGCTGGGGCTCAGCCTGGTTCTGGGAGCGGCCATGATCCGCATGCTGCAGAAATATCAGATCCAGGAAAAAATCCGGGAGCACGGGCCCAGTCATCACAGTATCAAGTCGGGAACCCCGACCATGGGCGGATTGCTGATCCTCTTCACGTTTCTGCTGTCCACCTTGCTTTGGGCGAACCTTTCCAATTCCTATATCTGGATTCTCATTTTCGCGGCGGTCGGATTCGGCGCGGTCGGGTTTTTCGATGACATGATCAAACTCAAAAGCGGCGAGGGAATTTCGGTGAAGGCCAAGCTTTTCTACCAAACCCTTCTGGCCCTGGTCATTGGTGTTTACCTTGTCTTTTTCGATCCCGGCCGGGCGGATTACGCCACCCGGCTTTCGGTGCCCTTCTTCAAGAATTTCCAGCCCGACCTGGGGATGGGATACCTGCTGTTCATCGTTTTCATCATCGTAGGAACATCCAACGCGGTGAACCTGACCGACGGGCTGGACGGGCTGGCCATCGGACCCATCATCATCGCCACGCTCACCTATACCGGCATTGTTTATGTTTCCGGCCATTTCAATTTTGCGTCCTACCTCGGCATCCAGCACATCCGTGATGCGGGGGAGATCGCAGTTTTAAGTTCCGCCGTGCTGGGCGCGAGCCTGGGGTTTTTGTGGTTCAACTCTTATCCCGCGCAGGTTTTCATGGGAGATGTGGGTTCTTTGTCCCTGGGTGGGATCCTGGGGACCATCGCCGTCATCGTCAAACACGAATTACTGCTGATTCTGGTGGGCGGCATCTTCGTGATCGAGGCGCTCTCGGTCATCCTCCAGGTCGCCTATTTCAAATATACCGGCGGGAAACGAATTTTCAAGATGGCGCCGATCCACCATCATTTTGAACAGATGGGTTGGTCGGAACCCAAGGTGATCGTCCGGTTCTGGATCATTTCCGTGGTCCTGGCGATGATCGGATTGAGCACCCTGAAGCTGAGATGACATGGAACTGAAAAACAAAAAAATTACGGTGATCGGAATGGGCCGTTCGGGAATCGCCGCCGCCAATTTCCTGGCCGCGCGGGGGGCGCGGACCACCCTCATCGACGGCCAGAAAAGGGACGCCCTGGCTGAGGCGTTGGGCCTGTTGCATTCCGCGGTGCGGACCCATTTTGAAACTTCCACTCCGGAACCGGATGCTGAGCTGATTATTCTGAGTCCCGGGGTGGATTCCGGATCCTCCTTTTTACGGACGGCGCGGGACAAGGGCGTCCCGGTGTGGAGCGAAATCGAACTGGCTTCACGATTCGCCGTTCCGCCCCTCATCGCCGTGACGGGAACGAACGGGAAATCCACCTGCACGGCCTTGATCGGTCATATCCTGAAACGGGCCGGGAAAATCGCGCCGGCCGGGGGAAACATCGGCATCCCCTTCATCTCCCTCGTTGGAGAAGTTTCGGCGGATTATCTCGTTCTGGAAATTTCCAGTTTTCAGCTGGAAACCATCCATGAGTTTCATCCGCGAATCGCCGTGGTGCTGAACATCACCCCCGATCATTTGGACCGCCACAAAACCCTGGACCGCTACGCCGCGTTGAAGGGAAGGATCGCCGAAAACCAGACCGAAGAGGATTTTCTGATCCTCAATCACGACGACCCCCACACCCGGATTCTGGCAAAGGGGGGACGCGCCAAAAAAATCTTTTTCAGCATCCGGACCGAACTGCCAGAGGGCGCGTTCCTCAGGAAGAATATGCTCATTTTACGGTTGGACGATGCCGAAAAGGAAATCTGTTCCCTGGACCAACTGCGGCAGGTCATGCGATGGCAGGTGGAAAACATCCTGGCCGCGGCGGCGGCCGCCGCACTCGCCGGGGTGGAGGGGGACGCCATCGCAAGCGCCGTCAAGGAATTTTCGGGGATGGAGCACAGATTGGAATGGGTGCGGAGCTACCGGGGAATCGATTTCATCAACGACTCCAAGGGAACCAACGTCGGCGCCGTCCAGAAATCGCTCGGCGCTTTCCACCAGCCTGTGATTCTGATCGCCGGCGGAAAAGACAAGGCTACCGATTTTGAGCCCTTAAAAGAGGTGTTCAAGAAAAAGGTCAAGCATTTGATTCTGATGGGAGAGACGAAATCAAGCATCCGGCGGATTCTCAACGGTTCCTTCAGCTACGAAGAAGTGGGCGGCATGAAAGAGGCGGTGCACCAGGCCGTTTCCAAGGCGGATCGGGGGGATGTGGTTCTGTTGTCCCCGGCCTGCGCTAGTTTCGACATGTTCCGGGATTACGCCGACCGGGGAAACCAGTTCAAAACTCTCGTGAATGAGCTTGGAGATGAGGAAAACTAGATGCCGTTGGTGGCAATCACAAAAAACGTCAATCGGGTTTCCGGGAGGATACTTTGAGCGCTGCAAAATCGAAACATGCCGGCTGCGACTTCATCCTCTTCATCGCGGTGGCGACGCTGATTCTCATGGGCATTGTCATGGTGTTCAGCTCCAGCGCGGTATTCGCGATGGAAGAGTACAACGACTCCTATTATTTTCTGAAACGTCAGCTTTTGTTTCTTTTTCTGGGCAGCGGGGTGCTCTGGGCCGCCCGGAAAACCAATTACCACAAATTGGAACAATTCACGTATCCGGTGATGATCATAACCTTGCTCCTTCTCCTCGCCGTCATGCTTCCCGGACTGGGGAAGGAAGCCGGTGGGGCGAGACGTTGGCTGAGCCTGGGCGGATTTTCCTTTCAACCCTCGGAACTGGCCAAATTCACCGTGGTCGTCTTCATCGCGAAATCCCTGGTGAAGCGGGCGGACAAATTGAGGAATTTCGCTTATGGATTCCTGCCCAACCTAATCGTCCTGGGCTTTTTCTTCGTTCCCATTCTTTACCAGCCCGATCTTGGAACAGCCCTCATCATCTCCATGGTGGCTTTCACCATGTTATTCATCGCGGGGGTGCGAAAAAAATTCTTGTTTCTCTCCATGGCCGCCGGGATCCCGTTTCTGGTCTCGGCCATTATGAACGCCGAATACCGCACCCGGAGAATTCTGGCTTTCCTCGACCCCTGGCAGGATCCCTCAAACACCGGGTTTCAGGCGATTCAATCGTTTTACGCCTTCGGCCGCGGAGGCTACTGGGGCCTGGGACTCGGGGACAGCAGCCAAAAACTGTTTTACCTGCCGGAGGCGCATACCGATTTCATTTTTTCGGTGATCGGCGAGGAACTGGGTTTCATCGGCACCATGGGAATCCTCATTCTGTTCGCCGTTTTGATGTGGAGAGGATTCGTCACCGCGTACCGGGCCAAGGATCCTTTCGGATCTCACCTGGCCATCGGTCTCACCCTGTTGCTCGGATTCCAGGCGTTCATCAATATGGGGGTCACGGTGGGTATTCTTCCGACCAAGGGGCTTCCCCTGCCGTTCATCAGCATGGGGGGATCCTCCCTGGTCGTTTCGATGTTGTGTGTCGGGGTATTGCTGAACATTTCGGAGCAATCGGTCCGGCGCTGATGGGTGGCCGATGCCAAAACGAGTGGTCATAGCGGGGGGCGGTACGGGAGGCCATCTTTATCCCGGAATCGCGTTGGCCCGGGCTTTCAAAAAACACGATAAGGATATGGAAATTACTTTTGTAGGCACCCGGCGGGGAATCGAATCGAAAATCCTTCCCAAGGAAGGGTTTCCCTTGAAGACCATCTGGTCGGCGGGGTTGTTGGGCAAAAAGGGCCTCGCGCGGTGGTTGGCCTGGTTCAAGCTGCCACTGGGAATCGTGCAGTCGCTCGGTTTTCTGATGAGCAAACGGCCTCACCTGGTGGTGGGCGTGGGGGGCTATGTTTCGGGTCCCCTGGTGTTTTCCGCCTGGCTGCTCCGGATTCCCATTTTGATCCAGGAACAAAACGCGATTCCGGGCGTCACCAACCGCTGGCTGGGTAAAATTTCCGGCCAGGTGGCGGTGTCTTTCGCGGAATCCAAACGCTTTTTCCCCAAGGGAAAAACCGTGGAAACGGGAAACATGATTCGGGAAGAGTTCTGCACGCCAAGGGTCACGGCGGCTTCCCAACCCGGAGAACGGTTTCAGATTCTGGTGGTTGGGGGCAGTCAGGGGGCGCACGCGATCAACCGGGCCATGCTGGATGCGCTGGATCATTTGTCCGGCAAGAAAAATTTGTTACACATCATCCATCAGACGGGAGCGGAGGATTTCGAGTGGGTCCAAAAGCAATACGGGGAAAAAGGGTTTTCGGCGGAGGTCCAACCTTTTATCCACGGCTTGGCCGGGCAGTATTCCCGGGTTTCCCTGGTGATATGCCGGGCGGGAGCCTCCACCGTGGCGGAAATCACCGCCTGTGGAAAAGCGGCCATCCTGATCCCCTTTCCCCATGCCGCGCACAACCACCAGGAACGCAACGCCCGCATCCTCGCCGAAGCCGATGCGGGGGAAATGATCCTCGAAAAGGACCTTTCGGGTGGGCGCCTCGCGCAATCCATCGCGAGGGCCATGGAAAATCCCGACCGGCTCAGGGAAATGGGGGAAAACAGTTACCGCCTGGGAAGAAGGGACGCCACTCAAAAAGTGCTCGAACTTTGTCTGCAATTGATGGGGACTCACCCCGCCGGGTCACGGAAAAACGGGGATTCGGGAGGTAAGTATGCGTTGTCATGTTTTTAGGAAAAACCAAGCGGATCCATTTTATCGGGATCGGAGGATCGGGAATGAGCGGGATCGCTGAAGTGCTGATCAATCAGGGATACGACGTCACGGGATCGGACATGAAGCGAACCCCGGTGACCGACCACCTGGAAGGCCTGGGTGCCACGATCCGTTTCCGCCATCTGGCGGCGAACGTCGAGCGGTCCCAGGTGGTGGTGGCTTCGAGCGCCATTCAGCCGGACAACGTGGAGGTCATGGCGGCGCGGGAAAAAATGATTCCCGTCATCCCGCGCGCGGAAATGCTCGCGGAACTCATGCGCATGAAGCACGGGATCGCCATCGCCGGCACGCACGGGAAAACCACCACCACTTCCCTGGTCGCCACGGTGCTGGCGGGCGGGCGTTTGGACCCCACGGTGGTGATCGGCGGCAGATTGAAAAGTTTCAGCGGTCACGCCAAACTTGGCCAGAGCGAATTTCTCGTGGCCGAAGCGGACGAAAGCGACGGCTCGTTTCTTAAACTGTCGCCTACCATCACGGTGGTCACCACTCTCGACGAGGAGCATCTGGATTATTACAAGACGCTGGACAACCTGAAATCGGCGTTCTTGACCTTCATCAACAAGGTGCCTTTTTACGGGGCGTCCATCCTGTGCCTGGACGATCCCAACATTCAATCGCTCATCCCGAAAATGGAAAAACGCTACATCACTTACGGATTGACCAGCCAGGCGGATTACACGGCGCGGAATATTTCGGTGGAAGGGCTGAAAACGGCCTTCACGGTGCATTACCGGGGCCGGGTACTGGGCCGGGTCCACTCGGGAACCCTCGGGCGCCACAACGTCTTGAACACCCTGGCGGCGGTGGCGGTGGGCCTGGAGTTGAACCTGGACTTCCCCACTGTGGCGGAGACTCTTAAAGAATTCAGCGGGGTCCAGCGCCGATTCGAAGTCATTCATCAATCGGAGTCCCTGGTGGTCATGGACGATTACGCGCACCATCCCGCCGAAATCATGGCCACCCTCAAGACCGCCAGGGAGGTGTGGCCGGACCGCCGGTTGATCGCGGTCTTTCAACCGCACCGGTACACACGGACTCACCTGCTCCTGGAAAAATTCTTCTCGGCGTTCAACGAAGCGGACCACCTGATCGTGATGGATATTTATCCCGCGGGGGAACCCCCCATCGAAGGGGTGACCGCGCGGAGAATCGCCGACGGCGCGAAGGAATTCGGTCATAAGAGCGTCGAATACATTGAAAACCGAAACGAGGTTGTTCCCCACCTACTCGGCCTGCTTAAGCCAGGCGACGTGGTCATGACGCTGGGGGCCGGAGACGTATGGGAACTGAACCGCGTTTTACTCGAAAAATTTCCCGAATCGGGAACCAACCGGACATCCAGAGAGGATCGACCAAAATGTTGAGCGAGCCATGGAAACGGAGATTGATCAACTTTACTCATTCCGGCATGGGGAAGAGGCTTCCCCTGCAAACCCAGCTGGAATTTCCTAAAACCGTCCTGGGACGCAAATTACGCCAGAGCATAGCCATGAGCCATTCCCTTCCCTGGTTATACAAGATTAAAGGCGAGGTGAGGCGCGATGAAATGATGTGCGCGCATACCTCGATCCGGATCGGCGGTCCGGCGGATATTTTTATCCTCCCGAAGGACATCGCTGACCTGCAGACGATTTTCAAGCATCGGGGAGACGTTCCCTTGTTCATCCTGGGTGAGGGAACGAATCTTTTGGTCGGGGACCGGGGAATCCGCGGCATCGTCATCTGCCTCAAGAATAGTTTCAAATCGATCACCCCGCCCGTATTTTCGCGCGACGCGGAGGGGAAGGAATCGGCCCGCCTCCGCGTGGGGGCTGGGGTCAAGCTTTCCTATCTGGCCAAATACGCCGCCCGGTACTCGCTGCGGGGTATCGAGCCGCTGGTGGGTATTCCCGGGTCCCTGGGAGGCGCGGTGGTCATGAACGCGGGCGCGGAGGGAACCGAAATCGGGCAGGTGATCCGAAAGGTTACCCGCGTCACCCCCGAGGGGGAACTGGAGACGCTGAACACGGAGGAAATGAGGTTTGAATACCGCAAAACCGTTTTCCCTTCCGAGGGAGGGATCATCGTGCAAGCCGAACTGGAAATGGAAAAAGGACGGCTCGCGGAAATTCAGGAAACGATGACCGGGCACCTGGGCCGAAGGAGTTCCCGGCAGCCGCTCACGATCCCCAACTCGGGATCGGTATTCAAAAATCCCCCCAACGACACGGCGGGACGGCTGATCGAGGCGGCGGGACTCAAGGGACACCGTATTGGACAGGCCAAGGTTTCTCTCAAACACGCGAATTTTATCGTGAATACCGGCGAGGCGAGCGCCGCCGACGTTCTCCGCCTGATCGAACACGTTCAAGAGGTGGTTAAGAAAAAAACAGGCATCGACCTGCAAATGGAAATCGTTTTTGTCGGTGAATAGGGAGACCCCCGGCCAAGGTCACGGGAATCCCGCCGCCAAGGAAGAAAAATGATGTTTAAAAGGTCCGCTACCAAAGGTACCCCTCCTTCCTTTGTCTCCGGCCTTTTGGCCGAAGGCCGGAGGCGGACCTTCTTTCATTTTGGTGAGTCAAACTTTTGGAGACACTGAAAGGAAAAAAGATCGGGATTCTCATGGGAGGGTTGTCTCCAGAAAGAGAGGTTTCCCTGGTCTCAGGGAAATCGGTTTATGAAGCGATCAGGAAAAAAGGATTGGATGCGGTTCCCATCGATGTGGCCCGCGATGTCGCGGCCCAACTTGAAAAAAGCGGGATCGGCCTGGCCTTCATCGCCCTGCATGGAACTTATGGCGAAGACGGGACCATCCAGGGGCTCCTGGAATACGCCAACATCCCCTATACCGGATCGGGGGTCCTGGGAAGCGCCCTGGCCTATGACAAGGTGAAGTCCAAGGAAATTTTCGAGTTGTATGGGATTCCCACAGCGCCATACCAGGTGTTTTATAGAAACGGCCGAACGGAACCCAGCCGCAAGCTGGAATTGCCCGTGGTGGTCAAACCCTCGAACCAGGGCTCCAGCCTGGGGGTCAGCATCGTCAAAAGGGAAAGTGAATGGGAACCGGCCATGAATAACGCGTTCACTTTTTCGGAGGAGGTCCTTGTGGAAAAATTCATTGATGGCAGGCTGGTCGCCATGGGGATGAAAGGGGAACAGCCCCTGCCGATCGTGAATATCCGCCCCAAATCGGGTTTTTACGATTACGAGGCCAAATACACGCGCGGGAAAACCGAATACATCTGCCCGGCGGAACTCTCGCCGGAGGAAACCGCGCGTTGCCAGGAAACCGCCTTGAGCGTCTTCCGCGCTCTCAAGGGAAAGGGCGTTCCCCGGGTGGACGCCATCGTTGACGAGAAGGGCATCCCCCACGTTCTGGAGATGAACACCATTCCGGGAATGACCCCGACCAGCCTTCTGCCCATGGCCGCGAAGCAGGCGGGAATCGATTTCGAGGACCTGGTCCTGGAAATTTTAAAATACGCGCAACTGGATTACGACGGATAAACGGACACCATGGATTACGCACTGGCAAGTCATAAAAGCCCCGCCGCCGCTTGGGGGGAGTTGCAGTCGCAAAGACGCCGGAAACGGAAAAAAGACGGCGACTTTCTCCGCGCCGGAAGGAACCCGAAGTTCTTCGCTGCCGTTTGGGTCCTCATAAGGGCATTGATTAATTTGACGGTTAAATTTATTATGGTGGCGGTATGTTCGTATGGGATTTACTCCGGGTACCTCTTCCTCATAGCGTCCCCTCGTTTCGCAGTATCCCAGATTAACTTTTCCGGCAACCATAAGGTGCAAGAGGACAAACTTCGTGAATGGGCCGGACCCGTCACCGGGGAAAACATTTTTCTGCTCGACCTGGACGATATTTCGAGGAGGCTGGCCCGGCACCCCTGGGTTCGCAGCGTTTCCGCCCGGAAGGTGTTCCCGCACAGCCTTTTGGTGGAGGTGGTGGAACGCGTGCCTTACGCGAGGATCAAGCTGGACCGCGTTTACGTCATGGATAATTTTGGGGTTCTTCTAGCCTACGACGGGCCGGCCTACCAAGACCTTCCCCTGGTGGTTCAACCCGGGGCGGCCCCGCTGGGTCTGGGCCAAAATGCCGCCGCCGACGGAGTGATTCAATGCCTGCAGACCATGCATTATTTAAACAAACTGTCCTTTTTCCGCAAAAATCCCCTGCAGTCGGCGAAATTGAATGATTACTCCCGCATCACCCTTTACACGCGAGATTCGAGCCTGAGAATGGTTATGGACCCGAACTCGCTTTCGGAGGGATTTCAAAATTTCATGATCGTGCTGGAAACCCTGGGTGAAGATGGAAAGGGCGTCGGCCTGATTGATTTGTCCTTCAAGGATCAGGTCGTGGTCCAACACAAAAACCACCTTCGGACCACTCGAAATATCAAGAAGGGATCTCCCAGTTAGTGGAGAATGCGCATGTCCAAAAAAAATAACTACGTTGTGGGTCTGGACATCGGAACCACAAAAATCTGTTGCATCATCGGGGAAACCAATCTCCAGGGGGGCGTCGACATCATTGGACTGGGTCAGTACTCCTCCCGGGGATTACGAAAGGGCGTGGTCGTGAACATCGACAGCACCGTCGAGTCGATCAAGAGCGCCGTGGAGGAGGCGGAATTGATGGGAGGATGCGAAATCGATTCGGTCTTCGTGGGAATCGCCGGCGGGCACATCCACAGTCTAAACAGTCACGGCATTATTGCCGTTAAAGGAAAGGAAATCACCCAGAAAGATGTGGACCGGGTGATCGAAGCGGCCAAGGCCATCGCCATCCCCCTCGACCGGGAGGTCATTCACGTCCTTCCGCAGGAGTTCATCGTCGACAATCAGGATGGGATCAAGGACCCTCTGGGGATGGCGGGGGTTCGCCTGGAAGCGAAGGTTCACATCGTGACGGCGGCGGTGACCTCGGCGCAGAACATCGTGAAATGCGTCAACAAGGCCGGTCTAGGGGTCCAGGACATTGTGCTGGAACAACTGGCTTCCAGCGAATCGGTCCTCTCCAACGATGAAAAGGAACTGGGAGTGGCCATGGTCGATATCGGCGGGGGGACCTCGGACATGGCCATTTTCTACCAGGGGGCCATCAAGCACACCTCGGTCCTGACCATCGCCGGGTCGCAAATGACCAACGACATCGCCATCGGGTTACGCACCCCCAACGCGGAGGCGGAAAAGATCAAACACTCCTACGGCTGCGCCTATTCCGCGCTGGTCCGTGAAGATGAGACCATCGAGGTCCCCGGCGTGGGAGGGCGGGAACCCCGGACCGTATCCCGGCAGATTTTGAGCGAGATCATCGAAGCGCGGGCCAAGGAAATGTTTGAAATGCTCAATCACGAACTGGGGGTTTCGGGCTACCGGGAAATCATCACTTCCGGGATCGTGCTGACGGGCGGCGCGGCATGCATGCCGGGGATGGCGGAACTGGCGGAAAATGTTTTTCAGGGTCCCGTCCGGGTGGGGCCCCCCGCCGGCCTGGGAGGCTTGGTCGATGTGGTCAACAATCCCATGTACGCCACCAGCACCGGGCTCATACAGTACGGGAGGCGAATCAACAAAAGCGGAAAAATCCGTGAACTTCAAGGACGAAACCTTTTCGAAAAAATTTTCAGCCGCATGAAAGACTGGGCGGAAGAGTTCTTTTAATCAGGAGGGAAAAATGGGCGTGATAGAATTTGAAAACGATAATGAGTACTCCGCGCGCTTGAAAGTCATCGGGGTCGGCGGCGGCGGCACCAACGCCGTCAATTCCATGGTGAGAGACAGCATCCGCGGCGTGGAGTTCGTGGTCGCCAATACGGATGTGCAATCGCTGGACTCTTCCGGGTGCCCGGACAAGATCCAGATCGGATTGGAATTGACGCGGGGCCTTGGCGCCGGGTCCAATCCCGATATCGGGAAACGGGCCGCGGAGGAAAGCGAAGAACAAATCCGGGACATTCTGGAAGGAGCGGATATGGTGTTCATCACCGCCGGAATGGGGGGTGGAACCGGAACCGGGGCCGCTCCCATCCTCGCCAGAATCGCCCGGGATGTGGGCGCCCTGACCGTCGGGGTGGTCACCAAACCGTTTGCCTTCGAAGGAAGAAAACGCACCAGCCAGGCCGAGGAGGGGATCCGGGAACTGAAAAATTCCGTCGACACCCTCATCGTCATCCCCAATCAGAAATTGCTGAGCTTCGTCGGCAAACAAACTTCCTTCACCGGGGCTTTCGCGCTCGTCGATGATGTGCTCAAACAGGCGGTTTGCAGTATATCGGACCTGATCGTCGTACCGGGCCTGATCAACCTGGATTTCGCCGATGTAAAAGCCATCATGGGCGACATGGGCAAGGCGCTCATGGGCAGCGGCCTGGCCACCGGCGAAAGCCGGGCGGTGGAAGCGGCGCAAAAAGCCGTCTCCAGTCCGCTACTGGACGAGGCCTCGGTGGACGGCGCCCAGGGCATCTTGATCAACATCACCGGCGGGGAGGACCTCACCCTCATGGAAGTCAACGAGGCCTCCATGCTGATCCAGAAAAACGCCCATGATGACGCCCATATCATTTTTGGGGCGGTGATCGATCCGAATATGGAAGGCCAGATTCGGGTGACGGTGATCGCGACCGGATTCGATGACAAAATGGACGAGGTGGAAAAACCCCTTTTGAAATCCGTGGAAAAGACCGCTGGCGGGCTCAGGAACATCGCCGACGCCTCAAGCTTCAAACATTTGAAAAACCTGGCTCATGCCATCAAGGAGGAAAACCCGGACTTCAACTCCATGCCGGTCAATTTCGATATCCCCACCTTCTTGAGAAAACACGCGGATTGACGGAAAATCCCGGGACGGGACCCCCTCCCCGGGCACTTCTACGGAAGGTGGGGGGACTTGAAAGGGTGGCAGGCCCGGCAAGGGGAAAAGGGCGATAACTAATTCCCCGTATGCGCCTCCATGGAGGGTTCTTCCTCACTTTGCCAGCCGGACAACTGCGCCACCCACGGGTACCGTTCCGATTCCTCGCGGGTGTACCCCAAGTTGAATACCGTAGGGCTCCTCGGCACTTTTTCGGAGCTTGCGTAGTAGGTGGCCAATACTCTGTCCGGCATAAAATTGGTGATGCCGTAATTTCCCCGCTCGTTGTGGAAATGATGGGCGAGATGCAGTTTCTTCATCCGGCGCAGGAAACGCCGTTTGGGAGTGTAGGCCAGATGCTCGATGCAATGACAGAATTCGTAGAAGCATGTGATGAGCAGCCCGGCCGCAAAGCCCGCCGCCGCTCCTGCCGGACCTCCCATCAGCCATCCTGGGAGTAGAGTGATCAGCGCAATCGCCGGCAAAGTGGTGTGAAGGGCTCCAAACAGAACATTCAAATCGTTGGGATCCTGGTGGTGATCGAAATGCACGCGTTTCCACAGGGCGGCGGTGCGGGGGGATTTATAGAGAAATTGTCCGTGTAAAACGAACCGATGCACCAGGTACCAGCCCAGGGGATAAATGAGAAGCGCGGCAATAACGCACCTTCCCAGGGTCACCCAGCCAATGCCCAGGTAAAGGGTCACCCCCACGCTGATCAGTGTCAATGCCAGGTAGGCCTGAATGGCCGGATACGCAAAATAGGCCTGAACCAATTCGGACAAGGTCATTTTGTCCAGATAATGTTTCCGCCCTTTCCATAGTTTGGTTCCGTGGGACAAACTACTCCTCCCGAGCGGTGACCCGCATTCCGTTTAAATTTCGTTCAGTTTCCAATTATAATCGAAGTAGGTGACCTTGAACCCGCCATTTTCCAGGAAATTTTTGCCGGCTGGGGAGACATATCGGCTGATGAAGGCGATCACCCCGGACTGGGATTCAAAGTCCTCCTTAAACCAATCGAAGATGGAAGAAAGATAGACCCTGTTATTTTTGAGGTCGATCCGCATTCCTTTTCCCGGGTTGGCCAAAAATTGTTTCACCTGGTCATCGAGCTGATGGTCCAGCCGGCCGGGTGAATAGGCTTCCTTTCTCAGATCGGGGCAACTGACCGAAGCGCAAACGATGGCCATATGGATCCTCGGCTCACCCATTTTCCTGAGGATCTCATGTTCGATATCATTCAAAGTGCGTTTCTTCCCGGCGACCTTTCCCGCTGGGCGTGTCCAAACCGATTTGAAAAAGCTGCGCCAATTGGAATAGTGGTCCCAATCTAACAAATGGTCGCCATCGAAAAAACGGTCCCAATCAAAAACGCCATCCCACTCTGAAATGCTGCCCACATTGAAAATGCTGCCCACATCCTTGATGCTTTTTATTGGATAATGATCCACGATCATTTTCACGGCCAGTATATTATAGACATTGATCCAAAAGGACAGTTTTTCTTCCCGGGTTTTTAATTCCGCGAGGGACGCGGTTTCCAAACGTTTCACCATCCCGGCAAATGCCGGATCGGATTTTAATTTTTTGTACGCCACGGCATTGAGCTCCACTCCATCGATGACGGTGGTGACCACGTATTTTTTCACCAAGGCATCCCAAGTGGAAAAATCAAAGGCCTGGACGGACAGGACCGGTAAAAAAAAGAAAATCCAAACCCCCGTCAAACCAATAAAAAAACGCCGCCTGGCGTGAAATCTTTTTGTCAAACCCTCGCGATTCGAGGCAAATCCTTTACGATTCATAAGGTCCGGCTCCATGGGCATAAACACACCCACCTTGACTTTCAAATTTTGATCATTAGTATTATTGTCAAATCAATCCTTACAAAATTCCGGCCCGTGGAAAAGCCGTCATGGCCCCGTTTTCCCTGGGAAAAAGGTTTTTAAAAGACTAAAATCAGTTTCAGCCTTATTACATGGCCGGGGATCGAACATTAAATTTCAGTGAAAAGGAGCGGAGGCCGTTTATAATTTTAAGATGGACGGTTTGTTAAAAAAATATTTCTCTAAAAATGGGAGTTCCCCTAAGCTGCCGTTGTCAAAGAAACGCACCTCCCCCAGGGATTTATTGTATATTTCGGACCTGGATGGAACGCTTCTTCTTTCAGACGGGACCCTGTCGCATCAGTCCATTCAACGATTGAACCGGATGATCGAGCGGGGTCTGAAATTCACCATCGCGACGGCCCGGAATTATGATTCAGTATACCCCATTTTGAAAGGTCTGAACCTTCAGATTCCGGTCGTCCTGTTCAACGGAGTTTATCTGACCGATTTTCCCACCGGGAGGAACGTGTTTTTAACGGATTTCATCGCCCGCGACGTGGTGAACAAAATGATGGCCATGGTCGGGCCTTTGGGTCTCGACCCGTTCATTTACACCTATGAGGACCAGCACCGGGTATACTACCGCAACGCGGGAAACCCCGGTGCCCAGGCTTACCTCGCCAGCCTGGAGGGAGACGGAAGGCTCCGGAAGGTCAAGCAATATGAATTCTCGGCCTTGGAAAAAATCTCCGGCTTCCTGTTGATCGACAGCCGAAAAATTCTCAAACCCATTTATCAGGAGTTGCAAAAAAAGTACCCGGAAGAACTCAACATCTATTTCGCCGAAGACGTGTCTCACAAGGGATATTATTGGCTCCAGGCGTTTCATCAGCAGGCCAACAAGGGAAGGATGGTCCGGCTGCTGGCGCAGTACTTGAAAAAACCCCTCGAGGAGGTGGTCGTCTTTGGAGATTATTTGAACGATCTGGAAATGTTCAGGATCGCCGGACACTCCGTCGCGGTCGCCAATGCCCTGCCCGAGGTGAAGGCCCTGGCGCATGAGGTCATCGGCAGCAATGAAAACGGCGCCGTCATCGATTATCTGGAATCGGTCTGTTTCGGCAATTGAGGGATGGCGGGAAAACCCCGCCACCCGGCTTCCCGGAATGCTGACAGGGAGCGGAATACATGCATGAGCCTGTCACGGATGGACCCGCTGGATACCACCCTGATGATGCAAGAAAATCGCGCTTTGAGGAAGGAAAATCATGTCTGAACACGAACCACCCAAGGAACCCGAAAAAACCATCTATCAACGGGACAAAACGGCCCGGGAACCGGTAAAACCATCCGAGCCCCCAAAACCTCCCCCCAAACCCCGGGTGAAACCCAAAAAGGTTTTTGTTCCCAAAAAGGTAACCCTAAAATCCGACAAACCCCAGGAATACCGGGTCCGGCACATTCGATTGTCCTCCGTGGAACCGGCGGAAATGATCCGGCAGACACTCATCGATTTTAAAAAGGAACTGGCGGAGCAACCTATGGAAGACCCGGACAAGGAATACCACGACCGGGAAAAAGTGGAAAAATTTTTCGCCAAACTGGCCAAAAAATACAGCAACTGCAACACCCGGGGTCTCGGCGGAGAACTGGGGTGGGTGTATCCGGAAATGAAAATTGTCGGGGAAATCATGACTCAGGATCTGGTCGACCACATCCTGAAAACAGAAAAACATGTTATTTCCGAACTCATCAAGACCCGGTTGGGGGTCCACATCACCCTGAACTGCGAAAGCCGGGTGCACGTCCCTAAAATTAAAGAGGGATCCAAGGAAAAAGCCAGAACCATCCCCGGCACCCCCAGTTGAAGGGTAAAGGCGCAGGGAAGGGACGCAACGGGCAGTGGCCGTCACCCCATTGAAACTCCGCCGATGGGGTTTCCGGCCTCAAAACCTTACGTCTTTTCCCATTTCATCGCGCAGGATGATTTCCGCAGGAGTATAGTATTTTTTGTTGTTGTTACAAGCCTTGCAGGACACCACGATATTGCCCCGGGTGCTCTTGCCGCCCCGGGAAAGGGGAACGATGTGGTCCATCGTGAGATCCTCCCGGTCGAACTTCCCCCCGCAATAATGGCAAATTCCCGCGTCCAGTTTATTCTGCCACCACTGGGATTTGCGCAGTTTCCGGGCCTGGGCTCTCTCTTTTCTGAAATGTGCTTCACGGTTCATGGCATTGAGTTTCCCGGGCGGTGACCGGCCCCGGTGGAGGCGTGACGATTTCCTGGGAGAATTTTCCCTCCTTGAGCCACATGGGATCGATCAGAACCCCGGACTTCATTTGCAATCGCACCCCGCGCACGGACCCGGAAACGCTCCCTTGCGGATACCAGTGCATGTCTCCGGCATCGAATTCAAACCCCAGCGCGGCGGACAACCGCGTCTTGCAGGTCCAGAAGCAACTCCCGTAGCTGAATTCAAAAACCGGATCGATATGCATGATGAAGGTTTTTCCCCGGGCCCGTAAAGGTTTCGCGATCTCGTACAGACTTTGAATTTCCAGCCGGCCGGGCAGGCGCCAGTCCCCGTGGCCACCCAGTTTTTTTTCGTTCAATTGCCGGATGTATTCATTGGCATCGTACCAGTTGATGTAATTTCCGGTCTCCACATAGGCATAACTTTCCTGCCACATCAATTCCGTGAACGTGTCCGTGATCGTCCCATCCTGATTGTCGACATACCTTCCCAATCCCAAAGGGTCAAATCTCCTCTTGCCTGCATCTATTCTTAATCGTTAAATATTTCTCAGTCAAT
>JBHHVU010000015.1:0-59688 GCA_046754465.1 Nitrospinaceae bacterium | reverse complement strand
GATACTCAAAATCTGCGCCCCGATATTGCGGACCAAAAGTTTGGCGCCGTGATGGAGGATGACGTGGCCGATTTCATGTCCCAAAACGCACGCCAGTTCCGCCTCACTGTTTAAAGAGGCTAAAATTCCCCGGGTCACGTAAACGTACCCCCCGGGAAGGGCGAACGCGTTGATTTCCGGACTGTCCACCACCTTGAAAAAAAAGCGCCGGAACACTTTGTCGGAAAGATTCGATACCAGTTTTTGCCCAATCGAATTGACATAAAGTTGAAGGGATTTGTCCTGGTAAATACCATATTGCTGGACGACCTGCTGGTCGGCTCCCTTGCCCATGGAAATTTCAGTTTCTTTCGTTATGAAGGGAATGCTGAGGACAGGTGGCGGGACAATCAGAAAAATCCCCCAGAAGAAAATCAGGGCCGCCGAAAGGGCCCTGGGATCCAATGTTTTTTTAAAAAACATAGCTGAGAGACTTTCGCAGGGACTCAAGCCCCGGCGCTTAATTTTTTAATACGCCATTCCACCAATTCGAGTTGAGGATGACCGGAATATTTTTCCTTGATCTCTCGTAAAACCAAAAGCGCATTTTTGAAATCTTTATCCAATTCATAACACCTGGCCAGGCCAAGATATACATTAAACAGGGGGTAATCCCCCGCATTCTGAATGATGGATTTGTAGGCTTCAACGGCTTTTTTATAATCCTTTTTACTTTCATAGGAATTGGCGAGACCCAACCGGGCCAACTCGTGTTGCAGTTGTCCCGGTTCGGTGGCCTGGGTAATTTCGGAATAAACCTGGATGGCCCGGTCGAATTGATCATTTTGGAAATACCCACCCGCAAGAAGCAGCCGGGCGCGTTCTTTTTGCGGCCCCTCCTGGAATTGCGCCATTAATTTTTCGAGTTTCGCGACTTTCTCCAGCGGATTTTTTTCAGAATTCTGTTCCTGGATCTTGACCATGTCGAAGTACAACTTTTCCATCTTCAACCGGTTTGCGTCCCGGTAATATTGGTACCCGAGCCCTCCGGCAAGGGACAGAACAATTATCGTGGCCAAGGCGATGATAAGGGGCCCGTGCTCTGAAAAATAGAAGGCGATTTTCTCGGAAGCCGTTAAGAACTGGTCGGGTTCCTTCAGTAATTCTTTTCGGGTGGTTCTTACGCGTCGAGCCATATCTATCCAGGAAAGAGAAGTCAGGGGAAAATGGAGTAAACCGATGTGACGGGTCTCGGAAAAATCAAAATAGTCAAACGGTTATTTCAATTTAAGCATAAAGGAATTTCACATACAAGGGTTTTTCCCTCCCCTCCCCCACCCCAAAATGACTTATTCCAAGGCCGGGTAAATTGGTTATAATGCAAGGGACCCGGTGGTTCTAAATATCGAAAATATCTTGAACATCAATAATTTTCCATGGCAATAGAAAAAATCGCGATTGTTGGGGCCGGAAGCTGGGGAACCGCCCTGGCCCTCATGCTGACCCGGAAAGGATTCGACATCTCCCTTTGGGTCTTTGAAAAGGAATTGTGTGTCATCCTGAAAGAGAAAAGGGAAAACACGGTTTTTCTTCCGGGATTTTTCCTGCCTGAACGAATTCATCCTACCCCCGTTCTGGAAGAGGCGGTCCGGGGAAAATCGGTGATCCTCCTGGCAGTGCCCACGCATGTGATGCGGGAGACGGTTTCTCGAATCGCTCCTTACCTGGATCCAAAATGCCTGGTCATCAACGCGAGCAAAGGCATCGAAAACGAAACCCTTTGCACCGTCTGTCAAATTTTGAATCAGGTCCTGGAAGGGGGAGTTTCCCTGGCCTCGATTTCGGGTCCCACGTTCGCCAAGGAAATCGCCGGGGGGGCTCCTTCCGCGCTCGTCGCGGCGGCCGAAACCCTGGAAACCGCCAAGCGGGTGCAGGGAATTTTTTCCAATTCCACTCTAAAAGTCTTCACCAGCACCGATCCGCTTGGAGTGGAAATCGGGGGTGCCTTGAAAAACGTCATCGCCATCGCGACCGGCATTTCCGATGGGATGCAATTGGGATACAATACCCGAGCGGCCCTGATCACCCGGGGTCTTGTGGAAATGACACGAATCGGCACGGCCCAGGGGGCCAGGCCGGAAACTTTCTCCGGCCTTTCCGGGATGGGCGACCTGGTCCTCACCTGTACGGGAGACCTCAGCCGCAACCGGAATGTCGGCATCAAGCTGGGCCAGGGCCAAAAGTTGAAGGATATTACCCGGGATATGAAAATGGTTGCGGAAGGGATCCGCACCGTTAAATCCGCTTATGCCCTGAAAAACAAGATGAAAATCCAGGCCGCCATCATCGAGGAGACCTACCGCGTTCTCCACGAAGAAAAACCTCCCCAGAAAGCGCTGGAAGACCTGATGAATGTAAAAATTTATACCGAATTCGCAGGCGTCAAAGGATTCCAATGAATTCGAACGCCTTGAAAAAATTGTTATCCGATATCCAGGCAAGGAAAATCACTCCGGAAGAAGGTTTCCAGCTTCTTAAAAAAATGCCCTTTGAAAACCTGGGATTCGCGCGCATCGATCACCACCGGTCCATCAGGAGCGGAATGCCGGAAGTGATTTATTGTGAAGGGAAATCGACCGCTCAGGTGTCCCTCATCATAAAAAAAATGATCCGGGCGGGAAGCGATATCCTGGCCACCAAGCTGTCCCCTGAAGTTTTCACAAGTATGAAGCGTCAACTGCCAGCCAAGGCGGTGTATCACGAATCGGCCCGCGTCCTGGTCATACGGAAATCGAAAAAAACCAAAGCCGCCGGGCGGATCCTTGTGGTCACCGCCGGAACGTCGGATATTCCCGTGGCCGAGGAAGCGGCGCTTACGGCGGACTTGCTGGGCAGCCGGGTGGAAAAAGTATTCGATGTGGGGGTGGCGGGAATTCATCGCTTGTTCAACAGCATCGACAAACTGTGGGAGGCCCGTGTGGTGGTAGCGGTGGCGGGAATGGATGGTGCACTGGCAAGCGTGGTGGGCGGACTGGTTGAAAAACCCGTCATCGCCCTGCCTACAAGCGTCGGTTATGGCGCCTCGTTCAAGGGCTTATCGGCCCTGTTGACCATGCTCAACAGCTGCGCCGCGGGAATCGCAACGGTCAACATCGACAACGGTTTCGGAGCCGGATGCCTTGCTCATAAGATCAACCTTCTGGGCGAGCCTGAAAATACCGGATGAGGTTTTGCATCCCCTCTTCCTGGCTCACCACCGGTGCATACCCAAAATCCGTTCTGGCCCGGGATATATTGAAGTAATGGGAGGTGGCCAGCTGCGCCGCAACGAACCGGGTCATGGGGGGTTCCCGCCGTATTGCGAGGGCCCGGTACATCATTTCCAGAAAAGCTCCCAGCACTCGCGCCGACCGGTAAGACATCGACCGTGTCACGGGCGGGCGGCCGAGCCGGCACAGCACCTGGCCGATCCAATCCCACAACACGACCGGTTTTCCGTCACTGATAAAATAACAATTTCCCGCCACCGGGGACCCCCGCTCCAAGGCATCACATGCCAGGATGTGGGCTTCCACGGCATTGGCGATATAAATGATATCGACGCGGTTTTTGCCGCTTCCTACCCGGACCAGCCGGCCCTTCCGCGCCCGGTCCAGAATGCGCGGCACCAGATGGGGATCCCCTTCCCCCCAGATCAGATGCGGGCGCAAGGAGACCGTGGACAATCCAACGTTCCCATTGGCTTTCCGAACCAATCGTTCGGCGATTGCTTTGGTGCGGGGATAGACACAGGAGTAGGATTCCGGGTAGGGCGTGTCCTCATCCACATTTTCAAGATCGGTATCATCGAACACGACACTGGGCGAACTGGTAAAGACCAGTTTCTTTACCGAGTGTTCGAGGCATCCGTCGATCACATTTTGAGTCCCGGTTACATTGATGCCGTAAAATTCATCCGGTTCTCCCCAGATTCCCGGAAGTGCCGCCGTGTGAAAGACCGTGTGGCAGCCCCGGAGTGCATCGAAAACCGCCTGTCGGTCGCGAATATCCGTTTGGAAACATTCTATATTTGCATCCATTCGAGGATATTTTCTTCTCCCCAGAATGGCAACCTCGTCTCCCCGTTGAAGGAGTCTTTTCGCGATCCTGCTGCCAAGGAAGCCGCCCCCGCCCGTCACTAAGACTCGCATAAATCAATTAAAACAAAAGAAGATTTGTAGTAAAGTTGCATAGTAACAAATCCACCAGACCCCCGGAAACCCTGAAATTGCCAAACAGGGCCAGTCTTTTACCAAGTACCGGATAATTCACGGGAGAGCCCGCCATGAAGCCAGTCATCGAAAAAAGAGTCAACCCGGAATATATTTCGCCCATTTATGAAATGGCCATGAAACAATTTTACCATGCCGCGGAGTTGTTGCACCTCTCGCAGGATATTATGGAATGGATGATCAGTCCAGACCGCTGCATGTTGGTTTCCCTTCCCGTACGCATGGATGACGGATCCATGCAAGTTTTTTATGGGTACCGGGTTCAACACAACACGGCACTGGGACCGGGAAAGGGTGGAATCCGGTATCATCCCAACGTCAATCTCGGGGAGGTGACTGCCCTGGCGACCTGGATGACCTGGAAGGGAGGTTTGATGAACATTCCCCTGGGGGGTGCCAAGGGAGGGGTCCGCTGCGACCCAAAAATTCTTTCACAGAGGGAACTGGAGAATCTGACGCGCAGGTATACCGCAAGTATCTTCCCCATCATCGGTCCCGAAAAGGATGTTCCGGCTCCCGATGTCGGAACCAATCAGCAAACCATGGCCTGGATCATGGATACTTACAGTATGCAGACGGGCTTTCACACCATGGGAGTGGTTACAGGAAAACCGGAAATCATGGGGGGATCCCTGGGGCGCATGGAGGCGACGGGAATGGGCGTGGCCAACACCATAGCCAACGCCGCGAAAAAAATTAATCTACCGTTGGAAAATGCCACGGTGGCCATCCAGGGTTTCGGCAATGTCGGATATTTCACAGCCGTTTTTTTGCAACGCATGGGAGCCCGGGTCATTGCGATCAGCAACTCCCTCGGGGGAGCCTATAATCCGAACGGCATCCCCATCGACCCCCTGCACCAGCATTCCTTGAACGACCGGCACATGGAAAACTTTTCGGGTGTGGAAAAAATATCCAATGCGGATCTCCTTGAGCTCCCATGCGATGTCCTGGTTCTAGCGGCCCTGGAGAACCAGGTGACGGGAAAAAACGCGGATAAAATCCAATGCAAAATTTATGCGGAGGGGGCCAACGGCCCCACCACCATGGAAGGGGAGCGAATTCTGGAAGAAAAAGGCATCTTCATCCTTCCGGATATACTTTCCAATTCCGGCGGGGTGGTGGTCTCCTATTTCGAGTGGGTTCAAGACATGCAGAATTTTTTCTGGGAGGTGGACGAAATTTATCACCGCATGGGAAAAATCATGAACCGCGCGTTCGAGGAAACATGTGCCCTCCATCAAAAGGAAAAAGTGGGAATGCGGACCGCCGCCCTGATGATCGGGGTGAACCGGGTGGCGGAAGCCATGAAGGTGCGCGGACTGTATCCGTAATGGGAATCTTTTCCCGGAAACTCCTTCAACGATTTTCCTCTCGGTAATCCAGGGAAAGATTGGCGCAAGCATCGAGATTCAAAGGTTCGTTTCCCTGCGACGAGCGGTGTTTATACCGGTAATACCCCGCACAGGCGATCATCGCCGCGTTGTCGGTGCAAAACTCGGGGCCGGGGAAAAAGGAAGCGATGCCGCGTTGGGCGGCGGCGTGTTTGACGGCGTGTCTCAAAGCCCCGTTCGCAGCCACGCCACCCGTCAGCACCACACGGGTCAACCTCATTTTGTCACAAGCGGCAAGCATTTTCCTGACCAGAACATCGATCACCGCTTCCTGGAAACTGGCGGCGATATCCGCGTTGGTCAAGTCGGGTCCTTTCCCCTTGCGCCGGTTTTCCAGCAGGAAACGGACGGAGGTTTTGAGTCCGCTGAAACTGAAGTCGAGGGAATCTTTTTCCAGGAAGGCTCTGGGAAACCGGTGAGCCCGGGGATTTCCGGAACGCGCCAGCTTTTCGATCACCGGCCCGCCGGGATATCCCAACCCCATCATCTTGGCAACCTTATCGAATGACTCGCCGGCGGCGTCATCGCGTGTTCGCCCCAGCAAGGTGTAATCGCAAAAACCGTTCACCCCGTAAAGGTCAGTGTGTCCCCCCGAAACACAAAGCCCAAGGAAGGGGAATTCCATGGTTTCCTCAAGGAAAACCGCCAGCAGATGGCCTTCGAGATGGTTGATGCCGAGAAGGGGAATTTTCGAACTGTAGGCAATACCCTTGGCGGTATTGAGACCCACCAAAAGCGAGCCTACCAGCCCGGGCCCCATGGTCGCGGCGATGAGGTCAATATCCCTTAAGGTGATACCCGCTTCCCGGAGGGACTGCTCAATCACCCGATGGATTTTTTCAATATGGCAACGTCCCGCCAACTCGGGCACAACCCCACCGTACCGGCTGTGCAGATCGATTTGATCGGATATGACACTCGATAATAGGTCACTGCCATCCTTCAGGACAGCGGCGGCAGTTTCATCACACGAGGTTTCTATTCCAAGAACCAACATCGTTTTCCTGGGGGTTGACCCTTCGACGAGTTCAAGGAAATTCGGCCTGTTAAGGAGTTCAATGAGAGCGATTCATTTTTCAATGAAACCTGTTGCAGATCCTGGGTTCCCCAATGCTGCCTTGGGGTGATCCCATTATTAATTCATACTGATTTGACTTGGATTCACCCCTCGTTTATTTGGGCCATGGGATCGGATGGCTTTATTCATGATATCCCATCCCTTGAGCAAGGCCACAGCTTCGCGGAGCTGATAATCTTTCTCCAAATCCTTGTTTATTTTAACTTCGGGTTCTTCCGGCTGGTCCTTTTCCTCCCCCTCGGGTTTTTCCGGGATGCTATCCTCTATACTGCTTTTACCCTTGAGGTGTTTTTTCAGATCTTTTTCACGCAGAAACCGGCGCATCTTCTCCTTCTCGGAAGATTCCTTTTTCTTATCATCATCGTTTTTCGCGGAACTGTCCACCACCGGCATTTCCACGATGATATCAGGAGTGATCCCGTTTTCCTGAATGACCCGCCCGCTGGGAGTGTAATATCTTGCGGTGGTCAAGCGCAGGGCGGAACCGTCGCTGAGTGGAATAATGGTTTGCACCGAGCCTTTACCAAAGGTCTGGGTCCCTAATATCACGGCCCGCCCAAGATCCTGAAGGGCGCCCGCCACGATTTCCGACGCGCTGGCGCTGCCTCCATTCACCAAAATGATCATGGGATATTGCACCCGTTTTACCTTGTCGTGAGTGGTGAACCGCATGTTCTGTTCCTCGCTGCGTCCCTTGGTATAGACAATCAGGTTTTCCTTGTCCAGAAAACGGTCTGACACTTCCACCGCCTGATTGAGCAACCCACCCGGATTGTTCCTGACATCCAGGATCAGTTTGGTGGCACCCTGTTTTGCCAGTTCATCGAGGGCCTGGTCCAGATCGACCGTGGTGGACTTGGAAAAGCTCCTGATTTTGATATACCCGACGCCGTCGCCATACATCTTCTTAATGACGCTGCGAACCTTGATAATATCCCTGACGATGGTTATTTCCTTGGGGGCATCCAGGGATTCCCTGAAGATGGTGATCGTGATCGGCGTTCCCCTTTCACCGCGAAGGCGGTTCACTGCTTGCGTGAGGGTCATGTCCAGGGTCGACTCATCCTCGATTTTGATGATCTTGTCCCCGGCGAGGACCCCGGCCTTGTCCGCCGGTGTCCCTTCTATCGGAGAGACAACGGTCAATATACCTTTTCTCATGCTAATTTCGATTCCCAGCCCACCAAACTTCCCCGATGTATCTACAAGCATTTCCTTATAGGATTTGGGGGGCAAATAACTGGTATGGGGATCCAGGGTTTTCACCATTCCCCGAATGGCGCCATCGATCAGTTCGTCACTCTTGACATCCTCTACGTAATTGGACTCTACCAGGGAAAGTATCTCCGAAAAGACCTTGAGCTTTTCATAGGTGCTGGGACCGGGTTTTTCCTTTCCCTCTTTATTTTCCTCCGCGCCGGAAACGTATGTGGTGCCCAGCAGAATCAAAATAACCAGGAGGCCTAATACCCTTATGACCGAGGTCATGGACTTTACGGCCGTGAATTCAGTTTTTTGTTTTATGGAAGTCAAGTTTGTTTCTCCCAGTGAAAGGTTTTTAAGCATTCAATCAATTATAACCCAATTCAGGAATCCACGCATGAAACAGATCGTGACCTACCGTTGGGCCAATTGAAACCATCGGGTGGGCTCGACGGGCTTGCCATTATGGCGCATTTCAAAATAAAGGGTTTCACCCACGAGAGAGCCGGTATCCCCCGACCGGCCGATGATTTGACCGGTTCGCACGGTCTTTCCCACGGCGGTAATAATTTTATCCAAATGACCATATAAGGAATGGTAATCTTTGCCGTGTCCAAGAATAATCAGGTTGCCATATCCTTCCAGATCGCTGGCGAATAAAACTTTTCCCTGAAATACCGCCCTTACGGGGGTTCCCTTGGGCACTTTGATGTTCACTCCATTATAAATTATATAGGTTTCGTATTGTTTGTTCCTTTTTTTCCCGAATTTATTGAGAAACGGACCCTTGACCGGCATTTTCAACCGGCCTTTCCGGTCGGCGATCTCCAATCCTTCTCCCCGGTCCAGCTTGTCCAGTAACTTTAAAATCAAATTATTTAAATTGTCCGAAGCTTTAACGAGTTCTTTTCGAACTTGAATGCTGAGTTTTTTTTCTCGCTTTAATTTTCTTAGAAAGTTGGACTTTTCAATTTTCTTATTCTGGATTTCCTTCTGTTTTTCCCGCGTATTTTTTTCCACTTCCATGAGCCTGGCCCGTGCCTTCAACAAGGCCTGCTTTTCCACCTCCAGGGCTTTCAATCGTTCTCCGTAGCGGTGGAAAAGCGAGGAATCATAGGCGGTGATGGTCTCCATGTATTTGATCCGTTGAAGGAGGTCGTTGAAGTTTTCCGCCGAAAACAACACCTTGATGGGAAACATCCGTCCTTCCTTGTAAATGGCACGCAACCTTTCTCCCAGAACGTGTTTTTGCCGCTTCAACTGCTGTTCCGCCTTTTGAATGTTTTGGGTCAGGCGGGCGATCTTCTTCTGATTGATCCTGTTGTTCCACCGGTAAATCTTGAGTTCCCGTTCTTTCAATTCCAGCTTGCTCTCGATCCGCCTCAGGGTTCTGAGGACGGATTTCTCCTTGGACCCGGCCATCTGAATAGATTGTTCCCGCTTTTCGATTTTGGCCTTCAGTTTTTCCAGTTCAGACTTTTCCTTGTCGATCTGGGCATTGATCTCCGCGATAGGATCGGCGAAGGTGCCTCCCGCCATACCGGTGGAAGCCAGGGATATTAAAAAGAACATCCAGAATTTCTGGCTGAATGACTTTCTCATGGGTGGATGTCGGACTCCAGAAACTGGTTGATGGAGAGATGACTGCCCACCCAGCCAATGAACGCGCTGGCCGCCAGGAGCGCCAGTATCAACGGCTGGGAGAGGAACTGGAATTCCATTCCGCGGGTGATGGATTCCAGGGACCCCTGAAACTGAAACTTCAAATAAAGCTGGATGGATTTAATCAGGGTGAGCCCGATCATGGCTCCTAAAAGTCCCTGAAGCACACCTTCGATCAGGAACGGGACCCGGACGAATCGGTGGGTGGCACCGATCAGGAGCATCAATTCGGTTTCGTCCTTCCTGGAGTAAAAGGAAAGCTTGATGGTATTGGAAATGATAAAAATCAGGCCCAGACTCAATATGCCTCCTACCGCCAAGAGGAACACCCGAATAAAAATCATAAATTTCTCGAAAGCCCCAATCCATTTTTCACCGTACTCCACCGACTCCACTCCGTTCTTGTCCTTCAAAACACCGGCGAATTGCCGGATTTTGGCCAGCCGGTCCGGGGAGGGTTTGATTTTGATGTTATAGGACCCCGGCAGGGGATTGAACTCGAGATCGCTCAGGAAACTGGATTTCCTGGAAAAGGTGTTTTTGAATTTTTTCCAAGCCTCTTCCCGGGTAATATAGGTGACCGACTCCACGTCTGGATTCTTTAAGATCAACTTTTTTAATAGGTTTAATTGCTTTGAGGGGATGTGGTCGTCGAGATAGACGATCAGTTGCACCTGCTTGCTCCAGGTTGCCAGAAAGGAATTGAGATTAACGAAAATTATCAAAAACAGACCCAGGATGGAGAGGGCTACCGCGATGGTGAAAATGGAAACCCAAAAAACCTGGCTGTTGGATTTTATATTGGAAGCCGTGGTTCTGGCGGCCTGGATCATGAATTGCACCAACCTTTTCAAGGTGAAACCACCCTCCCCCGATTGAGATAAACGACGGGGTGGTTCCCCGAGTGAATCAGTTCCTGGTTATGGGTGGCAAACACAACCGTGACCCCCTGCTGATTCGCTTCCTCGAATAGTTTCAGGATTTCCCGGGAAATTTCGAAGTCGAGGTTTCCCGTGGGTTCATCGGCAAGGAGGATTCGCGGGGAATTGACCAGGGCGCGGGCGATGGCAACCCGCTGCTGCTCTCCACCGGAAAGTTGGAGAGGATAGGAGTCTTTCTTATGGGTCAGTCCCACATTTTTCAAGGCTTCCCAGGTTTTGTAGCGAATTTTTTTCCGCTCGGCGCCCACGATCTCCTGCGCGAAGGCCACGTTTTCGAATACGGTTTTTCGGGCCAGCAATTTATAATCCTGAAAGACAACGCCAATTTTTCGGCGCAAACTATAAAGCTTATGCTCCTTGATTTTTCCCACATTGATCCCGTGGACCAAAACCTGGCCCCGGTCAAATGTTTCCCATCGGAAGAGAAGCTTCAAAAGGGTGGTTTTCCCGGCGCCACTCGGCCCCGTCAGAAAAACAAATTCCCCCTTTTTGACGGAAAAGGAAACATCGGACAAGGCCGGTGTGACTCCGGCGTATGTCTTGGAAACATTGTAAACCTGGATCATTTCAAAGGGGGTTTAGGAAATTTTGAATGGGGACATTCAAAATCCGGAGTAGAGGGAAAGGCCTCTGGTTAATACCGAAAATCGACCCGCTTGTTAATTTTGAGGTTTTTGGGTGAGATGATTGAACTCGTCCGCCAATATAAAGTCGCTTTCGCTAGCGTCATCGGCGAAAAATTCCTCTGGAAACGTCGAAATCATTCCCGGACCATAAAAATTCTTGATCTGTTTGGTCGTCAACATTTCGAAGTGGATAAACGTCTTGACGATCAGCCGGTCATTTTCCATTTCATAGGCGAAAATCCCGGTGGGACAGGTCAAATACCCCCCGTGCTCTCCAAAGGATAATAAGGCGTCTCCCATGCTGGCGTCGAGGAGCACGATGCAGTTCTCCTCGGTGCGGGTCCTTTCGCTAAACCGCTCGACGCAATGGGTTGTATAAAAAACCTGGGGATGGGAGAAGGACTGGATCAGCTTTCCCTTGTCGGTCGATTCGGTCCGAGTCGGTGAAACCAGGGTGACAAATCCACCTTTGTTGAAATCGATGAGGCACAAAACCTCTTTCCCAAATTTCTTGCCGACTTTTCGGGTAATCTCACCCATGAATTTTTGCCGTTTCCTGACAGAAATTTTCGAATTTCGCCGGAATTTCTTATGAAATTCCGCTTTCAGGTAATTCTCGATCAGGATCTTTTTATACTCGAACTCGCGATCTTTTCCCATTTCCTTGCAAATTAAGGAATTAAAAAATTACTCTATAATTATATCTAATTTTTAAAAATATATCTCACCAAAATCAGGTTGAAAAGTATTATTTTTTTGAGGGATTTGTATCCATGGAACTTAATCCCAGGCCGCGCCATCGGAGGCCGGGAAAACCGGTTGGGGAATCATTCCAGCCGCCTTGTTAGCGGAAGACCCTTACCAACAACCGCGGATGAACCCCCGGAACCATTGTGGTAAGATACCAACGATGAAAAGTACTCTCAAAGTATTCGGGATTCTTCTGGTGGCCTCGTTTGTCTTTTACAGGGCCATGATTTTCATGGTGGAGAATATCGAGGATTTCGAAAGCGTCCCCCTGCCACCGAAAAAAGTAGAAAAGATCACCACCCGGAATCCCGTGCTCCGCGTGGATGCCACTTCCCGGGAGAGCTGGACGCTGGTGGATTTTTCCACCGGCAGAACGTATCGGGTGACCGACCCCGACGAGGAAAAGGGAAAGTTGCAGGAATTTCCCTGGGACCTTGGGTTTCAACGGACCAAAATCATCTCCAACAGCGGGGTAACCAATCCCCAGGGCCGGGTGGGCATCCTCAATCTGGGTCCGGTGGATTTCGATAGTGTTCGGGAAATTCCTCCGTCGAAATTTACCCAGGACACCCGGTTTTTAGGAGTTGCCAAAAACGAAGCCGTTTCTGACTGGTACAATTACCGGACCCGGACCCATAATGTGGAATCCAGGAAAAATGTGTACGTCGTAAAAACCGCGTCCGGCCGTTACCTGAAATTACGCATTCTCAATTATTATTGCACCCGGGCGGACCGGGATTGCCGTACGCTCATGTGCTCGCGGGATGAGGCTGCCTGTCTTACGGTTGAATATGTGCTGGCGCTCCCCGGAAAGGAAACCTTTCCCGCCCCGCCCCCCGCCCCGGCCCAGATTGTTATGAAAACCGAGCAAAACAATCCTTGAAACTGATTCCCCTTTTTATTTTCGTTCTCCCACTTCTTTCCGCTTGCGGGAAAACGCCACCGGACATGGTTTTTGTTCCCTCCGGCGAATTCACGCTGGGTTTCGCGGCCCAAGCGGATTCCCTTCAATTTTTATCGGATCGCACCATCGGTTTAAATGCGCAACCTATACAAAAAAAATACGAGGACCCATTTTATATCGACCGATACGAGGTCACCTATGAGGACTTCATTCGCTTCAAACCGAACGCAAAGTATTCGGTGGCGCAACCCCGGGAACCCATCCGGGGAATCAACTGGTATGAAGCCGATGCTTATTGTTTATGGATCGGCAAACGCCTGCCAACGGAATCGGAATGGGAAAAAGCCGCGAGGGGACAGGATAGCCGCCTGTATGTATGGGGAAACACGTTTCAAAAGGAATTCGCCAATTTTGGCAAAACAGTAAAACCGGTCGGAAGCATGGAAAAGGACATCACCCCCCTTGGGGTGTATGACATGAACGGGAACGTTTCCGAATGGACGGCGAGTTTCTACCAGCCCTACCCCAATTCCACCTACAAAGATGAAAACTTTGGAAAAAGATTCAAGGTAGTTCGAGGGGGTTCCTTTCAAAAACGCCAACACGGATTCATGAAAGAATTCAACATGATCCCTTACCGAAATTTCCTTCCCCCCAGCGGACGTTTCTGGGACACGGGATTTCGATGCGCCCTTTCCGCATCCCGCGGGTCTTAAGGGCCATTTTCCCTCATTGATTACGCGCCCGCTTCATGCCCCCATCAGGCCGGGGGCTCCTCGGAAATAGGCGGCGGAGAGGTCTCCTCTTTCACATCGAGTCCCTTGGGCCGGGCCGCGGGTTCGGCGGGGTTCATGGGATTTGCTGCCACCCCGGCGGGTGCCTTCTCTTCCATGGAATGGGTTTCCCCCGGCGGGCTCCCTGTTTTAGAAGAGTCCTCCCCCGTCAGGGGTTTATTGCTGTCCGATGAAGCCTCCGCGGACTCGGGCCGCCGGACCCGTTTTCGGTAGGTGCGGTTCCTGGAACTTTTCCGGGCGACTGTTTTTCGGCGCGTGTAGCGTTTTTTCCCAACCGTTTTGGGCTTCCGCCCCGGGGGCTTTTCCATTTCCGCGGTGTCTTCTTTCCGCTCCTCCTTTCCCTCCCGGGCGCTTTCCCCGGTTTTTCTGGTTTCATCCCTTTTCCGGCCCCTGAATTCCTTGGGCCGGGATTCGGGAACGGGTTCCTCTTCTCTTTTTCTTTCCAGGACGGTGTAGGTGAAATTTTCAAATGAAAGGCCCGGTCGGCTTATAAACTCGACCTGGAAATGGTGCCTTTCCTGCAATTCCATGAGAAATTTCATTTTGTGATTGAGCAGGTAATCCCCCACCTCGGGGGAACCTTCCACGGCCAGCTTTTTAATCTTCCCCAGGGCCAGGTTTTCCTGAATCTTCCGAAGGACCCCCAAAGCCGCCGCCCCGGAGGATTTGACCAGCCCCGATCCCCTGCAAAGAGAACACTGTTCAAACACGCCTTCCTTTACAGGAGGGGACATCCGTTGACGGGACATCTCTAACAGGCCGAACTTGGAAATCCGGGATATATTGATCCGGGCCTTGTCATTTTTGCACCCCTGTTTGAGACGTTTTTCAACCAGGGACTTGTTTTTTTTCTGGAACATATCGATGAAATCGATCACCACCAGTCCCCCGAGATCCCGCAACCGCAATTGCCTGGCGATTTCATCGGCGGCTTCCAGGTTGGTATTTACGGCGGTCTCTTCCAGTTGGCTGGCGCCCGTGGTCTTTCCGGAGTTGACATCGATGGAGACCATGGCCTCCCCGCTATCAAAAACGATGGAACCCCCGGAGGGCAAAAGGACTTTCCGGTCGTAAATCGAATCGATCTGCTCTTCGACATGGTATTGGGAAAAGAGGGGCTTGGTTTCCTGATACAATTTCACGCGCCGGTGCATCCGGGGCATCACCATATGGACGAATTCATTGATGGCCTTGTAGGCCGTCATGTCGTCCACGATAATTTCCGAGGTGTCGGTGGTAAAATGGTCGCGCACCGTCCGCACCACCAGGTCCGGTTCCCGGTAAACCAAGGCGGGCGCCCTCGAGCTCACCTTTTTGACGGTGTCATTTATGTTTTCCCAGATTTTCATCAGCATTTGCAGGTCTTTCTGAAGTTCCGCCTTGGTCCGGCCCAATCCGGCTGTCCGGATGATCACCCCCATGTTCTCCGGCAAGTTGAATTCGGTGATGATCTCCCGGAGTTTTTTACGCTCTCCCTCATCCTCGATTTTCCGGGAAATGGCGCTGGATTCCTGGCCCGCCATTAAAACCAGAAACCGGCCGGGAATACTGATCCAATTGGTCAGTGAAGGACCCTTGGCATCCCGGCCTTCCTTCACCACCTGCACCAACAGTTTCTGGCCCCGGACGAGGACATCCTGTATTCTCGTTCTCGCCTTTTTCTCGCCCGTATGGAGATAGGAATCCTTTCTGACATCTTTAAAAGGCAAAAAACCAAATTTTCGGCCCCCGATATCAAGGAAAGCGGCTTCGATCGAGGGCTCGACACGGTTTATTGTCGCCAGATAGACGTTGCCTTTAATTTGCTCGTGGGAAGCGTGCTCGACGATCAGGTCTTCCACTTTGCCGTTCTCCAAAAGAACCGCCCGGCATTCTTCTGGATGGTCGGCATTGATTAACATTAATTTTTTTGACATTTTGCTTTTTCTCGCCAAAGATTTGTGGTTGCGGATAATAATTCTTCCGCGAATTCGTCAAATTAAAAAATTGCAAGAATACTTATAAAACGGCCTCAGGAGCCTAAAAAATCAATATCCAATTTCCGACCCCGTCCATTTAGGTGGCAAAAGGGGTAGATTTAAAATTAAGTAATCAACTTTCAATAGGTTATACTATCTTTACGAAACCTTTCAGAGGGGATCCCTGAAATAATTACAGTCCTTTTCCCATTAAATGGAGGGGTTCACGACAAAAATTGGCCAATATTATCAGAATCAATTTTAATCTGCCCTTAAATCCCTTATAATGCAAAAAAAACCAAGCCATTTATGGAATAAATTTGTATGATTTTGCTATAAATTCGTTATATTTAGCCATTGAATTTCCTTAAAAGCGATTCCGGGAATTGATTTTTCAGCAAATTTCAAGGAAAAGCCCCGATAATTTTTCGGGCTGGATCAAGGCCTCATTTTATCGCCCTTAAAACCAGTTGCCAATCAATTATCTCAGTTATTATTTTTGGTGAAACCCCGCCCTCACCCACTAACGAGGACATGGCGCGATGGATAAAATTGGAATGGTCTCCCTGGACAGTCTAAAACCTTCGGATTTAAGGGGAAAGACCATATTCCTCCGGGTAGATTTCAATGTTCCCCTAAAGCCATCCCACAAAGGTTACTTCAAGGTAGCGGATGATACGCGGATCCGGCGTTTTCTGGACCTGACCTTTAAGAAAATCCATGAACTCACCGAAGGGGATGTCCGAATGGTCATCGGTTCCCATCTCGGACGGCCCCATAAAACCAAGGATCATATCGGTTGGGACGGCATATTCAATATCCAGTTTGTCAGTTCCCATTTCGATACCTTAATCCGCCAAAGGTACGGTGCAACTTATACCATCTTTCCTCCGGAAATCATAGATTCACATATGAAACATTCCCTGGAAATTCTTGCCGATCATCGCATGCCTATCGGCGGAATCAAGTTCCTTCCCAATCTTCGTTACCTGTTGGAGCCCCGCAACCCGGAAACCTACCGGGCAGAGGTCATCACACGACTGGCGGAAATTACGGACGTTTATATCAATTGTGCGTTCGGATGCAGCCATCGGGTTACAAAAAGTATAAAAATGCTGCCCCAGCTCATGCGCCAGAAAGGCAAACTCGTGGTGTCCGGAAATCTTTTATACGAAGAAATCCAAAGGCTGGGAGAATTCGGGAAACGGGTGATCACCAATCCCCAAAAAACAGTGGTCATCGCCGGGGGGGCGAAAATATCCGACAAAATAAAGATACTCAAACAGTTCGTCCGCACCAAAATCAAACTCATCTTCATTGGCGGCAAGATGGTCAATGCTTTTCTCTTGGCGAAGAAGCACCGGGACCAGGTTAGCCCCCCGGCACTGGACAATATCCCTCTCAAGCTCCTCAGCAATAACCTTGAGGAAAACCAGAATCTCCTGAACGAAATTAAACTTGCGGATGAGATTCTGGACTTGGCGGAAAAAAACAGGGTCACCATCCAGTTGCCCGACGATTACAAGGTGGTTACCGAATACCACAGCTCCACATACGACGTGAAAACCCTGCCCGATATGAATAAAGAAATTCAATTGGATCTCGGACCCAAAACCATCGAGAATTTTCCCAAGAACATTTTACCCGCCGGAATCGAAAATATTTTTTGGAACGGTCCGCTGGGCGCTTACGACCATCCTTCATCCAGCGCATACACGGAAGGATCCCTTGAAATGGCGAAACTCCTGTTTGCCGCCTCCCTTCTCCGGGAAAACCTTTCCGTGGTCATTGGCGGTGGCGATTCCGCCGCGACCCTGAACAAGATCAGCATCAATGAGCTTAAAAATCTGATCAAAAAACAAATCGAAAAACAACTCTTGCAACCCATCAACCGAAGCCTGCTCACCATAGGGTTCATCGAAAACGACAGCTATGTCCTTTGGAACTACATGACCTGGAATTTTTTTGTGTCCACGGGGGGCGGAGCGGCCCTGGAATTTCTGGAAGGTTTTCTCATGGATGAAGCCAAATCGGATATGGCTTCCTACCTTCCGGGCACCAGAGCATTGATGGAACTGGCAGCCACCTGATCACCCGGGGCGGCCGGGTCCGCCAACGTTTCCACCACGGCGGATAAAATCTCCCCCATGCGTTCACTTTCCTCCCTGAGTTTGTAATACTCCCGATACGTGGCCTCCGCCAGAGACTCGATTTCCTCCCCCTGAAAATTTTCCTTCCGCTTGTTAAAAATATCGGTGATGGGTTTCAATTCAGGGTGGACGCATCCGATTTGATCTATCGTTCCATCGATCCGGGAAATCGCTTCCGCGAAAATCCGGAGGCTTTGGGAATCGCTCCCGGGCCGGCACAAATGAAGGATTTTTTCGCCCAAACCCATACCCTGCCTCCCCAATTCCCGTAACTGGGTCAAAATCCCCAGTTTGACCCGCACCCTTTCCAGAACGCCGGAAACATCTCTGCAATCAAAATCCTTCCGGATCGTCTCAGCGATTCTGGACCGGGCCCCGGAATCGGGTAGAACATCGGCTGAAATATTCCCAAAGGTCTCAAGCCAAAACCGTGAATAACAATACCGGAAAATATCCTCCAAGGTCACGGGATGCCGAATCAGGGGCTGAAGGACCAACCCCCGGTCTGCATCGGTCCGGGTTTGAAAAATGCTCAGTTCCTTCAGACCGGGGAGGTCCGGGGGCACTTTCCAGGTTCCTTCCTGAATATGCGAGCCGATCATCGCCTGAATGTGATGCGGAAGGACATGCCGGGTGCAGACGATGTTGTTGCAGTGAACGCCGTAACTGCAGGGGGCGCAGGAAATTCTGGCCTGAAAAACAAGATTTCCGGGAGTATACGGCCCTGTCTCATGTGGATGGGCGTGGGCGAAAAACAGGCCGACAATCCGCACCCCCAGGGCCGCGGCGATGTGCATGGTTCCCGTATCGTTGGTCACGAGATAACGGCATTTTCTAAGCAGCCCCATCAATTGGACGATGCTCGTCTTCCCCGTCAGGTCCGTTACCCGCTCTTTTCGTTTCACCGCGGCGGTGATCTCGCCCGCAAGTATGGACTCGGAGGCTACACCGAACAGCAGGATCCGCGCGTTGTGATTTTCCACCAACTGATCCGCCAATTCGGCAAACCGGGACGCGGGCCACCGGCGGCCTTCCAGGCTGGAACCGGCCTGGATGCCGATGATCAACTCCTCGTCATCGAGTTTTTCCCGCACCACCAGTTCCCCGGTGGATGCGCCGCCTTCCCCGGGGATCTTCAGTTGGATGGACAATCCCTCCGGGCGGATGTCTCCGCTCCGGGTGAATATTTCCACCAGGTTGAACGGATTATAAATCCGGTTGAAGGGTTCGATGCCGAAATACTGCATCCACGGGTGCTCCGTCACACGGTCCCCGGTCTCGTTGCAAAAAAATCCCGTGACCCGTTTAATTCCAAGGTAAAGAATCATCAGGGCACTGAGCTTGGAATGGCTGAGGTTTACCACATGATCGTAATGCCGCGCCTTCAAGTCATTGAGAAATCCTTCCAGGTATCGATAAATCTCCACCCAGGAAATTTCCTTGCCGGCCATCCGCTTCGTGAACTGCCGTATGTTAAATGCCACGATGTCGTCGACATGGGGAACGCGTGTGGCGAATTCCGCGAAATCACTGGACACCATCAGGGTGATTTCCGCCCCCGGATGCATTTGACGCAGTCCGGCGATGAGCGGGGTCGCCTGCACCAGATCACCCATGCGGGTCAGGCTCATGATGAGAATTTTTTTTGCCAAGGGTCAGGCCTCTTCCTTGATCAATTGGTTGAGCATGAGGAGGAGGGTTTCACTTTTGTTCAATGCCCCCGCCCCTTTTTCTATAGGGTCAATCAGAGTTTTCAAGGAAAATTCCGGGACCCCGCGAAACGGCTCCAGGTAACGTCCCAACTCGGTATCCTCTCCCGCCTGCCGGATAAAATAATCCACGGGGTCCTTCCGGGGAGCCAGCCGTCGGTTCAAATGCTCCGGATGATCCAGGAAAATATGCAGCAGCATTTCATTCAACCGGTGTTGCAGAGTATGCTCGGCTAAAACTCGCCGGGAAGCCTTTCCGGCGATGCCGGTTCTTTCTTCTTCATGGACGAGGTAATAATTGATTTTATCCTTAAGCTCCTCGATATCGTGAAAGGTGACCATTTCCTCTCCCACCTTGAACAACTCCTCCAGTTCGGAACGGTGGTCCACCAGTTGGAACCCGGCGCAGGCGGCGATCTCAAACGTGCGGGGATTGATGAAATCGCCCTCCGGATGCACCCCTTCATGGTAGGTCGATGAATGCAGGTTCAAATTGATTCCGCCGCCGTTATATATTTTGATGGCCTCTTCCGGGGTAACCCTCTGGTTACCGTTTTGCGCGCGTTGTCCGACAGGGGATTTCAAATCCCACCCGGTTCCCCAAATTTTAAAATCGTATTCCAGCAGACGAGGAAAGGACTGGATCCGGTTATAATAAGCGGCTCCCATGAAAGAAAGGTCCGCCCCAAAGGTTTGACGTTTCTCGGCGGACAACACCAACGGACGATGCATCTTCGGGTAACAGGCCTGGGGAAGATAATAAAACTTTTTCACGCCCGCCCCGGAAAGCCGGCCGAAAAATTCTCCCCTCTGGAGAGTAAAAAAATAGTCGTAGCAACCGGCGATTTCCTCCCAGTAGGTCAGGGTCCGGAAATCCTCAACGAACCAGAAGGCGACGGGAACCCCCAGGGTTTTCAACCGCTCGATCGCCCTGGGAGTGAGCGGGGCCTGGGCCAGGGCCAGTATCAGATCGGGCTGGAAATCCGCGGCGCGCGCGGCGGCGATTTCTCCCATCAGGTTCATGAACAGGTGCGAAAGGATTTCAGCGTTTTGTTTTTTACGGCTCACTCCGTCCAGAGAAAAATACCCATCGGCAAACTTTTCACAATCGACCGTGGAAACATGGTGGCCCAAATCTTTCAGCGCCCCGGCGCAGTAATGGGCGGTAGGCAGGGATCCGCCGTAAATGGGATTTATCACCAGGATCCGCAAAGGGTGGGACTTCAAGGTATCCATCAAACCCAGGCCCCGCTCCAACCTTTCAAAATAGAGGGAGGCAATCTGGATGGAAGGCGGGTGTTCGAAGGTGTTCCAGTCTTGGGGCTGGTGCCGGGCGAGCACTTTTTCCGGGGGTTCTTCGACCAGAAACCGGGTCCGCGGCAGAAAGGGTTTGAGGTCCATCACCGAAAGGAAAACCCGGAATATCTCAATCGAAGGCTCGATGACCCTCAGGTCTCCCTGCTGGGAGGCGAGGATTTCAAGGATGTGGTACCCGAATCCCAGTCCATACACAGTATTGGGGGGTCCGTTCCGGGAGACATATTCGGAGACCCTCCGCGCCGCTTCCTGGTTGGGATGGTAAGTGCTGTGCAGGGACACCTTCCCGGCTTGGAGAACGGGATGGCCGTCCCTGGCGGGAAAAACCGTTATGTCCCGGGGAAGATCGATGTCCCTTACCCGGCGGGCTAGATAGGGGTCGTGCTCACCCAGCAAGGCGAGATTTTTCTGGAAATAATCCATCGTCGGCAAAAAAACCCGGAACTTACCGGGAATAAAATTATTCGTTCAAGATGCCTGAACCCGGTCCGATTCGATACATTTCCAAAGTCCCAGGGCGTCGGAATGGTCCGGATTAAAAATCAGGATCAGGTCGAGGGTTTCCTTGGCCTCTTTCAACCGGTTCATCTTGAAAAGGACCCCCGCCAGGCCGAAAAGCATATTCAAATTGGCCGGATGCAGTTTCAGGTATCGTCTCAGAACCCTCTCGCTTTCCGCGAATTCCCCGCTTTCGTAGGCCAATTCCAAAAGATTTGTCATGGCGGACAGGTTTTCCATATTTCGATCGAGGACGCGGGTAAAACAGTCCTGGGCTTCCTTAAACCGCTTGGCCTGCCGGTAAGCCATTCCCAACCCGCACTGGACTTTTTCGTTTTCCGGCTGAATCCGGAGGGCGCTTTCCAAATCGCGGACCGCGGCAGCAAGGTTTCCCCGCTGCAATTCCAGAAGTCCCAACCCCAGCCGGGCTCCGGCATGGTTTTCGTCCATTCGGACCGCTTCCCGGTAAAGATCCTCCGCCTGGCCGGGCTCCCGCGAATGCATATGGCAGTTGGCTTCCAGAACCACCGCTTCGGGGCAATCCGGGAAGCACTCCCGAACCCGGCGATAAACCGAAATGGCTCCTGAAAATTTTTTCTCCTTTTCCATATCCGCGGCCTGCCGCAACAGTTGATCTTTTTCCTGAAGCAGCACGGACGGCGCCGGATTCTCTACAGCTTCGACCTGGGATTGGGCCGCAATTTTGTATTGAAAAACAAAAAACCGCCGCATCTCATCGGGATCCAGGTCCCGGACACTCATGCGGCCGATGTTCAGGGTGGTGGTGGATCCATTTCGGAAATTTTCATATTGCGGGTCCAGGGTTTCATCCACTTCCCGGATCTCTAAACCCGCTACGGTAAATAATTTCTCGATTTCCCGGAATGTAAAGAACCGCAAATGCGTATTATCGAGGATACCTTCCTTCTGGTAGGTCCAGTTTCCTTCCACCAAGTGGTGGATCAACCCAAAATACTGAACGTTGGGAATGCTGGCCACAACCGTTCCGCCGGGCTTGAGCAATTTCTTGACTTTTTTTAATACCGAAAGAGGATCAACCAGATGCTCCAGGACATCGGCAAAAAGAATACAGTCGAAGCTGCTTTCCGCGTAGGGCAATTCCAGTTCCTCGATATTCCCTTCAATGACATCGTCCAGGACCTGACGCGCCTGGCGCGCCGCTTCCGGGTCCATCTCCACCCCGGCGATAAAAACCCCTTTGCGCTTTTTAAGCTCGCTTCCCGTTCCTCCCGCGGCGCACCCGACCTCCAGAATCGACCCGGCGTTTGCCGGAATCAAGGGAAGGATGTCGTGACGCACATTCTGGTAATATGAATCCGGTTGGACCCCTGCTTGCATGGGTTGCCGCGGTTCCCGAAGGCCGTGGTTCAAGGTGTCGATCAGGAACTGAACCCGATGATCATAAGTATGCCGGGCCAGCACTTCTTTTCGCCCTGCCTCCCCGATGCGTTTTCTTTCCTCCGGGTGGTCCAGGTAATACCGGATGGTTTGGACGAGGGTCTCATCCTGATAAAGCGCCAGGTGCCTGCCATCCTCAAAAAATTCCTGCAGGCCGCTTGCGGGCGCGGGATCAGTAACGAGGCAGGTCCCGCTGCACAGGGCTTCAAAAACCCGCATGTTCAGGTCTTGTTTGATGGCATTGTTGAAGACGATTTTGGACCGGGAAAAAACCTCCGCCATTTCCTCCAGGAATTTGCGGTCCAGATGAAGGTCAAAATTTTTCCCGATGGCTTCGAGAAGCTTTTTCCGCCGGCCATGGGCGGGAGTCACCGAACCCACAAACCCCACATCGTATTCCCGCGGCACTTCCTTTTTGCCATGGATTTCCGGGTCACAGGCCAAAGGCAGCCAGAACACATTCCGGCATCCGGAGGCCTTCATGGGCTCGACATAAACCTTCTGCGCCAGAAAAACAAAATCAAAATGCCTTGCGATCTCCTGGTGCCGTTCCAGATGAAGATGGGTATCGATCAAGTAACAGGCCCTGGGAAAAGAGTGACGATCCAGGTCGGGAGGCAACTGGCCCAAGCCGGTCTCCACCCACAGGAAAAAATCCGGCTCCCAGCCATGCGGCAGCCGGCTTAAAATCTCGCGCAAGGACGTGGCATCATCGCAGGAAATATCGTGGGGAGCTGTTTCCCGGTTCAGGGCGCCAAGATCCCATTGGTCGATCACCTCCCTGGATATCATCGGACCGCAGGTGATCACATTGTGATTTTTCCGCAACGCCCGTTCCAGATAAAACGCGGTGGTCACCGGATAGGAAACGTAATTCATGAGGACATTTTTCTTGGATTTCTCGTGAAAAGACATCTTCCGGCGTTGCACCGAAATCCCGGTTCTCTCCAGGAATTCGATGACGGATTCCTCCACGGCCCCGGTCCAGGATCTTAAAAAGGCCTCAATTCCGAATTTTTCCCGCACCGTTTCCTTTCCCCTTTGTCCTATATTTTTGGCCTTTTCCCGGTCGTTCAACAACTCCTGCACGCGATTGACGAGATAATCCGGATGTTCCGAGACGTAGCCATTCATTCCGTCCCGGATCGGGGAAGTCCGGTTAAAGGTAGATACCACCGGCATCCCGGCGGCCATCGCCTCAAGCATGGCCAGATTGTATCCATCTTCGTAATCATCCACCGTCGAATTCAGGAAAAGCCGGCAGGACCGGTAATGATTCATCAAATCGCCGAATCCCCGGGACAGCCGGGACCCGGGAATGGAGGGGTTCAGTCCCAGGACAATGGAAGGATGATCCCCCACCAGGCGTTCACTCCGGGAAAACCCCATCATGAGATCCCTCTCTCTGAACAGGTTACCCACTCTGAGGATACAGGGCTTTTCGCCGGTGTACCCGCCGTATTCGGCCACATCCAGACCGGGGAGTATGACCCTTCCCTCAAGACCCCAATCCTGTTTTTTGCTCTCGGAAATAAATACCTTGCCCACGTTTTCCAATAGGGGCCGGATTTTCTCCAGGTAGGTCTCTCGATCTATGCGGTTTTTCCCCAGAGCGATTTCCGTGGTCAGCCGGTTATGAAAGACCAGGATTTTGGGTAGGGTGTATTCCCGGGTCCAGACCAAGTCCTTTACGTTGTGCGCGATGACCAGGTCGATTTCGCCCTGATTGAGGGCCTCCCGCGCCTGATCAAGGGACACCAGACGAATATTCGCGGGAACGGGACGCATATTTTCATCCCACCGCCGGATATGGCCCGGCGCGATGTCAGGCTCGGCTACCAGGAATTCGTGACCGATGCGCGACAGGAGACAAAGGTAGGGTTCGTGCCAATTAAAGGTTAAAATCTTAAGGTTCATGGCGATGGACGGAACAATGGCAGGAAACCTTCATAGGGTTCTATTTATTCTTTTCGGTTTTCCGGAAGAATCACTTTAATGGTTAAGTATCAGGAATCTGGCCGAGACCCTGGATTTCCCTCCAGCGGGAGAATTTCGAAGGATTTTTAATTTGCTGTGACCATTTGGCTTTTGTAACATCCAATGTCTAAACACGGGACCAGGGGTTAGAAACCGGTGAACAAGACAGCAACGCGGTCCACCGTACCCGCCTCGCAAACCCGATCCCTTTCAATTCAATAACTGGAATTACATTCCTTGAACAGTCCACGGGATAATATGCAATACGATCCGAACTCCAAAAGAATCAAGGGCCGGGAAAGGCTCATCGAGTACAGGAAAACTCTGCGGAACAATCGGAAATGGGAGGGTGAATTGCCCATGGGTGAAGGTGAACTGAACCGGGACGGCAATCCCAAAATCCCTCCCGGGCAAAGGGTCACCAAGAACTGGCCGGTCCTGGACCTGGGAGTCCAACCCGAATTATTCCCGGAAACCTGGAACCTGACCCTGTCGGGACTGGTAAAACGCACCCAAACGTTCACGTGGGGGGAATTCCTGGCTTTTCCCCAGGTGGAGGATGTCTCCGACTTCCATTGCGTGACCTCCTGGAGCCGCCTGGACAATCACTGGGTCGGAGTCCGGTTCAAGGATATCGCCAACCACTGCGAAGTTCTTCCTAGCGCAAAATTCGTGTACGTCAAGGCGTTTGACGGTTATTCCACCAACCTTCCCCTGGAGGAGGCGATGAAATACGACGTTCTCCTGGTTCACCGGTGGGAAGGAAAACCCCTCGCCAGGGAACACGGCGGACCGGTCCGCATGATCACCCCTCAACTTTATGCCTGGAAAGGGGCGAAATGGATCGGAGAAATTATTTTTCGCGAGCACGACGAACTGGGGTTTTGGGAAAAACGGGGTTACTCCAACACCGGGGAACCCTGGCTCAATGACCGGTACGCCTGATTTTCGCGAAATCCCCATGATTCCACCGGATCCCGTCCCTCTCCCCATCCCCTCCGGTAAAATTAACAAGGGGTTTTTCAAAAGCTTACACCTCATTTTTCCCCCGCCATTTTCGCTTTCCGGTTTGTGGCAAAGTTGTGACCCCACCTTAATCCTCCTGTAAAAAAAATTTCATATCCTAAATACGATATTTGTTGAAAACTTTGATCAACAATTCGGATGAGGGAAACATGCTCTTATACAGAATGAAGTCCCTTTGGATCAGCCTGATCTTTTCCATGGCCGCTTCAGGCGCCTCATGGGTCAGTCTGGAAGCAGAATCCACGAAACCTCTGCCGGTCCCCACCAGGCCTGTCAAAAAAATCGAGCAAAAATCTTCACCGCAGATTAAAGATATCCCCAAAATCCATGAATCGCTCTACCAGAAAATGGTCAAGGCGAGAATCACACAAGTCCTGACCAAATACCACACCGGACTGGAAAAGGAGCGGGAGGGGCAAATTCCGCGGATCATTTTTGAACAGAGCCAAAAATACGGGTACGATCCCCTTTTCCTTACAGCGGTGATAATCACCGAGAGTTCTTTTTATAACCGAGCCCGTTCGGTGCGAGACGCCCTGGGCCTGATGCAGATCCGCCCGCGCACCGGCCGCGCCCTGGCTTCCGAGATGAAAACCGCCTGGAAGGGAAAAAATTCCTTATACGAGCCGAAAATCAATATTGCCATGGGGGCCTATTATCTGAACAAACTGCTGAATCGTTTCGGGGATTTGGAGCTGGCCCTTGAGGCCTACAACCACGGCCCCACCCGGGTAACGCGATACTTGAAACGCGGGTACCAACCCGAAAAATATTCCCGGAAAGTGTTTTATCATTACAACCATATCCGCCTCTCGGAACGGGACCTCCGTCTGATTCTGGCGAACCGTCCCTTAGAGAAATCGCCGGGAATGGAACAAGCCCCTCTCCCTTTGGCGAGTCAAATAAAAGTGCGGCTGGCTTCCTGGGAGGGAATGGACCCCATTGCCCACTCGGTCGCCATCCATCCTGGAGATACCTTGTGGAAGATATCGGAGAGCCTGGGCTATAACCGGAAAGAGGCCACGCGCGTGGCTGTCACCCTGTGGATGGATAACCGGGATTCTTTTATCAAGGGGAATATGCACGGAATCCGCGCGGGGAAAATCCTGAAGCTGAATTACTTAAAAAATCGCCTGGCGGAGGTGGACTCGAAAACAGCGCGGCGGATCGTTCGTGAGCAGTGGCGGGAATGGAACACCGGCGTTAAGAAAGGTTAGCCTTCATGAAACCGGCCGCCGCAGGCCGGGCCATCTTTCACGTCACCCGGAACGTTTTTAATTTAGAAAACGATTCGGAAGCCAGGATCATTTTCGCCTCTTCAGCGCCGATCCCGGTATCAAACATTTGCAGCGTTACAATATTCGTCAAGGTTTGAGTTCGGGCTAGCGCCCTGGCGGCATCCTTGTATAAATAGTTTCTGGCGAGATTGAGGTGTTTGAGCCGTTGTAAAACCTTGGATTTGGCCAGCACTTTAATGCCCTCGACCGTGAGGCCGGTCCGGTATAAATTCAGTTTTCTGAGATTGGCAAAGGCAGGGGATTTGGCCAGGGTGATGAGGGTGTCATTGCCGACCTGATTTTCCTGCAAAATTAAAACCTGAAGTTTTTTAAATTTATCCGATCCCGCGAGCGCCAGCCCGCCCGCGCGTTCGATGTTGTTGAAACGCAGGTCCAGGTGCGCCAGGTTCGCACAAAAATCGGCCTGGATCAATGCAGCGGTGCCCTTATCGCCAATATCGTTATCCCCGATATAAAGACGCTTAAGCCGTTTCAGGTGACCGCATTGGGACAGGTGTCTGGCCCCCTTGTGAGTCAAGTTATTTCGGGCCAGGTCCAGATTTTCGACCGTCTCCAATTTTCTGAACTGCACCAGGGCTTCCACCCCTTCGTCGCCCATGAATTTTCCCTTCAGTTCCAGGGCGTCTCCATCCTCGGAAAGACATTCATCAATCAACCGGCCGATATATTCACGTTTGACCGCAGTTATCATATCAGGGGGATTTTACCCTTATTTTCAAATTGATCGCGCAACGGAAACCGATATCATTGAAACCCCGCGAGAAGGGGTAACTCCAATCCCTGTAGCCGCTGGCCATGGCCTTAACGCTGTCGGACCAAGACCCGCCGCGGCGGACTTTCATGATTCCACGGCTGGGTCCCCTTGGATTGTACATGATGTCCTGGAAATAATAGGATAACGAAAACCAATCACTGACCCATTCCCACATATTCCCGGCCAAGTCATAAATTCCGTATTGATTCGGCGGATAACTGCCCACCGGCGCGCTTTTATCACGCAGCTTCAAATGACCACGAGCCTGGGGTTGACTGGGATCAAACTCGCTGCCCCAGGGGAAATCGCATCCATTGCCGTTGCTGGCGGCTTTTTCCCATTGCGCCTCGCTGGGAAGCGATTTCCCGATCAAATGGCAATAGTCCGCCGCCTCGTACCAACTGATTCTGGAAACGGGGCAATTATCACAATGGGAAAAAGGGCTTCGCCGCAACCTGTGCTCGGAAAAGATTTCCTCGTACCGCTGGTTGGTCACCTCGAATTTATCAATCATGTAGGGATCGAGGTAAACCAGATGAGCGGGAGCCCCATGCTGATGACCAAAACCATCGCACCCCATTTTAAAGGTTCCCGCGTGAATAAACACCATATCATCGGTGATATTTCTCAAAGGGAGCGTTTCCCGCCCGCCAGCGGCCAGCGTAACCAAACCCAGGAACGCAATCAATAGTAGGTTACGAATTTCCGGCATGAAAATGGAAGGAATGAATTATGAGTCGAATCAAATATTTTCACTTAAATTTACTCGGTTCTTTAACCTGCCGAGGATGGAAAGTGTCGCCGTGGATCGATTGAGAGTGTAGAAATGGATTCCAGGAGCCCCTCCCAGCAATAGTTCTTCACATTGCTCCGTGGCATGTTCGATACCGATCCGCCTGACGGCCTCCGTATCGTCCTGAACCCGGTCCAGGCGGGCCATCAATGCAGCGGGAATGGTCGCGCCGCACATTTTGATGAATTTCTTTGTCTGATTGGCGTTAATGATGGGCATGATTCCGGGAATAATGGGAATGCTTATGCCAATCGCCCGAGCCCGTTCCACGAAATCGAAATAAAACCGGTTCTCGAAAAACAGTTGCGTGACGATAAAATCAGCTCCGGCCTCCACCTTCCTTTTCAGGTTTTGCAAGTCGATAGATTTATCGGGGCACTCGACATGTCCTTCCGGGTAGCCGGCAACCCCCAGACAGAATGAATAATTTTTTTTGATGAAGGCCACCAATTCATTTCCATACCCGAAGCCGTTTCGGGTTTTGACAAAACTTTTTTCCCCTTGAGGTGGGTCTCCCCGAAGGGCGAGGACATTCTGGATGCCTTCTTCCCGCAAACGGTCCAGAATGGACCGAATCTCATCCACATTGTGTCCCACGCAGGTCAGGTGGGCCATGCTTTCCAGTCCGATCTGGTGTTTGATGCGTCCCACCAGTTCGATGGTTTTCGAACGGGTACTGCCGCCGGCGCCATAGGTGACGGAGACATACCCCGGATTCCATCGTTTGAAACTTTCGATGGTTTGATAGAGTTGCAGAAAACCATCATTATTTTTGGGAGGAAAAAATTCAAAAGAAAAAACCGGCTTACCCTTGTTTAATATTTCGCTGATTTTCATGGAGTGGAGTTTTGTCCGGAGGATGCTCCTGATTGAAAACGATACCCCCTGGCCAGATTTTATGGAAGACCCGGAACAGCAGGTCCCCGGAAGACCGGGATTGCCGCGTATTTTATCTATTTTACAGGAATTCTTTAAAATTTCTAGACGGGGTTTTCAGGTTCGAAACACCACATTATCGGAACCGGGAAGGCGGGGTCAATATATTTCAAATTTTTTCAGATAAGACACGAAAGAAAGCACATTGACCAATTCGACGGGCTCTTCTTCGATGGAACTGATGGCCTCATGGGAAAAATAGCCCGTGGTGATAATGATGCCGCGCGAAGCCCCCTCGCCCTTGACCGTGTCAAGAAATCCCTTCACCTTGATGCTGTTCACGGTATTGTTGGGGGGGTTGATAATGCAAAGAGCCAGGTAGGTCCCCCCGACTACGGGAGTTTCATCGTCCATGATGATTTCCAGTTCGCTGTCGGTGGCCCAGATGGAATGCTTGAGTTCGAGGTGAAATTTGTACAGAAATTCCAGGCATTTTTCCTGGAACGCTTCAGGGTCCGTCAAATATTGAGGTTTATCTTCGGGCTTGTCAAAATGAAGCAGTTCCCGCGGAGGCGGACCCGAGGTATTTTTTAACAGGAAAATAAGAATCAATCCAATGAAAAAAGAAACAAATGCAATGAGGAAGATACCCACTACTTGATCATTTCATCCCAGATTTTTTCTTTCTTGTTTTCTTTGATAAGCCGGTCGTGGGCGACCATCTGCTTAATCGCGATCCAGAAAACCCATCCCACGAAAAACAACATGGTCCCAATGGGAATGTTGTCCGGTTTGGTTGCGATCAGTAAAAAATTTTCGAGACCGGAGTTTTCCATGATTATTTTAGTATAAAAAAGGTTAAAAATTGATGACTACAAAAATTTTACGTTTAAATTTCCCCCATTTCCACTGTTATTTTCAATCCCTCTCCCCTTTCGAGTTATTCAAAAAACTCTTCATCCTCATCCCCGCCCATATCCTCTTCGTCCTCCGCACCCTCTTCTTCACCCTCCAAGGATTCCTCATCGCCCGGGGAGACACTCTGATCACTGCTGGGTTCCTCGCCAAGAACCCGGTCGAAATCGATATCGGCGGTGTTGTAGGCCACAATGAAATCTTTAATGGCTTCTAACTGATCATCCAGGTCACCCACCTGTTTGAGGAGCTCGAATTTCTTTTTGACAACGAACTTATCTCCTTTTTTATCCCAATGGGCGGGCATGCGCGTCCAGGGGATCAGTTCCCGGGTTCTTTCCAACCAGCGCGGGATCCAGTCCTGCCGCAATCTTTCACTGGCTATGGAAAAATCGATGCCCTTGGCGCCGTCGTCATGACACTTGCCGCAATCCATGTAATTGACAATTTCGGATCCGAGTTGAATGATTTTATTTTCCTTTTCCAGGTTGATGCCGGCTTCGTATTTAATTTCCATGGGCGCCAAGGCTTCAAAATAGGCGGTGAGGTCCCGGACTTCCTTGTCGGTCAGGTTGAAAGTGGGCATCCGCACTTTCACCCAGGTGCGGACCGGGGTGGGATTTTGCAGGAACGAAAACAGCCAGGAGGCCTTAATGCGTTCCCCCACGTGGTACGGGCCATTTTCAAGGGGAGGCGGGTAGTTGGCCCTGGCGGGAATGTATTTTTGGATTCGGCCTCCCACGCCCTCGATATGATGGCAGCCCCGGCAATTGTATTTCGTTATCAGCCTGCGCCCGGTTTCCAGAATTTTTTCTTTTTCCGTCAAAATCTTCCGGTATCTTTCCGGGACCTTTGTGCCGTTGAATCCTTTCAGTAAAACAACCAGCGCATCGATTTCATCGGGGGCCAGTTGAAAATTGGGCATTTTATCGAGAACCCGCTCCGTCCTGAAGGCGCTGGGATTCTTCAATTTGGTTCTGACCCAGGCTTCCCAGGTATGCGGAATATGGGAATCCCCGAACTCCAGTTCCAGGATCAATTTTCTTCCAAAGGAGGAAAGTTCCGGGGCGATGCGCCCCTCGGATTCCATCCCCTTGATGTCGTGACAGGCGAAACACCCGCGCCGCCGTATCACCCGTTCCCCATATTTGATTAGTTTGGGATGAAAAATTCTTTTTTCTATTCCAGGGATATGTTTGGGCTTGCCGAATTGCAAAAGAAACGCGGTGAGGTTCGAAGCCTCTTCCTTGGAGAGACGCAGGTCGGGCATGATGCTCTTCTCATTGTAATGCTTCGGATTGCTCAACCAGGTAACCAACCAGTCGGCATTGACCTTGCCCGCAATCCGGCTCAAATCCGGACCGAACACCTCACCTTTCCCATTGAGTTCGTGACAGCCATAACAGCCCAGGGTTTCAAACAGTTTTTTCCCTTTTTCCGGTTCGCCCGATTCAAATTTATCGGCCAACCGGTAATCCTTTTGCGAAGAAGACATCAGGTACGCCACAACAGCGAGAGCGTCCTTGTCGTTGAACCCGAAATTCGGCATGCGGGTCTTGGGCAGATAGGCCTTGGGATCCTTGACCCAGCGGTACAGCCAACTGGGATTCACCTTCGATGCAATGCGGACCAGGCGGGGTCCCACTTTACTTTCATGACCATAGCCCTCGGCGAGATGACAACCATGGCAGCCCAGTTTCAAAAACAATTTCTTTCCCTTGGACAAAACCGGGGCGCCCTCGAGATCAACAACCTCGGCATGGCAGTTCCGGCAATTGGACTCCATGAAGTGCCCTTTGAGGATGGGTTCATTGATCTCCGCGGTTTGGTCATTCTCGTGGTGCGAACCGTGGGCATCCTCGGGGGGGGCGGTGGCTGTCCCCTGACCCAGGTGGCACCACGTACACCCGGTTTTTTCCGGCGGGTGTTTCTTGATCAGAAGGTCCAGGTTGGGGTGGGACCGGAGAGGTTCTTCGAAATCCTTATAATAAGGGTCTTTATAGGAAATGTGGCAGGTCATGCACCGGTCGACCCTGTATATGATTTCGGAAAAAGCATTTTTCCCAAAACCTGGGATCACCGTTTGCTTGATTTCAGAGGGCTTCCAGAAAAATGGGAAAGGTTTATAAAATTTCATCTTCCTTTCCAATTGCTCCCGGTTCGAGGTCAGGGTGATCAATTCTTTTTTTAATTTAACCTCTTTAATTTTGAACGCCAGCAAAGCGTTTTCGGCGTCATCCAGCTCCTTTTGTTTTTGCGCGATGATGGGATCAAAGTTCTTGATTTCCCCTTCAATAGAATTGACCTTGGCCAGTTGGACATCGTAGTTTTCACCCAGGTGCATGGCCTTTTTATAATAGTAATACGCTTCATCCAACCGGCTTCCGGCGAACTTTTTTTCCTCCTTGACATCATCCAAGGCAATTTGGGCGGCATTGACCCGGGCGACCAGATTCTGGTATTCCTTGGATTTTTCCAGCCGCCCTTCCTCACGACTCAGGCTCTCCTTGATCTCCTTTTCCTTGTCAGAGATTTCCTGATTGGCCTTTTTCCACTTTTCCTCCGCTCGGGCATATTCCGTTTTGAAAAATTCCTCCTGGTATTCCTTGAAACCGCGGCGGGAAAACTCGTCATCCCAAAACGCCCAAACCGTTACCAATAAAGCGGCTCCGGAAATCAGGAAGAACAGGAAACTGAATGAAACCTTTTCTACGGGGACGTATTCGTTGTCTTTATTTTCTTGATTTTCCAATGAATGCATCCTTAGGAATGGTGGAAACCGGTTCTAAATATTAAACCAGGGAGTGACCCAGATATACTTGATATTAAAGCCAAGCCTTAAAACAATCTTGATCACGATGCCAAACATAATGAGCAGGAGCTGGACCTTAAGAAACATCCTGAGAAACCCGACATTCTTGATGGCCTTGCGTTCCATGAAAAAATAGACCGCCGTGCCCACCGCGAAATATCCGATAATGACGACGCCCCCGAATAACATGGCCAAATTATAGGACCGAATTCCAAAGGCATACGGCAAATCCACATTGACCAGGGCCACCACCTTATGGGGATCCCAAAATTGCCACGGCATGAAAAGGTTCCAGCCCGGCCCCCGGAGAAAAACCCCCATGATGATTTCCGCCACCCACAAAACCAAAAACCCGAAACAATAAACCCAAATGGCGAATTTCCGTTCCGCGTAGGTGTAATAACCATTCCCCTTGGGATTCACGTCCAGATAAGGGATTAACATCAATCCCACGATAATTAAGGTGGGAGCCACCACGCCGGCAAACCAGGGGTCAAAATAAACCAGGATGTCCTGCAACCCCAGAAAATACCAGGGAGCTTTCGACGGATTGGGGGTTTTCGTGGGGTTGGCCGCTTCCTCCAAAGGTGCGTCGATGGTGATCGACCACACCGTAAGAAGAATGATGACAACGATCGCGCAAAGAAATTCCAGCCGGACCAGATAAGGCCAGACGTGGACCTTTTCCGCTATCGCCTCAACTTTTTTTCTAGGTGTAGACGCTTGAGCCATAAATCACCCCTTATCCCTTATAAAAACTCCCAAAATGGAGAAATGGAAAATTAAAGAGGACCTGATATTCCGCCGTCCTTTCTAATCCGCCAAAAATGGACGATCATTAGCGCACCAGCTACCAGCGGAATAAAAATGCAATGCAACACATAGAACCGGAGAAGCGCGGGCGGGCCCACCAGGCTGCCTCCCAGCAACACGGACCGGGCATCATACCTGGGCGTCACGCCGATGAATTCTTTGAAAGGTCCTTCATGTCCCAGGAACGGGGTGGCCCGGGCCATGTTGGTTCCCACAGTGACGGCCCACATGGCGAGTTGGTCCCAAGGCAACAGATACCCGGTGAAACTCAACAACAGGGTGAAGGTCACCAGGAACACACCGATAACCCAGTTGAATTCGCGAGGGGGTTTATAAGAACCCGTTAAAAATACTCGGAACATATGCAGCCAAACCGTAATCACCATGGCATGGGCCGCCCAGCGATGCATGTTCCGCATCAACATCCCAAAAGGAACATCGTATTGAAGATACTTCATGTCGAAATAGGCGTATTCTCCGACGGGGCGGTAATAAAACATTAAAATAACCCCGGTGACCACGGTGGACAAAAACAGAAGAAAAGTGATTCCGCCCATGCACCAGGTGAATTTGATGCGCAGGGCATGCCGGTGAATTTTTACGGGGTGCAAATGCAGCCAGATGTTGCTGGCAATCTGTAAGACCCGGTTCCTGGGGGTATCCGCGTATCCATGACGAAAGGTGGAAGTCCAAACCTGGGACTCGGTAAACGCCTTGGCTATTTCGCTGAATATCCGACCGCTCTTAATCTTATCCATCAATTCAGCGATATTGGGAATTTCTGGTGTTTTACGAGCCAATCCCTAACCCTCCATAAATAAAGGAGATGATTTATGAAATACCAAGGAAGTATTTGGCGTGTTGCAACGGCAATGTGAAAATAGACTCAAGCCCTCAAACGGGCCAGGGCTTTACCCCATTCTCCTTTTTCAAAGAGAAATTTCTTGCTCTTATCGATCTGGATCTGGCCATCCGGCGCCAGGGAAATCTTCAACCGCTCCAGGGGCCGGGGAGCAGGACCTTCGAAATTGATCCCCTCCTTGGTAAAGCCGCTTCCGTGGCAAGGGCACTTGTACTTACTTTCCGTTCTCAACCAGCGTGGAGTACAGCCCAAGTGAGTGCATTTCGCCAAAATCGCGTAAATCCCCTCGTCATCCCGGACGATCCATACCCTTTGTGATTTGACCCACTTAGTGCTCACTTCGCCAACCGTATAATCATCGGGACGCCCGGCAAGGAAAATGGGAGAGGGCTCAAACAAAACCCGGGGGAACAGAAGCCGCAAAAAATAAAGTGAGGACAACCCCAAGGAGGCCATGAAACCCGCCCAGCCCGCCAATGAAAAAAAGTCGCGCCTCGACCAAAGTGTATCCTTGGCTTCCTCTTTTTTATCCTTGGATTTGGGTTTGGCGGGATTCGCTTTTTTTTCTGTTTGCGCTTGCGCCATAATTAATCAAAACCATCCTTCGGTTAATAATTATAGGGGCGTGGGAACTCCTCCGCCCCTCATAATCCGCTTAAAGAAATTGGTTTTTAACATAATTGAAAAATCGAGTCAAGACAAGAACTTTATTCAGTTTCCGGGTCTTCCGGATTCCTGCTTGATGGCCCGGATACAAGCGCGGGCCGCTTCCCAAACGCCCTGGAACCGGGTGGAAAAGCCGCAGGACAGCCTCCCCAGGGAATGGACCGTCAACCCTTTTTTTATAGCCAATAACATCAATGGGATAAACTCGGACGCCCGGGGGGCCACGATTTGCGCTCCAATTACTTTTCTTGTGGATTTTTCGGCCACAATTTTAATCATTCCCTCCGACTCTCCATGCAAAAAAGCATGATCAAGTTGACTAAAATCGCAGCGCCCTTCCACCGCACGAAACCCCTTGTGGTGGGCATCCCGCGCAAAACACCCCACACTGGCGATTTCGGGATCAGTATGAATGATTCGAGGCACCCAATCGATATTGAGTTTCTTGGTTTTACCCAGCGCGTTTTCCGCGGCCACCCTCCCCTCTTCCTGGGACAGGCAATCTGATAGCGGACGGCCGGTAACGCTTCCAACGGCATAAACCCCTTTCAAGGTAGTTTCCATCATTTCGTCCACTAAAACTTCCCCATAATTGCCCAACTCCAAACCCGGATTCTGAGTTCCCAACTCCTGAGAATTGGGATTCCTGTCTCCGGCATGGACGATCTGATTCACATCGAACCGTATTCCCCCTTCGAGGGTGATATCTATTTTATCCTCGTTTTTATAGATGGATAGGACCTTTTTATTAAGGAGGAGCTTTAATTTTTGTTTCTTCAATTGCGTTTCCAGCGCCTGGGTCAAATCGGGGTCCTGGTCCATCATCAACCGGGGCCGGGAATCACACAAAAAAGTCCTGCTCCGTAAATGGTTGAACAGGCAAGCGGTCTCACACCCCAAACTGTCGCCGCCCAGAATCAAGACTTTTTCGGGAATTTCATCCATATTAGAGGCTTGCTCGCTGGAAATAATCCTGTGCCCATCAAAGGGAAGGGTAGTAGGAGCGGCCGTCGAGGAACCGGGCGCCAGGATGATTTTACGAGCCCGGATGAGTTTTTCTCCTTCCGAGGTATGGACCACCAATTCCTTGGCATTTACAAGAAATCCCTGACCCATTTCCAAATGAATGCCGCATTCGGTTAAGGATGCCTGCCACTGGCCGGAAATTTTCCGGCAAACTTCCTTGGCTTCCTGGATAATTTTTTTGATATCGGGGCCGGAGTCTTCAACGGGGTGACCGGTTTGCTGGACCCGGATTTGTTGGATGATTCGCTGGTAGGGGTAAAGTCCCTGATGAAAACAGTTTCCTCCCAGGCGTTTTTTTTCTATCAGGCAAACTTTCGCGTCCAGTTCCGCGGCTCTTCTTGCCGCCGAAATTCCCGCTATCCCACCTCCCAGAACAGCGATGTCGAACTCTTGCATAAAATGGATCACCCAATAATTGACGCGTATTATTAGAACACAATTGATCGGAGTGTGGCAATCTCCCGTGGCGCGATGACAGGAATGAGCAGGAGTAAAAGAAAGGAAACTTCAACCGGGACCTGTTTTTCCCGCCCACGGTTCGTTCAACCTCCGCCGATATAGAGGGTGGCCACCAAAGTCAGGAGAACCAGCCCGATGGAAGCGAGGATCGCGTGTGCCTTAACATTGGCCCGGCGGCTGAGGGGAATAATGATTGAAATATAGAAGAGCACGAAATAATTCAAACCACGGTTGCCCTCATCCTGATGAGTAATAACCAGGAACATCAAATAGCACACCAGGATCACAAAAAATACATTGCGGTGCAGACGGTAGCCTTTTTCCCTTTTATCATCGGGAAGGATGCTCACCCCGATCAGGATGTTGGCTATGGTGACCAGAATGGCGAGAAATATTGAAATAAAGCCGGGCTGAAGGAATAATCCCTCTAAAGTCGTTGCCTGCATGGGGAGGGGACAAAGGAATTCTGGCCTTGATTGGAGTTGGGTTCATCTTTTCCGGTCCAGGGATTTTTAAATTGAATCGGGGCGCAATTTCTCAATGGAAATATTTACCGGCGAGTCCTCCCCTCAAGCCAGACCCCAGGCTGACTGGATGGATTCGCGGAATCACCGCCCATCGGCTCCCTTTACCGGCCGGAGTCATTTCCCGATTTCGACCCGGTTCCTTCCTTTACGCTTGGCACTGTACATGGCCTGATCGGCTCTTTCAAACAGGGTGACTTCGGTATCGTTTTCCTGGGCGGCGGCCACCCCCACACTGATGGTAATCTTCATTTTTTTGTCCTGGTCGACAAAATATTCTTTCTCCACTTGGGACCGGATCTTGTTGGCGAGTGACAGGGCGTTGTCCAGGGTGCACTGCGCCAGGAGAATGACAAACTCTTCTCCCCCATACCGGAAAACCAGGTCGGTGGCCCGAAGGGTTTCCTGAATAGTGGAGGCAACGGACCGCAAGACCCGGTCGCCGGCTTTATGACCATATTGGTCATTGAATTTTTTAAAATGATCGATGTCCACCACGAACAAACAAAAGGTTTTCCGGGTTAAAATGGATTTGCCCCCGGCTCGATGATATTCCCGGATCATTTGCGCGATTTTCATATTGTAGGCATTCCGGTTGAGAACCTTGGTGAGGGAATCCACCAAGGCCTTGGCTTCGGTTTGTTCCAGTTTGGAAGCCAGGGATTGCGTGGTGCTGCGATACTCTTCCAGCTCTTTCCGCATGGTTTGGGAAGTGGCCTGCACCTGCTGAATTTCTTTAATAATTCCATCTTTCAGACTGAGGATATCGTCAATTTTCCCGGCCGCCTGGATTTTTTCAACATATTTTCCCATATTTTGGTCAAAACTGCCGGAAGTGCTCACCATCTGCTGAATGGCACTCGAAAGGTCGAGCACTATTTGCTTCATGGCCTCATCTTTTGTCCCTCTAAACTCGTTTTCCAGGATCCATTGGTTAAAAAAGTCCTCGATATCCTTGGCGATTCCCGTGACCGGTTTGGATCGGATCGCTTTTTTAACCACGTCCTCCAGTTGTCTCAATGTGGTGTTCAGGGATTCTTGTTCTGGAATCAGTTTGCACAATCCCGCAATACAAACCAAAAGAAGACGGGAAACACGTTCATTGAATTCCTGGGCGGCCGATTTCTCACTGACCTGGGTATTTTCTTCTTTTTTATTTCTTCTGAGCATTTCTCACGCTAGTCAAAAATCACTCAATAGGGATGGCCGGCGAGAAACAAATCCGGAATTAATCGGTTCGAAAAAAACCTTGAACGGGGGTCTGTAGAAAAAATTTGAAAACGATGCGAGGAATGCCGATGGGGAGATTCGAACTCCCACGGATTGCTCCATACGCCCCTCAAGCGCACGTGTCTACCAGTTCCACCACATCGGCATCCGGAAAAGGTCATTCAATCCGACTCCTTTGAGGGAGGTTTCGCTGGGGGCGCCGTTTCATCAGCCGGCTGTTCCACCCCTTGCATGACGGACCGCGACTTTTTCTGGTTGGAGAGGGTGGCCAGGGTCAGCGAGGTAATCATGAACAATATGGCAGCGCCCGTAGTCAATTTAGTCAGGAAATTTCCGGCGCCACTGCTTCCAAACATGGTCTGGCTGCTGCCTCCACCCAAACCAGATCCCATGGCGGCGCCCTTACCAGCCTGTAACAATACGACTAGGATCAGTATCAAAGCACCCACAATATGCAGAACAATTATCAGGGTTTGCATTTGCCGTCACGACCTCCAGTTAGGGAATTAATCCGCCGATTTTATAATAGCATAAAATGAATCCGCGTTCAGGCTCGCGGATCCAACCAAGGCACCATCAATATCCTCTTGTTTTAAAAGATCTTTACTATTTTCCGGGGTGACGCTGCCTCCATACTGGATTCTTATGTTTTCCGCGGCCGGCCCGCCAAAGGTCCGGCCAATGAATTCCCGGCTGAATTGGTGAATTTCCTGGGCTTGCCGGGGGGTGGCGGTTTTGCCGGTGCCAATGGCCCACACCGGCTCATAAGCCAAAACCAGCCCTTTCAGGTCATTGGAATTCAAACCATTCAATCCCAGTTGCAACTGGTTTTCCACGACTTGCCTGGTCTGATTGTTTTCCCGTTGTTCCAGGGTTTCCCCTATGCAGAAAATCACGTTCAAGCCCATGGCTAACGCCGATTTAATCTTTTTATTGATCAAGGCATCATCTTCATGAAAATACCTTCGCCGCTCGGAATGGCCCAGGATCACGAAGCGGCAACCCAAATCCTTGAGCATGGCCGCGGATATTTCGCCGGTATAGGCACCCTTGGATTCGAAATAAAGGTTTTGGGCCGCCAAATGCATTCTGCTTTCCCGAATCAATTCCTTTACGGTTTGCAGCGCTGTAAAGGGCGGAGCCACTATCACATCCGCCGTCTGGCAAACATCCCGCCATTGAAGCAATCGGGAGACCAGAGCCCTGGCTTCGCCGAGAACCAGGTTCATCTTCCAGTTCCCGGCGATGATCGGTCTTCTCATACCATTTTAAAGCCCATGGTTCACTAAAAATTTCAACAAATCCTTTACCCTGGAGGAATAACCCCACTCGTTATCATACCATGAAAGCACCTTAACCATTTTATTTTCAATCACTTTAGTTGAGGGCCCATCCACAATGGAAGAAGTGTCATCGCCGTTGAAATCGACCGACACCAGAGGGTTTTCTTCCAGCCGGAGGATATTCTTCAACTCATTCTCTCCCGCTTGTTTGAAAAAACCGTTCACCTCCTCCACGGTTGTCTCTTTTTCCACCTCTACCACCAAATCCACCAGCGAAACGTTGGGCGTGGGAACCCGGATCGCCATTCCGTCCAGTTTGCCCTTGAGTTCCGGAAGGACCAGGGAAACCGCCCGCGCCGCGCCGGTGGTGGTCGGGATCATGGATAACGAGGCCGCCCGGGCCCGCCGGAGATCTTTATGGGGCAAATCCAAAATGCGCTGATCATTGGTGTAGGAGTGGATGGTCGTCATCAATCCCCTTTGAATTCCCAGCCTATGATTGAGAACCTTGGCGACCGGGGCGAGACAATTGGTGGTGCACGAGGCGTTGGAAAGGATTTGATGCTTGCCGGGCTGGTAAACGCCTTCATTTACTCCCAGCACGATGGTCACATCCGGGTCCGCCGACGGGGCGGAAATGATGACTTTTTTAGCGCCAGCCTGGAGATGTCTCCCTGCCTTATCCCGCTTGGTAAAAAGCCCGGTGGATTCTATGACGATGGATACTCCCAATTCCTTCCAGGGAAGCTGGCCGGGGTCGCGTTCAGTCAAAATTTTGATCTCCCGGTCATCGACAATGAGATGGTTATCCCGTGCCTCCACCCGGGCCGGATTCAATCCCTGGACAGAATCGTATTTGAACAAATGAGCCAGGGTTCCCGCATCCGTCAGGTCGTTTATGGCAATAACGTCAAAATCCCGGCTTTCCTTGTCCTGAAGAATGGAACGGAGAACGTTTCTGCCAATTCGCCCAAATCCATTAATGGCAATTCTTACTGACATGTAACCAACCTCCAAATTCCCTGAAAAAATACAAGCAAATCACTCCGGACTCCAAAATATTAAAATCAGGGGAAATTTTAGGTTTAAATCCGGGAAATGAAGTTTTTTTCGCGGCTTATGAATCATTTTGGGCGAATGCCCCAAAATAGTATACGGCAGGAACCTTTAGAAATGACGGGACCACAAAGGAATATGCCGTGCGTCCGTGGGTAGGATTATGCAAAATTTATAAATTCAAGTCAATACAAACCTTGTTCCCGAAACAAGGCAAATACGGAAAATATCACAAAAGGTTAACCCGGGTTCTCGTTGGAATCGTTGCCCCCTTGAAATGAGCCATCGGGGGTATTCGCCGCTGTCAGGGAAGAAAATAAAACGTGGTCGATTTGGTCACTAAGTTGAATACAATTCTCCACCCGGCCCAACAATTTACTGAACTCATCGACAAGAATCTCTTCCTCTTCCACGGATTTTTCCAGTTCCTTGTCAACCCGTCTCTCCTCTTCTGCAAGCCGTTTCCGCTTTTCTTCCAGGTTTTCCTGTTTGGCGGCGGCTTTCCCCTTTTTTGCGTCGATCTCCGCCCGGGTGCGGGTCAATTCCTTCCGAAGACCCTCTATCGACAACAATTCATCATCGAGATCCTTAAAACGCTTGCTCAGATTATCCAGAAAATTTTGTCGCCTGGAAATCAGGTATTCCCGGGTGCCAGATTCCTGGCCGGGTGCATTGGTGGGTTGTTCAAGGGATGCATCGTCTGAACTGAATATCTCTCCCGTCGCCCCCCGCAAGAGCCGTTCATACTGATCCTTGAATTTGCGCTCTTCCTGATCAAGATGAGCCAGATTGGCCGCGATTTTTTCAATATTTTTATTGTAAATCTCAATATTGCCAGCCAGAATTTCCAAATTATCAAGATTTACCCTAATTTTCTCCTTTAAGTCCGCCCGACTTTCTTCCAGGGCTTTCCCTATTTTCTCCTTATACCTGAGAACCTTGTTGAAGGTTTGAACCAGATGCTCAAAATCCCTTACCATCAACACACCTTTTTCCCGAGCAGCGATATTATCGTCCCCGATAGTGGAATTCTTTCTTCCTTTAACCATTAAACCCTTTCCTGTCAATATCTTGGCGATTTTACGATTGTTGAATTATATCGCAAAAAATGTGCCGTTATTTAAGATAGAAGGTCACGAAGTGGAATAATTCCATAATACTTTATGGGGACCGCTTTTCTACTCCCTTTTGAATGGCCTGAATCATTTCCTGGACCGCTTTTTCCAGACCGGAATATATGGCCTGCGCGACAAGGTAATGCCCGATATTAAGTTCCTCAATTTCGGGAATGGCGGCAATTGAAACCACATTTTCGTAATTGAGCCCGTGCCCGGCAAATACGCGAAGCCCCAGCCCGGACCCCATCCGGGCCGCAACCTGAATACGGGTTAGTTCCCTGGTCAACTCGCCTTCCCCCTTCAGTTCGGAATAACATCCCGTATTGATTTCCATGCTGTCCGCTCCGATTCGGGCCGCGGCTTCCACCTGGTCCGGATCCGGATCGATAAACAGGCTGAAGCGGATGCCGGCGGCTTTTAACTTCTCCCTGATATTATGAAAATATTCTTCCTGTGAACAAACATCCAATCCCCCCTCCGTGGTGATTTCCTGACGCTTTTCCGGAACCAGGGACACCTGGCAAGGCCGCGTTTCAAGCGCCTTGACCACCATTTCCTCCACCGGGGCCATTTCCAGATTAAGTGGGGTGGTAATGCTCGACCGGATACGTTCCAAGTCATGGTCTTGTATATGCCGCCGGTCTTCTCTCAGGTGAATCGTGATCCCATCCGCCCCGGCCCGTTCCGCCAGGAGGGCAGCTTTCAGGGGATCCGGTTCCACCGTTTTTCTGGCTTCCCGGACGGTCGCTACATGATCGACATTGACATAAAGACGGATCATGCCGTTTTCCCCTGGTGGTTCCTGATGGCACAGGCCATTTTCACGGCCCGGAAAGTCGCGCGGACATCGTGCGTCCGTATGTATTTCGCCCCTTGCCACACGGCGATCACCGCCGCCGCCAGGGAGGCTTCCAGCCGCTCCTCCACGGGAAGGTCAAGCAATTGGCCGATGAAGGATTTCCGGGAAACCCCGATAAGAATGGGTTGATTCAAAACTTTAAGTTCATCCAATCTCCGCACCAGTTGCAGGTTTTGCGATGGGGTTTTCCCGAACCCGATTCCCGGATCGATCACCATGCGCTCCGGCGCGATTCCCGCCCGTTTTCCCAAATCGACACTTTTCCCCAGGTACTGAACCACTTCCCCAATGAGATCCTCATATCGCGGGTGGTCCTGCATGGTCGGCGGGGTTCCACGCATATGCATAAGAATTACCCCGGCCCCGTGCCGGGCAATAATTCCTGCCATGCCGGGGTGACCTTGAAGACCGGTAATGTCATTTATTATCGTGGCGCCTTCGGACAAAACTTTCTCGGCGACGGCGGGTTTGTAAGTATCCACGGAAACAGGTGCGTTAAATTTTCGACAAAGTTCAGATACGATCGGGACCAGACGTTCCAGCTCAAGCTCCTCGGGAATGGGATGTGATCCTGGCCGGGTGCTTTCCGCGCCCACGTCCAGAATATCGGCCCCTTCATCGATCCATCGTTCCGCCGTCTCCAGGGCTTTTCCCAGGGAAAGGGAACGGCTTGCCGGGTAAAAGGAATCGGGCGAAAGATTGATGACGCCCATGATGGATACGTCCGGTTGCATTTTCCGGGTTTTGGATGCGTTCAACACATTAAATATTCCCGAATATCACCTGGGACCGGCGGTCATGAAAAATTCGAAACAGCCGGCCCGCCTGGCGGGATAGAGCGATAGCGGATAAAAAAAGCTCCATTCCTTAGCTATAATATATCATCGATATATTTCCGAGCTAAAGAATGGAGCCAGTTTAATTCATTAAGGGAACCGCTGCCGGGGAATCCCCACTTTCCGCCGATTCACCCGCAAAATAAAATCGGCGGCAAGATTAAAAATACCCTAAGCGGGTTGGGGGTTCGGCAATCCTTCTCCTCCTATCATCCCCTCGGACCCGCCGGATTTCCTCGTTTTCTTATTTTTCTCGTCGGAGAGGACTTTGGCCGGCAACTGCTCATCATCACTGGACGGATCGTCCTGGGTATTGGCTTTTTTCCCGGCGATGATATCGCGAATTTCATCGGCCGTCAAAGTTTCGCGTTCCAAAAGGGCCAAGGCGAGCTTTTCAAGCTTTTCTCGATTATTGTTTAGAATCTCCTTGGCGGTATTATATCCCATCATGACCAGGGATTTTACTTCCTGATCGATGAGTTTCGCGGTTTGGTCGCTGAAATTTTTCTGAGTCGAGAAATCCTTGCCCAGGAACACCTGCTCTTCCTTCGTGCCATAGGTGAGGGGACCCATTTTATCGCTCATTCCCCACTCACAAACCATTTTGCGGGCCATCTCCGTCGCCCGCTCAATATCGTTTCCGGCGCCGGTGGTCATCTGTCCCAGGAAAAGTTCCTCGGCGCTCCGCCCTCCCATGAGGATAGCGAGATTGTTGTAAAGGTAACTTCTGGGATAGGTGTGCTGTTCATCAATAGGCAACTGCTGGGTCACCCCCAAGGCCCGGCCACGCGGGATGATGGTCACTTTATGAATTGGATCGGTCCCCGGCAAAAGCATGGCAACCAGTGCATGACCGGCTTCGTGATAAGCCGTGGTCCTCTTCTCTTTTTCGGAAATGACCATACTCCGCCGTTCCACGCCCATAAGGACTTTGTCCTTGGCATCCTCAAAATCAACCATCGTGACGGTCTTTTTGTCACTGCGCGCGGCGAGCAGGGACGCTTCGTTAACCAGGTTGGCGAGATCGGCCCCGGTAAATCCCGGGGTACCGCGGGCGATCACTTTGAGTTCCACATCATCATCCAGAGGAACGGTGGCGGTATGTACCTTGAGGATGGCTTCCCTTCCCCGGATATCGGGACGATTCACCACCACCTGCCGGTCGAACCGGCCCGGACGAAGCAGGGCCGGGTCGAGAACATCTGGACGGTTCGTGGCCGCAATCATAATAACGCCTTCGTTGTTATCGAACCCATCCATCTCGACGAGAAGCTGGTTCAGGGTCTGTTCCCGCTCGTCATGGCCGCCGCCTAGACCGGCGCCCCGGTGCCTTCCCACGGCGTCGATTTCATCCACGAAAATGATGCAGGGGCTGTTCTTCTTGCCCTGCTCGAAAAGGTCGCGCACGCGGGAGGCGCCCACTCCTACAAACATCTCCACAAAGTCGGATCCACTGATACTGTAAAAGGGAACGTTCGCTTCCCCGGCAATGGCCCGGGCCAGCAAAGTTTTCCCCGTTCCCGGAGGCCCCACTAAAAGGACGCCCTTGGGGATTTTGCCCCCCAGTTTGCTGAACTTCTGTGGCTCTTTCAGGAATTCGATGATTTCCTGAAGTTCCTCCTTGGCTTCATCGACACCCGCCACATCCTTGAAGGTCGTCCGGTTTTTCGTATCGCTCAAAAGTCGGGCCCGGCTTTTTCCAAAGGAGAGAGCCTTTCCCCCGCCCGCCTGCATTTGCCGCATAAAAAATATCCATATTCCCAAAAGCAAGAGCATCGGGAACCAGGAGATCAGGATGTTCATGTACCAACTGGTTTGTTCCGGCGGAATGACAACAATACGGACCCCCTTGTCTCGAAGGATTTTGATAAGATCGGGGTCCTTGGAGGGGGCGATAGTCTGAAACGGCCGCCCATCCATATATTTACCGCTGAAGTTATCGCCCTGGATCATCACTTCTTTGATCTGGCCTTTTTCCACCTGCTCAATAAAGTCGCTGTATACGATTTCCGATTGGGCGACCATGGGTTTATTGAAAATATTGAACAAGGCGATCAGGATCAGTCCAATGACCAGCCAGAGAGCCAAATTTCTATAAAATTGGTTCAAAACTCTCTCCTTTTTGGGAATATGAACTCTATCGAGTCAATTTATACTACCACATTTCAAACAAGATATGGATCAGATTATTCAGGAGAGACGGCACCGCAATTTCCCACCCCTTCGATAAAAAGAACGTTTCTCGTTTCAGCGGTCACTCGATAACTTTCAGAAATTCTCCTCCCATACACCCAGATAATATCGTCCGCCCGGGTTGTCAATACAGGGATACGTTTTCTTGTTTCCCGGGGAATTTTTTCATCAATAAAAAACGCTTTCAGCTTTTTTCTTCCTTTCATTCCAAGGGGGACAAACCGGTCCCCCGGCCTGAAAAACCTGGCTTGAATAAATTGCCCAGTTTTATCGTAATCCAGATAGGCTTGGTTGGAAATTCCCGGAGGCCAGGTCAACTGGCAGAACGGAAGCAACCGGGTTTGAAACTTGAGTCCGGTTCCGCTCCAGTCGGTCCAACCGGGAATTTTCAGTTCGGTGGTTTGCCCCGCAAGCCCCCTATTTATTAGGATGCTTTCACCAGACGCACGATTTCTTTTTATTTCAATGGACTCCCGGCGGGTGCAGGCGGTGAAATTATCCGGCAGGCAAATCCGCTTTCCTTCCCGGGGATCCCTGAAAAGGCCGATGATTTCCCGAACGTGCCGGGAGGAAATCCGCCGCAGTTCTCCTTTTAAGGATTCAATTGCCCGCCTCACCAATCGCTTTTGAATCGCGGGAGATTGCCGCGTAAACTCTTGAATGTTAATGGCAACCGCCGGGCGCTCCTCCAAACTTACCGCGATTTCCGGAAAAATGCGGTCGGTCTGCTCGCTGAGACACTCGTCATCATCCCGGATGATACGGGAAGTCTCGGCCAGGTTGGACTTGATGTTCCTGTTAAAGGTTTCCAGGAAAGGAATCAAATCATGACGGACACGATTCCTAAGATAATATTTTTCCGCATTGGTGGCATCGGAACGGAATTCCAGTTTCCGGGATTTGAGATACCCCTCCACCTCCGCCCGGCTGCATTCCAGTAAGGGCCGGATGATGCTTCCCCTGACCGGGGACATTCCCGCCAGCCCTTTCAAGCCGGTTCCCCTAAGGAGGTTCATCAGCACGGTCTCTGCCTGGTCATCGGCGGTATGGCCCAAGGCCAGCTTGTTTCCTCCTACGCTCTTCAAGGTGCATTCCAAGAATCGGTACCGCAAAATGCGGCCGGCTTCCTGGAACGATGTTTTCAGGTTTTTCCGCTCCTCGCCGACATTGATTTTTGCAACATGGACGGTCAGTCCCAATTCCTTTCCCAGACGCTCGACAAAGCGCGCATCCTCAAGGGACGCCTTGCCGCGAGCCATATGATTTAAGTGGGCGAGGGAAAGTTCGAACCGGAATTCTTCCCTAAGGTCATGCAAAAGATGCAAAAGGGAAACTGAATCCACGCCCCCGGACACAGCCACCAAAACCCGGTCCCCAGGCCTGATCATTCGGGAGACGGAACGCCTTACTTTGTCCTCGATGGTTTCCATGCAATTCACCGGAATTTACCGACGGATAGATGAGGGATGGGCTGGGAGGATGCGCCTGAAATAAACGCGGGAGATGGAAAGATCCGGGACTCTTCAAAGGAACCCGGGGAACATTACAACTGGTCGAGCAACCTGCGTTTTCGTTTTTGATACTCTGTTTCGGAAATTCTTCTTTTCATGCGCAATTTCTTGATGTAACTCAGTTTTCTTTCCATGAGCTGGAAATCCGCCTTTCCTCTGCTCACGGAGGTGAAGTTATTTTTTTTGATATTCGAAGCTTCTTCCCAATGCCTCTTGGTGACCCTCTGGGGATATTTCTTTTCCGGTTCGGAAAAGAAATCATCTTTTTGGGCTGGAACCTCGGTTTCCTTAGTCGCTTGCCGCGAAATTTCTTTTTCTCCGGCCGGTGGTTCGAATAGATGAATTTCGATGAAAGCGGCCTTTTTTATTTCATCCATCCATTCCTTGTAATGCTTCTTCTGATTTTCGAATTGCTGGATATTGGCAATTTCATCTTTCACCTCGTCCAGAGATTTGGTTCTCGCCGGAATCACCTTGTCCACTTTAATGATGTGAAAACCATACTGGGTTTCGACCACGTCGCTGACCTCGCCCTCCTGGAGGCGGAAAGCGGTTTCTTCAAATTCAGGAACCAATTGCCCTTTTTTTATAAAACCGACTTCCCCGCCCGAAGCCGCCGAAACGTCCTCGGAATATTTTTTGGCTATTTCCACAAATGCCTTGCCGCCGCGAATCTGTCTCAGCAACTCCTTCGCCCGGATTTTTTTGAGTTGTCTCTCTTTTTCGGGCATTCCCTCCTCGGCGATCAAGAGGATATGCCGGACAAAAGGTTGTTTGGGTACCCAATAATCTTTCAGGTGACTTTGGTAATATTTCCTGATTTGTTTTTTGCTGACTTTAACTCCGTTTCCCATATGAAAACGGACCACTTTGGACAATAGAATCTGGTCGCGGATATGGTCCTTGTATTGCTCCAGAGTGCGGCCCTCCTGCTGGAGCATACTCTCCAACTCCGCTTCGGTAATATTGTTTTTGGATTTGATGTCATCGAGAGCGCTGGTGATGGATTTTTCGTCGACCTCGAGTCTGGACTTCTTGGCCTCCCCGATCTGCAACTTTTCTTCAATGAGGCTGTTCAAGACCTGTTTCATTATCTCCTTTTTAGAAAGATCGACCTTGGCGCCGGAGGCATTCAATTGCCGCTCCAGAACCAACGACCTTTCCTGCACCATGCTCAGGGTGATGATGTCACCATTCACCCTCGCCACGACACGGTCCACCACCTCGGCCAGGCCGACGCCGACGGACAGCGGCAGGAAAAGAACCCCCACCATCAAAACAAGTTGTTTAACTGATTTGCGCCAATACATCATTGCGAATCTTTATGTTGGCTTTTTCTTTTAATTGGGTTAGCCATTTTTTAAAGGCCAAACCCTGACGTTCCCGCAGGAGTTTATCATGAATGATTTTCCGCGATTCTTCAAAACTCATCTTGCGGTCTTTTCGTTTATCGACCACCTTGAAAATATGACTCCCATAAGGGGTCCGGATGATATTGCTTATTTCATTGACCTTCAATTTGAAGATTTCGTCCAATTCGTCGGGCATCTGGCCTTCCTCGAAATAACCCAGGTCCCCTCCTTCAGCCCCTTCCGGACCCAATGAATATTTACGGGCCAATTCCGAGAAGTCCGCCTGGTTGGATTCCAGTTGTTTTTTGATCCGAAGAGCTTCTTCCTCGGTTTCCACCATGATATGCAGTGCCCGCACTTGTTTTCCCTTGTGAAACTCCTCTTCATGGGCGGAGAAATATTGTAACAATTCCGGTTCACTGACTGATACTTTACTATTCACGATGGTGTCAATCAATTTTTTTATTAACAAATTATTTTTCAACCTATTTTCCCATTCCCGCCGGGAAATTCCCTCAATCTCCAGATATTTTTGGAAGGAATCCTCCACATAACCGCTTTTGGCCTTTTCCAAAGCCTCATCGAATTCTTTCCGGGTGACGGCAATTCCCTTTTTCGCGGCTTCCTGCCGAAAGAGGGTATTCTGAATAATTTCGTTGAGAGCCCTCGTTTTCAACCAGAGCAATTCATCGGAAGTCAACCGCTTCTCATTTTCCACGCGGTTTTCTTTTTTTAAAGTTTCAAGCTTCCTTCTGACCTTACTCACCAAAATATCTTCGCCATTGACCCCGGCGATGACGGAACTATCCTTGAACCCTCCCGGGAAATTGGAATTTTCGGAACATCCCGAAATCAACAAGGTTATACAAAGTATACCGCATTGAAAGCACCGGGGAAAAGCCCGAAATATAAATAATTCAAAGGTTCTCATTGAATTCCAGTAATTTTTGAAGATAATGGCCGACGATTTCCAAATCCTCTCTCCACCCTTTCCGTTCGATTTTTATTTTAACCTCAAATTCGGACAAAAAGCTCATTTGTCCGTCGAGCAAGGGAGCGATTCCTTCCGGCGGGATGGGTGTGCTGGGCTCAAAGGTTAAAAGTGCACTGTCACCCCGGAACTTGGCAAGGGAGATATGCAGTTTTTGGCAAAGAATTTTAATTCCCAGAAGTTTCAAAAGTTTTTCCACCGGTTCCGGAAGTTTCCCGTAGCGGTCCACCAGTTCTCCCGCCAAGGCCTCCAGTTCCTCGAGTTCACCGATCAACTGGATTCGCCGGTAAATCTCCAACCGCTGGTTGAGGTCCTGGATATAATCCTTTGGGATGAATCCCTTGACCATGAAATCGATTTCCGGCTCGATTCGCGAGTCGATTTTTTCACCCTTGATTTCCCGAACGGTTTCCTCGATCAATTTGCAATAAAGATCGAAACCGATGGCGGAAATATGTCCCGACTGTTTATGTCCGAGCATATTGCCAACGCCGCGGATTTCCATGTCCCGGGCCGCGAGTTGAAATCCGGAGCCCAGTTCGCTCATCTCCTCGATGGCGCAAATGCGTTTGCGGGCTTCGGGGTTCATGGCCCGGGTCCCGGGAATCAACAAATACGCATAGGCCTGGTGCTTGTAACGGCCCACCCGGCCGCGCAACTGGTAGAGCTGCGCCAGCCCAAATTCGTCCGCGTGGTTGATGATGATGGTATTGGCGGAAGGAATATCGAGACCCGATTCAATAATGGATGTGCATAAAAGGAGATCGATTTCGTGATCTATAAATTTTTTCATGACCTCTTCCAGTTGATGTTCCGGAAGCTGGCCGTGGGCGATGCCAATGCGCACCCGGGGCATCAAATCCAGAATCATTTCCCGGATGGTCTGGATGCTTTGAATTTTATTGTGCACGAAAAAGATTTGTCCGCCGCGGTCCAATTCGCGCAAGATGGCCTGGCGGATGATTTTTTCATCGAATTTGCGGACAAAAGTTTTTACCTCCAGCCGGTCGCTGGGCGGTGTCTCGATCACGCTCAAGTCACGGACACCCATCAAGGAAAAATGCAGGGTCCGGGGAATGGGCGTGGCAGTCAGCGTCAGGATATCCACCGTGGCCCGAATTTTTTTCAATTTCTCCTTATGTTTCACGCCAAACCGTTGTTCCTCGTCGATGATAATCAAGCCCAGCTCGGCAAAGCGGACATCCTTTGAAAGGAGCCGATGGGTCCCGATGAGGATATCGATCTCTCCCCTCGCCAGTTTCCCGAGGATCTGTTTTTGCTCCCTCGGGCTGCGGAACCGGCTCACCTGTTCAATCATGACGGGATAGTTGCGGAACCGTTCCCGAAAGGTGTTGAGATGCTGCTGGGCGAGGATCGTGGTGGGCACCAGGACCGCCACCTGCTTTTTGTCCAGGATCACCTTGAATGCGGCCCGCATGGCCACTTCCGTTTTACCATAGCCCACGTCCCCGCAAATCAAACGGTCCATGGGCTTGTCCTTTTCCAGGTCCTCGTCCATTTCCTCGATGGCTTTCCACTGGTCCTCGGTCTCCTCGAACTCGAAAGAGTCCGCAAACTCCTGCATGGCGACGGGATTTCCGGAATAGGCGTACCCGGAAGAAATTTCACGGGCCGCGTATAATTTGAGAAGATCCTCCGCCATCTCCCGAATGGATTCCTTTGCCTTGGTTTTTTGCCGTTTCCAAAAGACGCTGCCCATTTTACTGAGCGGCGGCGGAGATTCCCCCGACCCAACAAATTTCTGCACGTAGCCCAATCCCTCCATCGGGATGTAAAGTTTTTCATCGTCCGCGTAAAGGATTTCCAGGAATTCCCCCCCGCCCACACCCGTCTTTAGCTCCCGGGTCCCCATATAACGGCCGATCCCGTATTCGATATGGACCAAGTGATCGCCGGGTTTCAGGTCCTTGAAACCTCTTTGAAAGCTCTGCGACTTGGGTTTTCTGCGGTAACGGTGTTTGTGGGTGCGTCCGAAAATCTCACTTTCCGCAACGAACACTTTTCCCGGTTCGGGAATTTGAAATCCGGAACTGATATATCCCAGGTCCACCCCGATCTCCAGGCCGTAATCATTCAGGAGTTGATGCACCCTACGGACCTGTCCCTTGGTCGGGGCGACAATGACGGTCTCCCGTCCCTCCTCGTGCCATTTCATGGCATTCTCGGCGAAGTCATCGAATCTCCCGCGCAGCAGGGGAATGGGTTTGACATCAAATTGCACCACCCCGGAGGATTTGCCGTCGGACACCTTCAAGGTATTTAGATTCAGGCTTCCCCTTTGAGATAACCGCTCCCGGATTTCCTCCGGTCCGAGATAGAATTCGTTGGGGTAAGGAACCAGTTCGCCGCGTTCCTGGGCGTTTTCAAATTCGGATTGGATGAGTTCCCCGTACTGATCGCATTTGGATAACACCAGGTCCTCTTCATCCACAACCACCAGGGTGTCCTCGGGCAGGTAATCGAACAGGCTTTCATGTTGTGGGTAAAACAGGGAAGCCAGGGACTCCACTCCGGAAAAGCTGTGCAAGTGGCGAATCCTCTCCGTCAGTTCCCTGAGTTTCGACGGTTCGATCCCCTCTTCCCTTCCCCGGTCCAGGATTTTCCGCAAGCCGCGATCCATCTCATCCGGGGTCAGGCAAATCTCCCGTACGGGCAAAATGTTGATCTCCGGTTTTTCCTCCATGGAAACCTGGGAACCGATATCGAAAATACGCAAGGATTCCACCTGGTCGCCGAAAAATTCAACACGCACCGGATGGGAGTAACCGGGCTGGAAAAAATCCACGATATCTCCCCGCACACTGAAATCCCCGCGTTCCCCCACCAGCCCGGCACGGTTATATCCGTTATCGAGGAGGCAGGTGACCAACAGCTCCCGGTCCAGGAAATCGCCTTTCCTCACCGGAAACACTTGTCTTTGGAGAACGGACCGGGGCAACACGAATTGCATGGCGGCCTCAGCGGGGACCACTAGAAACAGGTTTTTCTTTTCCAGGAGCTGATGGAGAATGGACAACCGCTCGCCGGAGACCTCGCTGAGCGGGGAAAGATTTTCGTAGGGTAAAATCTCCCAGGTAGGGAAAAACTGTGGAGACTCACGAAGTTTCTGGTACCGGAAAAAATACTTTAAATCCCCCAAAAGCGTCTCCCCCATGTTCTGGCCGGAAGTCAAAACCAGAATGGGCTGACGCAGCTTTTTCCGGAGACCGGCCAGAAACAGGGCCCGGGCGGCGCCGGAAAGCCCTTCTACTGTCAGAGACCCGCCCGGGGTTTTCAGATACGCGGCCACCTCGTCCAGTTTGCCGGTAAAGGACACCGTATCGGTATGGGCCAAATGCAAAGTTTGATTCATGTATGAAAATAAGGATCCGCGCCTATCCCCAACCTTCCAGGATTGGGCGTCTTGCTCATAAAAAGAAATCGGGAGAATTTAATCCTGATGAAGGATTAGAAAATCAAGGGATCATTCGATTGTTTGTCCGGGTTCAGCGACCGTTTTTTTGGGGATCAGGTGTTTCCACTTGGGTTCTCCCTCTGGTTTGAAATTCACGCAAACGATAAAGGAGGGACCTTCATAAAAGTTCAATTTAAAATTCCCCCCGCCAAAACGTTCGAAAAGATATTCCTGAGGACGGTGACGGAACCGGTTGAATTCCTCCCGGGTGAATTTGGCGATTTCATGAAAATAGATTCCGACGCCTTCCTTCACACCGGCAAGCAGTGTACAATTGATCCGGCTGTAGATATCCTCGAACCGCTGGTCCATTTCTTCCTGGGTCGGTTCCCGTTTCAATTCCCGGCGCAGTTTCGGTTTATAATAATCTCGGAAAGCGTCTTTAACCCACACGGATGATTTTGCCGATAGAGGATGGAAATTATACCCATTAACTGGCGGAACCCCTTGCAATTACTTTTAATTCAAAGGGTCAGGCCGCCTGAAATCGGTTCTTTTTATAATTTTTAGCATAAATGGCGAATGGAAACAACGCCTTTGAAATGTCCCGGTGTTTCCCGCCCGCTGGGAAAACCGTTGTCCATTCATTCTGACGGAACTCCAGTCCGGGAATATTTATTCTAGCGATATTTTGTTGAAAATGCCTACTCACGATCAGCCGACAGTTGTTATCGGTGTAGTTCAGGCCGCCAGTTCGGCCGAACCTTCCCGGAACATGGACCGGGCGCTTTCCGGAATCCGCGAAGCCGCCGGCAAAGGAGCCCGAATCGTCTGTCTGCAGGAGCTTTTCCGTTCCCGGTATTTTTGTCAGGAGGAAGACTCCGGGAAATTTTCGTTGGCGGAATCCATTCCCGGCCCCAGCACGGATTTGCTTTCCGGGTTGGCGAAGGAGTTGGAAATCGTGATCATCGCCCCCTTGTTTGAAAAACGGACAGAGGGAATTTATCATAACACGGCAGTGGTTATCGATGCGGATGGAACCCTGGCCGGGAAATACCGCAAGATGCACATTCCCGACGATCCGGGGTTTTATGAAAAATTTTATTTCACCCCCGGAGATACCGGGTTCAGGTCCTTCACCACCCGTTTCGGCCGTGTGGGCGTTCTCATCTGCTGGGACCAGTGGTTTCCGGAGGCGGCCCGTCTCGCGGTTCTTTCCGGAGCGCAATTTTTGTTTTATCCCACCGCCATCGGTTTTCAGGATTTCGACGCCTCCGAATCCAAAAATCAGATTTCCGCCTGGGAGACAATACAAAAAGGCCACGCCATCGCCAATGGGGTATTCCTGGCTTCGGCCAACCGCGTGGGACAGGAAGACGCTCTCCAGTTCTGGGGACGGTCATTCATCTGCGATCCTTTCGGCCGCATTTTGGCCCAGGCGGGCGGGGATCGGCCGGAAGTTATCGTTGCTTCCTGCAACCTGAACCAAATCGAGATCACGCGCAGGAACTGGCCGTTTCTCCGCGACCGCAGGGTGGACGCCTACCAGGGAATTTCCCGCATATTTAACGGTCCGGATGACTGAACCCCACCATCCCGCTTCCCTTGGATACCGCATGCCCGCGGAATGGGAACCGCACTCGGGGACCTGGCTCACATGGCCCCATAACCGGGAAACCTGGGCGCCTCCAGATTTGGGCGAGGTTGAAAATCTGTTCCTGGATATGATCCGGATTCTGGCCGAGGGGGAATGGGTCCACCTGCTGGTCAACGATGACGCCAGCCGGGAGAGGGTCCTCCAAAAATTTAAAAATGAAAAAATACCGGCCGACCGGGTCCAGCTCCACCTTATTCCCACCAACGATGCCTGGATCCGCGACTATGGCCCAAATTTTATTATCCGGAGCGGGGTGCGGGAAAATCCCATCGCCATCAATCAGTGGGGGTTTGATTCCTGGGGCAAGAAATACGAATGGGAATTGGACGCCAACGCCGGAACCGAAATCGCCCTCCGGCTGGAGTTTCAACGCTTCCAACCCGGCATCGTTCTGGAAGGCGGGGCGATCGAGGTCAATGGCCGGGGAACCTGCCTCACCACCGCCTCCTGCCTTCTGAATCCCAACCGCAATGGGGGATTGACCCGGGAAATCATGGAGGACTATTTGAAGGATTATCTGGGAGTGCAAAAAATCATTTGGTTAAACGGTGGAATCGAGGGTGACGATACCGATGGACACATTGACAACCTGGCCCGGTTTATCGCTCCCAATACCATTCTCTGCGCGTATGAGGAAGACCCGGCGGACAAAAATCATGAAATTCTGAAAAAAAATTATCAGGCCCTTTGCAACGCAACCGATCCCCACGGGAATCGTTTCGAGGTGATCCGGCTTCCCATGCCGGGAAAGGTTCAAGGTCATTCGGGGCGACTTCCCGCCAGTTACGCCAACTTTTATATAGGGAACCGGACCGTTCTTCTTCCCGTTTTTGGACACGCCAACGACCAACGGGCCCTGGCCCTGCTCCAGGAATCTTTCCCTGAACGGGATGTCGCCGTCTTGCCCTGCCGAAAGCTCCTCATCGGATTGGGAGGAATCCATTGCGTGACCCAGCAACAACCTCTTGCCCCCGCCCGGGAACACGGGTGACCGGACCAATGAGAAAATCCAGGAAATGGAGCCAGTAATTTAACGTCCCTTGACGACGGGTGGGGAATCCGCATCCGAGGAATGAGGCATCACACGGTCCATTTCTTCCTGCATGGATTCCAGGGCCCGGTTTTTTTTCATGACGGAGGATTTTAATTTCAGCTTGCTGAAAATTCCCATGATCCAGGCGAGAATAAACCCCAGGATAAATGGGATGATGATCACCACCATGAGCGGCAGTTGAAGGGTATGGGTCTCCAGTTTGTAGTCGTAGTAGACCACGGGAACCGAATTCATGTTGTTGACCGCAAAGGACGCGACCAAAATGAGGAAAAGAATGGAAATTATGAATTTAAAGGTAGGCATGCCTCGACAGGGCCGGTGTAGCAAAAAGGCGCGGCTTGAAAAGATTTATTTTTCCTGCCCTTCTTCGAGCATTTCTTCAACGGTGGGAAGCTCTTCCAATTCAGCCTGGGACTGATCCTCACCGCCGGTTGTTCCGTCATCTTTTTCCACGGCTTCTTCAGTAGCTTCCGAATCCCCTTCCGATTCCTCGGCGGATTCTTCACTCACGGCTTCCTGCTCTTCACTTTCATCCGCTGCTTCGTCAACCGCCTCCTGGCCGCCGCTTTCTCCGGCCTGTTCCCCGCTTACGGATTCCTCTTCGGAGGCGGGCGCTTCTTCAGCAGCCCCGGTGGTTTCGGCGGGTTCAGCGGGTTCAGCGGTGGGTGGGGCCTCCTCCGCGGCGGGTTGTTGTTCGGAAGTTTGAGCGGGCTCGGCCGCCTGCGGAGCTTCCTCGACTTTCACAATGCCGGCGGGCAGACCCGAACCTGTTTTCCCGGAACTCAGCGACGACAATAACGATTGGATGCTGGCAACCACTTGATCGGATTTGGACTTGACCCCGGCCGTGCTGCCCATGGACATCTCCTGGACGGTCACGAGCGCCCGTTTCAACTCCATCACGGCCATCATCCGCTCGTAATCCCCCATTTTGCCCTGCAACCCGGAGACGGTCTCATTCATTTTGGCGAGGTCTTCATTGACCTTCTTGAGGTTCTCTTCAAATTCGGTTTTTAGCGGAGGTATGGTCTCCTGGAGCTTGTTGACCGCCGAATCGACCCCGCCGACCCGGTGATCGAGATCGCGAATAAAAAACAGGATAAAAATGATGGCCAGAGCCGCCAACCCGAATCCCAAAAAAGCCACCGCTTTTAATAGACTCATCTCCTCTTTATCCTTATCCACCTCAGGCGCCGTCTTGTTGAATTCTTCCTCGCTCTTAGTGGACTCCTCATGGCCTTGCGCATAATAAGCGCTGGCATCCTCTTGCTCCTCTTTTTTTATTTCCTCGAGCCGATCCTCCGAAGAACCGGTGGATTCATTTTCATTTTCTTTATCGCTCGTCGTCATGGCTCCTCCAAATAACCCTGAACTATTTCCTGTTTTGACTTATTATCAACTTTATCAGGCGATTCCCAGCAACCCCCTGGGTAACCGATGGCGGAATCCCCCCGACAAGTGCGATCTCGTTTTATCCTTGCCGTAGAGAATGGGGCAAATTTTCACGCGGCCCCATTTTTAATATATAATTATATACGAGGGATTCAACCTGGATGACGAGGGATCACCCTTTTCATGAACCTCTGCACTTTCCCCAATTCTTCGCCCGTGAAAGTATAAAATGATTTGCAAAGGAAAACAGCCAAAATCGAACCGCGGATCGCCAAAGTTTCCAAATGTTCCGGGTTGGAAAATTCGGTCCGCATTAACTTGCGGATTTTATTAACTTTATTCTCTTCAAAAAGGCGGTGACGTGAAAAATGAAGATTGATATTACTAACGTTCACGGTATTTTGTCAAGGAAAATTGCTCACTGCCTCCCGTTGGTTTTTTTCTTTTTTTTGCTTGGGGTTTCCCCTCTCGGGGCCTTGCCGGAAACCGGAAATTCCTCCGTTTCCATTACCGTCGATCAGTTACGTTCCCTCCCCCCGAAGGCCACGGTCATCATCGATACCCGCTCTTCCTGGAAATATATTTTCGGTCATATTCCGGGAGCCATCAATTTGTCCGATTGGAGGACTTTCACCCGAAAGGTGAATCGGGTGCCGGGCATGCTCATCGAGGATTCGGCCTGGGTCGCCAGAAAACTTCGCCCGCTGGGAATCGACACCCATAAAACCCTCGTCCTCTACGGCAACCCGCAGGATCCTTGGCGGACCGATGGACGGTTCTTCTGGATGTTCGAACGTTACGGGTTTCCCAGGGTCACCCTTTTAAGCGGCGGCCTGGATTCCTGGATCGATTCGGGGGGATCCATAGAACGAGGCCGGGGAGACCCGCCCCCGCCTTCCACTATCACCCCGGAAGACACTCGGCTGAATCCGGGCGTTTTGGCGGACAAAAACTGGATTCTGAAACGGCTGCAATCGGGCGGCGTCGCGATCATCGACAACCGGACCCAAAAAGAATTCGAGGGCGCGACGCCCTATGGATCGCCGCGTGGCGGGCATATCCCCAATGCCATTCATTTGCCATGGGAGCAATTATTTACCGACGAGGGAAAGCTCAAACCCAGGAAAGTATTAACGCGGCTCCTGGAAGGTAAAGGCATCCGCCCGGACCAGGAAATCGTGGTTTATTGCACGGGGGGGGTGCGATCGGGAATGGCCTATTTTGCCTTCAGAAGCCTGGGTTACGCAGTTAGAAATTATGACGGGTCCTGGTGGGATTGGAGCCAAAACCCCGGCCTGCCAGTGGAATTATGAAGAAGGAGGACCTATACGTCCCGGCCGCTAAGACGGGCGATATTCCACGGGATAGCCGAAAACGGGTGGAGATAGAAGGGCAGCGTATCAGCATTTTCAATATCGCCCACCAATACTACGCCATCCTCGATACCTGTCCGCATAAAAAAACAGCCCCGCTCATCCGCGGCACCCTGGATGGGCTGGGAATCAAATGTCCCAACCATGGGTATCGATTCGACCTGAAAACCGGGGATTGCAATGTGGATCCCAACCTGAAAACCCGGGTCTTCCCGGTGAAGGTGGTGGGGGATGATATATTTATTCGCTTGAAATAAGCGGACCTCTCACGTGGAGGCTCAAAAATTAATGTCCAAACGGGATCCGGTTAATAACCGGAACCCTCGCCCATGGGACCTGGGCCACGCTCTTGACGCGATCCCTCTCCAGACCCTTCCATGGAACCCTCTCCGGACCCTTCCCCGGATCCTTCCATCATGCGGCCCCCGGCGCGCCTACCCAAAGCCTCCGAGGCGTGCTGAATCGCCTCGTTGTAATGTTTCAGGGCCTCCCGGGCATGTTGCAGGGCGACTGCTCCGTGCTTTTTTAGATCCGGGCTGGCATCCGGCATCCCCAAACTGTATTCCAAATGTTTGATCATTTCCTCGAGATGAAGATATCCCTCCTCACCATGGCCCAACCCCACACTAGCGTGACCCTGCGCCTGAGCCCACGCGGGAATCGATGAAACCGCCAAAAGGAAAATCCCACAAACCAAAATCCACCCGCCATAGATAAAACGATTCATATTTCCTCCCTGCTCGCCAAAGTGAACGGCGACCCCCTCCAAGAGTCCATAATTAGGGTCCAAACGGCTTCCCCTGCTTGAACCAAGTACACTCAATATCCGACAATTGTCAGGTCTTGTCAACACCCACCAAATCGGGTAGGAGGCGGAGTTACCCCCACCGTCCTCCCACACCACCGGGCATACG
>JBHHVU010000014.1:0-64897 GCA_046754465.1 Nitrospinaceae bacterium | reverse complement strand
CCGGAAGTCCGGAGGAGCGAAAGCTCTATCAATTCACCATTTTCCCCCAGCGTGAAGGCGACCACCGGTTGCCCCTCATAACCCCGGTCGCGGGCGAGGTTCGGATAATATTTCTTCCGGGCGATGCGAGCCCATATTTTTGAGGAAAACCCCGCCCGGATTTGTCCCAGGTTTATCTCATCTTCCTCATGTTCTGAACCGGAGTTTTCTTTCCGGAAATCGGCGGGAATCGCCGAGATTCGCAGAGGCAATGCATTGGCCATGAAAAAATTTTGGCCCAGGGCGGAAACAAGACGTTGCCGGGGAAAGTCTCCCTTCAATGGATTCCCGGGGCCGGCGGGTCTTATTACGCGTATGTTTGGAGAAGGGGGAGAGAAGGTGGCGGTTCCTTGCGTCACCCGTGAAACCTGTTGAAAGGTGCGAATCCCGAATTTTTCCTTGTGCCGGATCATGGCTTTGATGGCGGGTTTCGGGCCGCCGGGTTCAGCCTTCCCGGGTTTCAGCGCGGCGTATCTGGCCTGGGGGCGGCTCATTCGCGGCGGGGCCGAGCCGGGTTGGCGCATTGGGATGCCGCGGGGTGGCCTCACACGGCCGGGTTCCTTCCCCGGAATCACCGGCAGGGAGGGATGGTCCTTGAACTTCATGGCTCCAGCGGGTTGATGCGGCCGGGATGCCGAATGCCTTGCCCCGGCCCGGGCCGGCTCTGTTTGAAAAGCCGTCGGCTGGGCGGTGACGGGATTTACCATGGGCTCGATCTTTCTTGCCGCTTGACCCAGAGGGTAAGGGGATGGCGATTCCAAGATGCTCCCCGCGCGGGGTGCGGGCGATGGGGTTTTGAAAGAAATCAATTTCGTCGCCAGCAGGGTGTCCAGCTTTCCAATGGGGACGGGTTTGGAGGGTCCCGCGGGGCCGGCAGGGACCGGTGCATGTATTTCCGGGACTTCGATGGATTGCTTGGGCCCGAATACAATGTCCGCCATCTGGAGAGGGACGCCACCGGAAAATTCTTCCGCCGGGGAGGCTGGAACGGCAAGGATGGCGGTTTCCACCCTTGGGGAAGCCTGGGAACTTTCCACGGACATTTTTTTGTCGAACTGTTTTTCCCTGGGGGGAACCGGTTGGGTGGGTGAGGGTTTGACGATGGGTTTTTGCTCTGCTTTTTGAACCACATCCTTGATCCGAATGGGCGGGTTCTCGTATTTCCTTTGCAGGGAATCGATGACCAGGTGGGCCGCCAGATAAAACCCGGCCGCGTGCAGCACCGCGGAAAGGGCCACCGTGTATTTCAGGCCGTTTCGCCGCCGGAGTTTTATTGTCATTCTGGTTTGCACGTTAACGCTCCCGGCCGGGTTGGACCCAACCTTGCAAGGAAAACCCGGTTATTTTTCCATGAACCCTTCGCACGAAGAAGAAATCTCCCTTCATTGATCCAGGTAATAGGTGAATCCGGCGTATCCGGAAACCCCTGCCGTGCCGAAGCCCGGCAGTTCTTCATAATTTTCGTCCAGGAGATTTTCTCCCCGGGCGGTGATTTTAAGGTTTTTCGTGAGTTGATAACTTAAAACGGCCCGAACGGTCGTGAAGGCGTCTGTGTTGAACTTGCCGTCCCGGATGCCACCTCTCACGTACACGCTCACCAGGGTATCCAGCTTCTTGTTCCAGTTGTGGTGCACCGAGGCGGTGAATTTGTGCTTGGCGCGTCTTCTTAGGGGCGCATCGTTTTGATCGAAGGTTTCGTTCCAGGTATGCCGGAGCGCCACATCGAGGTCCTCGGTCAGTTGCAGATCGATTTCGCTTTCAATCCCCCGGGAATCGGCCTTGCCGATGTTTTGGGGAATAAAGGCACTGTCCAACTGAATGAGGTTGGTGAAATTCGAATCGAAATAAGTGATTCCCACACGGACGCGGCGGTTCCACAGACTTTGGTCGATGCCGACCTCCCAGCTTTTACTTTCCTCCGGCTTTAAATTCGGATTGCTGGTTGTGAAACCAAAAAGCGGCGGAAAGAACAGGTCGTTGACCGTGGGAGCCCGGAATCCGGTGGCATAAGCGGTCCGCACCCGGGTTCCCGTTTTCTCGAACCGGTAGGCGGCTTCAAATTTTTTGGTGGTTTTGTCCTCAAACACCGAATTGATGTCATGGCGGAATCCCGCGGTCAACACCACCCGGTCCAGATAATTGAAGACGGCCTGTAGGAAATACCCCTGCGTGTAGATGCTTCGGACCAGGCCGTTTTCTTCATTGACCCCGTTTTGCACCTGGTATTCCCCGCCGAATACCGCGGAAACGTATTTGTGCAGCTTCAGGTTATTCTGCAAGTCCACGGTGTAGGTCCGGTTGATGATGTGGGAATTGCTGAAGGTGGGATCAAAACTGAAGGACTCGTCCGAGGCGAAGTTGGGATTGAGCGTGACCTCCCACCATCCGCCAAAGGATTTTGTTATGGGAATTGCCAAAAAATAGGTGTCGATTTTGCTGCCGTTGTTGCCATCGGCGGGGAGCCCTGTGGCAAAACTGAAACCGTCAAACTGGGAGATGGCCCGGGTGTATCGGCCGACGAATTCGACCCGGCCATCGTCTAGAAATCCCATTCCCAGGCGGGTTGACACGGTGGTATTTTCGTAGCCGTCCTCTTCGGGATTGCCACGGTTTTCGGTGGCGGAGGAGAAACCCCCGCTGTCGGTCCGCGAGGCGGAGATGGAGTAATCGAACTTCTGGAAGGCTCCGGAACTCGTGGCCGTTTCCTTGAACGTGTCAAAACTTCCTCCCTCGAAGGACAAGGAATGCACGGGTTTTCCCTTTCCTTTCTTGGTGATGATGTTGATGACGCCTCCCACGGCATCTCCTCCCCATAACGTGCTTTGCGGGCCTCTCAGGATTTCTATACGCTCGATGTTGTCGGTCGTCAGGTGGGCGAAATTGAATCCCCCGGTGGTGTTGAGATTCACCTGGATTCCGTCCACCATGACCAATGTAGAGCTGGACCCCGCCCCGCGCATGAATACGCTGGTGGTTCCTCCCAGCGGGCCGTTCCGGGCGACATCCAGGCCCAGTTCCCCTCTCAGGAGTTCCTCCACCTGGAGAAACTTTTTCCTTTTGATTTCCTTCTCGGAGATGATGGTCAGCGAGGAGGGAATGTTTTCCCGGTTGGTGGCTTTCCGCGCGGCTTTTACCTTTACGGGTTTCAGTTCGATGGTTTCTTCCTCCACGTTTGCCGAATAGGCGGTGGTTCCAGTCATAAGAAAAATCAATACGCCGGTGGTCATAAATGGGTTTTTCATGAAACATCCTTTCCCTCGAAGGTGGTTGCGAATTCGTTTCGGACAGGTTTCCTGACTTGGGGCTGCCTACTTCCCGCGCCTTCCCATCCTGGTGGACAGTGGCTTTTTGCGGGTTTCGTTCCCTTCACAGTTGCGGGGCAGTGCCGGATTTTTACCGGTCTTCCCTTTCCCGAATCGATACTCTGATAAATTAATAGAAATTGGTTCCTCTGAAATTCAGGGTTTGGCCGGTTCCCTCACCTCCTTTCCCTGAAGGATGTCCCGGATACGCTGCATATCCAGGGATTCGCAGACCAGGTGGGTCAATCGGTCGAGCTGTTGTTGCCGGAACCGTTGATACTGGAATTTTTTATCCGGTTCGGGCAGGCCCCGTCGGCCGCGAACGTGTTTGAGGAAGTCCTCCCGGAGTTCGTCCCGGTCCAGGAATCCGTGCAGGTAGGTCCCCACCAGGGTTCCTTCCGGATTGGTGATTCCCAGGTGCCGCGAGGTGTTTTCGTCCTCGTGGGCGAACAGAGGGGGATAAGGGCTACCCGGTTCCGTCACGCCCATATGAATTTCGTAGCCTTCCGCGATCGACCCAGCCGGGAATACCGGGCTGGTGAGGGTGGTGGCCCAGACCTGACGCGTGATCTTTTCTTGCCGCAGCGTCGTATCCAGATCGAAGAATTGGAGTCCCTCGGCTTCCCCGTGCCGGGTTTCCAGGTGCAGGGGATCGCGTATTTTGCCTCCCAGCATTTGGAATCCGCCGCAAAGCCCAAGGAGTATCGTCCCCTGCCGGTACCTTTCGCGCACCGCCCGGTCCAGGCCCTGGCTTTTGAGGAAGCGCAGGTCCTCAATGGTGTTTTTGCTGCCCGGAAGGATGATGAGATCGGGTTGGCCCAATTGCGCGGGATGAGACACGTAACGCAACCCGACCGAGGGATCCGAGGCGAGGGGAGTGATATCCGTGAAATTGGAGATTCGGGGATACCAGAGGACCGCCACGTCGAGCGTCCGCGCCCCGGTTGGGTTCGGCGGATGATTCCAGGCGGGGAGGGCGTCTTCTTCGTCCACGACGAGGTCCCGGCAATAGGGGATGACGCCCAGCACGGGTTTGTGGACCATCCGCTCGAACTGGCGCAACCCCGGTTGCAGAAGGGAGAGGTCGCCGCGGAATTTGTTGATGATGAATCCGCCCACCCGGTTCCGCTCGTCCGGAGTCAAAAGGTCATAAGTCCCCTTCATCCAGGCGAAGACCCCGCCCCGGTCGATGTCACCGACGATGAGCACCGGCGCCCCGGCCATTTCCGCCATGGGCATGTTGACGAGATCCCATTGCTTGAGGTTGATCTCCGCCGGGCTGCCCGCTCCCTCCAGGATGACCAAGTCGTAATGGCCGCGCAGATGGTTCAAGGCCTGGCGGATCTCCTGCCGGTACCCGTTGATTCCGGCGTAGTAGGATTTGGCGTTTTGCGTTTCGGTCACCTTGCCCATGACGATGACCTGGGACCCGTTGTCCCCGCAGGGTTTGAGCAGGATGGGGTTCATCGCCACATGGGGTTTCACTCCGCAGGCCTCGGCCTGGTAAGCCTGGGCGCGTCCCAGTTCCCCGCCGTCCTCCGTGACGAAGGAGTTCAGCGACATGTTCTGGGCCTTGAAGGGGGCTACCCGCCATCCGTCCTTGTAAAACCGGCGGCACAGGGCGGCGGTGATGATGCTCTTCCCGACGCCCGACCCCGTTCCCTGAACCATCAATGTCTTCGCGGCCATGGATTCCCCTCCTAACCCTGTCTCTTGAGCAGCCAGATGAAAAATGGCGCGCCGATCATCGCGGTGATGACCCCCACGGGGATCTCCGTGGGCGCGATCACCGTCCGCGCCACCGTATCGCAAACGATGAGGAAACTCGCCCCGAAAAACAACGATGCGGGGATCAATAATCTCTGGTCCGGTCCGATGAGCAGCCGGACGATGTGCGGAACCACCAGCCCCACGAATCCGATGGGACCGCTCACGGCCACCACCGATCCGGTGATAAGCGACGCGCTGATCAGCCCCAGTTTCTGAATTTTGGGAACATCGACCCCTCGGCTGAGGGCCGAATGGGAACCCGTGCTCACGAGGTTCAGGTCCCGCCCGATCACCATCAAAATGGCAATGCCCAGAAACACCAGCGGGCAGATCGACAGCACGGTCTGGTAATCGGTGATGTCCAATCCGCCCATCAGCCACCGCACAATGCGGAAGGACTGGGTGACGTTGGAAAGATAATGAATGAACATGACCATGGCGGCGAAAAAGAAATTGGCGGTAACCCCCGCCAGGAGAATCGTGGATGTGGGCAGTTCCCCCTGCCGGGTTCTCACCAGGCTGAACACCAGGAAGACGGCGCCCATCGCCCCCAGGAAAGCGGCCAGGGAGAGGCTCGAAAACCCCAGGACGGTGAAAGACCAGCCCAGGCTGATGGCCAAAACCGCGCCAAACGCCGCGCCGCTCGAAACGCCCAGGGTGATGGGGGCCGCGAGATCGTTTCGTAATATGGCTTGAAAGACCGCTCCGGATACCGAGAGGGCCGCTCCGGTAACCGCCGCGAGAAGGACCCGTGGCAACCGAGCCAAAAAGAGGATGTTGGCATCCACGTTTTCGGCGAGAGGGATTTCCCGCGACAACGCCTTCATCAGGCTGATGTGAGTCGAGCCGACCAGGGGAGCCGCGGTGAGGGTCACCAGGAACACCAACGCGAACCATCCCAGGGTGGTGAAGTATTGTTTTTGTTTCCTGCCGGAAAGGCTCATCACGTGCATCACGTCACCGAGGAAATCAGGAAGCTGCCGTCGTCCTGATCCCGGAAAAGTTTGATTTTTACCCCGTAAACCTCCTCCAGAATTTCCCTCTGGAGAACCTCGCCGGGTGTTCCGTCCTTGATGATGCGTCCTTGGTTGAGAAGAATCAGCCGCCGGCAAAACTTGGAAGCCAGATGCAGGTCGTGCATGGCCAGCACCAGGGTCATGCTTTTTTTGAGGTTCAGTCTTTTGAGGATATTCAGAATTTCCAGTTGATACTTGATATCCAGGGCGGTCGTCGGTTCGTCGAGAATCATGATTTCCGGTTCCTGGGCGATGGCGCTGGCGATCATCACGCGTTGTTTTTCCCCGCCGCTGACCTCGTTGAATCGGCGCGCCGCCAGGTGAGAGGTTTCGGTGATTTTCATGGCCCGGTCCGCGATACCATAGTCCTCCTCTTTTTCGAAGGTCAACGGGGAAAGATAGGGGTGCCGGCCCATCAAAACGATCTCCTGCACCCGGAAGGGAAATACCTGAGGATGCTCCTGGGGAATCCACGCGACGGACCGTGCCAGAATTTTTCTTTTGTAATGATCGATATCGGTTTCCCGGAATGATATTTGACCGGTGCCGGCCCGCAAAATTCCTCCCATCATTTTTAGAAGAGTCGATTTGCCCGAACCGTTCGGACCCAGAATCCCCACGAATTCCCCCTTGCCGATGGCCAGGGAAATATATTTCAATACCGGATCCTTATCGTAGGCGAATGAAACGTCTTTTAATCGCAGCATCAGGGAATCTCCTGTCCGGGTATCCCAGCCTGTCCCAGCCGGATGGGAGAGGTTGCGAGTTCGGGATGGATTGCGCGGACAAACCGGTCGATGATCCGGATCAGGCGGGGACCGGGAATGAGGACATAATCGGACCCGATGAAATGAATGTTATGATTCTTGACCGCCCGGATGGTCGGAAACCGGCGCCACTCCCGTTTCCTTTTTTCCATTTCCATGGAAGATAGAATCGCTTTTGGCCCCACTTCGATGATGACTTCCGGAGACCGCCGGATTATGAATTCCCGGGAAAGCTTCGGATAAAGGGCCATCGAATCGGTGAGGATATTCTCTCCGCCCGCCAGCGCCAGAAGTTCTCCTAGAAACGTCTTTCCGCCCACCCCGTACAGATCCCGTGAGGGGCCGGCGCTGACCCCCAGTAAGAGCAGAACGGATTTTTTATTGACCGCGGCCAGACGTTTCCGATAATCCTCCAGTTTCCGATTCATTTTCCGAATCAGGTTGTCGGCCGCCCCGGTGCTTTGGGTCGCTTGGCCGATTTTCCGGATGGCGGCAAAGATCTGGTCCAGCGTGAGCATGGGCACCGCCAGGCCGGAAACGTTCAATTGACGGATGAAGGTTTCAATTTTGCGGCTGTCCGGCTGATGGATGATCAGATCGGGTCGCAGCGAGATCAGTTTTTCGTAGCTGGGATTTAAAATCCCGCCGATTTTCGGCAGCCGTGTGGCGGCTTCGGGATAGTTGCAGAAATCGGTGACCCCCACCACCCGGTCTCCCAAGCCCAGCGCGAACAGAATTTCCGTGATTCCTGGCGACAGGGAAACGATGCGTTTGGGGATGGGAAGGATATTCCCGGTGGCCCAGGTTCCGGGGGACGCGAGGACCAGGTAAAAAACGAAAAGGAACAGTCCGGGCTTGAAGATCAGGGTAAACGCGGGACGTGGAAAAAGTTTCCACTTCGGCGAGCGCGCGTATCGGCGGAAACCGTGTTGCGGCGCGGGAAGGATCTGATTTGCAATTTGAGTTGAATCTTCCACCGGAAAACCTCGTTCCAGTAGGAAGAAGGGTAAAAAAAACCATTCCAAGGGAATGGGATCGTAATGACTTACCCTTCACCCCTCAGTCCACGAAGAGTTTGTGAAGAAAATTCAGAGAGGTCTTCTGGCTTCCGGATTGTCCTACTCTCCGCCCCTTCCCGTTGCTAGGAAACAGTGGGTTTTGCGGATTTCGTCCCCGGTAACAGCGGCGGGTCCGCGACGGTTTTGCACCGTCTTCCCTGGCTCTGAACTGCGTCACCTGTTTTGCGTGTTTTGCGTGGTTCGATCATATCAGAACCTGGCGCCGTGTCAACGAAAGAGTTCGGTTTTTCAAGGGAAAACGGGGGACGCAGGGGGGAGGGCGTTCTCCTCAGGCATGAGCGGAGGAGGGCGCGATTCGTTTCGAGGGTGTCAGGACTGGAAAAAACGGCGCAGGTCCCGAAGATTTTCGGCATTGAGTTCATGGGCCTGCGGTGTTTCCTTGATCGTGCACTGGTGGCCCCTGTTTTTCATCTCCTCCAGGGCGTGTTCGGCGAGGAAGGAGGGAACGATGTCGTCGTTGACTCCGAAAATTCCCAGAACGGTGACCGGGGAATTACGATTTCGCTCTTCATCGGGGTATTCCGGCAGGAATCCGCAGACGGAAGCGGCTTTATATATAGGGTGCGTTCCCAAGAGCGTGTAAACCAGAGCCGCCGCCCCGCCCTGGGAAAATCCCCAGAGACAAGTTCGAACCGGGCGGTCCGGGTGTTTGTCCGCGAGGTAGCCGTGGGCCGACTCGATCATTGCGCCAGCGTATTTCAGGAAGGCCCGCACCGCTTCCTTCTGCCGCGGCCCATCCTGCCACCAGCTAAAGAGTCTCTCTCCCGCATCGACGGGACCCTCGGGAAATACCATCACGGTATTTTTCAGATCCAGGCGGTTGCCGTGGACCAGCATGTTTTCGGGGGTGGAATCGGCTCCGTGAAAGCCAATCAGAAGATGGACCGGCTGTTGCGGCCGCAATTCCGTTTCTCCAACGATGACCTTTTTGCCAAGCCATTCGCCGTTATGATAATGAGTTGTCATGGTATTTTTTCCTGACTATTGGGTTTCAATAATATGTTTCGCCGCTCTTTCCGCGTCGTTTTTCGTCTTGATGGTTCCCAGCACCCGCGCTTCCTCCACCCGGTCCAGTATGGTCCGGAACAGGGGAGAGGGGGGAAGGTGAAATTTTTGAATGAGATCCTTTCCGCTGAGAAGTTCCCTCTGTTCCATGGCCGGTAAAAATCGCAGAAAATAGAAATCGAGTATCTGGCGGACGGCTTGAAGAAAAGGGTCACTTCCGCGGCCAAAGATTTTAGCCTGCGCCTCCTCCACCGCGCAAGCCAGAAACAATCCGGGGATCAGTTCCCCACCGCATCGCTTGACAAACTGGTAAATGTGGGAATCATCAGCCTCCACACCGGCGAACCGGAGGCGGGTGGCCATCGCTTCCCGATGACATTGCAGGGTCCGGGAAACGAACTGAATGTCCGCGTTGCTGGCGCGGAGCCTTTTCAGAACCGGCACCGTTTTGGAAAGAAACGTGGGTTGCGGTTCCCCTGTTCCGGCATCCCGCTGCGGACAATCATCCAACCGGTGTAAGAGGGCGGCCAGTTTCAACAGGGGCCGCGGTTTTTCCGGCAGCGCCTTGGCCAGGGGATGGGAGGAGGCCACCGTTTCCGGACACGCGAGAAGATTTTCCAACTCGTGGACCGCCTTCAGGCCAAGGTCCCAGGCATTGGTATTTTCAACGGGTGTTTCCCGCAGGGTCCCGCTTTCGGGGAGCACCCGGTCCAGAAGGCCCGTGCGGTCCATCAACTTAAGAAGGTCGAAGACCTTTTCTGAACCCAGGAATAATATCATTTCATAATAGACCCGTTCCGCGGCTACCCGGTCCAGGCGGGCCGAGCCGCGGACGATCTTATCCAGGGTTTCCGGTTCGATCGCAAAGTTGAATCTGGCCGCGAACCGGAACGCCCGCAGCATCCGTAACGGGTCGGCGGCAAGAACCGGTTCGCCGACCGTCCGCACGATCCCTTGGGCAAGATCGATCCGACCGTGGTGCGGATCGATCAGATTTTCCCGTCCTTCCAGAAAATCGTCAAGGGGAATGGCGATGGCGTTGAATGTGAAATCCCTCTGGCCCAGGTCTTCTTCAATGGAGTTTCCCTGCATTTCGGTGAAATCGAAATGGTATTGGTTCCGGACCACGACGCGAAGGGTCTCCCGTCCAGGGGTGTTGTCGAGGCACGCGCAAGGAAGCTGGGTTTGGGAGGCGAACTTACGGGCCAGCTTTAAGACACCCCGGGCGGTCAAATCGTAATCGGAGCATTTTTTCCCCCGGAGAAAGTCGCGCAGCGTCCCTCCCACGACGAAGACCTCGGCGTCTTTTTCCGACGCCATCCGCGCCAGGGCGCGCAGGTGAATTCTGGTTTTTTCATCAATTTTCCACATCGCCGGATTCCGGATCATAATTCGCGGATTTTTAACCCTTCCCCTCACCCGGAAAGGCCGCCGGATTTCCCCCGGTTAAAAAGATCGGGATTTATTGGGAATTAGGGAGAAATAAGGGGTTAAATAATTTATAATATTAATAAGATCAACTAGTTAATTCACCATTGACCGGATACGATGCCTGATTTCACTTCCCTGAAACCCACCGATTTCCCCGAAAGGGTCACGGTGGAATTGACCCCCATTTGCAATTTATCCTGTGTCATGTGTCCCCGCCACGAGCTGGGCGATGGCGGATACATGGATGCCGGTTTGTTCAAAAAAATAATCGATGAGATGGCCGGTCATCCCGGCGTGGCCCTGGTGCCATTTTTTCGGGGCGAATCTTTGATGCATCCCCGTTTTTTCGAACTGATGCGGTACGCCAAGGAGAAAAATATTTCCCCCATTCAATTGACCAGCAACGCCACCATATTAACAGAAAAGATCGCCCTCCAGATTCTGGATTTAGGGATCGATTTCCTGTCGTTCAGCCTGGACTCCAATGACAGCGAGGCCTACCGGGCCGTGCGCGGATTTGATCTCGACCGGGTGCGGCAAAATGTGGAACGGTTCCTGGAGCTGAAAAAATCGATGGGCCTCGAACTGCCCCGGGTTCAGGTATCGGCGGTTGAAACGGAACCCGCCAGGAAGCATATCGAGGAATTCGTAGCCTACTGGAAAGACCGGGCCGACCGGGTACGTATCTATACCGAACATTCCAGGGACGGGGTCTATGGCCGGCTGGATCAAGCCCCGGAGGAATTTCCCCACCGTCTTCCCTGCAAGAAACCCATGAACGAGATGGTCATCTACTGGGACGGTCAGGTGGCCCTGTGCAACCATGACTGGAACCGCAAGGAATTTTTGGGGGATGTCGGCAAACAGAGTATTCAGGAGGTGTGGGAAGGGGCTCCCTATCAGGAAGTCCGCGCCCGGCATTTGGAAAACCGGTGTGGACAGGATCCAACCTGTAAAGGTTGTGATCACTGGAAGGTGTCTTACCTCAAATCGGGAATGATGGGGCGGTTGTATGAAAAGGAAGCTCCCGTCTCTCCTGTATCGTGAAACGGTCCCCGTGATCGATCCTCCCCGGTTCCGTTTCCATGCCGGGGAACGGCGGAAAAACCTCTCGTTCTGATTCATTGATGACACGGTAAAAATCATGTGTGGAATCGCAGGCGCTTACAGCTTTAAAAAAAATCCCGTTGCCGTGTCTCACCTCAAGGCCATGACCGATGCGCTGACGCATCGGGGTCCCGATGGGGAAGGGCACTACGTCGATAGACATGCTGGCCTGGGCCACCGGCGGCTGACGGTCATCGACCTTTCCGAGGCGGGCAGGCAGCCCATGGTCACCGCCGACGGCCGCTTCGTGCTGACCTACAACGGCGAGGTGTACAACTTCCGGGAACTGCGGCGGGAGCTGGAAGACCGGGGTTACCGGTTTTTTTCCCAGACCGATTCCGAAGTCGTTCTGAACGCGTATGTGGAATGGGGCGGAGCCTGCGTGGAAAAGTTCAATGGCATGTTCGCCTTCGCAGTGTGGGACCGGTCCCGGAAGGAGTTGTTTCTGGCACGCGACCGTTACGGGATCAAGCCCCTCTATTACTCGGTTCAGGATAATACGTTCCTGTTCGCATCCGAGGTCAAGGGCATCCTGGCCCACCCCCTCACCCACCGGGAGATCGACCTGGAAGCGGTTCTGGAATATTTTACCTTCCAGAATATTTTTACCGATAAAACCTTCCACAGCGGCATCCGCCTGTTTCCCGCGGGATGTTATGCCCGGGTCGATGAATCCACCCGGGGCGCGGATATCGATATCCACTGTTATTGGGATTTTTGTTTTGAAGAGCCTTCACGCCCCGCGGAGGACCGGGAATATCTCGAGGAACTCGACCGCTTGTTCAAGCAGGCAGTCACCCGCCAGTTGGTGAGCGATGTCGAGGTGGGATCTTATCTGAGCGGAGGGATGGATTCCGGGTCCATCACCGCGGCGGCGGCCTCTCACCTGCCTTTTCTGAAAACCTTCACCTGCGGGTTCGATCTCAGTTCCGCCACCGGATTGGAATTGGGATTCGATGAGCGCGAGAAGTCCGAAAAAATGTCCTGCCTGTTCAAGACCGAACATTATGAGGTGATCCTGAAGGCGGGGGACATGGAGCGGGTCATGCCCCGGCTCGTGGGGCATTTGGAAGAACCCCGCGTGGGCCAGAGTTATCCGAACTTTTACATCGCCCAATTGGCGGGCAAGTTCGTCAAGGTCGTCCTTTCCGGCGTGGGGGGAGACGAGCTTTTCGGCGGCTACCCCTGGCGGTATTATCGGGCGGTGGTCAACGAAGGCTTCGAGGACTATGTCGATAAATATTATCTGTACTGGCAGCGGCTGATCCCCAACCGTCTCATCAAGGCAGTATTCAATCCGGTCTGGAAAGAGATCAAGCATGTGTGGACGCGGGATATTTTTCGCGATGTTTTGAAGAAACGGTTTCACGCCACCGACAAACCGGAAGATTATGTGAACCTTTCCCTCTATTTCGAGGCCAAGACCTTTCTTCACGGGCTGTTGAGCGTGGAGGACAAATTGAGCATGGCCCACGGATTGGAAACCCGGGTGCCGTTTCTGGACAACGATCTGGTGGATTTCGCCATGAAGGTTCCCACCCGTCTGCGGCTGGGAAACCTGCGGAACGTGGTGCGGCTCAACGAAAACGAACCCGGACCCAAATCGGAAAAATATTTTCACAAAACCAGGGACGGCAAACTGCTTCTCAGAAAAATGATGGAGCGCTACATTCCCCCGGTCATCACCCAAAACGTCAAGCAGGGTTTTTCCGCGCCGGACGCCTCATGGTTCAAGGGCGACAGCATCGATTATGTCCGGGGGCTGCTGTTCAATGACAACGCCGCGATTTATACCTTTCTCGACCCCAAGGCCTGCCAGGGCCTAATCAATGAACATCTGGAAGGGACCGCCAACCGGCGGTTGCTGATCTGGTCGTTTCTCTGTTTTGAATACTGGTGCAGACAGTTTCTGAAAAACGATCTTTCATGATGCCCCCGGGAAATCGATGGTTCCTCTGGAAAAGATGATACTGAATTCTTTGCGGGCCTGTGTGAAGTCCGTCATTCCTCTGGCCGGCCTGGTCTATATTTTGCTGCATTTCCCCTGGCGGAAAAAACCCGATTCCGATTCGCCCCGTTTGCTGTGGGGTCCGGTTCCCATCATCAATTATAAATACTGGTGTCAGGCGCTTAAGGAAGCCGGTTACGAATCCGCCACCCTGATGTCGGAATTTTATGCCAGCATTAACAAGAGGGAGGATTTCGACCGGTACTACGAGGACCTGTTTCGTCCTTCCAGGAACCGGTGGATTCTCGGGATCCAATACCACTTCGCGCCGTATCAGGCGTTTTCCCACGCGATCAACCATTTCGACATTTTTCATCATCCCTTCACCGGCGGGTTTCTTGGGTCCACCCGTTTGTGGAGGCTGGAGGCTCCGCTGATGAAACTGGCCGGGTGCAAATCGGTGGTGATTGCTCATGGCGGCGACTCCTACCAGTACTCCACTGTCATCGACCCCAGCCTTCGGCACGGGTTGCTGCTTTCCTACCCCGAGTCCGCAAAGATGGAAGAGACGATTGAGAAAAAGGTCCGCTACTGGACGCGGTCCGGCGATGTCCTGATCGTCAGTTTCATGATGGATGGGGTGGGACGATGGGACTGTCTTCCGTTCGCCGTGTTTTCCATCGATTGCCAGGCGTGGGAGGGGAAAAAATACTATAACGGCCACGACGGAAAAACCGGGCCGGTCACGGTGATGCACGCACCGAACCATCGCGGGTTCAAGGGAACGGAGTTCATCATCCAGGCGGTGGACGATCTGAAAAAGGAAGGATTGAACGTGGACCTTCTGCTGGTGGAAAAGGTTCCCAACGACCGGCTCAAGGCCATGATGGAAGAAAAAGTGGATATCCTCGCCGACCAGTTGATCGCGACGGGCTATGCCATGTACGCCCTGGAAGGCATGGCTTGCGGAATTCCCGTGTTGTCGAACCTGGAGCACGAATACTATACGCGCCTGTTCCGGCGTTATTCTTATTTGAACGAATGCCCGATCCTGTCGGCCTCCCCGGAAACGATCCGGGACCAATTGCGCATCCTGGTCACCCGCCCCGCACTGCGTGAAAATTTGGGGCGGGCAGGAAGGCGCTATGTGGAAAAGTATCATTCCCTGGAAACGGCCCGGTATATGTTCGGTTCCGTTTACGATAAAATCTGGAGGGGGAAAGAGGTGGATTTAATGAACCTGTTCCACCCCATGGGTTCCGAATACAATAAAAAAACCCCTCCGGTAGAACACGTTCTGGTCGAAAACCGCCTTCCTCCCGAGGGTCCTCCACAATGATTAGATCCCTGATCAAGGATTCCTCGATTTACAGCCTGGGAGATTTTATTTTCCGCCTGGTGGCGTTCGCGACTTTTCCCATTTACGCCTATGTTTTTACGGTAGAGGAATTCGGCGTCATGGCCCTGATCATTTCTCTGACGGGCCTTATCGCCTCCCTGGCCAACCTGGGGATGAACAATTCCGTGCAACGGTTTTACTGGGACCCGGAAACCCGTGACGGTGACCGGAAAAAGATCATCAGTAGCGGCCTGTGGGTGCTCGCGGGCTGGGCCTCCGCGGTCATCGCCCTGCTGCTCGCCGGACTTTATTTTCAAAAGGAATTTCTGTTTCAGAATTTTGACCTGGCCTGGATCTGGGTGGTTCTGGGCCTGGTGACGGTGGTTCCGTCCCAGATTATCGATTATGCTCAAAATGTCCTGCGCCTGTACTTCGCCCCCTGGAAATTCACTTTCGTTTCGGCTTGCAGAAACGCCATGGGGGTGGGGCTGGGCCTGTTTTTCGTTCTGGTCCTCCATTGGGGCGTGGCGGGGGTTTTCTGGGGAAACCTGCTGGCCATGGTGTTGGCGGTTCCCATTTGCTTGTGGCTCATCCGCAAGGACCTCGCCTTGACCTGGGATACCCGGTGGTGCCGGGAACTGTTCCGGTTTGGGTACCCCTTTATCTATGCGGGCCTGGCGTACTGGGTTTTCGGCTTGTCCGACCGCTGGATGCTGGGAGCCCTCACGGATAACACCCAGGTGGGGTTGTACAGTATCGCGTATAAAATCGCGAGTATTCTGATTTTCATCAACCAGGCGTTTGGAATGGCATGGAGTCCCCTGGCCTTTCGTTTGTACGGGGAGAACCCAGAGTACCGCGCGATCTTTGGCCGCATTCTGAGTTATCTTCTGTTCGGGATGGTGTTGTTGGGCACGGCGGTCACGCTTTTTTCCACCGAGCTTTTGATCCTGCTTTCTCCCGGGGAATATTGGGAAGCGTCCTCCTTTGTGGGATATCTGGTCATGGGAATGGTTTTTCTGGGCACCACCCAGATCACCGCCATGGGCATCACGCTGGAAAAAAGACCCCACTTGATTTCCCGGGCCTCCTGGATGGCGGCGGTCCTCAACGTGATCCTGAATTTTTTGTTGATCCCCGCTATGGGAGCCAAGGGGGCGGCGCTGGCGACCTTTATTTCCTACATTTTCCTCACCGGGTATTACCTGTCATGGACCCAGCGCATTCACCCCATCGTTCTGGAATACAAAAAATTGGTTCTCTCCCTCGCATTGATCCCCTTGACGCTGGTATTTTTCTCCTTTATTGGCCGGACGGAATGGGACCCATCGGTGTTTGCCTTCAAAGTGGTGTTTTTGGGTTTGATCCTGGTGTGCGGGTTCGCGGGCGAAATCGTTAAAACCGCGAACATTCTCAAACTTGTTCCCCGAAAAGCGGCATGAAAAAATGTCTGGTGACAGGAGTCACGGGCCTGGTGGGTTCCCACTTGCTGATGGAACTTGCCAGGGAATGGGAGATCACCGGCGTGTCGCGCATGCCTCCGGCGGATGGGCCGGACGCTGAAAATATCCGGCATGTGGCCATGGACCTCGCCGGGGCATGGGATCCCGATCGGTTGCCGGAAAAGATAGACGCCGTCATTCACCTCGCGCAATCGGATCTCTTTCGCGACTTTCCCAACAGGGCAGAGGAAGTATTTACGGTCAACACCGTGAGCACCCTGCGGCTGCTCGATTACGCCCGCCTGGCGGGAGCCGCCACCTTTATCCTGGCCTCATCGGGCGGACTGGATCATTACGGGAATACCGCCGCTCCGGAGGACGGGAAAAATGCCAAAAAAGAAAATATCGATTTTTATCTGGCCACCAAATGGTGCTCGGAAATTCTGGCGGCGGTGTATGCTGCCTCGTTCCATACCCTTTGCCTGCGTTTTTATTTCGTTTACGGTCCCGGCCAGAAACGGGACCGGTTGATTCCCCGTCTGATTCAATCGGTGAAAGAAGGGCGGCCGATCGCCCTGGCGGGACGCGATGGGATCCGCATCAATCCGGTCCACGTTTCCGACGCGGTGTCCGCCATCCTCCGCTCACTGGACCTCACCGGGAACCATACGTTGAACGTTGCCGGTCCGGAGGTTTTGAGTTTGCGCCATATTGGCGAGACGATCGGACAAATCCTGGGACGGCAACCCGTTTTCAATGAGCGGCCGGAAACCACGCCAAGGGACTTGGTTGGAGATGTCCACAGGACCGCGGAACTGCTGGGTCCGCCGCGGGTGAAATTCCAGGATGGGGTGAGGGACTGGATCGAAGGTTCCGGAAGCGGGGGGCGCCGCGCATGAAAAACCCGGTTCATGAATTTTGCGGAGGGAGGGGATTTTGAAAGTATTGCATCTCCCCACGGCGGTCGGGGGCAATGCCTTCGGCCTTGCCAGGGCGGAAACGGAATTGGGACTCGAAAGCCGGGTCCTGATTGCTGAACCTTTGCAGTACGGTCAAAAGGGGGACATCTCCCTGAACCTGGAAAACGGACAGCCCCTGACTGTCAAGTTATATAAACTGGCGAAGGCGTTCCTTGAATGCCGTTCCCGATACGATGTATTTCATTTCAATTACGGCCTTTCGCTGATCAATTTTCCCCGTTACGGATTCGTGCAGGTGGAACTTCCCTTTTATCCGAAACGGGCGCGATTGTTCGTGACCTACAACGGCTGCGACGCAAGGCAGAAGTTTCCCACCATGCAGAGAACTTCCGTCGCCGCCTGCCATCAGGAATGGTGTTACGGGGGAATGTGCAACTCCGGCGAACGCGACCGCCTGCGGCAAAAAGGCATCGCAAAGATGGCCCGGCACGTGGAGCACATCTGGGCATTGAATCCGGACCTGTTGCGTTTCTTGCCACCGGGGAAATCCTCTTTCCTTCCCTACACCATCGCCGAGTGGGCTAACCTGCCGCATCGGCCCACGGATGCGGATAAGAAGACGCTCAAAATCGTGCATGCTCCGACGGACCGGGCCGCTAAGGGAACGGGGTTCATCGTCGAAGCCCTGGAGAAACTGGCCGCTAAATATCCCGGAGCCGTCGAGGTGCGGATGGCCGAAAACCTCGGTCACCGCAGGTTGCTGGAAGTCCTTGGGGAAGCCGACCTGGTGGTGGATCAGATTTTGATCGGGTGGTACGGAGCCCTGGCGGTGGAGGCGATGAAAATGGGAAAACCGGTCATCGCGCGGATCGCCCGGGACGATTTGCAATTCCTGCCCCCGGCCATGGCCGGACAAGTTCTGGAAGGAGTCATCGATGCCGACCCCGCCACCCTCTTCGACGTCCTCGCACGGTGCCTGGAAGACCGGGCCTTTCTGCGTCGAAAATCCCTCGCGGGACGCGACTATGTTCACCATTGGCACGATCCGGCAACGGTCGCCCGCATCACGGCTGAAAGGTATGAAGCCTGAGCCCCCCCAAGATTCCCAGTTCCGGACGGGGTATCAACCGGACCGGTTCAGGGTTTCCAGCCACAGGCAGAAGTTCAGCATTCTCCACGGTAAGAAATTGAAGGGGGCTTCGCCCCGGGCGATGGATAGAAATTTCCGCCGGGCGGCTTCGGCGTTGAAATACCCGGAATCCCTCACCGCCGGGGAGGAAAACAGGTCATCGATTACCTTTTGCGGAATGGATTGCATCCATAACCTTTCCGGAGTCACAAACCCCATTTTATCCTTTCGGCGCCTGATTTTTTCCGGGATCCGGTTTTTCATGGCCTGCCGCAAGATGGCCTTGGTCCACCCGTTGTGAATTTTCAGGTCAGCGGGAAGGGAAAATAAAAATTCGGCCAGGTGATGATCCAGAAAAGGCAGCCGGGCCTCCACCGAATGCGCCATGGAAGAACGGTCCTCGAACCGCAACAGGGCGCTCAGGTTGAACCGGATCAGGTGATGGAGGAAATTGGCATGCGGCATTCGGGAAAAGCGTTCCGTTTGTCCCGCCAAACTTCTTTTTGCCGCGCGGTAAAAATCTTCTCCCATCCAGGAAGGCCGGGGACGCAGAAACCCCAGCCGCATCCCAAACCAGTCGATGGCCAGGGAGGAAGCGATGAATTTGAGGATGTTCCCGTTCGTATAGGAATGAAGCTCCCGGCACTGGCGGATTTCCTTCAGCAGGTTTCCCCAGCGACCCTGTTGGAACAATTCCAGGAAAAAAGCTCCATAGGTGTTGTGATAGCCGGAGAGAATTTCATCCGCTCCCTGTCCGTCGAGAACCACCTTGGTGCCCGATTTCTGGATCTCCCGGAACAGACACCACTGCGCATACTGGCTGGTGGACCCGAAGGGTTCGTCGTGAAAAGCCAGCATCCGGGAGACCTCCTCCATGGCCCGGTTCATGTCTGGAAAAAGTTGATGGTGTTTTGCCCCGGTGGCTTCGATGACGGCATCGGCGTATTCCCTCTCGTCGAAATTCTTTTCCCGGAAACAGGAAGTGAAGGTCCATTGATGAGGCGTGGAAAAGCCCTGCTCCTTCAGGATCGCGTTCACCGAACAGACGATGCTGGCGGAATCGATCCCGCCGCTGAGGCAGCTGCCGACCCGTACATCGCTGCGCAGATGATTACGGACGGAGGTTAGAAAAATTTCCCGGAATCGTTCTTCATGCCCCTTTCCCGCCAAAGAAGGGACTTCCGTTTCCTTCAATTGCCAGTAGGATTTTGGTTCGGGAGGATGGGACCGGTTTTCCGCCGAGACGGTCAGATAACATCCCGGTTCGAGTTGCCGGATGTTTTTGAACAGGGTCTGGGAGGAGTGATCCGTGAAACCGTGCATGAGATAATCGTAAACCAGCGGCGGATTGACCTCTCTCGGGACACCGTTGAAATGGAACAGTTGCTTGATTTCCGAGCCGAATACAAAGGTCTCACGGTTATAAAAGAAATAAAAAGGTTTCATGCCGAACCGGTCCCTGCCGCAGAACAGCCGGCGTTTTCCTTGATCCCATATGGCAAACGCGAACATCCCCTCCAGTTTTTCGAGACAATCCACACCCCATTGTCCATAGGCCCGCAGAACCACCTCGGTGTCGGAGGCGGAGGAAAAGATGTGGCCCTTTTCCCTGAGCTCCTCCGCCAGTTCCAAGTAGTTGTAGATCTCGCCGTTGTAAACGATCCAGAGATCCCGGGATGCGTCGGTCATGGGCTGGTTGGCCGCGTCGGTCAAATCGATGATGGCCAGCCTCCGGTGTCCCAGACCCAGGTCGTTGGAACCTTCGGGGAGGGGGGTCTTGCGGGGGTCGAGATTTTGGTTGTGGAGGGTCAGGGAGGAGCCGGACCGCGTTGATAACACCGTGTACCCAAAACCGTCGGGTCCCCGGTGCGCGGCGGATTGCGTCATTTTCTCCAGGGTATCCGGGTCGATGGAGGCGCCGTTTAATTGAAAAATTCCCGCTATCCCGCACATGGGTCGCCGATCCTTTTTCCGGTCATGCCGGGTTGGGGTTTTTTAGGCCGAAGAGGGTTGGGGTGTCCGGGTTCAAGGAAAATGGAGCGGTTGAAGGTTCATACATTCCAGCCGGAGGTGAGCGGTACCTGCCTGGCGATATAAATTTTGCCGTCCCTTTTGACTAGATGGATGTCTTGGCCGGCCAAAGTCCCGATGATCGCCTGCAGATTTATTGAGGGTTTGCTTTCCGGTTCCTTGATAAGGAACGGGATCATTTCGTCCACGGAATCCCGGACCCGGTCGCTTTCGATGAGGTAACCCAGGTAATGGAGGTCCACGTCCAGATATTTGCCCACCAGCTTGATGAGGTATTCGCCGACACGAAGGTCATTTTTATTCCTGACGCGGTTCACGATCAGGCCGGGCTTGAAGGAATTCACCACGGAGTCCACGGTCGCGCAATGGCCGGGATCGATCGCTTCCAGTTTTTCCTTGAGCCGATCCACCGAGTAGATCTCCACGTCGGCCTCGGTGGGCCGCGAATGATCCACCAGCCGTTTAAGTTCGGGCCGGTCTGAAAATTCCAGCGCGATCCGGCGGAACAGGGTGGCGCGGATGAAGCTGAATGATTTCAGAACGGATGTGATTTCGGGGGTGGTCAGAACGATGCCGCGGTTACCGATATTGAAGAAGTCGATAACGTTGTAATGAGTGCCGGGACCGAGATCCAGAAAGACATGGTCCGCCTCCAGGCCGCGGATGAAATCGACGATGGTCTGGACATGCTGGCGATCGATGTTGGCGCTTCCCGGACTGTCCCCCGCTCCGCTTATGAACTTGAGATTGCCGATCTCCGTGTCGAGGAGGAGCGATTGGGGAGCAAGGCCGTTTTGCTGAAAATAATCATGAAATCCGCGAGCCGGATTGCCGATGCCCAATAAGGCGTGCAGGTTGGAGGCCCCGAAATCGGTATCCACGAGAACGACTTTTTTCCCGCTCAGGGCCAGGCCGATGGCGAGGTTGGTGCACACGATGCTTTTCCCGATCCCGCCCTTGCCGCCCCCGACCGCGATGATGTGTTCTGATGCCACCATAGTGATAGGTAATTATCACCGGCCGAATCCCGCCGGGCCGGTCAAGGCCTCCCCGATTTTTGAGTCCGGTTATTTGCGTTTCGTCTGGTTCCTCAAAAAAACGAGGGACTCCAGCAGTTCCAGATAATCCTTGTCCTCCAATTCGGATTGGCGGGGACAATTGACTCCTGTCGGTTCCAGCCCTTCCCTTTCGGGATCGAACTCCGGCGTTGCCTTTTCTTCCGGATGGATTTCCTCATTCGATTCCAGGGACCGGAACCGGTTTTCCATGTGTTTCTGAAATGTTTCCAGACGTTGGATCAAAGGATTTTGCGATTTGGGTACGGGAGCTTTCGGTTCCTGTTCGAGTGTTGGCGGAGGGGAGTCCTCGTCCGGGGGAGGGCTGAGAGGCTCCTCGCGGGATGGGGCAGCTTCAGGGAATTCCTTCGTGCCGGCATCGGTTACCGTGGGTTCCTTCGCATCGGCCTCCAAGATTTCAAACATTGAGGAATTTCCCTCTTCCACCGGGATGGGAGGAACTGTAAAATCCTCTTCTGTTATAGGATTTTCTTTTTCCTCCGGGGTGAAGGAAACCGCGAAATCCTCGTGAGCCAGTTGGTTGCTCAATTGTTCGATGGTCGATTCCATGTTCCTTTGCAGGTCCTCAATTTCCTGGCTGGAAATCCCTTGTGGCGCAGAGGAGTCCGCTTCAGGAACAGAGGAAATGGCCGGAGCCGCCGATTCCCAGTCCTCTTCCTCTTCATGGGCTTCCACCAGGTTTCCATCCCCGGCATAGGTCAGGTTTGTATCCCAAGAGCCAGGTTCCGGTGTGGAAGAGTCCGCGTGAGGGAGTTTCTCCCCGGCAAGGGGAAGGGCTTCCGGGGATGCTTTTTCCTTTTCCCAGTCCGGAAAAGCGGAGGGTTCTTCTTTTTCCGGGGGAGACTTTCCGGTGTTTATTTTTTTATCTTCCAGGCTATCCCATAGCAGGGGACCGGTTTCCTCGCTGGATGATTCGGTTGGGGAGTCTTTTTTCATGGAAAAGGAGGGTTTTTCGCTCTCATAATTCTCTAATTCCTCAATCAGCTTGTCGAGCCGTTTACCCGCTTCCGTACTGGATTTCTTTATTTTGTATAAAGCGTAAGGGATGCCCACGAGGGCCAGCAGGGAAAGCAAAAAGGCCAGAGGGTTTTCAGAGGTCTTTTTCAGCAAAGGTTCCAGAGCCTGGACCAGGGAGGAGCTTTCGGGGTCGAACAGAAGCTGCAATTGGCCCCATAAGTTCATAATCGCTTTTTGAATGGCATCGACCATGTTTATAATCGTATTTTCTGTTCAGGAACTTGGAAAATTGCGGGCTCCGCCAGGATACACCGCGAAAATATTTTTTACGCGTCCGGGTAAATTCCCCACCGACGGTCCGGAATTATCTTACCACAATCTCAAACAAATACTGGAATTTTAATCACTTGGAAGGTATGTGGAGTTGCGTTCGGTGTTATAATCGGACCCGGTTTTCCCGGTGGAAAGAGGCAGGCACGGGAAGAATCCGGGCTCCGCGGGAAGTCCTTCCGTGGTCCCCGCGGCCGAAACCTCTGGATCAATTAAGATGGAAAAATTATCGGTTACCATCATCACCCGGAACGAGGAAAAGAATATCGAACGATGCCTGAAAAGCGTTCAATGGGCCGATGAGATCATTGTGCTCGATACTTTCAGCACCGACCGGACCGTTGACCTTTGCCGGTCTTACACCCGGAACGTGTACCAGGAAAACTGGCAAGGTTACGGCAAACAGAAAAACCTTTGCGCCTCCCATGCCAGTCACCGCTGGGTGTTGAATATAGACGCCGACGAAGAGGTCTCCGCCGCCGCCGCCCGGGAAATCCGGGACGTACTGGCCCGGGGACCCCGTCATACCGTCTACCAGTTGCCGCGCAAGAATTTCTTTGGCGGCCGCTGGGTGCGCTATGGCGGGTGGTATCCAGACAGAATCGCGAGGCTTTATGACAGGAGCCGGGTCTCTTTCACCGAATCCCTGGTGCACGAAAAACTTCACCCGGACCGCGACCTGGGCAATTTACGGGAACCCCTGCTGCATTACTCTTTCGCGGGCATGGAGGATTATATCGCCCGGCAAAACCGCTATTCCACCCTTTATGCGGAAGAAAAAGCGAAATCGGGCTGGCGGGCGGATTGGACCCATCTTTATCTTCGGCCGCCCCTCGTGTTTTTTAAGAATTTTTTCCTGCGCCAGGGTTTCCGGGAAGGGTCCCTGGGCGCGTTCCTGGCCCTGTCCATGGCGTTTTACACGTACCTCAAATACGCCAAAACCTTGAAGAACCGGAACGCGGATGAGAATTAAGCCGTGCCCAACGGCGGGTGGATAGTCCGTGGAGAAATTTATGGGTTGGGAAAAAGGGGTGAATTAAGCTAAAATAAAATTGAGGTCTGCAGTTTTATCGAGAATTTTCATTGCCTCATTGTCTTGGGCCCCTCCATTGACGCTACTGCAACCCTTAAATCCCATTTAACATCCAATTTCCATTACGGTTGGTCAAGAGGCGATTTTGAATAAAACTCAGTTGTTGATTTTAATGACTCCCGTCATCCTGTTTTCCCTGACGGTGCACGAATATTCCCATGGCAGGGTTGCCTTTCTTCTAGGCGACGATACCGCCAAACGGTTGGGAAGGCTTTCGTTCAATCCCTTCCGGCATTTGGACCTGCTCGGGGTCCTGTTCTTCTATTTCGTGGGATTTGGTTGGGCGAAACCGGTTCCCGTGGATTGGAGAAATTTTCAGAATCCGCGCCGGGACATGATGTACGTCGCCATGGCGGGGCCTTTGTCGAACGTGGTTCTGGCAGTGATTTGCGGGTTTTTTATCCGCATCATTACGCCCGAGGATAATCAGGTTTTCTTTGTTCTACTCAGTTTTGGTGTGTTCATCAATGTGGCCCTGGCGATTTTTAACATGCTTCCCGTGGCCCCCCTGGATGGCGGTAGCGTCATCAAGGGGCTGGTTTCCCACAAAATGGCTGAAACGCTGACTCGCTATGACCGGTTTGGAGCCTTCCTGATTTTGGGTGTCTTCCTTATGGACCATTTTGCCCACACGGGAATTCTGAGCTTTATTTTGGGATTGCCCATTAATTACGCCGTCCTGTTCCTGACCCAGGATGCGTTCCCCTTGCTGCAGCAGGTATTGATGGCGAGTTTGTCCTGATTTCCGATTTGCGGATTGTAAATATGAAACGAAAACGCATTCTCAGTGGGATGCAGCCCTCGGGAAAGCTGCATTTGGGGAATTATTTTGGCGCGCTCCAGAACTGGATGGATTTCCAGGACAAATACGAGTGTTTTTATTTCATTGCCGACTGGCATGCCCTGACCACGCTCTATGAAGACCCACATTTGATCGAACAGTACGTTTTCGAAGTGGCGGTCGACTGGATGAGTTCCGGTCTCGACCCGGAAAAATGCACGTTTTTCGTACAATCCAAAATCCCGGCCCACGCCGAGCTGCACCTGATTCTCTCGATGATCGTTCCCGTGCCCTGGCTGGAGCGCAACCCAACTTATAAGGAAAAGCAGGTGGAAGTGAAAAATGTGGATATGAGCTCTTACGGGTTTCTCGGATATCCTGTCCTGCAAACCGCCGACATCATTCTATACAAAGCCGATTATGTTCCGGTGGGAATCGATCAGGCGCCGCACCTGGAAATTTCCCGGGAGATCGTTCGCCGCTTTCACAATCTGTACAAAAAAAAGGTGTTTGTGGAACCGGCGGCTAAAATTTCGAACACCCCCAAGCTCAATGGATTGGATGGCCGGAAAATGAGTAAAAGTTACAACAACGCGATATTCCTGGCCGATTCCGAAAAGGTGATCAGGAAAAAGGTTCAGTCCATGTTGACCGATCCGCAACGGGCCCGGAGGACGGACCCGGGAGATCCCGATGTTTGCAATCTGTTCCCATTTCACAAGTTGTATTCTTCTAAGGAGATGCAGGAGGAGATCATCCCCGCGTGCCGGACCGCGAAAATCGGCTGCGGCGACTGTAAATTGAAACTGGCCGATTCCATGTTGCGGGGAATGCGGCCGATCATGGAAAAACGCAAGGAGATTTTTTCCCGGCCCGGTGAGGTTCGGGAAATTCTGGAAGAAGGCACCAAAAAAGCCGCCAGGGTGGCCGACGCCACTCTGCGGGAGGCGAAGGAGAGCATGCGGTTTTAACCCATGTTACGGACGGCACCGCCCCGGTGGAGGAAATAAATCTCATTCTGAATGGACCCCTGTGACAGACCCAACTGAAAATAAAATGGATTACAAGGAAACCCTCAATCTCCCGAGGACGGATTTTCCAATGAAGGCCAACCTCACCCAAAGAGAGCCGGAGATGCTGGCCCGATGGGAAGCGGAGGACCTTTATGGAAAAATTCGGGAAAGATCCAAAGGCAAGCCCAAATATGTCTTCCACGACGGTCCCCCTTATGCCAACGGCCACATCCACATGGGGCATGCCCTCAATAAAATTCTCAAGGATTTCATCGTCAAAATCATGACCATGAAAGGTTTCGACGCCGCCTTTATTCCCGGCTGGGATTGTCACGGCCTGCCCATCGAACATCAGGTAGCCAAGGAGCAAAGGGAAAAAAAGAAAACTCCCTCCAAAAGTGAAATCCGGAAATTGTGCCGAAAGTACGCGGATAAATTTGTGTCTATTCAAAAGGAGGAATTTCTCCGGCTCGGAGTGTTTGCCGACTGGCGGCATCCTTACCTGACCATGGATTACTCGTACGAAGCGGCGATTGTCCGCGAATTTGGAAAATTCGTGGAGAACGGCGGGGTTTACAAGGGACTCAAACCGGTCCACTGGTGCACTTCCTGCAAGACCGCCCTGGCGGAAGCGGAGGTGGAATACGCCGGCCATCAGTCCCCTTCCATTTATGTGAAGTTTCCGGTGAAATCGGCCTTGCCTCCTTCCTTGGGTGAGGTGGACCCGGCAAAAACTTCCATCGTCATCTGGACCACGACGCCCTGGACGCTTCCCGCCAACCTTGCCATTTGCGTGCACCCTGATTTTCAATACACGGCCGTCCAGATGGGGGGGGAGAATCTGATCGTGGCGTCGGACCGGCTGGCGGCGTTGACCCTTGAATGGGACGTCAAGGACTACCAGGTGCTGGGTCAATGCACCGGCAAGGAACTGGAGAAGAGAGTGTGCCGGCACCCGTTTATCGATCGCGATTCGGTGGTGATTCTTGGAGAGCACGTGACCCTGGAACAGGGGACGGGGTGCGTCCACACCGCGCCCGGCCACGGGCAGGACGATTATGTCGTGGGTCAGAAATATGGGCTGGAGACGTACAATCCCGTCAACGATAGCGGCGTGTTTTTGCAGGATGTGGAGTTTTTCGGTGGCCAGTTCGTGACCAAGGCCAACCCGGCCATCATCGAAAAACTCAAGGAACGGGGCCACCTGCTTGCCGAGGAGACCATCGATCATTCCTACCCGCATTGCTGGCGGTGCCATAAGCCCATCATTTTCCGGGCGACGAACCAGTGGTTCATTTCCATGGATTTCAAGGAACTCAGGCAAAAGGCGCTGCAAGCCATTGATCGGGTTCAATGGGTTCCCCATTGGGGTAAGGAGCGTATCTACAGCATGGTGGAAAACCGGCCCGACTGGTGTGTCTCACGGCAGAGGGCCTGGGGCGTCCCAATCACTATTTTTTCCTGCCAATCGTGCGGAGAATTTTTGCGGTCTGGCGGGGTGTTTCGGCATATCGTGGAGCTGGTGGAACGGAACGGGGCCGATTTCTGGTTCGAAAAAGAGCCCGGGGAACTTCTTCCCGAGGACACACGCTGTTCCTGCGGCGGCAGGAAATTTGTCATGGAAAACGATATCCTCGATGTCTGGTTCGACTCCGGGGTCAGCCACGCCGCGGTATTGGAAACCGATCCCAATCTGCAATGGCCGGCGGACCTATACCTCGAAGGCAGCGACCAGCACCGGGGCTGGTTTCACAGTTCTCTGCTGGAATCGATCGGCACCCGGGGCAGGGCGCCTTACAAGACCGTGCTCACCCATGGCTACGTCGTCGACGGTAAAGGTAAAAAGATGTCCAAATCGGCGGGCAACGTGATCGCGCCGCGGAAGATCATCGACCAGTTCGGCGCGGAAATTCTGCGGCTCTGGGTCGCTTCGGAGAATTACCGGGAAGATATCCGCATCTCTCAGGAGATTCTTAAACGGTTGACTGAGGCCTATCGGAAGATTCGCAATACCCTCCGGTTCCTGCTGGGAAACCTGAACGATTTCGATCCGCGAACCCACCGGGTGCCCCATGACCAGTTGCAGGAGATCGACCGCTATATTCTCTACCGGTTCCAGGGATTGTGTGAGCGCATATTGAAGGCCTATGAGAATTACGAGTTCCATGCGTTTTATCAATATTTTTATAATTTTTGCGTCGTCGATCTCAGTGCGTTCTATCTGGACATTCTGAAGGACCGCCTTTATACCTTTCCCAGGAACTCTTCCGGACGCCGGTCGGGCCAAACCGCGCTTCATATTCTGGTGTCGGGAATGTCGAGGCTGATGGCTCCCATATTGAGTTTCACCGCCGAGGAGGTTTGGTCCTATATGCCTTCGGCCGGAGGACCGGAAAAGAGCGTCCACCTGACGGCCCTTCCCGATGGATCGGAATTCGATTTGCCGGAAGACCTGGTTCGTAAATGGGAAACTTTGGTAGAGTTGAAAGGGGAGGTCAGCAAGGCCCTGGAAATCTGCCGGAAGGAAAAAGTGATCGGCCACTCGCTGGACGCGGAAGTCCGCCTGGTCCTTCCCGGGAAAATCCGATCCGTTCTTCAGGATGATTTCGCCGAATTGAAATTTATTTTTATTGTTTCCCGGGCCGATGTTGTTGGCGGGCTGGACGGCGCGGACCGGGTATACAACAGCGAAGTTCTGGAGGGAGTGAAGATATTCGCGCAACCCATGTCGGGCAGGAAGTGCGAACGCTGTTGGAATTATTTCGTGGAGAGTATGGAACGGACGGAGCATACCGCCATTTGTCCCCGGTGTGTAGAAAATCTGCAAGCCGCCACCGCATAGGTTCCCTTGAAGAACAAATACCTGCATTTTATGTTGCTTTCCAATGCGCTGATTGTGCTGGACCAGTACACCAAATTCCTGGTGACGACCCATCTTCCCCTGTATTATTCCGTCCGCGTGATCGATAATTTTTTCAGCATCACCCATATCCGCAACCCCGGCGTGGCGTTCGGGTTGTTCGCCCAGCACGATTCCGAATACAAGGCGCTGATCTTTATCGTCATCTCCACAGTCGCCATCCTGGCTATATTGGTTATCTTCCATCAGACCCAGGGAGATAAAGGGATGGTCCAAACGGGGCTTATTCTCATATTCGGCGGGGCGGTGGGCAACCTGATTGACCGCATTATTTATAAAGAAGTTATCGATTTTTTGCAGTTTTATTACGATCAATACAGTTTTCCGGCCTTCAATATCGCGGATTCGTGCATTACAATAGGAGTGGGATTGATGATTCTCGATCTTTTCAAAAAACAGCCGGACAAGATGGCTGGGCCGGAAATCCAATGAATTTTTAATCCCAGGATTGCCTGCCCGAATATTGCATGAGTGGAATTATGATTGGGCCGTGAGATCCATTTGAGACCCTTACCCCACCCCTCCCCCTCCTTTGGGGGCACCCACTGGGTGACAGGTTGGGATGAGGGGCCTTCCATGGGGCGTTTGGCTGTTCCTTTGTTCATGCAATATGCAGGTTAAACCTTTTCTGATTCAAAGCGAGCCTGATCCATGCATCCCATACTTGTGGAATTCGGATTTTTCAAGATTTTTACCTACGGCCTGCTTGTGGCCACGGGTTTTTTTGCGGCCATCCTTTTCGCCGCTCACCTGGGTAAAAAAGAAGGGCTGGATCCCCAGAAAATCATCGACCTTTGTTTTTATATCCTGATTTCTTCCCTGCTCGGCGCCCGGCTGCTTTATGTGATCGTCGAGCACAAATATTTTTTGAGCCATCCCCTGGAAATTTTTAAATTCTGGAAAGGGGGACTGGTCTATTATGGGGGGTTGATTTTGGGAGTGACGGTATCGATCGTTTATATGAAAAAGAAGGGGATGCCCCAATGGAAAGTCGCGGACCTTCTGGCCCCCTCCATCGCGATCGGTCAGGCGATCGGCAGGTGGGGATGCTTTTTCGCTGGCTGCTGTTACGGGACCAAAACCGATGTACCCTGGGCAATCACGTTCACCGATCCCAAGTCACTGGCCCCCCTGGGCGTTCCTTTGCATCCGACCCAGATCTATCTTTCTCTCAATGCGATCATTATTTTTTCGTTCCTGATGTGGCTGAGAAAGCGTAAATCCTTTGACGGCCAAATCATCTGGACCTATGGTATCCTCTATTCGATCGGAAGGTTTATCATCGAATATTTTCGAGGCGACGACCGGGGTTTTGCCGTCCAAAATGTTTTTTCCACCTCGCAATTCATCGGCATATTTATACTGGGGTTTTCCGTGCTAATGCTGATTTATCTCCGGCGTGGCGGAAAAACCCCCGCCCTGATGCAAAAATGACCGAAAACGAAAATATCCCCCCGCCCGTATCCACCGTCATGATTCGCCGCGGTAAAAAGGTGGCCGCCGGCATTCCCACGAAAATGCTGGTCCCTTACATCGAGGGAAAGAGGCTGTTGCGATCGGATGAAATATCGGTGGATGGAATCCGTTGGCTGCGGCTCGACCAGCATCACCAACTGACCCGGTATTTTAAGGATGAAACCTCGGCCCAGGTGCTTCCGGACGCGCCTTCCCCGTTTCCCCAGGAGGAAGACGGCGAACTCGGCGTCGGACCCTGCTATATAGAGGAAGAGAACCCCGCCTCCCATCCTCAACCCTTGCGGATGGAAAAGGAACTGGCCAAGCTGGCCGACCTTCTGAAAGATATCAACAGTTGACATTCCCCGGAGCACGGCCGAACGCTCGGAACTACGGATTCCCTCCCTTGAAAGCGATGATATTGTATTCCATGAATTCCACGGGTTCCACCGTCTCGGGATATAAGGCGTTGACAAAACGTTCCGACGCCTTGGAACTCTGGTGGATGGCCAGGGCCGCCTCATTTTCGAATAGAATGAGATGCTGGAAAGCTCGCGGATTCAGGATTTCCTGTTTGGCCAAGTAGAACAGGGTGCCGGGTTCCTTGGCTTTAACGTGTTCCACCAGGTCCTGGACGGTATTTTTACACGCCTCGGTGAAGTGGGGTCGGACCCGGTAACGGGCGGTCATGCAGATGGGCATGGGAGTGTCCTCCTTCATTAAATTCGCGAAGTTGAAAAGGATGTGAAGAGGAGGAAGTCTACAGGTCTTGTCCCTTCCCCCCGAGATTGACGGATCAAAATCCATTTTACAACCAAACCGCGGAGGTAAAATCTTTTCCTGGCTGGAAGAAAGTCGATGACATGGGTGAGCTTACGGGAAAAAACATTCTGATGGTGATTCCGAAGAACCAATTCTGTGAGGAGGAATTGTTCATTACCCGTTCCCATTTGGAAAGCGCGGGAGCCCGGACCGTCATTTTATCCCCCAGCGGGCGGGAGGCGGCCGGCATGAAAAAAAACCGGTTCCAACCTCACGGCATGGTCATCGACTGGAACCGGCAGCAGGGAATCACGGGAAAATACGGTGCGGTTCTTGTCACGGGGGGAAAGGGATCCCCAAAATCCCTGTGGAACGATCCGATCCTGCCGCAAATTCTGACGGATCATTATCGCGCGGGGAAAATCGTGGGAGCGATCGGCCTGTCCGTCGCGGTACTGGCCAAAGCCTCCCTGTTAAAAGGCCTGGCCGCGGGTCCGGACCAGGAAGCCTTTCTCAAAACCCTGGACGATTGCGGTATCCAGCACGTGGACGACCCGGTGACCAGGGATGATCGTATTATCACCGCCAGGGGCGCGGAAGCCGCCGTCCAGTTCGCGGAAACCGTGGTGAAAGTGTTTGCCGAGCAGAATGAACCCTGATTGAGGCCCGCAGGAATCCCGGGTGCCGGGTCAGATCGGTTCGAAGCGAATCATTTGGTAAATTTCAAGGACCTTTTCCGAATAACGCGTGGGCTTGAGCCCATTTTTTAAAACCTGGTCCAACTTGGAAGGACCCCAGTTATAAGCTTCCAGGGCCAAGTGGAGGTCGCCGTAGCGGCCGAGCAGTTTGTTGAGATAGTAGGTTCCCAGGGCGATATTGGTTTCAGGATCGTACAGGGTGGGTTTGCCCCTCCAGGTTAACCGGGTTTCCCGCGCCAGGGCCTGGCCCGTGGTGGGGAGAATCTGCATCAGCCCCAAGGCCCCGCGATGCGATTCCGCCCAGTTGTTGAAGGAGCTTTCGGTGATAATGAGGGCGGTCAGAAACATCGGATCGTATCCATAGTTTCGGCTTTCCACGATAATCCACTCGGGAATGTGATTCAAATATTCGTAAGGAAGTCCCGTTTTGTAATTCGCCAGGACTTCGAGAATTTTTTCCTTGACCCTTTTTCGGTACCTGAACTCAAACTGCCGGCGTTTTTTTTGGGTTTCAAGAAGGAATCGGTCCAATCTCAATTTTTCTTTTTCCCGATTTTTCTGGATGTTCCTGAAGACCCGGTCCTCGAAATGAATCGCGGCGGAATGATAGGGGGAGACGCCGGTAAGATATTGGGGCATTTTACCCGTGAAATGGCCAAGAAAAACCAAGGCCAGGCCCGCGGAAAAAAAAGTGCTATGTCGTTTGGAAAGAAACATGCCTCGCTGCATTAATTGAATGAACTCTCGGGGAAGCACCCGCGGTAGGGTCCGTTTCCCCGAAAAAAAACGGGTACCATTCCCCAAAGGGAAGTATTGGGGAGGAGCAACTTATGGCCTGGGGAATGGCATCCGCATTAGAGGCTTTACGTTACGAATCCGCATAAGGAAGTTCCCTTAGAATGCCAGGTCATTATCAATATTGTGTCAAGACTGGGTTACGATCTGGTTACATTTGGAAAGCAAATACGAATGGGGTCGGACTGGAGGAAAAATCCGGTTCAGGACCGTTTTTCCTGTCGGACCTTTTTTTTTGCGGGATATGCGCCGGTAATTCAGGCAACCCTCATAAAACCTTAACGGCGGGCCGATCAAATAAATTGACAAAAAAGAGCCCCTGAAATAGGCTAAAATCATTAGCCCCGGGAAAAATGATCGGCCCGGAAAGCTAGGGGGGCGATATTTTTGCCAGATTCATTTATTCTTATTCGGGTGGTTGGTTGCCCGGGGTAAGGGATGCCAATGAGGATTAGATGCGGGTGATTCATTGCAAATCTCCCCTTCCGAGGAGTGGGGTAGGGTCCTTATGGATCCTGATCCTGGTCCTTTTTTCCGTGGGGTGTTCCTTAATGCCCCAACCGCCGGAGGACTGGTATGACCGCACCATCGTTTATAAGAGCCTGGTTTCCGATACCGGTTACGCCGGGTATTATGTTTCCTTCCATGAAAAAAAGTTTTTGACCTTTGGTGAATTTTTATCGACAATCGGGGACGAACAGGAATGGAAAGAGGGACAAGGGGCGACGTGGATTTTAACCGTCCAACACCTGGATACTGATTTGAGTCATAATGGCCCTGTTAAATTGTATTTCAGAAAAGAAAAAAGCCCTTCCGGCAAAACCAATATCCTACTCCTGAAGGCGGTGACGCAGGATTATGAAATCCCTTGGGTTCTTCTGGACCAGATCGTGATGAAAGCCGGTGAAAATTTTAATCGCCTGAAAGGATGAAATTATTTTGATCGAGAGGTGAAAGGAACCATGGATACAGAATCGGTCCTCATAATTTTGAGTCCTGTATTTTTAGTCTTGATAATTCTTCTGATCTATTTTTTCCCCGACCCCTTTGCCCGGGGAGTGGGAAAATTGATCAGCTTTTTTTCCGGAAAGAAGGACCATGAATCGTCGGAAAAAAAATAAAATTTTAAGGTTCAAAGGCTGACCCTCCTGCTACGTCCCCCCCCCCCCCCCGCCGCACCCAATTCAACCTGATTCTCTATTTTCAGACAGTCTATTGAGGGACTGTTTTATTAAAATAAAAGGGAAATTCCGGGAAACGAAGCCTATATTATAATTTAGCTGGGGTTCTCCGGTTTTGGAACGTAGGAGGGGTGAGTTAGTTTTAAATTTTTATCTAACTCATTGAATCTTAACAAGAAATGTTGATTTTGAAGGAATGGGAGGGGGTGGAAGAAGATGAAAAAAATCATGGGAGAAATTAGGGAGTATATGAGTTTTCCCGTATTGAGCATTGATTCCGATGCAACGGTTCAAGAGGCGGCAAAATACATGCATGATCACGAGGTGGGGGCGCTTTTTGTCACTAAAAATGAGGAGTACGTGGGAATCCTCTGTGAAAAAGATATTACCTGCAACGTGATCGGCCGAGGATTGGATCCCGAAACCACAAAAATTTCATCTGTCATGAGTAAACCCATTCTCTCCATGGACTGCCACCAGCCTATCGAGGATGCGGGGGAATTCATGTGCAAAAACAGAATCCGGCATCTCGCCGTAACGGAGAAGGATAAAATCGTGGGCGTGTTATTGGTCAAGGATTTGTTTTCTTACTGCGCTCAAACGTTTCATATGGTGAGATAGACGGGACCCCGCCTTTCCCGGGGGTTGTTATGGAGCTGGCGGGGTTTTATGACATCTTTTGTCAAAACGGCAACGTAAAAGCGGGTTTTCGTTTTCGATCGGGAAATTTTTAATCCGGTGTTTTCCTGGCAATATCCAACCGGAAAAGGTGAGGGGTCCTTTACCTTTTCCATAGCATCCTGAGTAGGAAGAATTTCCGGTTGCGCACTAAACCATTTTATCCCGCCTTCAATCGAGTGCCCACCCATTAAAAATAGCATCCTCCTGAATGATAATTGCAATTTTCGGTGCCACGGGAACCCCCCGCTCCTTGGAAACAGCTTGCATCCCGGAAATCGTTTCAATCAACCTGTGGGGTGGTTTATAATATTTTTCATTGCCCTCGAACGGGGACTCATTTTTTCGGGCGGGGTCCCGCCAAGCCTGAATTCTTCATTATTGTTAAATTGAAAAGCACCAACCAGGTTTTCGATTCTGATAACGCCCCATGTCCCAGGAATCTCACAGCCGGATAACGGAAGAATACAAGGTGCTCCACCAAGTGGCCCGGATTTTACAGAATCCGTGTGAACTGAAAGACATGTTGCAAAAAACAATGCGGGCCCTGACCGAGTTTGAGGAAATCAAGGTGGAAAACAAGGCCGGAATTTTCCTGGCGGACCGGGACAAAAAAGTTTTGCGGCTATTGACCACGTTTGGGGATTTTTCGGAGGAATTTCTTGATAAAGAAAGGGAGGTCCCTTTTGGCAATTGCCTTTGCGGCCGCGTAGCGGATTCGGGGGATTTGCTGATGAGCGAAAATTGTTTTTCCGATTCCCGGCATGAAAGAACGTTCAAGGATATGAAGGCGCATGGTCATTATATTGTCCCTCTCAAAAGCCGCGACGAACTGGTGGGAGTGATGTTTCTCTATACCAACACCTACCCCGCCTGGTACCGGCATAGCCAGGAGGTTTTGCTTTCCATTGGAGGGTTGATAGCCGATGCCATACAGCGGAAGCAGACGGAGGATGAATTGGATCAATACCGCCACCACCTGGAGGCCTTGGTGAAATCGCGGACGGATAATTTGACGCAGATCAACCAAACGCTTATCGATGAAATTGAAGGCCATAAGAAAACCCGGGAGGATCTATTGAAATCCCGGGAACACCTGCGGAAATTAAGCCAACAAATTCAATCCGTCCGGGAGGAGGAAAAATCTCATTTTTCCAGGGAGGTTCACGACGAGATGGGGCAATCCTTGACCGCTTTAAAAATGGATTTGTTGCATCTGGAGAAAAAGTGTCCTCGGGATCTTCGGGAGTTCCAGCAAAAAATTCAATCCATGGTTGGAGGGATCGATCTTACCATTCAATCCGTGCAACGGATTGCCATGGAGCTGCGTCCTCCGATATTGGACGCTTTTGGCCTTTGTGAAGCCATCGTGTGGCAAGCGGGGGAATATCAAAAAAGGTATGAGTTGAAAATGGACCTCTCTGGTCTTCAAGAGCACGTGGATTTGGATAAAGACCTTAATACGACCTTGTTTCGGATTTTTCAGGAATCGCTCACCAATATTTTCCGTCATGCCCAGGCCAGCCGGGTGCAAGTGAGCATGGACCTGCAGGATGGTGTGTTGGTCATGAAAATTCGTGACAATGGCCGGGGCATTGATGAAAGACGAATCGATGATGCCCGCTCCCTGGGTTTGATAGGGATTCGTGAGCGGGTCCGTCCCTGGAATGGGGAGGTGCAATTTCAAGGCGCCCCCGGAAAGGGAACAACCGTGACAGTCGTCATTCCCATGCAGAAAAAATGAATGTATCCAAAAAACACGCCATCAAGGTTTTGATTGCGGACGACCACGAGGTCGTGCGGCAAGGCATTAAAACCATTCTTTCGGAAACCCAGGATTTGTGCGTGGTGGGTGAGGCTGAAAACGGCAATGAAGTTTTGAAGATGGTCCGGGATTTGGAAGTGGATGTGGTTTTGCTGGATTATGAGATGCCGGGAAAAAACGGTTTGGACACGTTGATCGATTTGAAATCCATCCGACCCCAATTGCCGGTCATCATTTTAAGTATATTCCCGGAAGATCATTATGGCACCCGGTTTCTCAAGGCCGGGGCGGCGGGATACCTCGGCAAGGCGAGCGCTTCCCAACAACTCGTGGAAGCCGTGAGAAAAGTAGCCCGGGGAGGAACCTTCGTCTCGCCCTCCCTGACCGACAAACTGGTTTTTCAACTGAATAAGGATCTGGAAAAACTTCCTCATGAATCCCTGACCGACAGGGAATTCCAAGTATTGCATCTCATCGCGTCCGGAAAGAAATTGAAGTCGATCGCCGTTGAACTTTCCATCAGTATCAACACCGTGAGCACCTACCGGTCGCGCATCCTGGGAAAAATGGGTCTGGAAAGCAACGCAGAACTGATCCATTATGCCCTCAAAAATGGATTGATAAAATAGCGGTCTCCCTGCCATTCCCTTTTCTGATTCCTTTAGCACCCTCCCTCCTTGTAGTAGAAATACCACAAATTAAATTGAAGTTTGGTTTCATGAATTTAGTAGTGACGGTGATTTTATCCGGCTCCTGGTTTTTATAGAATGCACATAACGACAATAAAGAGAACCCGTGGTTCTCTCTACGTATTCAATATTAGATTTTCCAGATAAGCATTCCATTCAAAAAATTCAAATTAAATCCAGGAGAACCCCAATGAAATCGAAAAAATCCATCCAGTCCGGCTTAATCCTTTCGCTTCTACTGGCATTCCTTTCATTCAACGCCCAAGCCGGGGAAGCACCTCCCAATCCATTGTCCGGATACACCATTCACGTGAGTGCTCCCCACATCATGGATGGAGAGGTCGTGGGGCCGTTCCATCATTACTGCAAATCCATTAACGATGACATTATCCAATGTATTTTGTTTGAATCGACCGACCCCAATGCCCGGATGACCGAAGTGGAATATATGGTTTCCAAAAAGCTGGCCCGGAAAGTGATCCCCAAGTGGTCCCATGATAAATACTGGCACGACCATGCCGAGGAAATAGAAACCGGCCGCGTGGCCATCCATGTTCCCGTCGATCCCGCGGAGAAAAAGAAATTGGCCGATTACGTGGGCAAGACGGATGGGATCATTTTTCATCTCTGGCCGCATGGGGCGCCCATCCCCGACGGAACCGTTTCCATCCCGCAATCCGTGGGCCATTGGGAAGCCCTCCACGGAAAGGTGGATAAATAAAACCCAGTCCGGAATGGTTTAGTGGATAGTGCGAAACGATGGGTTTGAACCGGGAGGAATGGAAAGGATTCTGCGTTCCAAAGGGTTGTCTCAACTGAAGAGAGGGGGGTGCGGAGAAATTCCGCCACCCCCGATCTTTAGGGAGGGGGAGGGATCCCATGAAAAATTTATTGATCCCTCAGTCAACCAAATAGGATTACCAATCGTTTTAATAAAAGAATTGGAAATATTCCCTGAAAAAAAATCACATTTTATGCGGTGGTACCGGAATATCCCCATGTCGGGGATGAAATGAACAGGGAGGCATCGAGATGAGTCAAAAGTTTTAATGCCGCCGTGAGAATGGGATGTTGTTCGGAAAAGCATTATGTGATTTCCATGCAGAGGGGAGAGATGCAAGTGGCAAATTTGGCGAGAGGTTCCATCGTTCAATTATTGGAAATAAAAGAGTAAATGAGAAACGGATTAAAATTTAACATATACTTGAAATCTCGTTTAAAATATGTTAGGAATCATCGACGGGCAAGTAAATGTAATCCCATTTAAAAAAGGAATGTCCATGTAAATATAATGCGCGATCACGATGGGTATCGCCGGGTGGGTGATTTTTATTTTTTCCAAAACTCTAAACGTCTGGGTTAGAGAAACAATCCAATAACTTTTAAACCGCGTGAGGTTCTCCAGGGTTGGTATCGTTTGAAATTCCAAATTCGATCTTTTGTTTGGAAGTGGATTATTAAAAATACAACCGGAGCGCAACGCGGGAAATAAATTTTACCTTGAGCGATCTATTTGGATAGCCAGAAATGGCACATGAAACGGCTTTTTATGAGGGAAGGGGCTGATGTTGATATAGAAAATATCTATCAATAGATGAAAAAAATGGGGTGGAAAAAGTCTTTTTCTCTCTTTTATGAACAGCACTTCGATGAAATAGTATTTCATCCAGCGCCAAATAAATTTTGGTTACCATCTTTTGTTCTTTGGACGCCTTGCATCCAGCGGCGGGTTTCATGGAATGGAACAAAAGATTAAGAAGAAATTGAAATGATCCATCGCGGGTTTTGGTGCCCGTTATTTATTAATTTGAACCTCCATCGCGTTTCATATGACAGATCGATTGAGCCCCGTCCTTCAGTAGGAGTTCTTCCCATGCCCATCTCTTTTAAACAGGGAGCCTTGATTGTTTTTCTTCTTTTATGTTTTTCAAGTTCTGGGGCAGCCTTCCAAGAAAAATTGGTACCACGAAATATTCTTGCCTTTTACGACAGCCGGGAAAACCCGGATATACGAACCACTCAAATTCATCGGCTTGCGGAGATGCCTTTAAATTATTTGGGTCTGGTGGTCACGTATCGTGATATCCAAGATGCGTTGCCCCGTCTGGAAGAAATGAAAAAATTTCGCGGCGTCTTAACCTGGTTTGAGGCAGACAAGATGCCTTCCCCCGGGCGGTTTATTGCATGGGCGGAGCAGGTTGTGGGCCATGGCCTCCGGTGGGTTATTCTGGGTAACCTGGGTGTCAACCGGGACGGAAAGAAACAAGAAACCCCGATGATCATGGTCAATCGATACCTGAGGATGTTGGGCCTGTATACTGATGGAAATTGGAAACAGTTTACTTACGATGTTCGGCTGAGTCATAAAGACCCGCGGATGGTGGAATTTGAACACCCGTATTCAGGCATCCTGGCCCCTTTTCAAAAGATTTCCCGGATCGACAAGAAGGTGTCCTGTTATCTCGAGGCGCGCTGGGGTAAAAAATCGCAGTCAAAAAGCGATCTGGTGGTGATCGGCCCTCACGGCGCCTTGGCCCAATCGGGTTATTTTTTATTCGAGTCCGGAGACTCCCAGCAGTGGTATATCAATCCGTTTGAGTTTTTCCGTCTCGCCTTTGAGACCGAAGGACTGCCAAAGCCCGACCCGGCCACCCTCTCGGGCCGCCGGATTTATTACAGTCATATCGATGGGGATGGCTGGCGAAATCGTTCGGAGATTGAGAAATACAAACGGGGCAAATCCTTATCTTCCGAGGTCATTTTGAAGGAAGCGATACGGCCCTATCCGGATTTGCCGGTAACCGTCGCCCCGATTGCGGCGGATTTGGATCCCGATTGGTATGGAACACCGGAAACCCTCGCCCTGGCCAGGCAATTTTTCGCTCTTCCACAAGTCGAGGCGGGCAGCCACACCTACAGTCATCCTTTTTTTTGGAAATATTTTGAAAACTACAATCCTAAAAAAGAATGGTTGCAGTTTGTAAAAAGGGAAGAAGGACAACACCTGGCCGTTGCCAAACGGTATGCGTCCTTTCTTAAACCCGGGAAAGGGAAGAAACCCAAGTCCCCGCCGTCATTGAAAAGCAAATTCGACCGCCTTCCCGAAAATTTTGAACAACCCCGGGCCTATGCCGATTTTCCTTTTAATCTGGATAAAGAAATATCGGGATCGGTGGAATTTATCAATAAGCTGTTGCCTCCGGGGAAAAAAGTCCGGGTCCTCCAATGGTCGGGAGATACCACGCCGTTCCAGGCGGCGATCGAAAAAACAAGGAAGATCAAAATCAAAAATATCAATGGGGGGGATCCCCGCCTGGACCCCGAATTTCCTTCCTATACCTGGGTTTCTCCCGTAGGGGCGCAATTGCCGCACCAACTGCAAATTTACGCGTCCGCCAGCAACGAAAATACTTACACCGAATTGTGGGAAGACCGCTATTTCGGATTCAAGCATTTGATCAAAACCCTTGTGAACACCGAATCTCCCAGGCGCATTAAACCCATCAATATTTATTATCACATGTATTCCGGTGAAAAAATGGCCAGTTTGAATGCTCTCCTGGGCAATCTCAATTATGCGCGGTCCCGGGAATTGGCTCCGGTGACCACCAGTCACTATGCGAGTATCGCCGAGGGATTTTTCTCAACCCGTTTCATTCAGGAGGGACCCAGGAGATGGCGGATTGAAAATCGGGGTTCCCTTCAGACCCTTCGGTTCGACCGGGCCGATTCCCTGGCCGTGGATTTTGAAAAATCGCGCGGAGTGATTGGACAACGGCATTACCAGGGGAGCCTTTATGTTTCCCTGGATGAAGCCGAAGTCGCGCCCGTTTTGGTTTTGCGGGATCATTTTCAGGGAGGCCGGTTCCCCGCTTCGCCCGTGCCTTACCTGGTTCAAGGACGTTGGCGGATTTGGGACGTGAAGGTTCCGGATCCCAATCAGGTCAGTTTTTCCGGGCAGGGTTTTGGTGAAGGGGAAATGGTCTGGAAGGTGCCCCTGGCCGGGGAGTACCAATTTCAACTTTTGGATGATCGGGGAGAGGGGGAGACCCTGGTGCAAACCACGGATACGGATGGTTTGCTCAAGGTGAGTTTTTCTTCCCGGGCCCTGGACCCGGTGAATGTCACCTTCAGCCGGCTGGGGGATATGTGATGAAACGTCTTTTCGTACTGGGATTGATCTTGGGCGGGATTCTTCTAAGCTTTTATTTGATTCCCAGTCAATCGGAATTAGCCATGATGTATTGGAAAGGTCACCAATATAAACTGGCGAAGTTTGAATTTGAAAAGCAATCTTCCCAAGACAAGCTCTCCATTTCCGTGGTTATCCCCTTGGTAAAACTTTATGTGTATTTTGGCGAAATTGATAAAGCCGTAAGAATCATGGAGCAATTTGTCCGGCAAAAACCGAAGGATTTATCGATTCGCCTGATGCTGGGGAAGTTGTACAAGGATGCCTTGATGACGGAGGGCTATTATTTGAATCTGGAAGAAATCAACCGCCTGCATACGACCGAGGAAAATCTTCGCGAAATTTGCCGATGGTATGAAGAATCCGGTCAAACCGCCAAGAAAGTGGACGCTTTAATAAAGTTGATCCAAAAGTACCCTGGCCATTTAGAGGACTATATGGATTTGGCTTATTTCCAGGCCCAGGCGGGGGATTACGCCAAATCGGTGAAAACTCTGGAGAGGGTGGAGGCCGAATATTCGGCCTCGCTGCCAGAGGACATGAAAGAACTGCAAGTCAGTTTGCTTCTGGATATGGGAAAATACAAACCCGCCCGGGCCCGTGCTCAAAAATGGCTTTCCCGGAAATTTGATCCTTTGGCATTGAATCGAATGGTGCAAATATTTCAATCCAGGGGGCAAGGGTCTCAAGCCCTGCCTCTCATGAAGGCCTTCGAGACCTCTGTTGAAAAAAATCCGAAACTCCTGGTGCAATTCGTCAACCTTCAAATGGAAAACGGACAGGAAAGAGAAGCCGTGGCTCGAATGGAAAGACTTTTTAAGGCGGGCCGGTTATCCGAACCATTGATCGCTTTTTATAGGGAGCAGGCGATAAAAACTTTTTTATATTATGGAGACATCGACCGAGCCATTGCTCTCATGAGGCAATTCGTCCGGGAAAAACCGAAGGATTTGAGGATCCGCCGCCTTCTGGGAAAGTACTACCAGGATGATTTAAGGATGGAGGACTACTTTCTGAACCTGGAGGAAATCGACCGCCTGCAACCGGCCGAGGAAAATCTGCGGGAAATTTACAGTTGGTATGTCCTTAATGGGCGAACGGCCAAGCAAATTGAAGTTTTGAAAAAGCTGATTCATGAATATCCCGGGCACTGGAGGGACTATTTGGATTTGGCCTATTTTCAGGCCCGGGAAGGGAATTACGCCGAGTCGCTAAAAACTCTGGAGAAGGGGGAGATCAAACATTCGGGAATGCTTTCCCGGGAAGTAAAGGAAGTGCAAGTCAGCTTGCTTCTGGATATGGGAAAGCATGATGTGGCCAGCGGCCGGGTTTTGGAGTGGTTTTCCCGGGATTTTGATCCTTTGAGCATGAAAAGAATGGTGCAAATATTTCAATCCAGGGGCCAAGATTTGGCGGCTTATCAACTCCTGCTGGCCTTCGAGTCCTCCGTTGAAAAAAATCCGCAACTCCTGGTTTCATTCGTCAATTTGCAAATAAAATACAGTCCGAAAAAAGAGACTCTTGCCCGTTTGGAAAAACTTTTTAATGAAGGCGAATTACCCGAAACCTTGATCTCCCTCCTCATTGAACTTGCCATGGAGGGAAGACAATATTCACTCGCTTCCCGGATTGCTTTGGTGGTTGGTCCGGACCAATTCCCAAGAAATTCATTGGTGGATTTAATGGAATGGAGCCTGGAACGAAATAAATTGAGATTGATCCAGACTCTGCTGGGAAAATTTGGGAAGGATTTTCTAATCTCCAAACCACTTTTGGGGGCCAAGGTGATGGCAAAATTGGACAAAAAACCCCAAGCCCTGCGGTGGATTCATTTGGCGGCCAGGCAACCGGAACTGAGTATTGAGGAAATATTGGATTTGACCGATCTCTATTCAAAATTAGATTCCTCCAACCCGGGGGAACCACCATTGTTTTCGAGGCGATTTCAAAAAATTCTACTCAGGGAATTGTGGTCGGAAAGCACATCCATCACCCGTATGGAGACCTTGGTGAATGCCTTGCTCAACCTGAGAGAATACGAATTGGCGCTGCCCTACCAATTAAAACTGGTCAATACCAAGGGGGGGGAGTGGGTATATTCTTATGAGAAATCCTTGATGATCCTTGGCAGGGAAAGCGATCTCGATAATTTTTGGTTTCATCGATTGAAGCAAATAAAGCTCTCACCCTCCGAGAAACGGGATATCGCGTTTCACCTTTTGGACATCCAACGGAAGCAGGAAGCCCAAAAAATATTCCAGGAATTAGCCGAATCCGCTCCCCCCGTCAGTCAGGATGTGAAGCAACTCATTTTTCTTTGGGGACCCCGTCCCGAACCTGAAAATATTAATTGGTTGATGTCGCGGGCGAAGGCGTCCAGGGGGGAGGAGTTGGCGCAATGGATGAGGCATCTAATCAGCGCCGGAGCGGTCCGAGAGGCGGTGGACGTGACGGAAAAGGTTTCCTCCCTGGATAACCCGAGGGTGTTTGCGGCCTACCTGGAAGCCCTGGAACTTTTGGAAGACAAAGCGCATGTGACGGCTTCCCTGGAAAAGCGTCTACGTTCGGAGACGGACCCGGACCGGTTATACGGTTTGGGCAAACTGGCTGAATCGACGGAACAATACGCAGTGGCGGAGGCCGCCTTCCGCAAGGTCCTCAAGGTTCGGCCGGAAGACCCAAGGACCGTTAAGGCGATGGGGCTGATTTCCTATTATCAGAATCACTGGGAAGAAGCGGAAACGTACCTGGAAAGATATTTGAACCTCGGCCAGGGCGACTGGGAGACCCACTACTACTACGCCGAAACCAGCCATTCCCTGAACAAGGATTCCGTGGCCCAGGATAATTATTCCAGGGCGCTCCAACAAATCGAAGCCTTCAGCCAAAAGTCTTATGGCATGCGAATGGCCCAGGCCCGTTGCCTGCAACGGTTGGGAAGAAAAAAGGACGCCGCAAACACCTTTGATGGGCTGATAAAAGACAATTTTGAAAAAAAAACGGGACAAGATCATTTTCCCCGCCTGATCTATACGGGGCAAAACGAAAAAACCAAACCATGAATTCAATTTTAAGAAAATTGATTGTCGTGAAGGGAAACCCCTTTGCGGGGAATCGGCCAATCCAAAGGTATTGCCATGGGTTTTGAAGGTGTCAAAATTCTGAGCCGGCCCGCGATGCAAGTGAAAACGGGGGTCCTCAAAAAAAGGTTTGTTCTTGTCAAGCCAGCGAATTGGATCATTGGTTTTTTGATTGGGTTTCAATTGATGGGATATTCCCCTTGTTTGTTCGCCAACGAGGCCAACGTTCAATATCAGGTGGATGAAAGCAGATTAAAAATTATTCTGGCGTGGAAGGCCCCCATTTCCTTTACCGCTTGGGTGGAAAAGAAATCCCTGCTTCCCGTTCGGCTCAACGAACAAAATGCCGTGGTGAATACAGAAAGTAATATTCCCCTGGAGGGGCGGGACCTCTTGATCCGTTTTGACCAGGCCGTCGATTTTCAGGATCTGGAAATTTTAGCGAAAGAAATAGACAGTTGGATCGAATCCATGAATACCGGTTACGATACCCTTTTGATTCGTACCCGGGCACCCGCTTTCTTTAAGATTTTGAGCGATCCCGAAAAGATAATTGTGGAGATTAAAGCCATGCGGGAAATGAGTCCCGTGGAAGGGTTGGATCAAACCGCGATGTTGATTTCTTTCCTGGAAACCGCCCTGGATTTAAATCGGCCCGATGCGATTGCCAGCATTCTGGAAAAATATGGACGAGACTTTTTATCTTCACGGCCCTTGTTGGCCGCCAAATTGATGGAAAAGTTGAACGATAGGGAATCCACCCTTTACTGGGTGGAAAAAGCGGAGTCCATTCAAAACTTGAACTTTGACCAGCAGATTGATTTGATGTCGCTTTATTCCAAATTGGAGCTGACCGGTCGAGCCAAGGATAAACTGAATATCCAGGAATTAGGGAATTTAATAATGAAAAAGATGGGGCAATCGAGTGTTCCCGAACAAAGGAAAAAAGATTTTTTATACACTTTGCTCGACCTCAACCTTAAAGAAGAGGCTTTGCCGTATTTGAAAAATTTCGCTCATTCCGGTGAGAGTGATTGGGTGTCCGCATATGAAGAAACTCTCAAGAAATTGGAACGCACCGAAGAATTGGCTCAGTTCTGGCGTGAGCGGTCCCGGCAATCCAACGTCTCCGATGAGGATAAGCGCAATATCGCGTTTCAGTTTTTGGAATTAAACCGGAAAAAGGACGCAAAGAGAATATTCATGGATTTGGCCCGCAATGCTTCCCCAGAACATCCGGATGTGCTCCAGCTATTGTATCTTTGGGGGCCCGCCGCGGACAGGCAAAGCCGGGAATGGTTGGTGTCGCGGGCGAAGGCGTCCAGGGGGGAGGAGTTGGCGCAATGGATGAGGCATCTAATCAGCGCCGGAGCGGTCCGAGAGGCGGTGGACGTGACGGAAAAGGTTTCCTCCCTGGATAACCCGAGGGTGTTTGCGGCCTACCTGGAAGCCCTGGAACTTTTGGAAGACAAAGCGCATGTGACGGCTTCCCTGGAAAAGCGTCTACGTTCGGAGACGGACCCGGACCGGTTATACGGTTTGGGCAAACTGGCTGAATCGACGGAACAATACGCAGTGGCGGAGGCCGCCTTCCGCAAGGTCCTCAAGGTTCGGCCGGAAGACCCAAGGACCGTTAAGGCGATGGGGCTGATTTCCTATTATCAGAATCACTGGGAAGAAGCGGAAACGTACCTGGAAAGATATTTGAACCTCGGCCAGGGCGACTGGGAGACCCACTACTACTACGCCGAAACCAGCCATTCCCTGAACAAGGATTCCGTGGCCCAGGATAATTATTCCAGGGCGCTCCAACAAATCGAAGCCTTCAGCCAAAAGTCTTATGGCATGCGAATGGCCCAGGCCCGTTGCCTGCAACGGTTGGGAAGAAAAAAAGACGCCGTAAAAGTCTTCGAACAGTTAATTTCCCAAAATCCGGGGGATAAACGGGTCCGCGCGGATTTCATCGCGGCGTTGATGGAGTTCGGGGATATTTCGCGTGCCGAGGAACTGTTAAAAGCAAATTAGCATTTTGATGGAGTGGGATTTTTGATCGAAAAATTTGGCTTATGGACAAATAATTTGCCTCCGTTTCCCCCTTATTTTTCACACCAGTATTTTAATATATTTTATTAAAATTTAATAAAGTTTAGGAAACTGATGATATAATCAGCTCGCTGTTTTCTTGAGAATTCCCAGCTTGTGAATCAGGGTTGAAATTATCCTTTTAGGGTAAAGAATAAACCGAGATTCTTCTTCCCATTATTCCCCTTCCTACTGTTCTAAAATATGATGAGAAAAACCCACCTCTATGCGGGCCGGAATTTTGAGTTCCTCCTGACTATACTTATTTTTTTGTTTTCCTCCTCGACCCTCCTGGCGGATAACGTGGCCGTCACTCATTCGATCGAGCCAGATCAGTTACGGATTTTATTTCAATTTCCGAATTCAGCCGGGTTCACTGCCACGGTGGATAATGAGAAACTGATTGCCATTCCTGTTGGCGCCGCTGACCTGGATGCCGTTTTTCCGGAAGGAAATTCCAGTGAGAAAACCTCCCTTGCTGGAAAGAAATTAATTTTACGGTTTGAACATTCTATCGATATTCCAACATTGCAGAACCTTCAGGACGCCGCGCCGCAATGGATCGAAGCAATAGAGATGGGTTTCGATTCCATTCTGGTAAAAACTCCAGAAACTTCTCTTTTTCAAATTTATATTCAAAATGGAAAGGTGATAGCGCAGATCAGGAAGCCGGAAATAAAAAGAGCCCAATCAGACCAAGATGAAGAAAGGGCCGCGGAGCAGGATCTGCGTCACCTGCAATCGGTTCTTATCCTGAAAAAGAAAAAGTTCGAGGCCCATTCCGAGCTTTCCGGTCTATTGAAAAAATTCCCGGAGGATCCCCAGTTGATGGTGGACCTGGCTGAAGTCGAAGATAGATTGGGACGCTGGCAGGAAAGCCTTCGTCTTTATAATGAGGCCTTGCGATTCCAACCCCGGGACAGGGACATCCTGGCTTCCAAGAGTTATTTGGAAGAGCAATTTGGCCCACAGGTCCGGTTCAATCAATATTACCGAGATACAACTAATGAAGAAATTCAGTGGGTTTCCCAGGCCACGGTCCGTCAAAATTTGTATCAGCATTACACCCTTGGATTGAATTATGAATATCGGGTTTTGGACGATAACCTGGCGCGGCCCCGATTGAATGGAACCTTCCAGACGTTTGAAGGAAACCGCCAGCAATGGGGGGTGTTTTTGGAAAGGGCTCATGGATTTGGGCATACGCGGTTTACCCTTCTCGGGCAGCAGGATGAACCTGGGGTGGCTTTGAAGCATGTCCGGCCCTTGCCCGTGGGAGAGCTCTTTTTGAGGGGAGTCTATAATGAACCTTATTGGGATTACCTGGAGGGGATCACCAATGAAGGAACCGCCAACCGTTTTCAAGTCAAATGGATTTACGAGGGACACAGCCCCCTGGTCGGCCGATTTAAAGGGCAAAGTAATTTTACCGGTTCCCTGGGGATTAATCTCAACCGTTATGGCGTCGAAGACAATGATACCGTCGCCGATTCCATCGAGGTGCTCGTGGAACTACGTTATCACCTGGCAAGATTCTTTCCAGGCCTTTCCATTGGGTATAACCTCAACACGGAATATGTGAACCTCAAGGATACTCGAATCGATGTGGCGGGAAGCAGTTTTAATCCCATACCGATTCAAAACCTCCAAAACCAGGCGTGGGATATTTCCTTGTCCCAAACCCTATTGGATAATTATCGTTTTGATTTGTCCACGGGTTATAATTATGACGATCGCGTCAATAGCAATGGACCCTTCGTTTTCTTTGATTTGGTCTATGATACCTTCTCCAATTTTGAAGCCGGCCTTAACATCGAATTCAATCAGGAAACCCAGCGTGGGACCGACAACACATTTACCCAATGGGGCGCATTTTTGCTTTGGAAACTGTAGAAACTTTGATTTAAGATTCAGATAAATGGTTTAGCCGGGAAGAATTTCTCCGGAATGTTGAGTGCGCGTTTAATTTTTTTTTCTCCTTCCTGTAAAAAGTTTCCTCAAAATATTTGTCCGAAATCCACCTCGAACAAAACGATTCCCCAGTTTTGTTCCATTTCCTTCCTGATTGGATAAATAAAGAATATGCTGTGGGACCGAACGATCCTGTTTGGAGAAGGCGCTAAATTCCGGGCTGGAATTAGTTTGTAGAAAGAAAATGTAAAAATAATCCTTGGCTTTGAAATAACTTATTGAAAATATGGGATTAAAATAAATTTCGACGAGCCGAATATCAAGTGAGGATGGATAGATTTCTTTTTCTTTGACAGGGCTGTTTCAAATTAGATATTGTAATCTGTAGATCATCGAATTCTATTAATTAGCTTTTTATTTGGGGAAGTATCTTCCTATGTTTAAGATCCGGCTCCTCTTTTTGATGGAAATACTTGTTCTTTTTTCCTTGGTTCTTGGGGTGGACCATTTCTTTTTTATGGGTGACCGCTTTTGGAACCTCAATGCCCATCCTTTTCTATTTATTGTTCTGCTGATCAGTGTTCAATACGGTACCAACGAAGGATTAATTACGGCATTTTTGGCGGCAATAATTCTCCTGACCGGAAACCTTCCCGAACAAAAAGTTTCCCAGGATATTTTTGATTATATTTTCTATGTCAGTCACCGTCCCGTTCTTTGGATTACCCTGGCCGTTTTCTTCGGGGGATTCCGGGACCGATACTCCAAAAATCTGGAAACCCTGCAAGAACGATTGATCGAAGCTCAGACTCAGGCGGGGGAAATTTGTAAAGCTTATAAGCGCCTTGACAAAGAAAGAAATCAGTTAGAAACCAATTTGTCCAGTCAGGCTACCTCCGCCTTATCCTTATACAAGACCGCCCTGAATATGAAAATTTGGGAACCGGATGAGATCCTGAACCATATCCTGGATTTGATCGATAACGTTATGAATACGGAGAAATGTTCTCTTTTTCTGTTAAAAAACCCAAGGGACCCGGTTTTAAAATTAACTTCCCAAAAAGGGTGGGCCATTGAGGAATGCTATTCCAGAACCTTTCGTGCCGAGGACCCTTTATTCAAGGGAGTGATTGGTTCTCACAAGGTGCTATGTATTGCCAACCCTGAGGATGAAAAAAATCTTTGCGGGGAAGGCATCCTTGCGGGGCCTTTGATCGATAAAGGAACGGGAAAGGTTTATGGAATGGTGAAAATCGAAGGAATGGGTTTTCTCAATCTCAATTTGAGTAAAATCGAGACCTTTAGAGTTCTTTGTGACTGGTTGGGCAACCTGCTGGAATTGTCCCGGCAATTTCAATCCGTTCATTCCCAAAAGATCAAAGATCCCCAAGGCCACTCGTATTCCATGAATTATTTTGGGCACCTTTCGCAATTCCTTTTATATCTTTCGGGCAGGATTCCTCTGGAAGTTCAAACCTTGACCATTCGGTTAGTGGGTGACAGTCTCGCGGTGCAGGATCAGCGATACCCCATCAATAAAAAGTTGAATGATATTTTTAAGGCCACATTTAGAAAAACGGACCTGATATTCCAGGGGAAAAATGGCAACAAGGAATTTACGGTTTTGCTTCCCAACACCTCCTTTGAAAAAGCCCAATTCGTTTCGAAGAAGCTCATGAAGGCTTTAAAAGAAAAGGTGGGGAACGATCCCGGAGTGGGCGTGCTTTCCATCACCGTTCATTCCCTGGAGGAAAAACAGAGGGAACTGGATTTGAAAATGGATAAGGAGATTTATTCCAATTGATCCTTTAAGGAACGGGCGGGAGGGGTTTTGAAGTGATTCTATTAATGTTGAGTGGGTTATCGGTGCTTCTGGCGGAGGGGTGGATTCTTAAATTATTTTTGGATCGAACCCTGGATCCTGCTGCGGCCCTAGTACTCCACCTGGCCATGAGCGGTATGTTGTTGCTTTGGGCCTTTTCCCGGGCCCATCAAAACAAAAAAGCGATCCTTCATTTTCTCCTGGCTATTTTCACCGCCTTTTTGGGTCCCGTGGGGACCGCGGGCTTTTTTCTGACAAGCGTATTTTATTTTTTATTCAATATTTCCCCCATTCCGGTCCAGGAATATTTCAAGACGCTTTTCCCCGTATTGAAAAAAAATGAAGTTGAGAAAATGTTTGACCAAATGGCTTGTGGGCACACAGAACGTTTTGAACAAAATTCCGTTGTTCCCTTTATTGATATTCTGCGGTACGGAAACCAACGTCAAAAACAAGCCATGATTGTTTTGCTCATCAATAATTTTCATGCCAAATTCGCTTCTGTTTTAAAGGAGGCTTTAAACGACAAAGACAATTCCATTAAGGTTTTGGCGGCCATGGGCATGACCCAGATTGAAAATAGCTTCACCGAACGCGGCATGGAAATTGGAGGCGGCATGGAGGATCCCGAAAAAATTCCACCGGATGTCTTCAAATCCCTTGGCTTGCATTTGGACGAGTACGCCTATAGCGGGATACTCGATGAAACCCAACGACGAAATTTTCAGGAACGGTCCATCCACGCTTATGAGAAATATTTAAGTAATTGTCCCCACGACCATGAGATCGGCACGAAACTGGGAAGAGCCCTTCTGAGGACGGGACGGTATGAGGAATCGGCCAAAAGATTTGAAGAGGCCATGCACCATGGCGGTCAATCCGTCAACCTGCTGACCTGGGAGCTGGAATGTCTGTACCGGCAGGGACAATATGAAAAATTGCGTCGGAAAGCTGCCCGGCATTTTGATGAACTGAGTGCAATGAATGAAAGTATTCCCGATGAGATTCATCGGGTCTTGATGACTTGGGGGCGTCCCGAGCCCGCCTCCCATTCCCGGGCCAGGTGAAATGGAGATGAACCGGAGAACTGCCCCGGCAGATATCTGTTTGATACTGGAGGGAACCTATCCTTATATCACAGGTGGGGTTTCGCAATGGGCCCATGACCTTATTTTAGCTCTCAAGGATTTCAAATTTCATTTGGTGGCCATTGTGCCCTCCGGCGCGGACCTTGTTTCGCGGTATGAGTTGCCGGAAAATGTGGTGGGGGTGTCCAATCTTGTTCTTCAGGATTTGCCTCCCGGGCGAAGCCGCATCCGTCATACGAAAAAATTTTTTGAAGATTTGACAGAACCTTTATCCAGGGTGCATTCGCGGGGGAATTTGTCCGACCTGGCCCACCTGATTGATGCTTTTGCCCCTTATAAAAAACAATTGGGATTTAAAATTTTGCTCGATTCCCGCGAAGCCTGGAAAATCCTGCTTCAAATGTATGAGTCGGAATATTCCGGAAACTCGTTCCTGGATTATTTTTGGAGCTGGAGAATTATCATGAGCGGGTTCTTTTCCCTCCTTTTCACCCCGATACCTCCCGCTGGGATATACCATGCCACTTCCACGGGGTTTGCGGGGCTTCTGCTGGCGCGGGCCAAGCTAGAAACGCAAAAGCCCGCCTTGCTCACTGAACATGGGATATATACCAATGAGCGGCGGGTCGAAATTTCCATGGCCCAATGGTTGTATGAGCAGCCTTTTGCCAGGCTCAGCATCAAAAAGCTTAAAAAGGATCTGAAGGATTTATGGATCAATTTGTTTATTAATTATTCGCGGATTTGTTACGAGGCGTGCGATAAAATTATCACCCTTTTTCCCGGAAATCAAAACTTTCAAAAAGACGACGATGCCAACCCAGAGAAGCTCACCGTGATTCCCAATGGGGTCAACTTCGACGAACTATCACAAATCAAACGGAAAAAATCCGATCGGCCCACCATTGCCCTGATTGGGCGGGTGGTTCCCATTAAGGATATCAAAACCTATATTCGGGCCTGCGCCATCCTGAAAGAGCGGTTTCCCGATCTTCTCGCTTATATTATCGGTCCTACCGATGAAGACGAATCGTACTTCCAGGAATGCCAGGAACTGACCCATCATTTGAATTTGAAAAATACCCTCACCTTCACTGGAAAGGTCAAGCTGGAACCCTTTCTTGAAAAAATTGACGTCAATGTTCTGACCAGTATCAGTGAAGCTCAACCCTTGGTGCTTCTGGAGGTGGGAGCGGTAGGGATACCTTCCGTGGCGACGGATGTGGGCTCCTGTTCGGAATTGATTTTTGGCAATGAACTCGAAAACCCCGCATTAGGTCCCGGAGGGGATATCACCTCCCTTTCCAATCCGGTGTCGACCGCGAATGCTGTTTTCAAACTGCTCACCGATCGGACTTGGTATCACCAATGCAGCCAAACCTGCAGGGAACGGGTCCGCCTGTATTACAACAAGGAAAATCTCATCAAAACCTACAAGGCGCTTTACCAGGGTTATTTACTCGAAAATCGAAATCTTAAAGCCGTTGGGACTTAAATTCATGGCCGGTATTGGGTTTCTGCTGCGGAAATTAATCAATAAGGATCATTTGTCCGGGATTTTGGGGGGGTACCTGTTTTCCGCCCTGATCACCACCGGACCCTGGCTTTTCACCATCCTCGCCCTGGGGGGAATTGCACTTTTCGGAGAGAGGTTTGCCTCACCCGATCAAATGTTGGTATTCCGTCTGGTGATCATTTACAACTTTTCGTTTTCCCTGGTCATTTCGGGGCCCATCACCATGGTGATCACCCGTTATTTATCGGACAAAATTTATCAAAGGGATATTTCGGAATTGCCCAACTTTTTATTTGGATCGCTGATCCTGATCTACACCATCCAATTGCCCATCGCCTATTTCTTTTACCTTTATTATGTAGACCTGGAATTAAACATCGCGTTTGCCGCGATTATAAATTACTTGCTTATAAGCGGCATATGGCTGGTGAGCGTTTTTATCAGCACCTTAAAAGATTATGTGACGATCAGTTTAACTTTTGCTCTGGGGATGGCCGTGGCTGTCCTCGCTTCTTTTTATTCGGGACAGAAATTTTCGGAAGCCGGGATTATTTGGGGGTTCAACCTGGGTTTGGGAATTATTTTGTTCGTCCTTTTCGCGCGTATTTTGTCCGGCCTTCAATATAAAAGCGGAAGTTTCTGGGGCTTCATGGGTTATTTCAGGAAATTTTGGGATCTTGCCTTATGCGGACTGGGGTATAACCTGGCCATTTGGGTGGACAAGTGGATCATGTGGTTCTCCCCCAAGGCCCAGGCCCTTCCCAATGGCTTTGTTTCCTATCCCTACTACGACACCGCCATGTTTATCGCCTACCTCACCATTGTTCCCTCCATGGCGGTATTTTTCGTGAATATAGAAACCAGTTTTTTTGAAAAATATATTAACTTTTATAACGACATACAGCAGCATGCTCCCCTCAAAAAAATCGAACAGAACCAATCGGGCATTATTAGAAATCTATTTGAAAGCTCCCGAAACTTGATTATATTCCAGGGACTCATTTCCTTTTTGGCCATATTCCTGGCGCCCCGGCTCTTTGACTTGTTGAAGATCAATTATCTTTTGTTGGGAATGTTTCGCCTCGGGGTGTTGGGGGCCTTTTTCCATGTGCTTTCGTTATTTCTTTTTATCATCCTATTTTATTTTGATTTTCGCAGGACCAGCCTTGGGTTGATCTTGCTCATGTTTTCCATCAATGCCATTTTCACGTGGGTGAGCATGAAGATGGGATTTCCATTTTATGGTTATGGTTATTTTCTTTCCTCTCTGGTTACCTTTACGCTCACATTTTTCATCACCTTTTATTACATCGGAACGCTGGCATACCGGACTTTTGTTAAAAACAACCCCTCCTTGAGATGACCGGTAGGTAGATCAAGAGGAATTAGGTCCTCACACTTTTGCATTTAGATGTTTGGAACGTCTGTTTGCCCATGAGGTTTCATTAAAGTTCTTTTTGCTTGAAAATATTTAAAAAATTTTATAAGAATACTGCTGTCAAAAATTTTGGATTTTTCAGCAACCTTGTTAAAGTTAAAATCAATAATTTCGGTATTAATAATATTCCTTTTTCCCTTCATTGCGGGCATTCGCGGCCAGGGCCATGACAAGCCATTAAAAAGGTATCTCTACCTCAGTACACCTGACGCCGCACAAAAGGGCTACTATGGGTCAGGAATCCTTATCTTCGATATTGATAATGGCCACCAGTTTGTAAGACGAATTGATGTACCCCAGTTCGATAAAAAAGTGGAAGGCTTCAAGAAGAATGGATTGAGGGGATTTGAAGCCAGCCTTGCCAACAAGGCGGCATATTTCACACAAACCGACGGAACGGTGGGACGTTTCGACCTGGAAAAAGAAGAAATTGTCTGGACCCGAAAATATGAATTGGGAGCCGACCGCGCCAGTGTCACGCTGGACGGCAGAACACTTTTTATTCCGACGGGTTGGTGGCATCGGGGCGATGATGGCGGAATGCTCATTGTCAATGCGGAAAATGGCGACATTATCAAACGAATCGAAATCGGGAGTTCCGCCCACAACAGCATCGTCAGCGCCAATGGGGAATATTTATATATCGGAGGGTGGAGCTGGTTAGGCATGTTTCGCACAGCGGATTATTCCGAAATTCGCGTTATGAGGAGTGACATTCATAATATCACGGATGATATTGGCGATAATGGGGTGTTTCCCTTTACAGTCAACAGCGCCAACACACGCGCCTATGTCTGCCATCATGACCATTTGGGCTTTGATATATTGGACCTGACCCATGGGAAAAAGATTTATACGCTTTCCCTGGGAAGCCCCCCCATTGCCAGGAGAACCCATGGGATTGGACTCACCCCGGACGAAAAAGAAATCTGGATAAGCGATCAAAAAGGCAAACGGCTCATTGTATTTGACAATACCGTGATGCCCCCCGAACCCAAGGCTACCATAAAAATATCCCGAAAGGGTCACGGCTGGATCACATTCAGCCGTGATGGTAAATATGCCTGGACTCACACCGGGGACGTCATTGACGCCAAAACAAAGAAAATCGTTGCCTCGCTAAAAGATGAAAATGGGAATTTTGTTGCGAGTTCGAAATTTTTCGAGGCACATTATAGGGGTAATCAATTAGTTTGGGTGAGCAGGCAGTTCGGATTGGGTTTGTCCCATATCGCTTACCCGCCGGATCGGTAATAAAATGGATGAGATACCGCGAGGCCATTAATTTTTATATACGAGATGCCACTTTATTTACTATTGCGCCGGTGGGTTGAATCCGCGTTAACTATTTATTGCCCTGGTTAGTAAAAACCACCCCTCCTTTCCAAGGGAAAATTCAGGCTGTCTTGCCCATGCAGACTGCTTCCCGGCTCTATTAAACCTTCCTATATGGGCGAAATATTCTGCGAAACCAACTGGGAATCGCCACTCACCCCATTTAGATTTATTCTTTTCAAGGGTTGAACCGTTATGTTAAAATCCTACCACCGGCGGCGGGTGGCTAAACAATTATTCCATTGTGAAGGTGATGACAGTTAACGACCATTCAGAGCAGGCAAAGGCGAAGAATCGTCCTCTTAAAGAAATCAACCATTTACTTTTAAAAGAATCTAGTATTCTCGAAACAACTTTGTCTGGCCTTTGTGCCGGAAACAAGAGGAAACCTATAAAGGTTTTGGAAGTGGGCTTTGGTTATGGAAGAGCCCTTATGGAACTGGCCTATGGATTTCGAAATCTTGCCGTGGATTTTCATGGGATAACTTTACCATCAGAAAAAAAACCTCCACTAACCAATAGTGGGGCTTTGATCGATATTGCCGTTCATTATGGTGTGGCTTCCAGAGAAAATTTTAAAAATATTCCGCCTCCAACAATATATTTTTACGATGCAACGAATCTCCATTTCGAAAACGAAAAATTAGATTTCATTTATTCAGTGGTTACGGTACGTTTTATGACGAATAAGGCCAGGTTTTTGGAAGAAGTGTGCCGGGTTCTGCGGCCCGGCGGAATTGCCTTGCTTCATCTTGGTGAATCCAGATGGGATTATCCCCATGGCCTTGCTTCCAAGGATAAACAGCTCACATCCTACACCAGCCGGTTTATTCTTAAATATGGCCAGGAGCTTATCCCCCTTCCTGATTATTTACGGTTGTTCGATGGAAAGGGATTCAAGTTTCAGTTTTTAGAAACCAGCCGTTGTGTCCTTAAAATTACCAAAGTGGATCCAGGGCAGTTGGATTTTCAACTCAAGTTGAACCCTGATTTTAGCGCCCCAATGAGAGAATTTTTATTCGAAAATACCAATAGGCCCAGGCGGGGAGGGTTTCGGACCGTCTATGATGTTTCTCCCGATAAATACCAGGAATTGATTGAAAAAGGTTTGGTGGAAAAACTCGAAAATTTATCTCAATAATATTAAAAGTTGTAATTGAATTTAAATTCAGATTGAAAGGCTAACTCCCCCGAACGGGTGCCAAAGGCATCCCCGGCCCAGAACCAGGCGTTCACAATTTCAAGTTCCACGTGCCTCCATTCTTCGAGGCCTATGACTAAATCCAGTTCATTTCCCAGGTCCCTGTCGGTTCCCAGTGGAGAGGTTTTAATACCGGCACTTCTTAAAAAGGGGGCCGCCTTCACCTGGTGATAATTATGATAGAGCAGTTCCACCGAACTGTTGGGTAAAATGCGAATCCCGGCGGCGGCCGTCAGGATATACATGTTGGAAAGCTCGGGCCGGAACAATTCGCCATAATATCGAAAGCGATCCACTCCCCGGAATTTGTTGTTGTTGTCCTGCAGTCCCGTTTGCCGGAAAGCGTTGTCCTTGGAATTTCTTTCATTTCTGTCCCCCGACCCCACCGCGTAGCCGAAGGTGAGGGTGGGTTTCCCTTTTACCGGCGGCGTCCAGGTAAACCCCAGATCGAAGGCCCATCCAAATATGTCCCGTTCTACAAGCGAACTGACCGAACTCAGGTCGCTGTTGACGGTGGCAAATTTCAGCAACGATTCCTGTCCCCAGACCAGGGCACTGTCAAACCAGTAGGTCAGCCGCCCGGCCGGAAATTTTCTGGCTTTTCCTATCGCCCGGAGCCCCAGCCAGGTCAACTGGGCGTCACTGGCATCTTTATCCGAGGTTTTTAAAGTATCTCCAAGGGATGCGGTGTTGGATACATCGTTTTGGGTCAGGAAGAAAAATTCGATGCGATTGTTCTTGGTCCACACCATTCCCAGTTGGCCGAGAAATCTTATGATTTGCTCGTCTTCGGGATCGATACTGGATTGGGTGGTATTGTTCTGTCCGAGTTCTTTGGCGAGAGCTATCTGAAAATAGAAAGGAAAATTGTTGTAGAAGAGGCGGACGGAATCCAGATCCTCATCCCACCACCACTCCCTGGGTTCCACGATATCAATGCGCCCCACCTGAAGACTGAAATCGCTGTCCAACAAGTTATTGGCAAACACCCAGGTTTCCCTGCGTTTCAACCCGGCATCGGATTCCTCAAGATTGTCTTCGGCGTGCAATTCCGTTTCTCCAATTACATCCACCGCGAAAAAAAAGGATATTGAGTGGGTGGCGGGATAAAAAAATTCTAATTGCAGTTTCTGATTCAATTCCAAAAGATCGTCCGGGCTGGCGTTCAATTTTGGGTCCTCTTTCCACCGGGTTTTTAATTCATATTCCCCGCCTATTGTCAAAGGCTGGCCAAGAACCGGAAAAGAGTATTGGGTGTCCGGCCGTTTATCGTCTGGCCGCCGGGTGAGAAAAACGGCCTCCCTGCGTGCATCCTTGGGAATGGTGACGGGAAGGCCGAAAACGATGACTTGGGTGGAACCGTCCGGCAACGGTTTCATTCGCATCACCGTTCCAATAATTTTAACCTGGTTGGCGGGGAGGGAAGAGGGACCGGACCGGAAGAGGAGGGCGAGAAACTTGTTCTTACTTTCAATGCGGAATTTTATTTTGACAATCAGACCGGCTTTTAAGTCCGCGGGGTGGATTTTTTGCGAACGAGTGGATGTGTCCCAGCGGATATGGAAAGGACCTATATTCAGGAAATGGTTCTTACGGTCCAGGTTTTCCACACGGCCAATAACCCAACCGGTATCCGGGTCTTTTCTGGGATCCTTGTTTTGGAGCCTGTTAGCCGTCAAGCCCGATTCGGACCATTGGCCGGTTATTTTAAACCGTTTTCCGACAAGGTTTTCCGCTTTCAGGACTTGAATGGGCAGCAGTAAGAATACCAGAATAGCCAAAAAGATAATTCGGTTCAGAACGGTACCCTTTCCATATATCGATAGGAACCTTGATCTAATTTTGGCTGCCATTATGCACAATATTGCGCATCAAACAACAATGAATTCCTTCGTGCCTGGCAAACAAGGCCAGCAGTTGGTCCAGGGCCTGAAAATCCTCATGTTCCATCGGTTCATGATGCAGCATGATCCCCAAAAAAGGCTCACTTTGAATCGCGTTGGCAATGGCTTGGCCCAATTCGAACTGGGAGATTCTGACACCCTTTCGCCGGCGGAACCAATCGATATTAACGGGAAGCTCCACCAACCCCGCCACATTTAAAGGGTCGGCGGTAACATCGCGGGACAAAACCTTAAAATTGAGATTTTTCAAACAATCCGCTGTCACCCTTGAGCAGCGATTCCAAGGGGGCGTGAAAATCGGATCGACATTTCCCCCGAGAAGTTTTTGAAGGCATTGTTGTCCCTTGTGGATATCGTGGAGTTGTTCTTCCGGCGACCTTATGGGACCAAACTCACATTTGCGGCCCTCGGGCTCATGATTTTGATGGCTGAACCCGTGCTGGTGGAGTCCCAGCCGGGGCGGGTCTTTTTCCCAGCGCCTCACCAAGGAAGAGGCCAAGGCCTCGTTCAGGGCTTGGGGGATGACGGCGATATCAAGGGGAATCGAATGGATGGAAAAAATATCCAGCAATTGGAAGAGATGTTCATCGCACCAGCCGGCGTCATCATCCCGAAAAAAGATTTTCGATGCCGGGGAGTTGCCCCCAATTGCTTGTTTTATTGGATGCAACCATTCCAGTTCAGACACATCAACCCCGTATTGGGTTCCAAAGAAGAATTTATATCAATCAGGGGACGGAGGAATGGATGTAAGTGGGGGCGGTAAAAACCATTTCTTCCAAGATCCGAAGAGTATTCCTAGCCCCGCTTAAATTGAGCTGGGTGGGTTTTGGCTTGAATTTTAAGAGGGTTCGAATTTCCCGGGCCAGCGCCCCCCCTTTAAGGTTTTTCTGCCGCAGTAACCGGATAGCGCCCAATTTATCCAACCGTTTAGCCCGGTCCCACTGCTCACTCTGAGTCCCTTCCTCATACGGAACCACCAAAGAGGGTATTCCGGAACGTAGTACATCCATGGCCGTATTATACCCAAATTGGCTTACGGATACTTTAGCCGTGCCGATTATACCACAAAGATTGGGAACAAAACGTAAAATTTCAAGGCCTTTACGTTCCCGGGCTTGGGAATGCAGCACCTCCGCATCCGATGTGGGAAGAAACGGACCAGTAATGAGAGTCATGCCCATTTTATCCCTTTCCCACAATTCCCCTTGGGCGTCCAGAGCCGCCCGGAACAAGGGTCCGCCAACCAGTCCCCCTCCCGCCGAGACGACAATCTCATGCGGAATGTGCCCCCGGACCTTTTGTTTTTCAGGCGGAACCACGAAGCCTGTGTAATGGACCGGAATTTTCATGGGATAAGTTGGTTTAAACGATTCTTCCAATCGGGCAAAATTCGGGTCTGTGTGAACCAAAACCGCATCAAAATACAAGTGAAGCAGATCCCGGGCCCGATCATCGTGCTTGACCTGTTTTTCGCCTCCCCGGTCCACCAAAATATCTCTGAGGCTGCAGATTACTTTTGGCGGGGCCGGGGTTTGATTCTTGGCCGCTTCCAGGAGGGGAATGAGTTCTTCCCTGAATTTTTTGCGACCAAAGGGAAACAATTCGATCAACAAAATGGAGGGTCTTTTCTTTTCCAGCATGGCAAGAATCATTCTCCGGCGGATTTTCAAGGCCTTTTCCACTGAATAAATCGGATCCCTGCTAATGAGCATGCCGTCCGGCCCGTCCGTTCCCAGGGGGGGAAGATTGATGATGTTAACGCCCTTGGGTGGCACCATGCCCCTTGGCAAGGGACCTCCATTGAGAAAAGTAACATCAAACGATTCGGTAAGAGTCCCCGCCAGTGCGAAGGACCGGACTAAATGGCCCATTCCCAGGGAGTGTTGACAGTAAAAAAGTATATTTGGGGGTTCGGTCATGATTCCACCCTTCTTTTTAACCTCCCATTTCTGGATAATTATTCATCAGAGTATGCGGATGATATTTCGTTATTTTAAAAAAGGATTCACTCACTCGCGGTTAAATCATTAAATTCAAGGATTCGGCGGTCTTTCAGCTGAAGGATGACATCCGCCCGGTCCAGCAAGGACAATTGGTGCGTAATGACCAGGCAGGTCCGGCCCGGGCGAATTTGATTCAAAGCATCCAGGATTATTTTTTGAGAGTCAACATCCACGTTGGCCAGGGGTTCATCGAGAATCAGGAAAGGCCGGTTGAGAAGAAAGGCTCTTGCCAGGGATAACCGGGCGCGTTGGCCGCCCGAAAAATTCACGCCATCTTCATCCAGTTCGGTGTCCAGACGGTCCGGAAGCTTCCGGACATGATCGTCCATTGCAACGAGTTTCAAGGCGCCCCACAACGCCTCGTCTTCTAATTTTTTGTTTGCCGGACGCAAGGTTTCCCGTATAGAACCGGCGAATAAATGCGTATCCTGGAGCATGACGGCGAATTGGGAACGAAGGGAACGCAGGTTGAGCCGGTCATAAGGAATATTGTCCAGGAGAATTTGTCCGGAAGAAGGATCCAGCAGGCGCAGCAACAAATACAATAACGTACTTTTTCCGCTGCCGCTGGGCCCGGTCAGGACCGCGAGTTGTCCCCGTTCCAACCTCAAATCCAGGTTTTCCAGGACGGGTTCTCCGGCGGACCGTGAGTCCGCGCCCGGATAGGCAAATGTGACCCCGCGAAGTTCCAGCAACCCGGCCGAGGGTTTGTCCAGGCGGATTTGATCCGGATGGTCGGAAACTTCGGGTACGATCGATTTTTGGTCCAAAAGTGAGATCAGCAACTCTCCCCGCGCCACGGCCCGGGAAACCGATGAAGCCATTTCATTCATTTTTTCCACGGGTTTCAGAAGACGAATGACATATGCCGCGAATACTGTGAGTTCACCCACTGTAATTTGATTCCACAGAACCAGCAGGCCTCCTCCGCCGATGACTAATCCCACCATGATTCCACTGGCGACTCTTAAAATCCGCTCCATTCCAATCGCCACGCGCAATTCATGCAACCCCGCATTCAGGCTTTTGGAGTTGGATTTTTTAAAACGTTTTTGGATGGCGTTTTCGATCCCCAGGGCCTGGATGGTGGGTATCCCCCTGATGATCTCCTGTGCCAGACCGGCGGTTTGTCCCTCGCGCCGTCTTTTTTGCCTGGAAGCTTTTTGCAGGGGACCGGTATGCCCCTTTACCAGCCAACCCAGCAACAAGACAATCAATCCACTGAAACCCGCCAGCCGCGGTTCGATCCAAAACATAACCGCAAACGTCGTTAAAATGTCCGTTCCCAGACGAAAAATTTCCGGCAGGGTTACGTTGAAAAGTCTTGCCACTTGATTGACATCGTTGATTAACCGTAAAACCAGTTCCCCGCTTCGGTATGTATTACGAAGGGTGGGAGGAAAAGTTTGCAGATGGCAAAGCAACCGGTCGCGAAGATTCAATCCCATGTGTTCCCTCACCTTGGCATTGAGGATTCTCGCGGATGCGGAGGATAGGGTACCCACCACGGCTATCACCGCCGAGGCGGCAGCGAGCAAAATCACCATGGTCTCTGGAGAGAATCCATATAGGAATTTATCCAAAGAAGCGGGGTAGGGAGCTCCGCCCAGCACATTATCAATGATGATTTTTAGGGGCCAAGGCGATAGAACAATCGCACCCACGGCGGCGACATTCAGGCAATAGGCGCCCGCGAGAGTCCCCCGGCGCTTCCAGATAAACGGCCAGAAATTCTTGATCAACCCGAACAGTCCGGCCCGATGCTCTTTGCTCCCGGAGGTGAGGTTCTTTTGATTCATTCCGCTCATGTTAGGAATCCCTCGATTACGATTCCGGTTTTTTTCCCAGTCAGTAAAATGGTGTTGCAGCGGGGATCGGGACCGGGATAAATTTCATAGAGGTGTTTTGCCCGGGGAACCGCGTTGATGGCCTGAATTTCCGTCCAATTTAAGAGAGTCTCCAAGATCACCCGGTTGGTATTGCGATGGCCCACAATCAAGATTACCCCTCCACCCTCTTTCCCCAGAATGGATCTCAGGGCGGGAACGACCCGTTGTTTCAAGTCGGCGTAAGATTCACCTCCCGGAATTCGAAAATCAATGGGGTTGGCCTTTCTTAAGGCCCAGAGGGACTGTGCCTCGACATCCCGATGGTCGCGATAACGGCCCTGCAGAATCCCCATGTGGATTTCCTTTAACGCGTCTGATTGGGTTATTGGCAACCCATGTTGCACCGCAATCGGCCGCGCGGTTTCCACGGTTCGGGACAAGGTGCTGGTATGGATCCCGGTAAGGGGTTCGTTGCGTAAAATTCCGGCGAGAAAACGGGCCTGCTCTTTTCCTTTTTCGGAAAGCGAGGGGTCGAGCTGACCGGAAACGAATTTCTCCTCGTTCAATTCGCTGGTCCCGTGCCGAACCAGGAAGATTTTTTTTGGCAACACCGTGGAACCTAAAAAGGCGGTTTGCCGGTCCCTGTTTATGGGGGCCAGTTCGATTGGATTATCGTAATTCGACATGTTTAATAAAACTCCCCGGATGCAATCCTTGGCTCAACCCGTCCGCGATATCGACCAGGACTTTTACCAGTTCCATTCTCCCAGCCTTGAGACCTTTCAGGGAACGAAAGGCTCTCTCGTTGATTAACGCGGCGGTGGTGTGCCAGTCCAGTTCTTGCCGGGGGATGTCCCAAGGGGCTTCCTTCCGGTAACGTTCTGTAAATACCCGGATTTTTTTCTCTGCCATTTCCCAGGTTTCCCCATTCATGATGGCCAGGGTGATGACTCCGGCGGAGAAACTTCCCAAATCCAGAAGGGGTGTGCCGATGGCCGAGGCGTCTAAATCGATGAGATATATTTTCCCCTCATCAACAAGAATATTCTTTAAATGCAGGTCTCCGTGGAGCGTGGCCATAAAACCCTCCTCAATAGAATCTGCCTGCCTGATGAGGCGGTCGACCACCCTGGATAGGGTTGGACGGATGGATGGAAACGAAGTCCCAATCAACTCTTTCATTTCTTTCAATAGCTCGACCACATCCCGGACCCGGATTTTGCGGTTGCAATCCATTGGAATGCGATGCAGTTGGACCAGGGCTGCGGCGGCCTGCTCCAATAATCGGAAAAAATTTGGGTCGGTTCTTTCCTGATCGAATAGAGGCGTTCCTGGCAGTCCTTCCTGCCAAAGCATTTTATAGTGAGGAAGGAATCCCAGAGGACGGGCGAGTTTGAAATCCTTTTGGGCCCATCGGCTGGCCTGCCACAATTTCGTCATGATATGCTGGATTTCTTCGCCCTGCTCTTCGGAAAAGGTTTTTCCATATAGAACCCATGACCGGACCTCCCCGGTGGAATCGTTGCTTAATTGGGCCTGCACGCGGACCGTACAAGCGTCTTCAGGCTTGTAATGGATAATGCAATGCGTCAGGCCAGTCAACTTCCATTCTGCTCCCCATCGTGTGGCCATCAATTGCGGAAGAATTTTTTCCTTTAAAAAATCAGAGTCGATGAGGTGGGGCAGCCATCTCAGTTTCCGTTCATTGGGAAATGCCCAGAGGACCATGTCCAGATCGGGGAAATGCAAAAGGGGCTCGACGATGGGGGTTTTCACCTGTTCTTTTTTTTCTGCTTTAATGAACCGGGAAGCGGATCCCCCGTTCTCATAGATTCGGCCGCACAGGATTTGTTCGTGCTCCCGTCCCGAAACCCGGTCCTCGATAACCAGGCGGTAACAAATAAGGCAGGTTTTTCTGGGTTTGTATTTAATTCGTTCGATTTGGCAATCCTTGATTTGAAAAACTTGCCGGGAATCCTGGTTTGCCCTGAAGATCCTCTCCTGAAAAACCTTCCTCATCCGTTGGACATCCAAGGCGGAGGGGAGATTTCCCAAAACGGAATCGACAGGAAGCTCTTTCAATGCGCTCATGGTTTCACCCCCACGGTCTGAAAATTAAGGGTACCCTCTATTTTGGCCCCCGGGCTCGAATGCATATCAAGGATTTTCCCCGTGGAATCCATACTGCTCAACAAGTAACTTCCCTTGATACGGCATTCACCCAACCGCCAAAAACAGGAAGATTTTGCGGGACCGGAAAAAAGGATACCTGTCATCTTTTCCCCACTATGGTCGATGGTGACTGAAAGGGCCTGGGCGAGGCGGACTGTTCCAACAATCGTAAGAAAGCCCGATCATTATGTTCCCAATGAAAAAGAGGCGTTCCGGGAATGGGTTCCTGGCAAAACATATTATATTTTGCGAAAAAACCGAGAGGACTCGCCATTTTAATTCCAATTTGGGAACAATAATTGGAATTCCAAAATTCCATCATGATAACTTGATCTAGAATATTCAGCTTTCTTCTGATAACGCATTGGCTCTGAGTCATTGGTTTTACCTTTAAGGATTAAGATTCGACAAATTATCTTAACCGAGAAACCATGACTCTTTCACTTGGAGGAGTCTAAATCTGTAAACACTTTTCTCTAATTACCCAGGTTGGCAGGCCTTAGACCAGACCTAAATGGACCAGTCGTTTATTGTCAATCGCAATGGTGGCTTCGGTCGATACTGCTCTGATCCGGTCAATCAGCTTCTTTCTGACTTCCGGATGGTTGCTCAACCACGGCGGTACGGTTGGTTGGTCATACCCAAACTCGACCGTACATAATTTAATTCGTTCTGCCAATTGGATAAATTGTGGGATTTCTTGGATGTTCTCCGTAACGATTGTCATATGTCCTATTAGTTCTATCGGGGACTTAATCCGGTTTTTGGCTGCAACCAGGCGCTCAATCCCCGCCATCACCCGC
>JBHHVU010000013.1:0-66144 GCA_046754465.1 Nitrospinaceae bacterium | reverse complement strand
CCAAATTCAGCGGCCGTTGCTTTGCGGTGTGAGGAGGGAGTCATGAAAGATCTAATTTTGGTGATTGCGAAGTCTTTGGTGGATAAACCGGAAGAGGTGGATTTAAAGCAAGTGGAGGGCGAGAAAACCACGGTGTTTGAACTTCGGGTGGCGAAAGAAGACCTGGGCAAGGTGATCGGCAGGCAGGGAAAAACCGCCCGGGCCATACGGACCATTCTGAATGCGACCGCGACAAAACTCAAAAAACGGGCGGTCCTGGAGATCATCGAGTGACCTCGGAATGGATTTCCGTCGGCAAGATCACCAAAACCCATGGTTTGAAAGGTGAATTGAAGGTTCGATTCCGGATATCGGACAGCGGCCTTTTAAGCCAAATCCATCGCCTCCGGCTGATGGGGGAAAATGGCCCGGGGACGGAACTGGAAGTGGAATTCTTTCGCGGAGACCCGTCCCGGCTCATCATCAAATTCAAGGAACTGAATAGCATCGATGAAGCAAAAGCCTTTTCGGGGCACACGCTTTACGCGCGCCGGGAAGATTTCCACGAACTGCCCGAGGGTGAGTATTACTGGTTTCAAATCGAAGGATTGAAGGTTTATGACGAGGCGGGCCAATATTATGGCTGCGTTCATGAAATCATCGCCACCGGCAGCAACGATGTTTACGTGGTCCGCGACGGGGAAAAGGAAATCCTGCTGCCCATGATCGAGCCGGTGGTCAAAACCATCGACCTGCAAGAAAAAAAACTGATCTTTCACAAGTTGGATGGACTGATTGAAGACACTCCGGTTTGACATCATCACAATATTTCCGAGGATGTTCGAATCCCCTTTCAACGAAAGTATTCTGAAACGGGCTTGTGACAAGGGGTTGCTGGAAATCCGCGTCCACGATCTCAGGGACTGTTCTCTCAACAAACACCAAAAGGTGGACGATTACCCCTTCGGCGGGGGCGTGGGGATGGTGATGAACGTGGAACCCATCCACCGGGCGATTGCAGCGGTCAAAAAAGACCGGCCCGGAGCGCGGACGATCCTTATGTCGCCCAGCGGCCGTCCCTTTCACCAGGAAAAAGCCTGGGAACTTTCCCGGCGGGAAAATTTAATTCTCGTCTGCGGACGGTACGAAGGGGTGGACGAAAGAGTCCGTCTCCATTGCGTCGATGAGGAAATTTCCATCGGCGATTATATTTTATCTGGCGGGGAAATCGCGGCCATGGCGGTGGTCGAAACGGTGGCACGGCTGGTTCCCGGGGTTTTGGGGGATAAAACCTCGGTCGTGGAGGAATCCTTCGCCGACCACCTTCTGGAATATCCGCAGTACACCCGTCCGCGGGATTTCCTGGGATATAAAGTTCCGGAAGTGCTCGTCTCCGGTGATCCGAAAAAGATCCGGGAGTGGCAGCGCAGGGAGGCCTTGAAGAAAACCGCGCTCCAAAGGCCCGACCTGTTGACCAAAACCGAACTTTCGGATCAGGACAAGGTGGCTTTGAAAGAACTCAACATTGACTGAAGAGTTCCAACCCAATATTCACCTGGCGCTGGTTCATTTCCCGGTTTACAACAAGGCCGGGCAGATCGTGGTCACATCCGTCACCACGCTGGATGTACACGATGTCGCCCGCATCTGCCGGACCTACGGGCTGGATTCGTTTCATGTGGTCACCCCGCTGAAAACCCAGCAGGATTTGATAGGCCGGCTCATCCGCCACTGGGTAACCGGTCACGGCGCAGTGTACAATCCCACGCGGAAGGAAGCCCTGCTCAAGACACGGGTGAAAAATTCGCTGCAGGATGTCATCAGCGAGTTGGCCGACCTGTACGGGGAAAAACCCCGGACGGTCATCACCGATGCCGGGAAATTCCCCCAAAGCATCGGTTTCGATGAAATGCGAAGCAAACTGCAAGGAGGCGAGCCCTACCTGCTGGTCTTTGGAACCGGCTGGGGACTGGAAAAAGGGCTCCTGAGCCGGGCCGATTATGTTTTGAATCCAATCGAGGGGCTGGACGGCTACAATCATTTACCGGTCCGGGCGGCAATCGCCATAATCCTGGACCGGCTGCTTGCCCCCACACGGGGCGCATGATCCGCCCGACCGGCGGGGAAAAGAATTTGAACCTGATACGTTTTTTTGCGACACTGAGACCGCTATTACGGAGAAGGAGAAAGTTTCATGAATTTGATCGACCAGATTGAAGCCCAGGAATTAAAAAAAGAAGTGCCGGACATCCACATCGGGGATACCGTTAAAGTCCACATGCGGATCGTCGAAGGGGAGAAGGAACGCATCCAGGTGATCGAGGGGGTGGTGATCCGCATGCACGGTGGAGGCGTGCGTAAAACCATTACTGTAAGGAAAATTTCCTTCGGCATCGGCGTGGAACGCATCTTTCCCCTTCATTCCCCGCGAGTGGATAAAATCGTCCTCGTCAAACGCGCCCGGGTGAGAAAGTCCAAGCTCTATTACCTGAGAGAATTGCGCGGCAAGGCGGCGCGGTTGAAAGAATTGAAACCGACGCGGGCCAAATCCTCCGGCAAGGGAAAAAGCAAAAAGAGCCGGGCCAAATCCTCCAAATAAACCGGGGGGATTTTTAGGATCCGGAGGTTTTTGCCGGCGATTCGGGGTAAAACCTTTCTCCCAATCGGTATTGGACCCGGGCGCCCCGGTACTCCCGCAGGGCTCGCGGCATATACCGTTGCAGCCGTGAAATTCGGGTGGTGTCGGCGGGATGCGTGGAAAGAAATTCGGGAACCTGCTGGCCTTTTTTGACCTGACTGAACCGGGTCCAGAACCTCACCGCTTCCCGGGGGTCGTACCCCGCCCGCGCCATGTAAATCAAACCGATCTCATCCGCTTCGGATTCATTGGCCCGGCTGAAGGGCAGTGAAATGCCATACATGGTTCCCAGCCCCAAGGCCCCGAGGATCAGTTGCCGATGGTCCTTGTTGGCCAAGCTGATACTCGCAACGGTCATGGCGCCCATGATGAGGAATTGTTGAGAAATGCGCTGGGCTCCGTGCCGGGCGGTCACATGGGCGATCTCATGACCCAGCACGGCCGCCAGTCCCGCCTCGTTTTCGCAGACTTTCAGAATGCCCGTGTACACCGCCGTTTTACCCCCAGGCAAGGCAAACGCGTTTTGCTCCTTGGATTCGATCAATTTGAACTCCCATTCCAGGTTGGGCATGGAGGTTTTGGCCGCCAGCCCCTTTCCCACGCGCCGGGTCATCGTCACCCACCTTTTGTTTGGAGATTCCTTGTTTTTTTGCAGGATCTCCTGGTAGGCCTGGCGTCCCATGGAAATTTCCTGGGACAAGGGAATGACGATGAACGCGGATTTTTGCGATTCCGGGGTGGTCACGCAGGCGGCAACAATTAAAAGCCACGCCGCGGCAAGGAATTTGAGTCGGGTAACCATCGAGGGGATTATAGATTCGGTTCCGTCTGTTTTGCAACGGTTATCCTTCATGTTTTGGCAGGAGCCCTGCCGACGGTTCCTCAAGGATGATCACTTTTAAGTTGCCTGAACCCCGGACAATGAAATATCATTCCAAGGTTAAGGAGACAAGGGCGGGTGGCCTTCCTGAACCCTCTTTAGGCCGAATCGTTTTCAACCTTTTTGGGCCACCGCCGTTTTCCCGCCCCAGGAGATGGGTACCGGAATGCATGATTACGAAATCCAGGCGGAAAAAAGGGGATACCGATGCGTGTCCGGAGTGGATGAAGCGGGCCGGGGGCCCCTGGCGGGACCGGTGGTGGCCGCCGCGGCCGTGTTTCCCCCGAAGGTCCAACTCGACGGACTCGACGACAGCAAGAAACTTTCCCCCGCCAAGCGAGACCAACTCTTTCCCCTCATCCAAAAAACTTCCCTGGGCTATGGAATCGGCGTCGTTCACGCCGATGTGATCGATCGGATCAACATCCTCCAGGCTTCCCGGCTGGCCATGAAACTGGCGGTGGAAAAACTGCCCTTCTCTCCCGATCTTCTCCTGATCGACGGCATCCACAAAATCGATTCTTCCATGGACCAATGGACCATCATCCGCGGCGACAGTCAAAGCTTTTCCATCGCGGCGGCCTCGGTCCTGGCCAAGGTCACCCGGGACCGTATCATGGAGGCCTATCATCGAGATTACCCGCGGTATGAATTTCATCGGCATAAAGGTTACGGAACACGCGTGCACCGGGAACGGATTCAGCAATACGGTCCCTGCCCCATCCACCGGAGAACCTTCAAGGGCGTTTACGAATATTGTCCCAGGAATGAGAAGTTCGCTGAAAAAGGAAAATCCCCCGCGGAAATTTTAATTCCCGTCCCTCCTTTTCACGGGTGACCATGCTTTCATTACTCAATAAAACCTGGTCCATCGCCACCCCGGCGCCGAACCGGGTCCAGGAACTGGTCCAGGAACTCGGGGTCCCGCCCGTTATCGGCGAACTGCTGGTAAACCGCAATATAAGGACGGCCGAGGAAGGCCGCTCCCTGGTGAACCGGGATCTGACAAAATTGCACGATCCGTTTTTAATGGCGGGAATGCGCGAGGCGGTGGACCGCATCGTCCGCGCAATTAATACGGAAGAAAGCATCACCGTGTTCACCGATTACGATGTGGACGGGGTCTCCTCAGCCGCGTTCTTGACCCATTTCTTCCGCGACCTGGGCGTGAACGTGAATTACTATCTTCCCGACCGCATGAAAGAAGGCTACGGACTGAACACCGATGCGGTGAGAAAGATTCGCCGGAAAGGCAGTACTCTGCTGATTACCGCCGATTGCGGGATCACCTGTGTCCGCGAAATTGAAATCGCCAACGAAATCGGCCTGGATGTGATCGTCTCCGACCACCACCAGGTGGGAAAAAACGGACTGCCCGCCGCGGTGGCCGTGTTGAATCCCCACCAACCCCTTTGCCAATACCCCTACCGTTTTTTGAGCGGGGTGGGTATCGTATTCAAACTCGCCACGGCGTTGCGCGGTGAATTGTATCGGTCGGGATGGGACAAGGCCCGTCTGCCGAACCTGAAACGTCACCTGGACCTGTTCGTCCTGGGCACCATCGCCGATGTGGCCCCACTGACCGGCGAAAACCATATCCTGTCCTCACACGGCCTGGATGTGATCTCCGCCTCCTCCAAACCCGGGGTGGTGGCACTCAAGGAGGTGGCCAGGGTGGACGGAAAAGTGACTTCCCGGTCCGTCGGATTCGCCCTGGGTCCCAGGCTGAACGCGGCGGGCCGGATGGGTAAGGCCGACGCGGGATTGCACCTTCTCACCGCGACCGATTTGAACGAGGCCAAGGCACTTGCGCGAACGATCGATCAAATCAATTTGGACCGCAGAGAGGTTCAGGCCGGGACCCTCGAAGAAGCGGAATACCTCATCGGCCGGGAAATGGATCTGGACCGGGTGATCGTTCTCGCCTCGGAAAACTTTCATCAGGGGGTGATCGGGATCGTTGCCTCGCGGCTGGCCGATAAATATTACCGCCCCACAGTGCTCATCTCCCTGGATGAAAACGGTCATGGAAAAGGGTCCGGCAGGAGTATCCCCAAGTTCAACCTGTTCAAGGCGCTTTCAGAATGCTCCGGTTTCTTTACCCAGTTTGGCGGGCATGCCTATGCCGCCGGTCTCTCCATGGAGAAAAAGAATATCCCGGCGTTCAAGGAGGCCGTTAACGAAATCGGCCGCCGGATTCTGTGCGAGGACGATCTGATCCCGGAATTGAAAATTGATTCCGTCCTCGACCTTTCCGAAATCAACCGCGAATTGTTTAAAAACATCCAGGCCCTCGAACCCTTCGGCGCGGAAAATCCGGTCCCCGTCTTTTTGTCCAGCCGGGTTCATATTCAAAATCTCAGGACCATGGGGAAAGATAAAAACCACGTCCGCTTCAAGGCCATTCAGGAAGGGGGGTACATCGATGTGGTGGGATTCAACCTCGGAGACACCTTCGCGAGTCTGGACCTGGAAGAGGGTCCGGTGGATATTGCTTACGAAATTCAGGTCAACGATTGGAACGGTCAGGACAAGGTGGAACTGCGGCTTCTGGATGTTAGAAAAACGATGCCGGAGGAATCATGAACCGATAGCCCCTTGCGTCACCATCCGCCCGATATTAGATGGGGATTTTTTATCACTCAGGTTCCTGTTTCGCAAGGCGCGTAATTGCCTGAGCGCTTCCCGGCGAACCGCCATGGCTTTTTGGGCATCCTTCAAATCCCGCGGCGATTCAACGCCCCGTTTTCCCAGAAACTCTCTGTACCGGGGGTCATCAAATAATTTCGCGGGCGGGGACCCTCGAAAAGGAGTTCCAGCCAGCCGGCGAAGTTGCTCTTCCGAAAGACCCTCCCTGTTCTTCCGGACGTTTTCTTCCCTCCCGGGGACGGCAACCTTTGTTTCGGCCTCCTTGCCGGAACGGGCGGACTTCTTCCCCGATTTTTCCTCAATATCCGGGAGGGGGGAATGGCTTTCCAGCAATACCAGTTCGGCCAATTTGGAACCGTCTTTCCATACCCCCACCCGGCTGAAATTCTTTAACAACTTGCTAAGCCCCGCTTGCCAATCGGCCGCCTGAATGTCCGCCGTCACCTTTTGGCCGAGTAACGATTGCGAGACCCGGAAACGGATTTCCGCCGCATTGGCCACCTCCTGCAAGACCTCAATCAGAGGACGGTCCTGGACGCGAATACGCACCCCCGTTGCGGAAGAAACCACCTCCATACCCCCTCCTTTCAGGGAGCCGGGTGGCGCGGGGGAGAAAGGTTTCGGCGGCTTGGGCGAGGGAGAAAAAAACTGGGAAAACGGTAACGCCGTACCGCTGAAAACAAGTAGCAGCAAAAGGAAAACCAATCCCTTGAAATAAAATGATTTCATGCCGGAATCACAGTTTACCGGAATCACAGTTTAGAACCCGGGAATTTTCCCGGAATTATCCCCTTATCGAAAGAGACCGCCAACGAGGTCCCTCTCCCTTTATTAAAGGGAGGTAAGGAATATTTGCCGTATTTTCAGAAAGATTCGGATCGTATCCGGTCCCGCGCCGAATCCGGTAAGATGAGGATGGGAGAAATTGTACCAGTTCTTTCTCAAAAGGTCATTCAGAATTTCACTATTCCGAAACAATTGTCTTCAAGGAGTCCCCATCCCCGGGACAGGGGGCAGGAAAAACCTTCGCCGGGGAGAGCTGAGAGTTCGCTGGGCCAAGGAATTTTGCCGGATAATTATCAATTCACGTCTCCGGCGGCAAAGATTTTTCATTCCAAAAAGTTAACGGTGTAGAAAATTCAAAACGGGAAGGGGGTCAGGGGTCTGAAACCGGAAAAGCCACTTTTCCCATAGTGTCTTTAAAGCCGGCTCCATCCCCCCTCATTCATGTCAGGAAGAACGCGAATACCTTTTGAAGAAACTCGAGCTCAAAGCTTATTACCACAAAGGTTGGGCTGTTCCGATTGATATTGTTTCTCAATTTCCCGGAAAAAGATATGACCTAATCAGGTCATTTTTGTCCGTCCGCCCCCCTGCCGGACCCCGAATCGGGAACACCATTTTCCAGGAGAACCGCCAGGATTTTAGTCCCGCGCTATTCGTTTTGCGGAAGTCCCCTCTGGGCCTTCGACTGCCCACCGTCCACGAAAAGGGTTTCCCCGTTGACAAAGGGGCTCTCGAGCAGGTAATCGAGCGCGCGCAGGATATCCTCGGGGCAACCGTGATCCCGGACCGGGATTTTTTTGGCTTCCCGCTCCAGATAATCGGCGGGCTCTCCCGCCGGGGGCAGGATGAGGCCGGGGGCAATTCCATTGACCCGCACCTTGTCCCCCCATTCGAGGGCACCTAGGTGGGTAAGATGGGACAGACCCACCTTCGTCACCGAATAGGCCGCAAAAGCAGGGACGTTGCGGGCGATCCGTTCGTCGAGGATATTTATAATCATCCCGCGGTTGACCCTTCTCTTGTATTCCCGCATCAGGAGATAGGGGGTCATGAGATTGATATGGAAAGAGTTCCGAAGAGTATCGGTCCGGCTCTGTTCGATATTTTCATGAACAAATATGGAAGCGTTGTTAATCAGGAGTTCGATATCCGAAAAATCGCGGGTGATGCCTTCCATCAACCCTTCCGAGGCGGAAAGATCGGTGAAGTCGCAGGGGTAAGTTTCGCAGCGGACCCCTAGGTCCCTCGCCCGGCGAGCGGCTTCTTCCGCCGCGCAGGCCGAAGCGTGGTGATGCAGGGCGATATCAAACCCTTTTTGCGCCAGATGAAGGGCCATGGCCCTCCCCAGGCGGACCGCTCCCCCGGTTACAATTGCCGCGGGCATGGTTGAACCCTAGAAAGTTTGCGGGTATACTTTTGGGAAGTCATATCAAGAGATGCCATTTAACGCCAATCAATCGATAAAATCCACTGAATTCCTTTGACGGCTTTCTTCAAAACCCCGGCAGGGTGTCTTATCCACCTAAAAGCGCCTCCCTGGGTCCGAGACGGAGCAAGCAGAACCGGTTGGAGAACGATTCCGGGAATAGCCGGGGGTCGGGCTCCAGCCCTTGAAAAAGGAAAAGATTCTTCATGAGGGAGCAATAATAATGGATGACACGGTAAAACCCAAATGCGTGAATATCGCCGTATTGACCGTTTCGGATACGCGGACGGAGGAAAATGACAAATCGGGCAATACACTCGTCGAACGAATCCGGGCCGCGGGCCATCATTTGGCGGACAAACGGATCGTAAAAGACGAGATCCCCCTGCTTCAGGAAACCCTGAGGGAATGGATCGACCGCCCGGATGTGGACGTCGTCATCGCCACGGGCGGTACGGGGGTGACCGGAAGGGACGTCACCCCGGAGGCATTTGAGGCGCTCTATGACAAATCGATTCCGGGATTTGGAGAACTGTTCCGATGGTTGAGTTACCAGAATATCAAGACCTCCACCCTGCAGTCGCGCGCTACCGCCGGCGTGGCAAAGAGCACCTTCCTGTTCGCCCTTCCCGGTTCCACCGGGGCTTGCCGGGACGCCTGGGACATGATTCTCGTCCATCAGCTCAACAGCAACCACAGGCCCTGCAACTTGGTGGAGCTCATGCCCCGGCTCATAGAGAAATAACCGGCGGGGCTCAATCACCGGGCAAAATCTGGTTCTTCTCCTCAAAAGGCCGGAAGGTTCCGCCGCCCGTGGTTTTCCGCTGGGTGCCCGATTCCCCTTTCCAACACCGGTTCCGCACCCCTCGAATCCGGATTTTCCAATACCTTGACCATGAAACGCCTCAAATTCAAAGTAGACCGGCATACCAGCCAGAAGCGGCTGGATGTTTTCCTCTCTGAATCCCAGGAGGATATCAGCCGCTCGCAATTGAAAAGGTTGATAGAAAAAGGACAGGTCATGGTAAATGGTTTCCCGGGCCGCACCTGCTACAAGGTGAAGCCGGGAGACTGTATCGAACTTCATATTCCGGACCCCACGCCCCTGGAACTGCCCCGCGAGGCCATTCCCCTGAATATTGTTTTTGAGGACGATTGCCTTGTTGTGGTGGACAAACCCGCGGGCATGGTGGTTCATCCCGCGCCGGGGCATTCTTCGGGAACCTTGGTCAACGCCCTTTTACACCATTGTTTCGGCCTTTCGGGGATCGGTGGGGTGGAGCGGCCGGGAATCGTGCACCGGCTGGACAAGGAAACGTCGGGCCTCGTTCTTATCGCAAAAACCGAATCCGCCCACAAGTCGCTTTCCCTCCAATTCAAGCGCAGGGAAATCAAAAAGGTGTACCTGGCCCTGGTCCGCGGGCGGGTGGAATCGAATGCGGGCATCATCCAGGCCCCCATCGGCAGGCATAAAATCCACCGCAAAAAGATGACCTCCAATATCAAGGGCGGCAGGGAAGCGACCACGGAATTTCAGGTTCTTAAGCGGTACGATCATTTCACCTATCTCCAAATTTTTCCCAAAACGGGGCGAACTCATCAAATTCGGGTCCATTTGGCGTCCATCGGCCACCCAGTGCTTGGCGACAAATTGTATGGAGGAAAAACCGGCCCCAAGCCGATGAAAATGACCCGACACGCCCTTCATGCCCACCGATTGGAAATAAGACATCCCCTCACTGGAAAATGGCGAATTTTTGAGTCCCCCCTTCCCCCGGACATGGAGGATTATTTGAAATCGAATAACACCCTGTGAAAATAAGCTGCGGGGAACTCGCGGCCCCAGAAAAATCGCCATGCCGAAGGGGCGGTGATAACAGGCCACGAAAGCCATATTTCCAAGGAAAAAATGATGTGGAAAACTTGTGAAAAACAGAAAATTTTTCCCAAATTCAAGGAATTCCCCCGAGGCACCTTCTTTAGGAAAAGGCCCGGAAAATAGATAACTCATTGCAATTAAACATATTATTGAAATTTTCCCCCAAAGGAGATTTGATCGCGGAAATTTTCTTGACAGGATTCCGTTTTTCACAGGCTTCCCGGGAAAAGGCATGGAGGTGCTCTCCAACCCATAATATGCCCGATTCCAGGGATCAAAATTTTGGCGAGCCATTTCCCTGAATATACGCCCCTCCATTCCCCTTTTGAGTATCCCGTGATTTTTATATTAGGCCATTCCGCCAAATATAGGGGCGAATCCATATGATCAAAATTTTGACGCCGCCATCCCCCGCGAAAAATAACGAACTAGGGAACGGTCAAAACAGCGGTAGGCCTAAACCCCTTACATAATAAACTTTCCGGCAACCCTGGGTCCCAAGGGCAGGAAATAAAGGCGAATCGACCCATACCCCCTTGAAATTCAAATGGGGTGGGCTCTTCAGGCCGCTTTCAGTTCTCATTTCATTTTCCACAAGAATTGTTTAAAACCTGTTAAAAAACCAGGGAATAATCAGGGTAAATGAATCAAAACCAGAGGGTTTTATGAAAATGACTAGAAACTATGCAAAATAATTAACCAATTGAATTTTAAGGAATAATTTATAAAATGCCGCCCTTGCTCCTCAAACCGGAAAATGAACTTTTTTTTTAATTTTCCAAAAATAAATTTACTCCCAACCGTCCCTCGAAGCGGGAACCGCCAATAATTTGATCCACCACCCATCCGGGCCTGGATCCAGGCCACCCCAGCCTGAGGAATATGATAATATGGGAATCAGTTATGATAGATCGCCGCTTTGCCACAAATTTTAATTGGTGGTTTCTTATCATCGTGCTGGCCATTTCCGCCCTTGGGGTGGTGATCATATACAGCGCCAACCATGGCCGTCCCGAGCCGTTTTTCCGCAATCTTTACCTCAAGCAAATTTATTGGATCGGTTATGGGCTCCTGGTGATGATTATTGCCATCATCTTCGACTACCGTCTCCTCAGCCGTTACGCCTATTTGATCTATGCCATCACGATCCTTTCCCTGATTTACGTTTTACTTCACGGAACGGTGGCTTCGGGAGCCCGAAGATGGATCCACATGGGTTCATTAAGCATTCAAGTGTCGGAGTTTGCCAAAATTGCCCTGATCATTGCCCTGGCGAAATATTTTGAAACGGGGAAACATCAAGGCTGGTTTCAGTTCCGGGACTTGGTGGTCCCGGCCCTGATCACTTTGTTGATTGGCGGACTGATTGTGGTGGAGCCCGATCTGGGAACGGCGATCATGGTATTTTTAATCTTTCTTCTGTTCATCACCGCCATAGAATTCGATTACCGCACCCTGTTCAAATTATTCGCGGCAGGTATTGTTCTCGCCCCCCTTCTCTGGTTTTTCCTCAAGGATTATCAAAAAACCCGGCTCCTGACCCTTTTCAATCCCGATCTGGACCCGCTCGGGGCGGGGTACCACTCCATCCAATCCAAAATCGCCATCGGGTCCGGGGGGTTCTGGGGAAAGGGACTGTTTGCCGGGACTCAGAGCCGTCTGAATTTTCTCCCAGAAAAACATACGGATTTCATCTTTTCGGTGTTTGCCGAAGAGACCGGGTTCATTGGCGTGGCCATTTTGCTGACCCTTTTTCTGATAGTGATCCTTAAAGGACTGAATATCGCGTTTCGCGCCGGGGACCGGTTTGGTTTTTTTCTCGCCCTGGGTCTTACGGGAGCCATCTCTTTTTATGTGATCTTCAACATCGGTATGACCATTGGACTTTTTCCCATCACCGGAATTCCCCTGCCGCTGTTCAGTTACGGAGGTTCTTCATTGATCACCAACTTTTTCGCGATCGGTTTGCTGCTCAATATCGAAATGCGGCGAACCCTGAGATAAATGGGTCTGCTTGTCTCTTTTATCTGAACCGGAAATCGGGTGTAAATAAAAGAGGCCGCGTCTAAGCGGAATTTACGTGGTATAATTTTTCTCGGAATGAACGGATCCCTTCCGCCATCCACTCCTTGGAAAGGAAGGGCAATCGCTTTACCTGCCAAGTCAAATGTGAAGGAGTTTCCCGAACCGCGGCTTCCCTGGTTTGGGAACCAAACTCAATGAACTCTGAAATCCTTATCAATTCCAACCCGCGCGAAATCCGCGTGGCCTTGATGGAAAACAACCAATTGGTCGAGCTTTTTATCGAGCACAAGGCCAACAAGGGAATTGTCGGTAATATTTACAAAGGCAAGGTCACCAAAATTCTTCCCGGGATGCAGGTCGCCTTTGTCGATATCGGATTGGAAAAAGCGGGATTTCTCTATGTCGGTGATATCGATGTGCTGGACATGCCGGAACTGGAGGATGAGGAAACCCCCTCCTTTCCACTAGCCAAGGAGGATGAGGAAAAGGACAACGGGCAGAAACCCCTCCGGGAGGTCAATCACCTCATTCCGATTCAGGATATCCTCACGGAGGGTCAGGAGATCATGGTTCAGGTGGCCAAAAATCCCCTGGGCAGCAAGGGAGCCCGCATCACCACCTACATCAGCCTGCCGGGCCGTTACGTGGTTTACATGCCCACGGTAAACCACATCAACGTTTCACGGCGTATCGAGGACGAAATCGAAAAGGAACGGTTGAAGAACCTGATCTCGAAAATTGGACGGCCGGGGGAGGGATACATCGTTCGAACGGCGGGCCAGGGATGCGAAGAGGAGGATTTTGATTCGGATCTTCAGTTCCTCCACCGCTTATGGGACAACCTGAAAAAATATTCCGACAATATTCACGAGAGCCGGCTGTTGTACGAGGATCTGAACCTCCTCTTCCGGTCCATCCGGGATTTGTTCACCAAGGATGTGCAACGGCTGGTCATCGATTGCAAGGAGGACCAGGAAAAATGCATAGACTTCTGTTGCAATTACCTGCCCCATTTGGTCGAAAAAATTGAATATCATGACAGTCCGATTCCCATTTTCGACCATTACGGAATCGAAATCGACATCAACCGCGGGTTGGACCGGAAAGTCTGGCTCAAATCAGGGGGTTACATATCCATCGATCATACCGAGGCCCTGGTGTCCATCGACGTCAACACCGGGAAGTTCGTGGGACACACCGACCCGGAAGAAACCATCCTCAAAACCAATCTGGAAGCGGTCAAGGAGATCGTTTATCAATTGCGGTTGAGGAATATTGGCGGCATCATCATCGTCGATTTAATTGACATGGCACGGGAGGAGAGTAAGGAAATTATCTGGAACGCTCTCACCCAGGCACTGAAAGGCGACCGGTCCCGCACGAAAATCCTGAAAATTTCCGAGCTGGGCCTGGTGGAAATGACCCGTAAACGGGTCCGGGGAAGCCTCGTGCAAACCCTGTGCGACCCCTGCTCCTATTGCGAGGGGAAAGGGTACATCCGGTCCCCCACATCTATCTGTTATGAGATTATCCGGGAAATTCAGCGTCTGGCGGGACAAAACCCGCAACAAAAAACCATCAAGATCTCCGTGCATCCCGCCATTTATGACCTGATGTTCCAGGAAGAGAGCGGATTCATCGAAGAAATGGAGGAAAAATACCAAATCGAGATCCTCTTCCAGGTCAACCCCAAACTGCATCAGGAAAAATACCATATCGAAAACGATTGAACCTCAAGAGATTCTTTTATCTTGATTATTGGGAATTCGGCAACGGCATGATAAAATTTTAAAGGATGCCGGGTCCGGAAATTTTCTCATTAATTTTGAATGACGGGCGTCTTGGGACGCGCGTCCCCATGGTACCTTTTCCGGCGAAACCATTACCGCTGGAAAACAAAAGGAGAAAAAAATGAGACTTATTGTTGTATTGGGAATCCTGGTCGGGAGCCTGTTGTTGGCAGGGTGCGGAACCACCGGCAAGGCCTTTAAGGAAGACCGCTTCGAAAAAATCGTCAATGGCTCCACCACCAGGCAGGAAGTGGAGGAATTGTTTGGCAAGCCCTTCAAAAAAGGCTTCCAGAACGGAAAGGAAGTTTGGGTCTACGAGTTCAACAAATATCGTTTTATTGGAACGGACACCTCCAAAAACATCTTCGTCGTTTTCGATGATTCGGGCGTGGTCCAGACGCATCAATACATGACGAGCGAGCCCACTTCGCAGTGAACTCATTGATGCCAAGAAAAATCAGTTAATGTTCGGTTTCAGCCGCAAGCAGCAAAGCGTCCTGCATTTGACGTGGGTCGCTTTTTTTTTGACATTCATGGCCTGGTTCAACATGGCCCCGTTCAACACCACGATCCTTAAAACCACGGGGCTGACCATCCAGCAGATCGATATCCTCATGATCTGCAACGTCGCATTGACCATTCCCGCCCGAATTCTCATTGGAACGTTCGTCGACCGGTTTGGTCCCAGGCTGGTGTTCAGCGCCCTGCTTCTGTATTCCTCGGCGGTCTGCTTTTATTTTTCCCAGGCCTCGGCGTTTTCGGAATTCCTGGTTTCCCGTTTGCTGATGGGGGTCTCCGGAGCGGGATTCGTGGTCGGCATCAAGATGATCGCCGAATGGTTTCCGCCGGAAAAAATGGGAACCGCCCAGGGAATTTACGCCGGTTGGGGGAATTTCGGCGCCGCCGCGGCAGCCTTTTCCCTGCCCCTCATCGCCGCCCTGTTTCCGCAGGATACCGGTTGGCGGGTGGCCACGGCGGTTTCCGGCGGGTTGTGCCTTCTCTGGTCCGGGGTCTATTTCATATTCTCCAGGGAAGTGCCCTCGCGAGGGGAAAATTTCAAGGTCGGGTTGATCAATTCGATCCCCGTCACCTCGCGCAAGGACCTCGTCCTGCAGATTCTCCTGATGATCCCCATCTACGGGTCCGTCCTGGCCGTGGTCTGGAAACTTTACGGGCATCCCCTGTTCCTGCTGTCTCCGGGCATCTTATGGATCTTGCTCACGGGGCTAATAACGCTTTTTGTTTTCAGTATGTTAAAATGCATTCGGAGCAACCTGCCTCATCTGCTTCACCCTGTACCGGGGGAGCACTATTACGAGTTCCGGCAGATCTTTATATTGAGTCTGGTTTATGCCCTCACCTTTGGGTCGAATCTGGCCGTCATCTCCATGTTTCCGGAATTCCTGGAATCCACCTTTGATCTCAGCGTCATCGCCGCGGGCGTCCTCGGTTCGAGTTTCGCCTTCATGAACCTGATCACCCGGCCGTGCGGCGGATGGTTGTCGGATATTTTCGGCAGAAGGCGGACCCTGTTTATCCTGGTTCTGGGATCGATGGCGGGTTACCTGGCGATGAGCAGAATCACGTCCGCCTGGCCGTTGTGGAGCGTCCTCGCCCTTGCCGTGACCTGCTCCGTTTTTCTGCAGGCGGGCAGCGGCGCCTGCTTTGCCATGGTGCCGCTGATCCGCAAGGACCTCACCGGTAAAATGGCCGGCCTGGCCGGGGCTTACGGAAACGTGGGCGCCGTACTATTTCTGACCATCCTCAGTTTCGTGGAGGAACAAACTTTTTTTGAATTCATCGGCTGGTATGCGTGCCTCGTGTTGTCGAGCCTCGTATTCCTCCAATCGTTCAAAACCCTCCACGTCTCCTACAAATAAGATGGCGCCACCGGAATCGGATCGCCGCACCGGGCAAAATCAAAAAACCTGTTTGGAGAAACAATCATGGGATTCACCTGCGGCCTCGTGGGCCTGCCCAACGTGGGCAAATCAACGATCTTCAACGCCCTGACCCGTGCCGGGGCGGAAGCGGCGAATTACCCTTTCACCACCATCGAACCCAACACCGGCGTCGTTCCCGTCCCCGACCCCAGGCTGGACACCATCGCCCGGCTGATCCCCGCGGAAAAAACCATCTACACCACCATGCAGTTCGTGGATATCGCCGGACTCGTCAAGGGCGCTTCCCGGGGAGAAGGGCTGGGCAACAAATTCCTCGGACACATCCGGGAAGTGGACGCCGTCGCGCACATCGTCCGATGTTTTGAGGATGGCAACATCCCCCATGTCAGCGGTAAAATCGACCCCCTGTCGGATATCGAGGTGATCCACACCGAACTGATGATCGCCGACCTGGAAACCCTGGACCGGCGCAAGTTGAAGATCGAAAAACTCGCCAAGAGCGGCAACAAGGAAGCCCGGCTTCAAATGGGAGTGATCGGCAAGCTTTCCGAAGCCCTCAACGTCGGCCAACCCGCCCGCGGACTGGAATGCCATACCGGGGAGGAAGCACAGTTCGTCAAATCCCTGAACCTGCTCACGGTGAAACCCGTCCTTTATGTCTGCAATATCGCCGACCCAGCGCAATCGGAAAACGAGCACGTCCTGGCCGTGAAAAGCCATGCCTCGAAGGAGGGCGCCGGGGTGGTGGTGCTGGTGGGAAAACTCGAAAACGAGATCATGGAAATCGGGGACCCCGCCGAACAGAAAGCCTTCCTGGAAGAACTGGGATTGAAGGAAACCGGACTGAACCAGATGATCCGTGCAGGGTATGGCCTGCTCAATCTGATCACGTTTTTCACCGCCGGGGGCAAGGAAAACCGCGCCTGGACGATCAAAAAAAATACCCGGGCGCCCCAGGCCGCCGCCGTGATCCACACCGATTTCGAGAAAGGATTCATCCGCGCCGAGATCTATACTTACGACGACCTCGTCACCTACAAGTCCGAGCAGGGGATCAAGGAAGCCGGAAAACTGCGCATCGAGGGGAAGGATTACATCTTCCAGGACGGCGACATCGCCCACTTCCGCTTCAACGTCTAGCCCGGTTATAATTCCATCCATGCAATATCCGGGCTAACCCTTCCCGGACCATTCGGGAACGAGGGAGCGGGGACGCTTGCCCGACAGGGCATCCAGGACATTGTCGGCGGCGAGGAGCGCCATGCGCTCGCGGGTCTCGGTGGTGGCGCTGCCGATATGGGGCAATAAAATGAGGTTGTCGAGTTCGGTCATTCCCTCGGTCAGTTCGGGCTCATTTTCGTAGACATCCAGGCCCGCCCCGGCCAGCCGTCCCGACTTCAGGGCATCCACCAGCGCCCGGTCGTCCACCACTTTTCCCCGGGCGGTATGGATGAGGCAGGCGGACGGTTTCATGAGCGCCAACTCCTCCCTGCCGATCAGGTTCCGGGTCGCGCCGGTCAGGGGCACGTGCAGGGTGACGAAATCGGATCGTTGCAGGAGATCCCGCAAGGGCGTGAACACGGCGCCGAGTTCTTTTTCCACCTCTTCCGGCAGACGCCGCCGCTGGTGATAAAGGACTGTCATTTGAAACCCCCCGGCGCGGCGGCCCACCGCCTGGCCGATTTCACCGCAACCGATGATTCCCAGCGTCTTTCCGTACACATCGGCGCCCAGAAACAGTTTGGCCTGCCAACCGGTGAATTTTCCCTCGCGGGTATAGCGGTCCGCCGGGACGATCCGCCGCGCCGTGCCCAGAATCAGCGCCCAGGTGAGGTCGGCCGTCGTTTCATGCAGGATGCCCGGAGTGTTGGTCACCCAGATCCCTTTCCGATGGGCGTATTCCACATCGATGTTGTTGTATCCGGCCCCGTAGTTGGCAATTATTTTCAAATTCGCGGCCCGGTCCATTATGTCCGGACCCATCTTATCCGATAAGTAGGTGATAATCCCCGCGCTGACCGAGACCGACTGTTTGAGGTCCTCCGCGGACGGCGGGTTGCCGGTGGGGTTCAACCGCAGTTCGCAATGCGCCGCCAGTTTTTCGAGGGCGGCTTCCGGAAAGATATTGGTGACGGTGACGACCGGTTTCAACGAGTCCTGATCCTTTCCTGGGGGATGTTCGATAAAAAGAAAAACCGATTTTAAAGGAAAACCCTCCCCAATCCCATGAAAATCTTGTTCCTGGTGCCTCCCGAAACCCTGTCCCTTGACTCGTCGGTCCCCAAGGCCCTCGAAGGGGGGAAGGGGTATTATCCCAAGCTCGGGCTGATGTACGTGGCCGCCTATTACGAGCAGGCAACCGGCAACCGCCCGGTGTTCATCGACTGCCCGCCGGAGGAGGTCTCGGAAGAGGAACTGCTCCGCCGGTTCCGGGAAATCCGCCCGGACCTGGTGGCGATGAGCATCATGACATTCAACTTGCTGGACGCCCTGCGGGCGGCAAGGGTTTTAAAACGGGAAAACCCGGAGGTGAAGATTTGCCTGGGCGGTCCGCACGTCAACCTGTACCCAAGGGAAACCCTCGACCAGCCGGAGATCGATTACGTCGTCTTCGGGGAAGGGGAACCTATATTCACCCACCTGGCGGGGACCTTGGAAACCAAGGGTCCGGACCCGGCTGCCCTGGGCCAAATCAAGGGGCTGGGCTGGAAAAGGGACGGCGTGAGCCAAATCAATCCCGCGCAAACAGCGCTTCTGGATCTGGATACCCTGCCGTTTCCCGCCCGGCACCTGGTGGATGTCAGCCGTTATGTCCATATCATTGGGGAGGGGCGACAGTTCTTTACGATCCAGGCCACCCGTGGGTGCCCCGCGGCTTGCTCCTTCTGCGATATCCGGAAAACCACCTTCCGCGCCCGGTCGGCGCAAAACGTGATCCGGGAAATCGAGGAGCTGGTGGAGACGGGAGTGGATGACCTGTTTTTCGTCGACGACACCATCACCGTTAACAAGAAGAATCTCATCACCATTTGCGATCTCATCGTCAAACGCGGATTGAAGATCAGTTACAAGATTTCCGCCCGTGTGGACACGGTCAATGAAGAGGTCCTCCAGGCCCTCAAGCGTTCCGGCTGTTACCGCATCCATTACGGAATCGAGTCGGCGACTCCCCGTCACCTCAAGTACCTGCAAAAAGGGCAGACGCCGGAAAAAGTCGAACGCGCCTGCCGGATGACGCACCGGGCGGGGATCGGTTTCTTCGCCTACATGATGATCGGCATTCCCCACGAAACCCGCGAGGAGATGTTTGCCACCGTCGAATTCGCGAAACGCCTGAAACCGGATTACGCCCAATTTTCCATCTGCACCCCCTACCCCAAAACCGAATTGTATTTCCAGATGCTAAACGAAGGAATCATTCCCCAGGATTACTGGCAGGAGTTCGCCGAAAACCCCTCCCCCGGATTCACGATCCAATTCTGGAACAAGGATTTCACCGAGGAAGAACTGCGGAAAATCCAGGACGAATGCCACTCCAGGTTTTACCGCCGCCCCACCTACCTGATGAAACAGATCGCCAAGGTCAAATCCTGGTCCGACTTCACCGCCAAGGCACGAATGGGAACCAAGATATTGACCAGTCGCCTCGGCGTCTGATCCTTCCAAAAACCGGATTTTCCGTCTACCTTGTTTAAGGATGACCCCTCGGCAGAATATGGTGTAGAATTGGGAAGAGATGGCCCGCATGAATCCATTTCATCCATCCACGACCATGCTGAAGATCAATGAAATCTACAAAAGCATCCAGGGGGAGTCCTCCCAGGCCGGATTGCCCTGCGTCTTTATCCGGCTGACCGGCTGCAACCTCCGTTGCACCTGGTGCGATACCGAATACGCGTTTTATGAGGGACGGGAGATGACCGTGGACGCTATTCTCAGCGCCGTGGAACCCTTTGGAAGAATCCCCTTGGTGGAAATCACCGGAGGAGAACCCCTACTGCAAAAGGAAGTCTATCCGCTCATGGACGCCCTGCTTCAAAAAGGGTACATGGTCATGCTGGAGACGGCGGGGTCGCTTTCCGTCAAGAACGTTCCCCAGGCGGTGATCAAGATCATGGATATGAAATGTCCGGGCAGCGGGGAGGAATCCCGAAACCTTTATGAAAATCTCCAATACCTCACTCTCCGGGACGAAGTAAAATTCGTTATCCTGGACCGCAAGGATTATGAATGGAGCCGGGACCTCCTGAACCGTCATGGAATCCCCGGGAAAGCCCACGTTCTGTTCTCGCCGGTGTTTGACAAACTCGGCCTTCAGGACCTGGCACGGTGGATCCTTGAGGATCAACTCCCCGTGCGTCTTCAGACCCAGCTTCACAAGATGATCTGGAGCAAGGACGCCATCGGCGTTTGACCGGCGCCATGGATGTCCGCGTGGACGCCCTCCCCCCAGGAAAAACCGGAACCCTTTGCTAGAATTTCCCAATGGCCGAGAACCGAAAAACCGTCCGATCGATTCCATCCCTTCTCCTGGGTTGGTACAGCCGCGATAAGCGCGACCTGCCCTGGCGGAACACCAAGGACCCTTACCACATTCTGGTGTCGGAAATCATGTTGCAGCAAACGCAGGTGAAAACCGTCATCCCCTATTACCGGCGCTGGATCCGCTCCTTTCCCACAGTGCAAAAACTTTCCCAGGCGGGCGAGTCGCGGGTCTTAAAACACTGGGAAGGGCTGGGCTACTACTCACGCGCCCGCAACCTGCACCGGGCGGCCCGGAAAATCGTCGAGGAATTCGGCGGCCGGGTGCCGGACCGCCTGGAAGATATTCTGAAACTGCCGGGAATCGGACGCTACACCGCCGGGGCGATCCTCAGCATCGCGTTCAACAAAAAATATCCCGTGGTGGACGGCAACGTGAAACGGGTTCTTTCCCGGCTGTTTTGCCTGAAAGAAAACGGGTCCACCTCCGCCTCCGAAAAGAAGCTCTGGCAAACGGCGGAATCGTTGACTCCGGCTGACCGGCCGGGAGATCACAACCAGGCCCTCATGGAGCTTGGGGCCACTCTCTGCCTTCCCAAAAAACCTTTATGCCTTCTTTGTCCGCTGCATTCTCCCTGCCGGGCCCGGCGCGAAGGGGTGCAGGACCGGTTTCCACCGGCAAAAACCTCCTCCCCCACGAAAAAAATCCAGGTCAGCGCCGCCGTCATCCAACGCAATGGGAAAACCTACATCCAAAAAAGGCTGCCGGGCGGACTGATGGGCGGATTGTGGGAGTTTCCCGGCGGGAAAATCGAAAAAGATGAAAGTCCGGAAGATTGCCTGAAACGGGAAATCCGGGAAGAACTGGGATTGGACATTTCCATCCGGGAAAAACTCATGACGATCAAACATAGCTACACGCAATTTCGAGTCACGCTGCACGTTTTCCTTTGCCGCCCCAGCGCGGGAAGAATCCGCGCCTCGAGCTGTGAAACCTGGAAATGGGTCTCACCCGGAGAGATGGAACGATACCCTTTTCCCGCCGCCAATGTTAAAATTTTGCGGCACCTGATCCATAACGGCGCCAATGTCCGGAAGAACCCTCGACAAAAGGGGACCTTGGCATAAGAGTTTAAAAATAAAAGAAAATGACACTAAGTCGATGCCTGGGTTTTGATGTAAAAGAGTCCGCAAGAAAATCCCCCTGACCCCCTTTAAAAAGGGGGATAGGGTGGCCGCCCCCTTCCCTGAAGGAGGCGGAGAGCCTCCGCAGGCAAATGGACATGCGTTAGGCCGGACTAGGATGGCCTGGCGATGATGCCAGGACCTATCCCCTCCCCCCGTGGGGGGGCCGCAGGCAGATGGACATGCATTATATGGCGGACCCAGATCGATAGGCAATCTGGATTGACCTATCTCCCTCCCCGCGGGGCGGGGGGACTTTGAATTCCGATTTTTATTAATTCCTTCTCTGTCGTACCCAAACAGCTATGCCGAAATTACCGCCATTGAGTCCCGGCGTGAAGGTCACCCTGATCGGGGCGGGTGCCAACCTGGCCCTTTCCGTCATCAAATTCATCGGCGGGGCGGTGGGGCACAGTACGGCGTTGATTGCTGACGCGCTCCATTCCCTATCCGACCTCTTGACGGACGCGGTGGTCCTGGCCACGCACAAGATCGGCCTGATGCCGGCGGACGCGGATCATCCCTACGGACACGGCCGCGCGGAAACCATCGGCGCAACCATCGTCGGCACCGTGATCATCCTGGCGGGCTTGTGGATCGGTTACGACGTCTGGAAGGTGATCGAAAGCGGTTCCCAACGGGTGCCCACCTGGCTGGCGGCGGCGGCGGCGGTGTTTTCCATAGGGGTCAACGAGGCCATTTTCCGCTATACCCGGATCGTGGGGAACCAGTTGGCCAGTCCGGCCCTGATTGCCAATGCCTGGCATCACCGCTCCGATGCCATATCCTCCCTGGCGGCGTTGGCCGGCATCCTGGGCGCTCATTTGGGTTACCCGGTCACGGACCCCCTGGCCGGAGGAATAGTGGCCTTGATGATCTTTAAGGTGGGATACGGCATCTTCGCGGACGGGATTCGCGACTTGATGGACACCGGCCTGAACGAAGAACAAACGGAAAAAATCCAGGCAATCATCGACGGCATTCCGGAAGTCATCAAATTCCACAACCTGCGCACTCGGAAGATCGGCGGCAAAATTCTGATGGACGTTCATATCCTCGTCGATACGGATCTCACCGTGACCGAGGGACACGCCGTCGCCGAGCGTGTGCGCCGAAAACTCATCAACGCCTTCGGCAGTCTTCAGGATGTTCTGGTCCACGTCGACGCGGAAGAGGACGACCAGATCGAACCTTTATACCTGTCCACCCGCGGGGACCTCAACCGAATGGTCGATCCGGTCCTGGAGGCCGCGAACGGCAAAATGAAAAAAACCGGGATGCGGATCCATCACCTGAAAGGAAGGACCTCCATCGACCTTTATATCCGGATGGAGGAAACCAGGACCCTCGGTGAAGCCGAGTCCCTCGTGAAGGATTTGAAAGCCCGTTTGAAATCGATTCCGGAAATAGACGATGCCCGCATATACCTTGACGTGAACCGGGATTAGGTTTCCCGGTCTTGCTCCGGGAAATAACTGTCGTGGTCGGAAAACACGGGCGGACTGTGGAAGTTCAGCAGGTGAAGCGGTTCCTCCCCGGCAGCGAACTGGTGCACGATATTGGGCGGCACGCGGAAGAAACACCCCTTCTTGAGAACATATTCCCTACCCCCCAGTCGGGCGGTTCCCGAACCGGAGAGGACATAATACAACTCCTCGCCTTCCTTGTGAAAACTGGGTTTCTTGATCTGCCCGGGCTGCATCCTGACCAGGTAGGCGGAAAACCGCCTGCAGGCTTCCCGTGGCAGAAGCTGATCGATGCGAATCCCCTTGAGGTCGAATGAAGGAGCCTGACCGGGTTCCAGGAAAAACACTTGATCCAAGGGGTCCATGGGGGATTCCTATGCGGGATTTTCGTTTTTCACAACCCTCAAATCCTTCAAGACATCCCCGGACCACTCAAGGGCCAGTCCGGACCGGCCTTGATAGAGTTTTCTTTGAAACGCATGACCGAAGATGAGGGGAAGGGAAACGCTGGGCTCCACAAAGGCCATGGCGAAGTTGGCTTCTTTGTTGATTTTTCCCCAGGACTGAGCCTCGGCGAGGGTGCTGCCGCTCAGCCCTCCCCAATGGGGCGAATCGGTGGTCACCTGCAGGGCGTATTTATGCCCCCCCGTATCCCGGCCGAAGATGTAGGCCATCACGATGGAGTCGTTGATATAGTTTTTCGGCACGCCGCCCGCCACGTAAAAGGCCGCCGTGCGATCCGATTGGGCGACGATCTGGGTCAATTCATAATTGTCCTGGATCGAATCGATGACGATGGGAGCGCGGCCCTCCTTTTTGGAGATATAGTAGTGCTCGGTCAGCCCAATCCCGATGCTGGAATCGTTCATGGCCGGACAGAATACGGGGATGCCCTTCTTTCGCGCCGTCACCAGGATGGATTCCTCGTCATCGATGGTTCCGGAAAGTTTTTCCAGAAACTCCCGGCTGGAATACTTGCGCGGCTCCAGCGATCCGGCGAAATTGGCGATCAGGGTATCGTATTCGGCAAACAGTTCTTCATCCACATACGTGTCGTAAATGCGGTTGACGAGCAACTCCCGCAGTTTCCTATCGTCGGCATTGGGACTGCCATAATAATGGCCTCCCCCCATCGCCGCGTAAAAATCCTGATAAAGAATGGCGCCGGTAGATACGATCACATCCACCATGCGGTAATGGACCATGTCGCGGATGACTTTCCTGAGCCCCGCCGCAATCAAGGGACCGGCCAAGCCCAGCAAGATGGTGGGCCGTTCCTCATCGGTCAGCATTTTCTTGAAAACCTTGGCGCAATGCCCCACATTGCGCGCCTGGATGGAGGTCGATTCAAAAGCTTCCACGAGGTCGGCCACATCGGCGATTTTTTCATAATTGATGGGAGAAACCCGGGTGTGAAGAAGACTTTTTTTGGCCCGCTTTTTCTCTATATCCAGGGGCTGGGGCATCAGAAAATCCTTATAGGGCATTTTGCTCTCCGATGGGGTGAGGGTTAAAAGGAGCCATAATAGCGCCATGTTTTCTTCAGGTCAAGTTGGCGCGAGCCCCTCCCCAATCGGAACGTCGGGGACCCGCCGGAGGTTTCCCAGCGCGGGAAATAGGAGGCGGATCTACAATCGGGAGCAGAGATCGCCGGCGTGGGATTTGGTATCGACGCTTTCAATGGCCTCGAGAATTTTTCCGTTTTCGTCGATCACGTAAGTGATGCGGGAAGCATAGGAATCTTCCGCGCTTTTGACGGCATGGTAAGCGAGGGAAATTTCACGGTTCACATCGCAAAGAAGCTGAAAAGGAAAGGAATATTTTTCCGCGAACGCTTTGTTGTCCGTTTCCCCATCCAGGCTGACACCCAGGATGACGGTGTTTTTACTTGCAAAATTTTTGTAGTCGTTTCGGAAACCCTGTCCCTCCATCGTGCACCCGGGCGTGTCCGCCTTGGGATAAAACCAGAGCACCACTTTCTTTCCCTTGAAATCACTTAAGCTCACCGTTTGGCCGGTATGATCCTTGACCGTAAAATTGGGGGTCTGCGTACCTGGCGCCAGCATCGGCATTCTCCTTTGGTGAATGAAAAATATTGCCCCGGCAAATTGCGACGGGGTTTCCGTTCCGGGGATTTTAAATTTAGATGCCGGGATCCGGAAAGAGAAGCAAAAATTCGACTCCCGCGCCGGCCGCTTCCGCATCCCTTCCTTCACACCGGGGAACGGCCCTCCCTACCGCGTATTTCCGGCTCCGCAATCCAGAATGCTCTCACCCACGATCAGGTCTTCCCGGCGGGTGATCTTCACGTTCAATTCAGAGCCTGGGATGATTTTAACTTCTTTCCCCAAATACTCGATCAGGGAACCCTCGTCGGTGCCGTAAAAGGAATCCCGGATGGCCTTATCGAACGCATCGCGGAGCAGGCTGTATTGAAAAGCCTGCGGGGTCTGCACCCGCCACAATCCTTCACGGTTCACGGTGCGATCGACAAAGCCGCGTGAATTCACCTGTTTGATCGTATCGTTGATGGGGATAGCGGTAATCGCCGCCCCAAAACGACGCGCCCCCTCCACGGTTTTCCGGATCAGATCGGACGTTACAAAGGGACGCACCCCGTCGTGCACGAGAACCGTGCCGGTATCCGCGTCCAGGGCCAGGAATCCGTTGTAAACCGAGTCCTGCCGTTTTTCTCCCCCCGCGACGGCCCGTTGGATGATGGGATATTTCTTCACGGTCTCCTTTTCCACCTCCGGCAAGTCCTTTCGCGCAACCACAAGGGTGATGGAATCGACCGCCCGGCATGTTTCAAAAGCCTCGATCGTGTGATGGAGAATGGGTTTTCCCTTCAAGGAAAGAAACTGTTTGGGAACCGGGCCGCCCATGCGCGTTCCCAGTCCGGCAGCGGGTATAATGACGGAAACTTTCATTTTTTTTTGACAGACTGTGAAATGCGTCTTCAGGCAACCCCCCGGGGTCTTTCCCCGGCAAAGGGGATGGAAACCGCCCGGGCCCGCGGAGGATTCCCCCGGTCCGGCCCGCCGACCGCGGATGATGACCTAGAAAACCAGATCAAACGTTTCTGAAAGGTCTTTTATAAAAAAAAGGTCCACCGAGGTTTTCGGCAGGGACTTCCCTTTTTTCGCGGAATGAGGAATGAGGCACCGCCGAAAGCCGAGCCGTTCCGCTTCAAGAATTCTGGAGTCGAGGTGCATGACGGAGCGCACTTCACCCGTCAACCCCACTTCGCCGATCATGACCGTCTGAAGATCGATTCTTTGATTTTTCAGGCTGCTCGCCATGGCCGCCGCAACTCCCAGGTCGATGGCGGGCTCGGTGACCTTGATTCCCCCGGCAATATTGACGAAAATATCTTCTCCCTGAAACTGAAGGCCCAACCGTTTTTCCATAATGGCGATCAGAAGCGTCATGCGGTTGGGGTCCAGTCCCGTTGCCATGCGCCTCGGCATGCCAATGGAAGACGATGGGCTGACGAGGGCCTGCACCTCGACGAGAAGCGTGCGGCTACCCTCCAAACTTGAAACGATGACGGAGCCGGGACAATCGGCCGGACGCTCGGAGAGAAAAATTTCCGACGGATTTTCCACCGTCACTAACCCCTCCGGCACCATTTCGAAGACGCCGATTTCGGGGGTGGACCCAAAACGGTTTTTGGTCGTCCGTAAAATCCGATAGGCGTGTCCCCTTTCCCCCTCGAAGTAAATCACCGTGTCCACGATATGCTCCAGGGATTTGGGTCCGGCAATCGCTCCGTCCTTGGTGATATGGCCAACCAGGAAGGAGGGCAGGGAACGTTTTTTGACCTCTTGAAAAATTTTGAACGCCACCTCGCGGACCTGTCCGATGCTTCCAGGCGCCGATTGCAGTTCAGAGGTATAAAACGTTTGAATGGAATCCAGCACCAGGACCGCGGGTTCGACCCGGTCGATCAAATGCAGAACTTCCTCGACACAGATTTCCGAGGTCACGAACAGGTTGTCGGACAAGGCCCCCAGCCGGCCGGCCCGCATTTTGATTTGCGAAGGGGATTCCTCGCCGGAAACATAAAGGACTTTTCCCCCGGCTTGGGCGATTTGACCCATGCTTTGCAAGAGGAGGGTGGATTTTCCGATTCCAGGGTCGCCTCCAATCAGCACTAGGGACCCGGGAACCAATCCGCCTCCCAGCGTGCGGTCGAGCTCGCCGATTCCGGTGGTCACCCGGTTTTCATTCAGGCTCTTCACCTTGGTAATGGCCTGAACGGGGTTTCCCCCTTCACCCGGCCGGGCCGGGGAACCGAGGGAACGCGGACTCGGCCGGGTTCGTTCCTCGGAAAGGGTGTTCCACCTCTGGCATTCGGGGCATTTGCCCATCCACTTGGGGGCGCGGTGCCCGCAATGCTGGCAAACGTATTCGGTAATGGATTTCGCCATGACGGGGTGTCCCTGGATATTAGAACTCAATCTTATGCAATAATCGGAAATAACGCAAAAAAAGAAATGAGGGAAGAAGGCGAGAACTTCGGGTTCCCCAGGGAGGACGCGGGCGATTCGCTTTTTATCTTTTGCGGGCGGGTTTTTGAGGAGCCCGCCCCTTTCCCATATTGGCCAGGGTTTTTCTTATGGCGTCGTTGCGGGCGATATTGACATTGGCCTTTCGCGACAGATCGGCGAGAACTTTTTTTGTTTCCTTTTGGGCGCGCCGGGTTTCCATCTGGCTCTTGATAATTTCAGTCTGGGCCTTGATGATTTCCCGTTGAGTGTTTTTAATATCCTCTTGAGTCTTCAAAACCCGATTCTGGGACCCATTCATTTCTCCCTGGATCCGCTTCATGTCCACCTGGGCGCGTTTCATCTGGAGCTGGGCCTGTTTCAAATCGGCCTGGGCCTGACCCATCTGAATCTGGGCCTGCCGCATCTCGACCTGGGCTCCGCCTACTTCGGCCAGGTTTTGTTTGATTTCCGCCTGGGCCTGACCCATCTGGATCTGGGCCTGCCGCATCTCTAACTGGGTTTGTTTGATATCCCCCTGGGAACCGAGGACCTTGCCCTGGGTCTGGCTGATTCCGGCCAGGGATTGTTTCATCTGCCCCTGGGATTGCCTCAATTCGTTCTGCATTTTAAGAATGGCGCCCTGGGACTGCTTAATTTCGGCCTGGACCGCCAGGACCTGGGTCACTTTCCCCTGTTCCGCGGCGATGGTCTTCAATATCTGAATGAGCCTGGAAAGTTTTTGATTGGCAAGATCCACATTGGCCAGTCCTCCCTCGATAGTCTGCAGGGCCTTGTCCATGTTTTGCAGGGACTGACTCACCTGGTTGGCATGTTTCATCAATTCGGCGGAGGAGCTTATCAATTTATTCAGTTTTTCTCCATTCAGGCTGTTGGTTCCCCGAACCTCGTCCATACCCTGTTGCAAGGAAGCCAAGGCGATATTGGCGGAGGCGTTCTGCGTCTGGATCCCCTTGAGACTCTCGGCCAGCTTGTTCATTTTATTATCCGCGACGATCAGGTTGTTTTGAACCAAATCCACTTTCTTGGAGCCGTTGACGACCTCGGCGCCAAGATTGGCCTGTCCCTTGGAAAGGGTGTCCAACTGCTTGACCAGAATGTCTTTCAGTTTGATGAGACTGTCGTGGGTTTGAACGACGTTATTGTTGGTTTGTCCGATGTTCCCGGCAAGGGCCTGAACCTGCCCACTCGTTACCTGGGCCTCCGTAAGGCTTTTCTCAAGGATCTCGACCAGTTTTTTGTTTTTGGCGTTGGACTCGGAAAACCCCGCCACCAGGGCATCATGATTTTTCTTGTTGGATTTGGAAACCTCGGCAAGAAGGCTGTTGCGGCTCTGTTCATTTTGTTTCACGATGGCGGGAATCAATTCCGTCCTAAAAATTTCATTGGCCTTTTCGAGGGTCTGATTCTGGGCGTTCAGTTGTTGGGCCATCTTCCCGATCGATTCGCTGTTGGCCTGTGAAAAACCCTGGAAATACTTCTGATTGATTTGGGAAAACTTTTCCATATCGCCCGCCAGATTATTCCTCAACTGGTTGAATTGATCCACCAGGCTGGCTTCGAATTTTTCGGTGGCGGCGTTTTGCTTGTTCAGGTTCTCGAGGAGTCCCAATTCAAATTTCCGGGTTTCTTTATTTTGTTTGTTTAAATTTTCTATGATTTCAAACTTCAGTTGGGCTTCGATATCCGATAGTTTTTTGTTGGTCTGCTTGATGAACGCCCCCATTTCGGACTGGTTCTGCTCGACGGTTCCCCGGAGGTCGGGAATGATGCTTTTGATTTCCTCGATCTGGCGAAGGACATCTTCCTGCACCGACTGCATAGCCTTCAATTTTCCCATTTCCAGGGAAACCAGCCTGGCGTTGATTTTTTTAATTTCCCCAAACATTCTTCTCCAGTTTTCCTCATCATTATCAAAAAGCCCGGCAAAGGCATTCCACGGGGAAAACCAGAGGGATAGGAAAATAAAAGCGATCAGGAAGTGTTTTTGAAATCTCATGGAGCAGATCTCTTTGGATAAAAGTTCAAAAAACCTTTGATCCGGAACAAGGCGAATCCACTCTTAGGAAAAGAGGGGGGAGTAAGAATTGATCGCAGCGGGGCGGCTCCCGCTGCGATCAATGAGAAAATGTGCAAACGGTTAAAAACTTCCGCGAAAGGAAAAACCTACTCGGCCACCATGAAATGAGCCCGCCGGTTCCGCCACCAGCAACTTTCGCTGCTTTCCATGCAAAACGGTTTCTCCTCTCCGTAACTTATAATATGGAGCCGGTTCTCGGAAATACCCATGGAGGCCAGGAAATTTTTGGTGGAATTAGCCCGGCGCTGACCGAGAGCCAGGTTATAGTTATTGGTTCCTCTTTCATCGCAATGCCCCTGGATTTCAACCTTGACACCGGGATGTTGTTTCAGAAAATCCGCGTTTTGCTTCAGGATCAACCTCGAACGTTCGTCCAGGTCATATTTATCAAATCTGAAATGGATGTCCTTCAACTCCGACGTGGGACGGAAAGAAAATAATCTGGCTTCCTGAAAGCCACCGTTTTTATCCATTTCAGATCCGGTCCCGCTTTCCGTCGGCGCTCCTTCCGCAAAGGGATTGGGGCCCACCGAACCGGTTGCCCCCGACCCGCTGGCGCCGGAATTCACTCCGCCCATCTCCCCGGCCTCCGCCATGGAACCTGAATCCATGATCTCGCCATTATTATTGGGATTTGACGGGCTGGAACCCGGGAAATCGCCACTTCCCGCCGAAGCGGAATCCATCAATTCCCCAGTTTCCGGATTGATGGAAGAATTTTCGGCCGTTCCCATGTCGTTTAAATTCTCCTCACGCAGGAATCCCGAATCCTCGGTGCCATCGAACCGGCCGTGGTCATTGCCTTGGAAAGAGGAGCCATCTTCCGATTGCGGAGAACCGTTCTCGGCAAAATTTTCCTCGCGAAGGTAACCCGAATCATCCGAAGGGGTTGACCCAAGCGGGAAATCCTTATCGGGTCCTACGTTTTCCATCGCGTCCGGAGCTTTGGCGATTTCTTCCAATTCACTTTCCGCGACGGACCCCGTTTGTTCGATCTCCGGGGGCATGAGCTTCTTTGAACACGCCACCGTCAGGGCCAGCGCCATTAACATCGCTAAAATACCTGTCCACTGTTTTTTTCCAATCATAAGTACCCTCGTTTTAAATGGTCTCCCTTGTTTTCGGCAAGAATATCTTTACGGCGCTCCACAAATTTAGAAAGCTCTATAACTCTCAGAATTTTTGCTTATTAGCCTAATATTGATAAACTGGATAGGACGTAAAAATTATAATTAAATTATACCAAAATATCAACAAGTCTGGGAATTTTTTTTGTGGGACGAAAAAATGGATCTATTTGAAAATTAAAGATTAATATTTATTCCAGCCCCACCGCTGCATCTCCCGCCCAGTGGCCGCCCTATTAATGTCATGGGAATATATATCTAATATACATTAAATGTAACTTTAATCAACCCCAATTTTCGCCCCCACTCATCTTTTCGGATAGGGGGACCAGGCCGGGCTGTACCCCCCGCCGTTGGCAAAAGACAACTGACGGGGCCTTCCCCCATTGATCGATTTGATGAAGACGTTCAACTTCCCCCGTTCTCTGTGCCGGTAAACCACGAACCGGCCATCGGGCGACCAGGTGGGTTGTTCACTGCTTCCCGGCGCGAAGGTGAACTGTTCGCTGTTTTGGGTCTTGAGATCATAAATCTTGATTTGAAATTTTTTGCCGACGCGGGAGGTGAAGGCAATCTTGTCCCCATTGGGCGACCACGCGGGATTGTCATTATAGCTTGAGCCAAACGAAATTCTCTTGACGCCATTTCGGTCTCCGCGGGCCACATCCATGATGTAAATTTGCGGCGCACCGGTTCCCGATCGATCGGAGGTGAAGGCAATTCTCTTTCCATCGGGCGACCAGGTGGGAGAGGTATCGATATTGAAATGGCGTGTCAGCCTTTTGAGGCCGAAGTTTTTCTCCAACACATAAATTTCCGAATTCTGATCCTTGCTCAGAACCATGGCGATCCGCTGACCGTCGGGAGACCAGGCCGGAGCCGCGTTGAGTCCGGGTAATTTCAAAAGTGTCCTTCTTTTCTTGCCCGAGGCGCCAATCATCACCAGGTCCGGGTTATGCGCCGCGTAAGAGGTATACACCACCCATCCCCCGTCCGGCGACCAGGCCGGGGTGAGTATGATGCTCTGGTCATTGGTCAGTTTTCGCAAATTGTGTCCGTCAAAATCGATGGTGAAGATCTCCTTGTTCTCATCAACCTGGGAAAGAAAAGCAATCCGGGTTTCGGCCACCCCGCGTCTGCCGGTCAATTTCAATACCACCTCGTCCGCGAACCGATGGATGATCTTGCGAAGATATTTCCGTGTTGCGGTGTAACGTTTGCCAAGAAGAAAGCGTTCTTTCGCCGTATCGTAAAGCCGGAAGGTGACGTTGAAGGAGTTGTCCCGTGGGTTGACCTGGTACTGGGTCTTGAGCAGCAATTGGGCGCCCAGCTCATACCAGCTCCGATAATCCACCCGGGGTTGTTTCAATTCGTACCGCGCGAGCTTTCCGTAAATTCCCGAATCGACCACAATGAATAATTCGGAAAGCCTGAGATCGTTCTCCAGGATCTTCCGGCTTTCTTCCCCCAACCTTTCGGGGTCTTCGTAGTTTTCAGCCAATACAAACCGGGTAACGGCTATGCTCACTTTTTGATGCGTCTCCCGCTTCATTTCGATGCGGATCTTTGAATCCGCCAACACCATTCCCGGAAAAACCACCCACCACAGAGCAACGGATAACAGAATTTTTGCAGTCATATTAGTTTTCTTCAGGCACATATTTAAAGTGAATGCTGATATTGAGGTTAGAAAATTTCAGTTCCTTGGGAAAATTCGGAAATGGAACGGATTCCAGAACGGCCCGCAAGGCCAAGGAATCCAACTGCTCCACCCCCGAACTTTTGATCAGGCTGGGCTTGTTAATATTCCCCTTGGGAAAAATGAAAAAAGAAACGACCACCTCCTTATCATGCCTTTCGGCCAGGGGTTCATACCATTTTTTATACACTTTTTCCCGAACTATCCCGATATACCGGGAAAGGATATCCTCACTCGGTTCCCCCCGGCTTTCCGTATTCGCGAATTGGCTCTTAGTTGAAAACTGAATACGTTCCTTTTCAGGAACCTGGACCTTCCAGACATCACTTCGGAAATCCAGGGACAGGGTCTTGCTATTGACCACATCGATCGTAATGGGCTGGGAGGAAACACCCAGGGAATCGAGCTTTTTTAAAATAGGTTCAAATTCCTTGGCGCTCTCTTGGGAAGAGAGGGATGCGGTCGTTTCCGGCACCGGCGCCGCCACGGCGGACCTCACATCTTCCATTTGCGCCAGCTCTTTTAACAAATCCGAAGCGGATTTTTCATTTTTTCTTTTCTTGATCTCCACCGTCTGGCGGGGCAGGGAAGCGATTTCCAGTTCTTCCAGCGCCGATAGTTTCTTTTCCGCCTTGTTCGGATTTTGGGCAATGTTCGCCGCATCCACTTCCTTTTTCATTTTAAGCTGATCAAATTGCTTCAGCGGATCGTTCACGACTTTGGGGGAAATATGTTTTTTTTGCGGAATCACCTTTTTTTGTTTCAGCGACTCCAACTCCTTGAAGGTTTCATCCGAAATGGTTTTGCTCGTCACGACGGAATTCTTCTGCGGAATCTTGGGTTTCAGCTTGGTCAGTTCATCGAGCTCATCCACCAAACCGGGAGGAGTTTTCCCATCCAAACGATCCAAATCTTTCACAATTTCCTTCGTTGTATCTTTAGGAACCTTTATGGCTTTGGGCTTCACGGGAACGGGTTCGGGCGGCGCCACCGGCGGGGGGGGGACGGGTTCGGGTTTCACGGCGACGGGCTTGGGAGGAATCTTGACGATCGCTGGATTGGGCATCGGCTTTGCCGCGACCTTTTCGGGGGAAATTTTGATCAGGGCGGGATTGGGCACGGGTTGGATGGGTCTGGGTTTCGGCGGAGGTTTGGGGACCCGCGGCCTGGGCTTCGCTTCCCGTTTGAGAACGGATTTAGTCCGCCTGGACAAAGTATTCTTTCGGTGCTTTTTTTGGGGGACAGACTTTTTATGGGAAGAAATTTCAACCAGCTTCACCATGAAAGCCGGACGGATCACCTTTTCGCGGGTCACCGGATTGGGGAGAAAAAGGACCACAGTCATGAACAGAAAATGCGCGAACACCGATGCAACCAGCATCTGGTTGAAATCCAGGGATCGTAAAAACTCGATTCTCATGAGTCCGAAGGTTCAGTGACCATCCCGATATTTTGGACACCCGCCCTTTTCATGGCAGCCATCACTTGCATGACGAAACCGTAATCCAACGTCTTGTCGGCTTCCAGATACACTCCTCCGTTTTTGTTCCTTTCAAGATAATGTTCCACTTTCCGGGAAAGATCGAGCAGGGTCGGTAATTCTTCTTCCTTCCAAAAGATCTTCTTGTTGCTTTGCAGGAATACCCGCGGGATGTCCTTGATTTCAACCGGATTGATGGATTCCTTGGGTAGCTGCACATCCACGCCATGCTGCAACAAGGGCGCGGTGATCATGAAAATGACAAGAAGAACCAGCATGACATCAACGAAGGGAGTGACGTTGATTTCGGCCATCAAGGGCCGCCGTCTATTTAACATGAGGATTCCCCCTCCCGCTGGACGATAAGATCAGGAAAAGCGGCGATCATGAAAAATCGAAGGTCCGGGTTTTCACGGGTTCGCGCATGAAGTTCTTTTCCACCATATAAACGAAATCGTGCAAAAAATCATCCATCGAGCTCATGAACAACCGGATTTTATCGTTGAAATAATTAAAAAAGATAACCGCGGGAATCGCAGCCACCAGGCCCGCGGCGGTGGCGATCAACGCTTCCGCGATACCGGGAGCCACCCCGCCTATGCTCGCCGTGCCTTGAAAACCAATGGCCCGGAACGAATGCATGATGCCCCAAATCGTACCGAACAATCCGATGAACGGCGTCGTGCTTCCCGTCGTCGCCAAAAATTCCAGCCTGCGCGACAATCGCGTGATCTCCCGATTGATGGCCTTGTGGAGGACCAGGCTAATCCCTTTTATATCCTTCGCCGTGAGCGGTTCCCCCCTGGAGGAGGGGGATTCGCCTCGGCGGTCCCTTTCCTTTTTGGCCATATCCTGGAGAAGGAACAATTCCCGGTACCCGGATAAAAAGACCCGGGATATGGGACTGTACCGGAGTTCCCGGGAAAAATTATAGATGTGTGTCAAATTTTCGGACTTGGAAAAATTGACCAAAAACCGGGTGTCCTCTTTTCTCGCCACCCGGTAGATGAAAAACTTGCTCAATATGATAGCCCAGGAAACGATCGAAAAAACCAGGAGCAGCAACAATACGGCCTTGGCCATAGTGCCCGATTGCATCACTAAATCTACAACGCTCAAGGGATGTTCAATAACCGAATTTTGCACGAGGAACCTCTGGCTGGATAATTGGGAGGGAAATCAAACTATAAATGATTTAAATTCAATCAAATATTATAGCTTTTCACTATAATTTAATCCCCAAAAGTTGTCAATTCAAATGAACCCCCCGGCAGTCCGAAATCCTTGAATTTTCACCCCCAAAAATTTATCAACTTACTATTTTATAACAGGTTAAGGATATGCCAAGGAAGCGGGGACAGGTCTGAAAATGGTTCGCGATTTTTCTTCCCGCGAATTAACGGGAATACCGGGATTGCCGTGGAAAACGGTTGCAAACGCGTGCAAAAATTTTCTCATGCGAAACCGGCGGGTTTAAAATTTCTTAAGGGCACCTCTAAAAAATGCTTTGGGCCATGAGCGGCCCTTATAAAATAAGGGCCAGCGGGTTGCCTGGAAGAAAAATATCGAATTATTAGAGGTCCTTTTAATTGTTTCGGATGGCGGCAAGCGGGCGGGAGAGGCGCGGAATCGCGGGACCGCAGGGAAAAAATACTCACCCAGCCATCCCGGCCAATCCGGAAACTTGGGAGGAGTCTGGTATCGAGAATCACCCCAAACCATCATTTCATACGATACAACGGGTCAGTTTTTCACCCGTTCAAGATATTCTCCCGAGGTGGTGGAAACGCGAACCCGCTCCCCCACTTCAATAAACTGTGGAACGGTGACCACCAGACCGGTCTCAAGTGTCGCGGGTTTTCCGGAACCGGAAGCCGTCGCCCCTTTCAACGGTGGTTCGGTCTCGGTGACTTGCAGGTCCACCGTTTCCGGAAAGGAAATCCCAATCGGATTCCCATCACAAAACTCGATCTGGACCCGGGCATTAGGCAGCAGGTATTTTTTCGCGTCCTCCACGAAAGCCTCCTCAAAAAACATTTGTTCGTAGGTTTCGCAATTCATGAAACAATAACCCGACGGGTCATTATAGAGATACTCCATTTCCGCCTGTTCCATGACCGCCCGTTCGATTTCCTGGTCCGCCCGGAAACGCACCTCCGTTTGTGTCCCGTCTTTCAGGTTTCGAAGTTTTGCCTGCAAAAAAGCCCTCTTGTTGCCGGGGGTTCGGTGCTCGGCGGTCATCACTCGGTAGAGATTATTGTTGTATTTAATAACATATCCGGGACGAATGGAGTTCCCACTGACATAAATCGCCATTTCCTGATTCCTCGGTTCTCGATTCAAAAATTTCAGGTGGGATGCATGAATCCCATAACTCGCGGATTCAAATTCGTGTGAGATTATAGCGGTCGATGGGGCAGAATCAAGTAAAATAAAGCCCAACCGGAACCGCGCGATTCACCCGGCTTCAGATTTCCAGATCAGAAACACCCATGACCTGTCCACTTTGCAATTCCAAATCCGACTTTCTCCTGACCGGGGAAGGACGGGAGTACTGGCTTTGCCGCTGTTGCGCCCTCATCGCGGTTCCCAAAAAATTTTTCCTTTCCCGGGAAGAGGAGAAGAACCGTTATCTTCAGCATAATAACAGTCTGGAAAACGAGGGTTACGTCAACATGTTCCAGAACAAAATCGATGTGATCAAAACACTTTGTCCGGGAATAAAAACCGTGTTGGATTATGGCTGCGGATACGCGCCGGTCCTGAAAACCCTTCTCCGCGGGGAAGGATTCGCCGTGGAAGCGTATGACCCCTTATTTTTCCCCGATGGAATATCGCAATCGGAATTCGACCTAATTATCTCCACCGAAACCTTCGAGCATTTTAAAGATCCGGGGAAAGAGGTGTCTTCCCTGGTATCCCGGCTGGCCCCTAAGGGTTTCCTGGCGGTGATGACCCGGTTTTATCCTCACGGAGAGGGGGGCTCCGCCGGGCAAAATTTTCATTCCTGGTATTATAAAAGGGATCCCACCCACATCGCCTTTTACCGCCAGGAAACTTTTTCGTGGATCGCCCGGACCTTTGGACTGCGCGTAGTTCATGACAACCAAATCGACTTCATCGTGCTGCAATTAAACCGGGGGAATTAACCCCTTATCAACCCATATTCGTTTTTAAAAAATTTCACTGAAGAGGAACCATGGCTGGAGAATACATATTTACAATGCAAGGCCTTTCGAGGGCATTTGGGAAAACTGTTGTCTTTCAGGACATCAATTTATCATTTTATCACGGCGCCAAAATCGGGGTGGTGGGAGAAAACGGGTCCGGAAAATCGACCCTGCTCAAGATCATGGCGGGTGAGGACAACGAGTTCGATGGTCAGGCTAAACCGCTCAAGGACACAACCATCGGCTTCCTGCCCCAGGAACCGATGCTGTCTCCGGACAAGACCGTGCGGGAAAACGTGGAAGAGGCGTTCTTACCCGTGAAAACGCTCCTCGAGCAGTTCAACGAAGTGAGCGCCCGCATGGCGGAACCCATGCCGGACGATGAAATGGAAAAGGCGCTTGAGAAACTCGGCCGGCTGCAGGACCGGATCGACGCAGTGGACGGATGGGAACTCGACCGCCAGGTGAATGTCGCCATGGACGCCCTGGTCCTGCCGCCAGACGATCAGAAGGCCTCCACGCTGTCGGGCGGCGAGGCGCGGCGGGTGGCTCTGTGCAAACTCCTCCTGCGAAAACCCGATATCCTCCTCCTCGACGAACCCACCAACCACCTCGACGCCGAGACCGTTCAATGGCTGGAGGAAACCCTGGTCAATTATCCCGGCAACGTCATCGTTTCCACCCACGACCGTTATTTCCTGGACAACATCACCCGGTGGATTCTGGAGCTGGATAACGGACGCGGCCTCCCTTTCCAGGGGAACTACACCGCCTGGCTGGAACAGAAAACCGCCCGGTTGAAACACCGGGAAAAATCCGCGTCCCAATTGAGAAACCGCCTCGAAAAGGAACTGGAATGGCTCCATTCGAGCCCCGGCGCCCGCCGAAAACAAAACAAGGGGCGCATCCGTCAATACGAAGACCTCGCCGCCAGGAAAGTAGATCTGGAAAATAATTCCCTGGACATTCAAATCGCGCCGGGTCCGCCGCTCGGAGAACTTGTCCTCGAAGTCCAGGGCCTGACCAAGGGATATGGAGACAATTGCCTCATCCGAGACCTGAGCTTTTCGCTTCCCCGGGGAGCCATCGTGGGGTTGATCGGACCCAACGGAACGGGGAAAACCACTCTCTTCCGCATGATCGTGGGGGAAGAACCCCCCGGCGGCGGAACGCTGAAACTGGGCCCCACGGCGCGATTGTCTTACGTCGACCAGCACCGCGATGAACTGAACCCCGAGAGGACGGTCTTTGAGGAAATCACCGGAGGAACGGATCAAATCGAGATCGCAGGCAGGACGGTCAACGCCCGGTCCTACGTGAGCCGGTTCAATTTCCGGGGAACCGACCAGCAGAAAAGAGTCGCCGATCTTTCCGGGGGGGAGCGCAACCGGGTTCACCTAGCGAAATTGCTGCGCCGCGGCGGCAACGTCCTGCTCCTCGACGAACCCACCAACGATCTGGATGTCTCCACACTCCGCAACCTGGAAAACGCCCTCCTCGACTTCAATGGCTGCGTTCTGGTGATCAGCCACGATCGCTATTTCCTCGATCGCATTTGCACCCATCTGCTGATCTTCGAGGGGAATAGCAACGTTCGCTGGTTCGAGGGAAATTTCGAGGAATACCTGGAAAAACGCAGGGAAGAACTGGGGGGGAAGGAAGAAAACCGCCGGTCAAAATACAAAAAACTCACCTTGCATTGACCCCATCCGATTCAAAAAAAGAGGAAAGCATTTGCGTCGCTTCCTTGACAGGCAAGGGTTTGCTCAGCAAATAGCCTTGAATAATATCGCATCCGATGGACCTCATTATTTCCTTTTGTTTTTCCGTTTCCACCCCCTCCACGATGGTCGTGAGATTCAGGGCCTTGGCCAAGGATACGATGGACTTGGCGATAATGGCATCTTCACTGCTGGAAACATTTTTCACGAAAGTCCGGTCAATTTTCAAACTGCTTAGCGGAAAACTATTCAAATAGCTGAGAGAAGAAAATCCCGTGCCAAAATCGTCGAGCGAAAGTTTCACTCCTATCGCGTTGAGCTGCTGGAGTTTGGAAATAGCGTTCCTGGAGTTTGCCATCAAAACCGATTCCGTGATTTCCAGGGTGAGGCATTCGGGGAAGATACCCGTTTCAGAAATGATTTCCATGACTTTTGCGGCGAGATCTTGCCGATTGAACTGGTGGGTGGAAATGTTTACCGCGACATCACTCAGGGGGAAGCCCAAGGCCAGCCATTTCCGCATCTGTTGGCAGGCCGTTCTTAAAACCCACTCACCGAGGGGGATAATGAGTTTGTTTTTTTCGATAGCGGGAATGAATTCCGCTGGAGGGACCAACCCTTTCTCCGGATGTTCCCAACGCACCAGGGCTTCAAACCCGATAAGGGTTTCCGATTTCAGTTCCATTTTGGGCTGGTAATACAAAACAAACTCATTTTGTTCCAGGGCCTTCCTCAAATCGCATTCCAGGATCAATTTATTTTGGGCCTGAAGGGCCATTTTGGAATTGAAATGGGAATAAGTATTTTTCCCGTTCGCCTTCGCAAAATGCATGGCGGTGTCCGCTTTTTTAATGAGCGCTTCTCCATCAAATCCATCCAGGGCGGAATAGGAGATCCCAATACTCAGGGTCACGTAAATTTTTTGTCCTCTAATTGAAAACGCATCTTGGAAGGTTTTAAGCAGGCCGCGGGCCATGGCCGCCGCCTCGGTTTCAAAATGGATATCCGAAACAACCACTATGAACTCATCGCCCCGGTAGCGGCCAATACAGCAGTTGGGCGGCGACCATTCCTTGAGCCTTTTGGAAACGGCCTGGATCACCCAGTCCCCTGCCTGGTGGCCCAGGGAATCGTTGATGGTTTTGAAATCATCCAGGTCCACCAGGAAAACCGCGACGGATTCATTTTCCCGGCGAACCTTCTGGAGCGCGGAGTCCAGGTTCTCAAGAATTAAATTTTTATTCGGAAGACCCGTCAGGGAATCATAAAAGGTCAGACTCTTAATATCATCTTCCATCTTCTTGAGATGAGAAATGTCCTGGGCCATTCCAATCAAAACGGGATGACCTTCGGCCGGATGCAGTTTCAGGCTGACCCTCACCGGGTAATGGGATCCGTCCTTCCTTTTGTGGATGCCATTGAGGACGATTTCCCTCTTTTGTTGAGCCCGCAAGGGCTCAATCCACTCCCCAAAATCGTCCGGGTCTATATTGCCCAGGATATCAAAGAGTTTCATTTTGACTATCTCCTGGCTCTCATATCCCAGGTTCTTCAGGGCGCTGGAGTTCATTTTTAAAAATTGAAACGAGGAGGCGTCGAGGACATAGATTTCATTGGAAGCATCATTCAGCAGAACCTGAAGACTGGATATGAGTTTGTCTTGGCTTTTAAGCTTTTTTACGCCCTGGCCAAAGGCTTTAAGGTTCTCCCTGGCCCGTTCGGAAATGGTTTTTATGACCGACCTCAAGGCGTGCGTGTTGGACGCCACGTAATCCTGAAAATGAGTTTCGAATATTTTCAGAAGACGGGATTCCCCGGCCGATTTTGCCGTGGCGGACCGGGCACTGCTTTCGATCAATGTCATTTCACCGAAATATTCCCCCGGCCCTCTTTTGGCAATGTGGGTATTTTCTTTTTCAATGGAGATTTCGCCGGAGAGAATAACAAACATGGAATCACCCGGGTCTCCTTCTCTAAAAAGAACTTCACCCGGGCTTAGGGAAACCACCTCGCCGTCCTTGGCCAAACGGTCGAGATTCTCCACGGACAAGGTTTCAAACAAATCGATCGACTTCAACAAATCAATCTTTTGGAGGTTGGAAGCGGAGGCGGCCATGCGGCCTGAGACAATTTTTTTGCCCATTTTGGAAATTTATGGTGGTGGATCAGCCATTGATTGGGTCTTTCCCTATACTAATAAACTAATGGGTTTTCCTTTGAGTTTCAAGGATAATGCCATGGGGTAACCATTTGAATTTACTAAACCTGCAAGTATTCAAAGTTTTTGGGAGAATTCATTTTGGCGGGTGCTTCCCTCCCAGGGTTTATCCGGGAACCCTCCATTGGATGGGAGCGAAAATTTTGTGAATATCAGAAGGTGGCTTGGATCCGGTCCACAACCCTTCGAGGCAGGGGCCGGAGTTCATAACTCTTTCGCCGGCCCCCCGACACCGGCCGCAAAAAGAAAACCCGGCTCTCCTCCCCAATCGATGGGAAAGGGAGTCCGGGTTTTAATTTGGTCCTTTGGAAGAGCCCGGGAACCGGCATCGGTCTCCGGCTTATTTCACGAATTGCCGGATGTAAAGAATGAGCTGCCAGATTTCCTTTTCCCGCAAGGTCGGTTTGTGAACGGGCATGGCAGTTCCCCTGGAACCTTTTTGAATGATCCAGAAGAGTTGCCCGTCGGGGAGATCTTTCATGACCGGCGAACAGGTGAAGTTGCGGGGTGGGGGATCGAGACGGCGCGCCAGCTTCCCGTTGCCGTTGCCGCGGATGCCGTGGCACAGCCGGCACGCGGTCGGTTGGGCGTCCCGGTGATAAAGCCTTTCCCCCCGCTTCAGGTTTTCCCGGGTCGGGGCGAGGGGATTCTTCTTGTTGTAGTATCGGGAGGGCGCCCGCCGGGTGGTCCGTTTCTGCGGACATATTCCCGAAGCGATCCGCGGGAACATTCCGGGTTTTCCGGAAGAAATTTTTCTTTCCAAAACCACTTTGTTTCCCGCCGGGAGGACCAATCCCGTTAAAAGGACGGCGGCCAATACCCATGCCAGAACCTTGCCGGGGAGGCGAATGAAATTCTCCGGTCCGGGCAGACCTTTTCTATTCGGAAAACTGGCGCAGGTAAAGAACAATCCGCCAGATTTGTTCTTCATTCAAATCCTTATATGCGGGCATGCCGGTCCCCGGCGACCCGTTTCGTATGACCCAGAACATTTGCCCGTCGGGGATGGTTTTCATCATGGCGGCGCACACGAAGTTTCGTGGAGGAGGTTTCATTCCCGGAGCCATCATGCCCAGTCCGTTTCCCGACGCGCCATGGCATATTTTGCAGGCCGTCGGTTGGGCATCGATCTGGAAAAGGGATTCGCCGGCAGAGAGGTTGCCCGGGGTGGGTTTGAGTGGATTTTTCTGATGGTAAATACCCTCAGGCGCCTGGGGGGTGGTCCGGTCCTGGGGGCAGATGCCCTGACCGGCAAAGCCGCGGCTATGAAGGCCGGGATGCTTTCCCGACAACCTCCAATCTCGCATGCCGGGACCCGCGGATAAATCCTGTGACAGGATGAATAAAGTAAGAACGGTGAGAACCCCTGGCAAAAACACAAGCCTATTTTTTGAACCTTTGAAATTTCTGCCAGCCATCCTTCTTTCCCTTCTTTGCTTCCAGGTCTTTCTCCGTCGGCCGGAAATTTGGAAGCGTCTTATTCGGGTTGGTTTTTTTTGAGGAATTGCCGGACAAACAAGACCAACTGCCACACTTGCCGGTCACTCAAGGATCCGAAGGCAGGCATGGGGGTTCCGGGGGAACCGTTTTTGATGATCCAGAACATCTGTCCATCCGGGATCCCTTCCATCGTATAATAGCAGGTAAAGTTCCTGGGTTTGGTCGGCAAATTTTTAAAAATAATGCCCAACCCGTTTCCCCGCACTCCATGGCATACTTTGCATGCGGTGGGCCGGGCATCGATTTTAAAGAGCATTTCCCCCGCATCGATATTTTCCCGTGTCGGAAGGAGAGGGTTGGTCATATTATAAACAGGGTCCGGGGCGCGGGGGGTATTCCTTTTTTGCGGGCAAATCCCGGAAGGTTTCTTCTCTTCCAGCGGCTTGACATGGGGATGGCCTTCATGCATCGCAAGCCGAACCCCAGGGTCTTGGGCAACCCGCATTTCCTGTTGAGAGACGCGGGGTGTTGCCACCTTTCCGGTTACCATGGAAAATCCATCGGCGGCCATCCAACCGGGGAAAATGAGCAAACAAAACCACCACCTTGAAAATTTTCCTGCCCCAAGAAACTGGATCCTCATTGGTCTCATTTCCATACTCCCTGTTTTTAAAAAATTATTCGTGGAACCCTCAAGGAAGCCGCGGCGTGTTCATCGATTTTACCTAATGGAAAATTATTCTAATAAGCCAGAACGATTCCCAACACGCCGGTGTGCTCCTTGGCGGGATGGAGCCGGTTAGTCTTTTCCAAGTCTCCGGTAAACTCCGCCATCAGCTTAAAATTCCGCATGAGGTAATACGTCAGGTTGACCGTCATGGTGTTGGCGTCGAGTTCCCGCTTGCCGTAGACCTTGACCCGGTTATAGAGCAGGGACAGAATCCAGTCCTCCATGAACTTATGGGTCAAACCGGCGAATCCGCCCCAGGAGGTGATTTCCCCCAGCGAGCCCGCGGTAAACCGGGCGTTGGTATCTCTTCCGTAAAGGAAATTTCCCCACACGTTCCAGTCCTCGAAAAACCAGAAATTGAAGACCGGCCCTATCCGGTAAAACTCGTTGCGAATTCCGGCGGCGTTCTCCTCCCTGCCGCTGTAGCCATAGACGGCGACAGTTTGTTCCCCGACGCCCAGTTCCACTTTGCCATAGAAATTCTTGAAATTGTCCGAATCGAAATTCCGGTCGCTGTCGGCGGTGCCGATTCCGTTCCCGTTGGCCACGGCGCCCGCCACCCCCATGGATACGTTATCGGTCAGATCAAAATAGTAGGAGGTTTCCACCGCCCGGTCATAGGTCAACACGAACCCGCTGGCGCTGACGGGGGTGATGTAATATGTGAAATCCTGAAACGTCAATCGTTGTTCCCGGGGGAAAATGATGTCGGAAACCTGGAACTGACCGACGCGCAGATCGAGATCGACATCCTTGAAACCGTCATTGAAATAAATGAAGGCGTCTTCCACCCCACCCACATCTCCCCGCTCGTCGAAAAGAAAATAAAAATAGTAAGTGATGTCCTTCTTGATGGGAGCGCTGGATAATATTTTTATGAAGAAAGGGGTTTCCAAATCAGCCTTCGTCCGGGTGTCGTTGCGGCTCCGGAAAAACGAATCGACCCGAATCGCCAGCGGAACATCTTTTTGGAGCAATAATTTTTCATCACCGGTGTCGATCGACCTGTCCTTATGATCTTCACCGGGAAACTTATAACCGTTGGAAATGAAAGACTCGCCGAAGCTGTTGAGTTTAGGGAAACCGATGTGGCACAGGGTACAGCTTACCTGATACCTTCTCGCGAACAGCGGCAACGCATCCGCCAGGCTGACCCAAACATCCGTCACCAGAATAACCGTTACCCCCAGAACCAGGATCAGTTTTTTCACGCGTCTCCTCCCTCCCGCGAAACCCAATATTCGCGCCGCCGGACGTTACTTTCCCGGCCCGGATACCCTTGAATAATTTCACAACCCCGTGCCGACCGCCCGTTCCTTTCGGTGGGAGGGATCATTTTCCGGAAAAAGTGCGGATAAAAAGAATCACGTTCCACCCTTCTTCCTCGGTAATGACTTTTCCGACGCGTATAGGCATCCCGGTTCCGGGACTGCCATTCCTCAAAACCCACATCAACTCGCCGTCGGTGCGCAGGTCCTGCCACTTCGTGTCAGTAAAGTTCCGGGGAGAATGCCCGGGAACCTTGACTCCCTTACCGTTCTTGCTATGGCAGGTGACGCACAGACCCTTGCCATAATAAATTTTGCGTCCCGCTTCGACCCGTTCCGGAGTGGGGGAGTAAGGATTCTCTATTTCCTGTACCTCCTCCAGGATGTCCTTGGGGACCCGCGGTTCATAAATGTTTTTATGGCTGGCAAATGCCATTTGTCGGCCAAAGATAACATATAAAACAATCCACGCGCCCAGGCCCACGGCCGGGGAGGCTTTCAACCACCAATCAAAAAGTTTCATCGATAAAAGAAATCGTAAGGCACAAGGCGATTCATTGTTTCCCAATAAAAAAAGTTGGAGACACGGTTTGCTTTATTTCCGCGGGGCAGGAAGAAACCAAAACGTGTTCTCCATCTCCAACCATTTCACCTCACCCTTTCCCCCAACCCCATTCCACGGGATGACTGGCCCGTTCAGTAGGACCCTTGGGTTTCGGTGATACCGATCCGTTTTAAATCCTCCGGACTCAAACGATGGCTCTTGGAAACGGTCACCTTGGCGGACTTGGCGACCTCCTCGCCGATTTTTCCATGCAGGGATTCCCAATGACCGACGGATTGGGCGATAGCGACGGTACCGTCGGGAATGGGCGCCTCCTTGGGCCAAAGATGAAAAATAATTCCATCGGTGCCACTCACATAATCCGCAAGCTCCTTTTGTTTTTTTGGATCCGTTGGATTCATGATGGCGACCCGGCCGGTCGCGATTTCCTGTTTGTGGTCATGCCAGTTCTGCTGGTGGGACCATTTGGGGATAACCGATCTCGCCAGTTTTTTCGAGACCATATATTCCACTTCGGTCATGCGGGCGTTGGGATCGGTCGACTCAAACAGGATGCATTGGATCACCTCACTATTAATCGGTTTGCAAAAATGATGGAAAGGACCCACCACTTCACCATTCATGACATGCGGAGCGGTGACATGAATGGTGTACCCCCGGAGCGGATTGGGCGGGGGTTCATCCGCCAAGACCACGACCGGGGAGAAAATGACCAACATCAAAATAAGAAAAACCACGCGAATGGTATTTGCAACGGTCATAAGAATACCTCCATGAAAGCAATTGAATTGAAGCCATGAGAGGATGCACCAAAAATCGATGCGTCCTACAGAACCGGGCCACGCACGAGCCTGAGAAAGGCATCTATACCGGAGATTTTATCCTGGTACGCCTTCCCCCCCTCGTCCTTCAGGGAAACCACGATGGCCTTTCCCTTCTTTTCCTCGCTGGTCCAGGTGCTCCAACCAGCCCCTTTAGGGAACATGCGGTCGATATGAATTTTATCCCCATCCTTGTCCACATTGCGTTTTCGTGGTTCATAAAGGCTCTGGGCCTCCTCCGGCGTCGGTAGCCGCCAATCGGAATAACCGGCAAACTTTTTGTTATTCATCCTCTGCGCATACTCGTTGGCGGTATACCAATTAACCCATTTACCCTCTTTTTGCCAATAATCCTTCTTCATCCACATCAGGCCCGTCCTTTTGTCCAACACCGTCCCATCCCCAAAATCTTGAAACCGCTGGTCGGCGGAATGAGCCACGGGTTTTCGATCCTTTACTCCGTTTGCTCCCTTTGCACCCGCCGCCTGCAGGGGATAAGCCATCGCCAGGAAAAAGGTGACCAGCCAAATGGTGATGGATCGTGAATCGAGTTTCATTGTTCCCTCACTATCGAATCAAAATTAAAAACATGGATGGCAAGATGCAATTTTACATTGTCCCCTCACCCAAGTAAACCGGGAAATCCACTTGACAGGTCCATGCGTTCCGGTAGAATGAAGAAAATCTTTCGCGGAGCCAATTCATCATGAAACCCACGCGCCGTTGCCGGCCCATCCTGGTTCGAGCCCTCTCCGCCTGCCTCATTCTCGTATTTCTCACACCGGTTTTTGTCGAATCCAGGGAGAAGGATAAATCGCGCTGGGATGCCAAATACGATACAGACATCTACATTTTTGGAAAACAGCCGATTCCCTTCCTGAAAGAAAACGTGAACCTGCTGCCCCGGGGGAAGGTTCTGGATATCGCCATGGGGGAAGGCCGGAACGGAGTGTTTCTCGCCACCCGGGGGTTCGATGTGCTCGGTCTGGATATCTCCGAAAAGGGACTGCAAAAAGCGCATCAGCTCGCCAAGGTCCATAACGTCAAAATCGTCACCAAGGTGGTGGACCTCGAAAATTACACTCTCGAAAAAAACGCCTACGATGTCATTATCTGCACCTACTACATGCAGCGGGACCTCTTTCCCAAATTCAAGGAGGCCCTCAAACCCGGCGGCATGGCCCTGGTGGAAACCTACAACACCGATTACCTGAAATACGCCCGGTTCAACCCCAAGTGGTTGTTGAAAACCAACGAGCTGCTGGAAATTTTCAAGGATTACAAGGTCCTCCGGTACCAGGCCGTCGATAATGGAAAAACCGCCTATTCAAGTATCCTCGTCCAGAAACCCTGATCCGCTTCCTCCGTGAACAAGACCGAAAGGCTTTTCCTCGCCCTGGCCAATGCGTTTCCCCTATGGGTCCTGGCGGGAGCGGTCCTCGCTTTTTGGAATCCGGCCACGGCCCTGTGGTTTCAACCCACCTGGATTCCCTTTTTTCTCGGCGTGATCATGCTGAGCATGGGGTTGACCCTCGACTTCAAGGATTTTTTGCGCGTGTTTCAAATCCCCAGGCCGATCTTCCTGGGAGTGGGCCTTCAGTACCTCATCATGCCCTTTCTGGGGTTTACCCTTTCCCGGGCGTTTCACCTGCCCATCGATTACATTATCGGGATGGTTCTGGTGGCCTGCTGTCCCGGCGGCACCGCCTCCAACGTGGTCTGTTTCATCGCCCGGACCAACGTGGCCCTCTCCGTCAGCCTGACCACTTTCTCCACCCTGCTCGCGGTCCTCATGACTCCTCTTTTGACGACCCTGCTGATCGAGTCCCTTTCACGGGACCTTCTGGGGAACCCCATCCAGGTCGACACTCTGGGACTCTTGATCAACACCTTCAAGGTCGTCATTGTCCCGGTTATCATGGGCGTGTTTCTGAACCATTACTTCCATTCCTGGGTCAGAAAGGTGAACGCCTACACGCCTCTGCTGGCGGTGTTGTCGATCGTCTTTATCGTCGATTTCATCCTGGCGGCGAAGAAGGGAGCGATTATGGAGAGCGGCCTTTCCCTGCTGGCAGCGATCTTCCTGCTCCATGCCCTGGGTTTCATCCTGGGGTATGTGTTATCCCGATGGCTCAAATTCCAGAAGCGCGACGCCCAGACCGTATCCATCGAGGTCGGCATGCAAAACTCCGGTCTCGCCACGGAACTGGCGCGAAGCAACTTTCCCGCTTTCGGACTGGCCACCGTTCCCGGCGCCATCTCCGCCCTCACCCACTGCATCCTGGGAAGCGTGGCGGCGGGGCTTTGCCGTATCCGGCCGGAACCGGAAATCGGCATGCAGCCTGAAGAAAGCGGGATCACCGGGTAAAAGAGGGGCAAGGGTCCGGGATATCTTCCCCTACCCGGGAAAAGTTTAGGTCTCACCACCGATTCAAACCATATCCCAAAGGATCACCTGCTCAGCAAGGATTTTCCGTTTGGCGGGCTTTCCGATCAGGCGATCCAGAAATTCAGGGGAAATCCCCGTTCCCGGACGTTTCACGGCCAGCATCTCCTCGGTGAGCACGGTTCCCGGTTCGATATCCACCCGGGCGACAATACTTCTCCGGGCGGATTTCCTGACGGGTTCCTCGGAAGGCTGAATCCGTTTCCTGTCATCTCCCAGGATTTGGGTGACTTCGGTCACGGCGGTTTTCAACGCGCGCAGGTCATCGGGTTCCATGGAGATGGCGTTATCGGCGCCCGGGAGTTTCCGGTCGATGGTGAAATGTTTCTCAATCATGACCGCGCCCAAGGCGGCAGCCACCATGGCCGACACTTGGTCCAACGTGTGGTCGGAGAGCCCGACGGGAACCGAGAAATCAGACCGCAGCCGGGGGAGACAACGTAAATTCATTTCCTCGTGCCGCGAAGGGTAATGAGAAACGCAGTGCAAAAGAATAATCCGGCCGTTCCCCTCCCCCCGAATGGTTTTCAATGCCTGTTCGATTTCAGCGGACTCGGCCATGCCGGAAGAAATAACGACCGGCAACCCCGTCCGCGCGGTGCACCGCAAAAGTGGCAGGTGGGTCAGGTCGGGCGAGGCGATCTTGACCGCCGGAACGTTCAATTCCACCAGCATATTCAGCGAGGTTTCATCAAAAGGGGTGGAAAACAGGGGAATTCCCAATTGGCGGGCGTGTTCGAAAAGCTCCTCATATTCTTTTCGGGTCAGTTCGTACCGCCGGAAAAATTCGTACAGGGGAATTTCCCGGCCGGGGTGTTCCGGGTCTTCCGCCATGTGGCGTTTGGAAACCAGTTCCTCTCCGACGAAGGTCTGGAGCTTCACCGCGTCGGCTAAGTTTTCCGCCGCGGCCTCGACCATCCTTCGCGCGAGTTTCACGTCGCCCAGGTGGTTGAAACCGACCTCCGCCACAACAAAGGGAGGGTGCCCCGGCCCGAGCGGTTTTCCGCAAAATTCCATGGTGTGCTCCGTTTCCATATCCAAATCCTCATCCCGCATAACGGGTTGGCCTCTAAAGGCGCGGGACGCAAGAGTTCCCGCCACTAACGGGCTTCACTTCCGCTCCCCACCGCGAACCGGCGAAACCAAGGGTCCAGTCCCGGATGGATGCCGGCGACCAGGCGGCGGTGGTCCTCGGTAAACGGTTTAATCCAAACCAGCAGGAAAAAGAACGAAACCAGGTAAACTCCCGCGTTCAGAAGAATGTGATCCGCCACCACCCGGGCCACCAGTTCGGCGGGCAGGACCGCGGCCAGGGAGAAAAACAGGCACCTGGAGAGGGTCCTGAAAACCGGGCGGATGGTTATTTCCTTCTGTATCGCGTAAAGCTGCCGGATCACCATATACACCATGACACTGCCCGTAGCGGCCACTGCCCCCAATTCTCCATAACGAGGAATGAGGACCAGGTTCAAGAGAACGTTGATCACGCTGCCTTCGATATTCGATTGCAGGGCCGTTTTCCTTTTCTGGAGAATGAAAAGGGTGGAGACGGTAAAATCGGTTCCCAGCGCGGCCGCCGCCCCGAGAAAAACCACATAAAACGACAGGGCCGCCGCGGCGCCGGCAAAGGGCTTCCCATAGACGAAAGCGATGAGAGGTTCGGCGTTGAAAAACGCGAACACAAAGATGGGCGTCGTCAAAAACGCCGCGAACCCGACGATCTCACACCACACCCGGGACAAACCTTCACGGGATTCGCGGGCATGGGTGGAAGACAATATCGACAGGCCGAGCGGCCCTACCCCCGTCAACACAAAAGCCAGCATAGCTCCCAGACCCGTGGCCAGATGGTAATACCCCACGCGAACGTTATCCACCTGAAAATAATTCATCATCACCACGTCGCTTTGAACCATCAACCCGAAACTGAACAAAGTGATCCAATACGAGACCCAGGCCAGCTTTTTCATTTCTCCCCATGGGGGCGGCGCGGCCGGACCCACCACCTCTTTCCGCACCATAAAGGCGCTCACAAAAATGTTCACGAACGTGGAAAGAATGTAGGCGTAAAGGACCCCCGCGATTCCCGCATCCAGAAAAATAAAAACCCCCAGCAAAATCAGGTTCAACAACGCGCTCAGGGTTTCCAGGGCCGCTACGAGCTTGTACCTCAATAGCGTCATCAGCAGGGTGCTCAAAAGAGAGTTCACCGTGATCGCCAGAAAATAAAAAATGAGGGCGGGACGGTACTTTAAAAGTTCCGGATGCTGAACCCAATCCAGGTAAAACGGCAACGCGATATAAAGAATGCCGCAAAACGCCAGGGACGAAAGCAGACGGGTCCTTATAAGCAGCCGGACGAGGAACCGGCCCTGTTTTCCGCTCGGATCGCGAACCTGGAGCTCCGGAAGTTTTTTATTGATCAGGGTTTCCAGGCCGAACTGGTTCACCAGTCTCACGAAAGCGGGGATCACGAGTAGAGTGGCATACACGCCAAGGCGTTCCCGGCCCAGGTACCGGGTGAGAAGAATAGAGACCGCGAACAATATCAATTGAACGCAAATCTTTCCGAAAACGTTCCAGGAAATATTGGTTAAGAAGCGCTGGAAGGAAGACAAGGGGTACCGGGGGTTGGTGGGTGAGAAAAAATGGTCCGCTCCGCTTCGGAGCCCGGGGGAAAAATTTGACGCGTTTTCATTTTTTCAGGCATAGTATACACCATGGATTTCCTGAATCCACCCACATCCTTTTCAAAAACGGAGGAAACCCTTGACGCAAGCATACAACGTATTGATCGTAGCTGAATTCAACGACATCCGTGAGGAAGATCAAAAGGATATTTTCTTGCGGATGGATGAACATGGAATCGAAAAAATCCCCACCGTCAGTAATGCCTGGGAAATGAAATGCGAGGCGGAAGATGAAACCGACGCGAAAGACAAGGCCATCCAAACTCTCGTAAACATTTCCCGCACCCACCCCTTCGAACTGAAGCTGGTCGCCCATGCCGGGACCACCCAGATTCTACGAAGAAAGAAAAAGTTCGAACCCTGAGGGAATTTCATGAAAATCCGCGCCTACGGATGGTATGATAGGGACAAATTCCTATAGAAAAAAGGGAAATTCCCACATCGACCGCCTGAAACCGGCGCGCCGGGGCAGAACGGCCCTGGCCCGGAAACCGGGAATTCTCCTTTATCCTTTTTGGGAGAAATCCCGTGAATATCATATTAAACAGCTATTGCAATTTGAAGTGCAATTACTGTTTCGCCGACGAATACATGGAAGAAACGGTTCGAACGCCGGGCAAGTCCATGGAATTCGATTTTTTCATCAATGAACTGCTGCCAAAAATCAAAAGGTCTCCTGTCATCAATTTCATGGGGGGCGAACCCACACTCCATCCCCGGTTCGGCGATATCTTTACCCGGACCCTGAACGCGGTGAATCCATATTCCTCCCTGAGTGTTTTCACCAACGGCCTGATGCCGGAAAAGGTGCTCGACCTGTTGACGCAAACTGCGAGCGCGGAGGGCTCTGTTCAACGCAAGATTTTTTTCGCCATTCTTCTAAACTGGCAAACCCTGGAAAACATCTCACCAAAAAATCACCAGAGATGCCGCGCCGTTGCCAAACAACTTCTGGGGATCAACGGTTACAGTGTCACCTTCAGCATCAATTTGTATTCCAAAACTCAGGACCTTTACACCCAATGCGCGGAAATTGACGCGATCTACCAGACAGCGGGACTGCCCCGCGAGCAGAAATATAAAATTCGGGTCAGCCCGGCCTTCCCCATTGTGGGCGAGGAAAAAAATATCTACCTGCCCATCCGGGATTACCCCAAAGTGGGCCGGAGGATGCTCAAAATTCTCAAGGAGTTCCCGCAACTCTGTTTCCGTTTCGATTGCTCGTTTCCTCCCTGTTTCCTGGATGAAATTGATGAGACGGAATACCCGCTGGTAGAAAGGATTTATTTTCACGGCAACAAGGAACTCCCGGATATCCGGGAATGGAAAGAACAGGACCTCTATTTCGGCTGCGCCGATGGAAGCCCTATGGATATCGACGGCCATGGCGACTGTTTCAATTGTTTCCCCTTTCACAACCTGAAACTGGGCAACGTTGGCGACTTCAAGGAAGTCAACTCCATCGCGGCGGCAAAAATGGGGTCCAAATTCCTCAGCACGGTTTTCCAGAAAACCGAGGTTAAAGAACCCTGCCGGTCCTGCCCCCATTACATGGTGCGTTGTTCCAGCGGTTGTTTCGCTTACAATTTCGTGGAGGAAGGGAAAGCGGATGCGTTGAAGGTTTAAAGGGAGAGTGCCGAAAAATTCTTCCGGTTTTAATTTCCGAGACAGGGATGGGAGGGTAATTCACACCATCGGGGGTCCGGAACCGGGTGATTCCCCGGCCCGGACGGAGGCCCTAAAGAATTCTTTCGGTTTTGATCTTGTTGGCGATGATCACTACGTGGTACCCTTCATGGGTTTTCACAGGGCCGGAAGCGATTTTCGGATCCATCGTTTTTTTGTCCGCATTTTCTTTGATGAACTCGTACAGTTCCTCGTTCTCGAGTTTCTTGAATCCGCCGCGAGGCATTCTTGGGTCGGTCATATTCCATTCCAGTTCCAGCCAGCCGAGGTTGCCCCCATCCACCCTCGACGGACACTGGCTGTACTTTTCCGCCAGTTTCATGAACAATTTGACCCTGGCGGTTCCCGAGGGAGCAGCGTTAATGGTTTCCAACAAAAGTTCCGCAACCTCTTTTTCACCCACCACAATGTGCCGCACCTGAATTTGATAAGTAGAGCCAGCCATAAATTCCGCCCCGATTCGAAAAATCCGTCCCCTGCCGCTCCCGATGATCATGGAGTCATGCGAAGGCGCCGGATCAATTATATTTCCAGTAAGATATGTTTTATATAATAAAATAGATTCCGATTCTTTTCCAATGAGAATGTTCATGCAACCCACCGCCGGCAAGCCCCCAAAAGCCGGGCAAACCTCGAACCCGTCATGACGGAAACGCGAAAACCCATCATCCTGGCGTCCCAATCACCGCGCCGGCTGGAGCTTCTCCGGAAGATTACGTCCCACTTCAAGGCGGTCCCCAGCGCCGTGGAGGAAATCTTGCGTCTTGAACTCACCCCCGAGGAGAACGCACTCGCCCTCGCCCGGCAAAAAGCCCGCAACGTGGCGGGAAAATTCCCCGGCCATTGTGTCATCGGCGCCGATACCCTCGTCGTGCTCGATGGCGAGATCATCGGGAAACCCACGGACACGGAAAACGCGCATCGCATCCTCCGGCGTTTGAGTGGGAAAGAACATCAGGTCATCACCGGCGTGGCCGTGGTGAATTCCGGCCTGTTTGAAGAGACCGTGACCTCCAAGGTCCATATCCGTCCCCTGACGAATGAGGAAATCAGCCGCTATATCGCATCGGGGGAACCCATGGACAAAGCGGGAGCCTACGCCATTCAGGGCCGGGGTGCCTTTATGGTGGCCTCCTTCAAAGGCTCCTTTTCAAACATCGTGGGCCTGCCCCTCGACACCGTCCGCAAACTTCTCAGGCAAGCGGGATGCGCGGTGGACTGAGGCCGGATTCCCACCGGAAATCCCCATTGGACCGTGAGAAAAGGCCCCCGGCCCGGCGTTCTGACTTCTCCATCCGGCAAAAAAAACTTGACTTTTCCGCAAAAACTCCAAAATCAATTTGACCGGCAATGCAAATATTTCTTGCGCATCATTGATTTTCCAGCCTAAAATTTGCTATATCTTATGGAACTTTTCATTATTGAAAATGGTGGGTTCCAGATCTTGCCCTGGTGAAGAAGGGGTTGGAAGGTGTTATTTCATGTTAGAAATCCGCGGACATTGCCAAAAATGCCAAGCGCCGATTTTCCTCAATCGGTCGATGGACTGGTACGGCAATTCGGTGGTCACCCTGAATTGCTGGAACGGCCACTACCAATGGATCAATATTGAAAACATAGAACAAGATCTTCCGGTAGAAACAAAAGAAGACCTGGTGACCTATATCGGTTTTTTCACCGTTCCATGAAATCCTCCATGGGCAGAGCCCCGTTCCATCCCGCCGGGGTGGTACTCTTTCTGATTCTTTCCTTCCTGTTTTTTCCTTCTCCCGGTTCACCCCAGCCCACGCCGCCGCCGGGAATGGTCTACATCCCGCAAGGTTATTTCCCCATGGGAGGTTCCTCGGGCCGGGAAGACGAAAAACCCCTCCATTTTGTATACACCTCCGCTTACTTCATCGACAAGTACGAGGTTTCCAACGCCGAATACATGGAATTTGTCCAGGCCACCGGCCATGAAAAACCCAAGTTCTGGCAGGATGAAAATTTCAACAAACCGGATTACCCTGTGGTGGGCATCAGTTGGTTCGACGCGCTGGCTTATGCCCATTGGAAAGGCAAACGGCTGCCCACCGAGGCGGAATGGGAAAAAGCCGCGCGGGGCAACGACCGCAGGCTCTGGCCCTGGGGAGGTAAATGGGACAAGGGGTTTTTCTTTTATTTCCTCAATATCTTCGGGGATGCGGACAATTTTCCCTACACCGCCCCCGTCAATTATTATCAGTCCGGAATGAGCCCCTTCGGATTGTTCAATACCTCCGGCAACGTTTGGGAATGGTGCCTGGACTGGTACGATAAGGATTATTACCGTATCAGCCCGGAGATCGACCCCGAAGGCCCGGCGGGGCCCCTCAAGATGAAAGTCCTGCGCGGCGGGTCCTGGATTAACGGCCTCGACGGGGTCCAGGTAGTCCGGCGGGCGCGTAATCTCCCCAGTATCAAGAATCAAATCTACGGTTTCCGGACAGTCCTCCCCGTCCCGTGAGCCCCCGGCCCGGCAAACTCGTCATCCTTTCGTGGTCCCTGTACGACTTTGCCAACACCATTTTTTCAATGAATGTCATCTCCCTCTACTTTGCCCTGTGGGTTACCGTCGACCACGAGGGAAAGGATATCTTGTACAGCGCGGCGCTATCGGGTTCGATGCTGGCGGTGGCCTTGAGCGTCCCCGTCTTTGGGGCGGTTTCCGACCAAACAGGCCGACGGCGCGGTCCCCTGATCCTGCTCACCCTCCTTTGCGTGGCGGGAACGGCGGCGATCGGCGAGACCGATCAACTGGGGACCGGACTGATTCTTTTTGCCCTGGCCAACTATTGCTACCAGTCCTCCATGGTATTTTACAATGGCATGCTGCCCTCGGTTGCCCGGGGCGGGAATGTCGGCCTGGTATCGGGATACGGGGTGGCCCTGGGGTATCTCGGGTCGATTGCGGGACTGGTCCTCGTCCGGCCCTTCGTCGAGGCGGGCGGCCGTTCTGCCGCATTTATACCCACCGCCATCATGTTCCTGTTTTTTTCGCTTCCCTGTTTTCTTTTCGTCAAGGACCCCGCCCGTGAATCTCCCGGTAGGGTGAACCTGGGGCAATCCTTTAAGACCCTTTGGCAAACGCTGGCGCGCACCCCCCATTACCGCCCTCTCCTGAAGTTCATTGTTATCCATTTCCTCATCCTGGACGTCGTCCACACGGTCATCGCCTTCATGTCGGTCTACGCCAGCAAGGTGATCGGCTTCACCGACGCCCAGATCACGGTGTTCCTGATTTCTTCCACTGTGGCCGCGATGGTGGGCTCTTTTGCCCTGGGGTGGCTGGTCAAGCATAAAGGCGCCATCTGGGCCTACTGGCGGGTCCTTTGCTTGTGGGCCGCCTCCCTCTTGATCGCGATAATGAGCCAGAGCCAGGCCCTTTTCTGGCTGGTGGGCCCCCTGGCGGGCATGGGAATGGGGGGAGTATGGGTGGTCAGCCGGGTCTTTATTGTCGAACTCTCACCGCCGGAAAAGGTCGGTGAATTTTTCGGCGTGTACGGCCTGGCGGGAAAATCCGCGTCGATCTTGGGTCCACTGCTTTGGGGCGGCGTCGTGTGGGTCTTTGAGGACACTCACACTTTCAAATATCGCGCCGCCTTGTCCGCGCTTTTATTCATTACCCTGGCAGCCATGATCCTGTTCCGCTCCCTGAAAAGCCACCTGACCCCGCCCCGCCCCCAGTAAAATTCCCCCCATGCTTACCGGAATCCGGCCCGAAAATTTGGGAGGCAGACCCCTCAAAAGCGGGCAACGTCCTATAAACAAATGGGTTGACATCCCTGGGTTTAATGATTAGCCTACCGTTAATGAAGACCGTCAATCAACCGCAAATTTCCTGTAAGACCCATTTTCCCAAGAGGTAAACCATGTCACGGTTTGGTTTTATAAAGCAAATGTTCCTTCTGTTATCGGCCGGCTGCCTGGTAATTTTTACAGGATCGAAGGCTTGGGCTCACTCCGGCCAAACTCACGACGTCGAGCTCCAAATCTCCCTCCCCGAAGTGACCGCCAGTGTCAATAACACAAATATCAAAAAGGATGCAATTATACGGGAGTTGAAAAGGACTCTCCGGAGTTATAAAAAAAGAGGCAAGACCCTGACACCGGTCCAGCAGAAAACCGCCGCCAAAAAACTGATCGACGACGAAATCGGGCGAACGCTCTTGGTCCAGAAAGGGGAGAAACTCGGGATATCCGTAACCCCCGAAATGGTTCAGAAAAAACTGGGTAAAATCAAATCCGGGTTCAAATCCGACGCGGTATTTGAACACAAGCTGAAAGACAGCGGCATGACCCTGGACGAGTACCGGGAGGAACTTCGGGTCGACTTGATCATGGATCGGGTGATCAAAAAGGAAGTCGAACCCCAAATCAAAATCGACGAGAAGGACCTGAAAGCCTATTACGATAAAAATATCGGCCGGTTCCGGACCGGGGACAAGGTCCGCGCCAGCGTTATCCTCATCAAGATCCCGAAAACTCCCGGCGCCGAGGGGGAAAACATGGCCCGTGAAAAAATCGAATCGATCCTCAAGCGGGTCCGTGAGGGAACGGACTTCGCGGACCTGGCGCAAAGGTTTTCACAGGACAGTATCGCTTCGCGGGGCGGCGATTTGGGATTTTTCAGCAAAAACCAGATGCTCAAGGCTTTCAGCAACCGGGCGTTCAACATGAAGGTGGGCGAGGTGAGCGATATTTTCAGAACCAATCACGGTTTTCATATCCTCAAGGTCACCGATAAAAAACCCGGCTTGACCCGGACCTTCGAAAGCGAAAAGGAAAATATCAGGAAAATCTTGAAGGAAAAGAAATTGGCCCAGGCCACCCGGGCCTACGTCCAGGCGTTGAAGAAAAAGGCGGACCTCAAAACCTATTTCTGATAGGACCCAGGAAGGATAACATCCTTGAGTTTCCAGCGGATGGGGGTCCCGCCGGTTGCGTCTTGAATGAGGTTGCCCCCGGCCCACCAGACGCGGAACGCCGCGCTCCGGGAAAATCCGCCGGTTCATTCCCGGCCCGGGCTCTTACTTGGCCGATTTTTTCTTGTCGTTTTTACGGGGGGTTTTCCCTTTGCCGATCTCGCCGAGTTTGCGCTTCACGATTTTTCCCTTGTGATTGTCGAAATCCACCTTGAGATAAACCGTATTGGAAAATAGCTTGTACACGACGCCTTCTTTTTTCTTTCCGGCAAAATCGATTTTTATCTTGTCGCCAACTTTCATTTCATCACCTCTTCCCGCCGTCTAAATCGTTTTCGGCCCGGGCCATTGATTCTAAACCGTTTTGAAAAAGGAAGACTAGTGGAAATCGGTTCCCGAGTCAATTTTTTCTTATTCCCCGGCCGCGAACTCCGGTTTTTTATCCCACGCATTCTCTGATACAATTCCCGAAATCGCGAACACCGGGAGCGCCATGACCCTTTCCTCCACAACCGAAACACCACCCTGTCCCCACACCGGCCGGGAAACGGAAATTTTCGCCGAGGTCGTTTTTAACCTGCCCCTTAAAGAACCGTTCACCTACCGGGTCCCTCCCCGGTTCCATTCCCTGCTCCAGGTGGGAATGCGGGTGCTCGTTCCTTTTGGAAGGCGCAAGCTCACCGGATACGTGGTTTCCCTTTCCAGCCAGAAAAACTCTGCCCTCTCCCTGAAAGACATCGCCGACCTGCCGGATACGGACCCGATCCTCTCGGAAGACATCCTTAACCTGACGCGATGGGTGGCGGATTATTACCAGAGTTCCTGGGGTGAGGCCATCCGGGCCGCCCTGCCCGCCGGACTGGACGAGGAGGCCCGGGAAGTCCTCACCCTTTCGGAAAAAGGCGCCGCCATCCTGGAAAACGGAGGTTTGCAAGAATCCCGCGCGCTGGTTCTGGAAACCCTGCGGGACCGCAAGCGCCAAACTCAAAAGCAACTGGAACGGTCGCTGCAAAACCGCTTCAGCGCCTATGCGCTGGCCCGTTTGAAACAGGAGGGACTGGTAAATTGCGAACCGCCGCGCCGCCACGGCACCGTCGATTACAAATACGAAAAAACCGCGCGCCGGGTGTCCCCGGACCGCGATCCGGAAGACGTGGAAAAACGGCTCCGCCGCTCACCGAAACAAAAAGCCATCTACGAACTTCTCCGCGGCGGAGAAGTGAAACTCACCGCGCTGGCAAAAAAACTGCCCGCGTACAACGGACCACTCAAAAAACTCCAGGAAAAGGGCCTCGTGGAAATCTTGAAGAAAAAAAACCGGCGCGAAATTCTCCCCACCGCATCCGGACCCGCCCTCTCCGTCGAGAAACCCCTTCAATTCACCCCCGGTCAGGAGAAGGTCTACAAGGAATTGCGCCGGTCGATGGAGGCCGCGGAATTTCACACCTTCCTGCTGCACGGCATCACCGGCAGCGGGAAAACCGAAATCTACCTCCGTTGCATTCAGCGTGCCCTGGAACAGGGCAGGACCGCCATCATGATGGTTCCTGAAATTTCCCTGACGCCGCAGACCATGGCCCGGTTCCAAAAAAGGTTCGGCAACCGGGTCGCCATCCTGCACAGCGGCCTGTCACCCCTCGAACGTTACCAGGAATGGAGAAAAATCCGGGAAGGACGGGTCTCGATCGTAGTGGGGGCGCGGTCGGCGGTCTTCGCGCCGTTCAGGAATCCCGGCGTGATCGTTATCGACGAAGAACACGATTCCTCGTACAAACAGGATTCCACCCCGCGCTACCACGCCCGCGACACCGCCATCATCCGCGCCCGCGCGCAAAACGCCGTGGTCATTCTGGGTTCGGCGACCCCCTCCATGGAATCGCTGGCCAATACCGAATCCGGAAAATACCGCTACCTGTCCCTCGGAAAACGGGTGCAAAACCGCCTTCTGCCCGTGGTCAGCATCGTGGACATGAAAAAAGAACGGGACGAAAGAAAAAATTTCTCCATCTTCTCCGGCGAGTTGAAATCCGCCATCCGCCATCGGCTCGAACAGGGCGAGCAGGTGTTCCTGTTTTTGAACCGGCGGGGCACCGCCAATTATGTGTTCTGCAAAGAGTGCGGCTTCGTCTTTCACTGCACCCGCTGCAGCGTGACCTTGACCTTCCACGGGAGGGAGAACCTGCTCCGCTGTCATTACTGCAACTTCATCACGCGGACGCCCTCGGCCTGCGCCGACTGCCGGGGCGAGGTCATCCGTTTCCTCGGATTCGGCACGCAAAAACTGGAAGAAGAAACCCGGCGGCTGTTTCCGGAGGCGAAAATCATCCGGCTGGACCGGGACACCACCCGGCACCGCTCCGCTTTCGAAACCATGCACCAGGCGATGCACGCCGGGGAAGTGGATATCCTCATCGGCACCCAGATGATCACCAAGGGACACGACTTCCCCAACGTCACCCTGGTGGGGGTCACCCACGCCGACCTGTCGCTCAACATCCCCGACTTCCGTTCCTGCGAAAGGTCGTTCCAGCTCCTCACCCAGGTGGCGGGCCGGGCGGGCCGGGGCCAGGTGCCGGGAAAGGTGATCATCCAAACCTTCCACCCCGGCCATTACGTTTTCGATTTCGTGCGCGAGCACGACTACCTCAATTTTTTCCAGAAAGAAGTGGGGCTCCGCGGAAAACTGAATTATCCCCCGTTCACCCGGATGGTGGCCCTGGAAATCGAGAGCGGGGAGGAACCCGCGGGCGAACGGATGGCACGCCAAACCAAATCCGCGCTGGCCCACATCCTCACCCGCACCCCGGGGGGCGCGGAACTGCTCGGCCCCTCGCGCGCGGCGCTGTACCGGATCAAGAACAAATTCCGCTGGCACATCATCCTGCGCGCCCGGAGGATGCAAACCCTGCAGGCCATCCTGCGCCAGTTCAATCAGGTCAGGGAGAAACAACCCGCCTTCACCGGAAAGGCCAAATTGACCATCGACGTGGATCCCATTAACCTCCTGTAACCCGCCGCCCCCCGCGCCGGGATGCCCGCGCGAACAGACGCGGTCACATGAAATCAGCCATGAAACTCCTGAGATCACTCTACGACTGGGTCCTGCACTGGGCCGCGACGCCCTATGCCCTGCCCGCGCTCTTCGTCCTGGCGTTTATCGAATCCTCCTTTTTCCCCATCCCGCCCGATGTCCTGCTCATCGCGATGACCGCGGCCGTCCCCGCGCTCTGGCTGCGGAACGTCTTTTTCTGCTCCATCGGCTCGGTTTTGGGGGGGATGTTCGGCTACCTCATCGGCCACGAGTTGATGGACGTGGTGGGAAACCGCATCGTCGAGTTTTATCACTTTCGGGAACAGTTCGACAAAATCGGACACCTCTATAACGAATACGAAGCCTGGGCGGTGGCCGGGGCCGGGTTCACCCCGTTGCCTTACAAAATCTTCACCCTGGCCGCCGGAGCGTTCAAAATCCATTTCGGTGTTTTCGTTTTGGCCTCGGCCGTGAGCCGGTCGGCGCGGTTTTTCCTTGTAGCCGCGCTCATCTACAAATTCGGACCGCCCATCAAAAAACTGATCGAAAAATATTTCAATATTTTCACCATCGTTTTTTTCATCCTGCTGGTGCTGGGATTCTATCTGCTGAAATTCGTCATCTGACGGGAGGGACTATTCATGGAGCAGCACATCGTGGTCTATATCACCGCCGGGTCCGGGGAAGAAGCCGGCAAACTCAGCCGCGGTCTGGTTGAGGAGAAACTGGCCTTTTGCGTGAACGCCGTGCCGTCGGTCCAGTCCACCTACTATTGGGAGGGGAAACTCTGCGTAGAGGAGGAAATCCTGCTGATCGTCAAGACGCGGAACGAGAAATTCGAGGCGCTCGAAACCTGGGTGCGGAAGAACCATAGCTATTCCGTGCCCGAGGTCATCGCCTTACCCATCGTGAAAGGTTCCGCGCCCTACCTGAAATGCATCGACAACTGGGTCTCCCCCTGAGGGGAAGTGGAAGTCACCCATCCCCCCTTTTTAAAGAGACCTTTGCATAAGTTATGATGTTTTATGTTAATGGATGGAGATTTGAAATCCCCCCCGCCCCCTTCAGGGAAGGGGGAGCCTCTTCCCCCTTTTTAAAGGGGGGCGGGGGGGATTTTCTTTTTGACAGGATGAACAGGATAAAAATCGGATTTTTTATTCTCCCCCTTCATGAGGAGGACAACTAAGAAACTTGGACTATGTACAGGACATGCGTTATATGCCGGATAAGGATTGTTACGTGGTTTAGATTTGACCAATCTCCCTCCCCCGGGGCGGGGGGCTTAAAAATTTCTGACAGGATGAACAGGATAAAAATCTGTTTTTTTTCTTCCCCTTTCTCTTTTCACTTCTCTGCTCCTTCTCCTAGGGCCAGTGGATTATTGCCATCCCTTAAACTCTTCAGGAAGCAAAGAAAAAATTTCATCGGATTTCATGCTGTATAGATCATACGTAAGGTCAAGCTGTTGAACAACGTCTATAAATCTATATAAATTTCCCGGTTTGGCCTTTGATAGTAAGCCTTTTTTTGGTTTTCTTAATTCTTCATCAAAATAAAGAGCACCAATCGCGTCTATAATGGCCCGATTGCTGATAAAATTTTGCCTAGTTGCGAGTTGATGATGAATTTGGCTTTCTTGCCTTAAAGGAGTATTAAGCAGCAGCCTTGCCTTTTCTTCATACATTTTGTAGGTGTGGAAAGGACCCGCGAGAAGATGCCGGTGCCTGAACCGATAACCCATTTCCGGAATATGTCTATAATCTCGTCCCGGGTTGCGGCTTCCGTAATTATCCGGTGGACAAACCTGGTCGAAATAAAACAAGGATAACCAACTCCACAAGCCTATATTTTGAAGATTGTTTGAATTGTCTATATGAACCAGCTTTTGGTTAAGATATTTTGCAGCCTCAAAGCTAGATTTGAATGTAACGTTTTCTATTTCGCCCTGCCCTTGAACCTCTTCGGAATAAAGGGGGTCATGGAGAATTTCCTCAGGGGGCGAATCGTGGGCGCCGGAACGGACTCCCAAAAGATATTCCCGAAATCGTTGGATGCCTCCTTGATTTAACTTTTTTACCGTATGCAAGGTCATTCTTGTTCCTGACAATAAAACCGTTCAAATTTTTCCCGCAAATTCCTTTTTTGACATAGAGCGTTTACCGCTGAATCTACCCACTCAATTTGGTCTTCTTTGACCCCCGTCTCTTTTCCAGAGGGAGGTTCACCCACGCCAGGGAGGTTGCGGGCAAACTTAATCCAAAGGCAAGGCCAGTCACCCTCATCCATTTCGGGGTCAAGATCTCCATTTTTCACGATGTTTTCTAAAATTTGCCGGGCAATTTCAGGATAAACAAGAGAATGAAATACATCATCGGACCTGGCAACTTCCTTTATATTTTCTACTTGATTATTCAATTGAAGAGTTGGCCAATCTCCTAAATCGAGCCGCCATATTCGATCCCCCAGGTCGTCGGTAAACTCCACATGCAAAAGACTAATCCTATTCTTTGAGACATCATCAACACCCCTTGGATGGATTTTATCTGCCAAGGCTAGAATACGTCCATGTCTGGCTGTCTGATCCGTCACCTTGACCCGGAATAAGGGGATTCTTCCGGGATCGATTTGATCCAGCGCCCGGTTTTGAGGAACCAAAATTTTTTCAATCGTGCCATACGGAAAACGCATGTAGGATGAGCGATTATATGCTTCGATAAAAACTTTGGCTTCTGCAGGGAAATTAAAATTTTCTAAATCAAGCTGGGCGTCAAACGAGCAGGGAAAATGGTCTAAAGAAGTAATCGTGATTGCCACATGGGATTTTGGAATTTTTTTCCGTCCCGTAAAGTTAAGTTTGCGAATCATAATTTTTCTTGCCTCACAGGATCCGTTTTTACCCGTAAATCTCGATGGGGATCAAATCCGCTTATTTCAACCGCAAAATCTGGATTCTCAATTTGTATCAATAACCGGTTTTCCCTGGTCGCGGCGATTCTTGCCCTGTCCACTTTAATTTGAATAGGGGGTTTGCCCATTTCAAAATCGAACGGACTATATTTTAGAAAAGGATTGCCACGACGAATTTCATAAGCTGCTGTAACTTGGACTCCCAAAGGCAGGGACCTGGCTTTGGGATTACGGGAGATTTTAAATCCTCCCCTTACCGGCTGAATCCGAAATTCCTTATCCTGTGCAATCATATTTGGAACAGCCGGTTTTCCGCTCGCTGAATCATCTTCTCCATCCTTGGAACCTTTTGACCCATCTGGCGCAATTTCCTCAATGAAAAACAAATCGGTCAATAAATTTTTATCTTTTCCCTTTGCGGGTTTGCTCAATAATCGAACGATTTCATTAGAGCTATTTTTTACAAACCGTAAACACGATACCCCCAAATCATATCGACCTTTGAATTTTGGGGAACGTTCCTGCCATTCCGTGTGAGCCGGATTTTCGGCATCCCCCAAAAAAGTTGAAAGGGCTTTATCAGCAATGGATACGATTACGCGAACACCTTTTTGCCGCAGCGATCTTACACCCGCTAAAGTAATGCCTTCTCTTATAAAATGGTCCTCAGGCCGATCCAGGTTTTCATCCCGCTGGATATATACATTAAAATGGGTTTTTTTCGAGGCGTTGTTTTTCCGCTTGATTTCAAGAGGGACTCGCAAGGCAATTTTTTCTTTCTTTTCATATGCCTCTTGCAGTTCTTTTAATACATCTTGTTCAAATAATGATTCATTCCATTTTGGGGCTTTCCCCGGCGCAGGGATTTTGAGTTCATGGAAAGAGTCTTCGGGTAAGGATATGACCCAACGGGTTAGATCAAAAAGATTTTGAAAGTTTTTTCTGGTGAATTTAGTTTTAGAAAAATCAATGGATTCAATATGCCGATCCAATTGTTGACCATCCATGGTGACCGACTCTAAATTGTTCTGGACTTCTACCACTAAGTCACCGGACAGAATCGGAAAAAAATAATGAATCAATACCGAGGAAACCAAATTTTTTAATTCAATGGATTTTTCCGGATATGGAATTACTACGGACAAACCAGATTTTCCAAAGCGGGCAAGACCAAAGTCTTGGGAAAATTTTTTCAATAAAATCCTATCTTCGATTGGGGTGCAGAAGTTGCCATCAAAAATCCCATACCAACCATAAGGGGCATACTTTTTATTGTTTGCAAGATGTGTTTTTAAAACAGATTGCCCCATCAAAAAGGACCGATTATCACTTGCACGCACCGTCAACCCAAAAAAACTGTTGATTCGGGAGGTGGCTTGGAAAACTGTTTTCCCCAACCCCCAGCGGCCACGGTCCTCATTGCTCTTATTTGAACGCCCTATATTGCGCCAAAAATAAAAAAAATCGTTTTTCCTCTTTTCTCCAGCCGAAAAATTCAAGTCATCATCTTGATCTGGGTCACCCTCCAGTCCGCGCGTCCCAAAATCCTCGATTACCAGATAACTTCCGGGCTCATTAAAGGAAGGCACATCAATCAAGCCATTTTGATCCGTTTCTAGGTGAGGTTGGAGGTGAGACAGGTAATGTCCCATGGAAAAACCACCCGAAGAATCTATTTTGGAAATCCGGAAAAGAACACGAACCTGTGCACCGGGTTTTCCGGCATCCAAGGAGTTTTGAATGGTTTCCCGGACTAACGCATCTGTAATGCTGTCCAAGTGTTCGGTAGAAAAGAACTCGCCCTCTATAGGGTCGGTATTCATTTCTCCCTTCGTCATCTCCCTAAATTTCCAAGCCACTTGGTTCATGGGTTAAACCAATGTTGGTAAATGAAGATTTGGCGAAACTATTTGATTTTTGGGATGCCGAATTGTAACTTAATCCTTGAAAACAATCAACTTATACTTGCAGGGTTGAATCGGGGATATTTTCGTGATGAAAGGAACGAGGAACGGGCAGGTCCTTGGGGCAACAGGCCCCTTTCTTGACTACCACTGTTATAGGAGAGCCTGATTTGATTGGATTCCAAAACGGTCTAAACGGGATATTATGTATTCCGCCGATCCTGTCAACCCGTCATGCAACCACCCTCACCCCGCCCTCTCCCTGAGGGGTCAAGTTTCCGCTTGCCTGCATGTTGGCGCAGCTTAAAAAAAGTTCTGACAGGATGGACAGGATAAAAATCTGATTTTTTTCTTTACGTTCCTCGAAAGGGCCAACTAAGAAACTTGAATTTCCCTGAAGGGGACGGAGTGCCTCCGCGGGCAGTTGGACATGCGTTATATGCCGGATAAGGATTGTTACGTGGTTTAGATTTGACCAATCTCCCTCCCCCGGGGCTGGAGGCTTAAAAATTTCTGACAGGATGAACAGGATAAAAATCTGATTTTTAATTCTCCCCCTTTCTGAAGAGACCTTTGCGTAAGAGGTATTTTTCTAGAATTTTGATTTAAATCGAGTTT
>JBHHVU010000012.1:0-70318 GCA_046754465.1 Nitrospinaceae bacterium | reverse complement strand
TCGATCCAGGTCCGCCATATAATGAACGACCAATCGCGAGCGGAGGCACTCCGCCGGGCCACCCCCCACGGGGGAGGGAGATAGGTCCAGTCTCAATCGCCTGTCGATCCAGGTCCGCCATATAATGAACGACCAATCGCGAGCGGAGGCACTCCGCCAGGGAACTGGGGGCCAAAGGGAAATTCCGGAAGGTAAGGATGAAAAACGAGTCGTTCAAGGAATTTGTTCTCGATCAGCTTGAGTCCCTGGAGGAGATCGGTTGCCGGGCCATGTTCGGGGGACATGGTCTTTATTACAAGGGCGTTTTTTTCGGGATCATTGCCGTGGGGGGGCTTTATTTCAAAACCGGCGCCGCGACGGTTTCGGATTACCGGGACCGGGGAATGAAACCCTTCCGGCCCAACAGCCGCCAGACCTTGAAGAACTACTACGAAGTGCCGGCCGATGTTTTGGAAGATGAGGAACAACTCGCCGCCTGGGCCCGCCAGGCCGCCGCGCTTTAAGGGTCAATCGTCCTCAAGCGGGAATGAAGGCACCCCCTTGAACTGGAGGAGGGCCGGTAGGGCGCGGTGGAGGTTTATTGGGGCTCGGTCCGCTTGGCCTGCCGCCAGTATTTTTCCAATTCTTCCAGCGGCGTGTCTTTCAATTCCTTCCCTTGTTTCGCGACTTCCCGTTCAATGTGCTGAAACCTGCGGATGAACTTGTTGTTGGTGGCGCGCAGGGCTTCCTCGGCGTCGATTTTTTTGAAGCGGGCGATGTTGACGAGAACGAAAAGGATGTCGCCCAGTTCGCCCTTGATATCCGCGTTTTCCCCGGACAAGACGGCTTTTTTGAATTCGGCGATCTCCTCATCCAGTTTGTCGAAAACGGCGGTGATCTTATCCCAGTCGAAGCCGTGCTTGGCGGCTTTTTTCTGAAGCTTCTGGGCGCGTAACAGGCCGGGGAGGTGGATGGGAACTCCGTCGAGGACGGATTTTCGCGGGCTGTGTTTCTTTTCGTTTTTTTTGATCTCCTCCCACTGGTGGACCACCTCTTCGGGGGTGTGAAGCTCCCCTTCCTTGAAAACATGCGGGTGCCGCCGCACCATCTTTTCACTGATGGATTGAATGACATCCTGAATGTCGAACTCGTTTTTCAGCGCGGAGATTTTGGCGTGAAAAAGGATCTGGTAAAGAAGGTCCCCCAACTCGTCCTTGATCTCCTCGGGGTGTTCCCTGTCAAGGGCTTCCAGGGTTTCGTAGACCTCCTCCACGAGATAGGGCTTGAGGGATTCGCGGGTCTGCACCCGGTCCCAGGGGCAGCCGTTTTCTCCCATCAGCGTATCGACGATGGTCACAAGTTTTTTGAAAGCTTCGGCGGGATCGGTCATTGGCGCTCCAGGGGCAGCGGGGTTCAGGCGATGAATTCGAGGATGACGGAATCGGCCAGGAACAAACCCTTGCGGGTCAGGGCGATGCGGTCCCGGTCTTTATGGATGAGGTCCTTTTCCTGAAGGGCGGAGACCACCTTGCCGTAAACGCTTTCGAACGAGGTCCGGAAACGTTTTTCAAAGGCTGGGATGGGGATTCCCTGAAGCAGTCTCAGCCCCAGCATCAACGTTTCACCCATGGCGCGCCGGGGCGGGAGTGTTTCGGAAAACTCGACCGCGGTGCCGCGTTGCCGGACTTCACGGATGTACCGGGCGGGCGGGTTGAAGTTTTTGAACCGCACTCCGTTCAGGAATGACGAGGCACCGGCGCCCAATCCCAGGGTTTCGCCGTTTTGCCAGTAGGTCAGGTTGTGACGGCATTCCCGGCCAGGCCGGCAGAAATTGGAAATTTCGTAATGGCTGTATCCCGCGGCTTCGAGGACCTCGATGGTTTTCCGGTAAAGTTGCAGTTGGGTCTCCTCCGGAGGCAACTGAAGCTTTCCCCGTTCCTGCTGTTTGAAAAAGGCGGTTCCCGGTTCGACGGTCAGGTTGTAGGTGGAGAGATGCTCCGGATTTTTGGCGAGGGCCTGGTTCAGGTGATCCTCCCACCGCGCCGGGGTTTGGTCCGGAAGACCGAACATCAAATCCATCGACAGGTTATCGAATCCCGCTTCCCGCGCCCGGTCGACGGTGGTGTGAATTTCATCCACGCCGTGCACCCGGTCGAGCCGCCGCAGCTCGTTTTCATCGAACGATTGCACACCGATGCTGATGCGGTTGTAGCCCGCCGCCCTTAATTTTTTGAGCGTACCGACCTCGATGGTGGCGGGGTTTGCTTCGAGGGTGATTTCACAGTCGGGGGCCAAGGGAAAATGCCGGGCGCATTGGCTGAGAATATTTTCCAGTGATACGGCGGGAAGCGTGGTCGGCGTTCCCCCGCCAAGAAAGATGCTGGCCAGCCGGGGTTTGGAAGGAAACCTAGCGGCGTAATGCGCCATTTCAAGAAAAATCGCCTCCACGTAAGAATCCATTTCCTCCCGCTGAATCGGATGCGAATTAAAATCGCAGTAGCCGCACTTGTGCAGGCAGTAAGGAATGTGGATGTATAAACCCAGGGAGTTCATGATAGAATGGTGACGATGAAAGCAGTTTTCCAGGCCAGGGACGTGAACCCGGTTCGGCGTCGATTAAAAAAAAAGTGGCGAGGAGCATCGCGGATTCCCCTCCCCGGCCGACGCTGTTTTTAAAGCTGGCCGTTAGCCTGAACAGGATTTCTGAAAGAATCCTCCTCCTCGGCAGTTCATCCTATAATACACTTGATTTTTTTGCCTGGCGAATTTTATTGAATCATCGGGATTCTTGATGGGAATGACCAGTGAAACGCAGTTGAAATCGGGGTATGCGGCCATCATCGGCAAACCCAACGTGGGAAAATCGACCTTGTTGAACCGGTTGGTGCCCCGGAAAATTGCGGCGATGTCCTGCAAACCGCAAACCACCCGCAACAAGATCACGGGGGTGGTGCATCTCCCCGGCGGCCAGATCATCCTGGTCGATACCCCCGGAATCCACTCCTCCACCTCCCGGTTCAACCGCCTCATGGTGCGTGCCAGCCTGAGCACCTTCCACGATGTGGACCTGATTCTTTTCCTGATCGATGCCAGGCAGGGATTTTGTCCGGAGGACGATTTCGTTCTGGAGTCCCTCAAGAAAACGCCGGTCACGCAAATTCTGGTCATCAATAAAATCGATCTGGTGGCCAAGCCGGACCTGCTGGTTTTGATCGAGCAGATGCGCCAAAAGGCGGCGTTCGTGGAAATCGTTCCCATTTCGGCGCTCAAGCGGGATGGATTGGACCTCCTGGTTCCCCTGATCCTGAAATATTTGCCGGAAGGTCCGCAGTATTTTCCGGAGGATATGGTGACGGACTGTACGGAAGAATTTTTACTGGAGGAAATCGTCCGGGAAAAAATAATGAACCTGACCCGGTTCGAGATCCCCTATTCCGTGGCTGTGATCGTGGAAAATGTGATGGAGAGGGAAAACGGGGTTATGGCTATCGATGCCACTATTTGCGTGGAAAAAGCATCCCAGAAAAAAATCATCATCGGGGAAAAGGGGGGAATGCTCAAAAAGATGGGAACCGCGGCCCGAAAAGAAATTGAGAAACGTTTTGGGGTGAGGGTCTATCTAAACTTATTCGTAAAAGTGAAACCCAAATGGCGCGAGAATGACGGTTTTCTAAAGGAATTGGGATACCTCCATGATTCATATAAAAACCGATGAAGAGGTAGAGATTATGCGGGAATCCTGCCGGATGGCGGCGGAGGTCCTCCTGATGATCGAACCTTATGTCAAACCAGGTGTCACCACAAATCGTTTGAACGATATCTGTCATGATTTTATCGTCGAGCGGGGGGCCATACCCTCTCCCTTGAATTACCGTGGGTTCCCCAAGAGCATTTGCTCCTCCGTTAACGACGAAGTTTGTCACGGCATTCCATCGGACCGGAAATTGAAAAACGGGGACGTCGTGAATTTGGATATTACGACGTATTACAGGAATTTCCATGGAGATACCAGCAAGACGTTTTTTGTTGGGTCTCCACGGTCCAAGGCCAGCCGGCTGGTCGAAACCTGCAAACAGGCCCTGCTGCGGGGAATCCACGCCGTCCGTCCCGGCGCCCGGACCGGCGACATCGGCGCGGCGATCCAGACTTTTGTGGAGTCCCGCGGGTATTCGGTGGTGCGTGAATTCTGCGGCCATGGAATCGGGAAAAACTTTCATGAAGAACCGCAGATCCTCCATTTCGGCCGCCCCGGGGAGGGCATTGAACTGAAAAAAGGCATGGTGTTCACCATTGAACCCATGATCAACCTGGGGCAACCCGACCTCCGCATTTTGCCGGATAAATGGACCGCCGTGACTCAGGACGGATCCCTCTCCGTCCAGTTTGAACATACCCTTTGGGTGACCGGCACCGGGGTCGAGGTCCTCACCCGCCTCGACGGCAAAACCAACTTTTAGATCCTGCCTGAAAAATCCTGCCAGAGTCTTTCTCGATATTGATTGAAAATTTCATGGCCCGTCCGGGATGCGCTCAGCTTTCCTGATATAAACCGGTAATGAAAGGGGTTCGCCAAACCGCGATCCGGGAGGAAAAGATTTTCCAAGGATTAAATGATATTAGTATTTATTACCTATATCGGTTGTAACTATTTATAAAATAATGGTTTATTCGAAAAATGGTTTTTGCTAGGATGGCTCAGGATGTTTCATGTTTCGGGGTTTCCCGCGATATATTTATTACCCGTTATTGTAAAAAAGGAGCGGCCCATGAAAGGGGATAGCACAGTAATCGAGGCATTGAATGATGTGTTAATGGCGGAATTGACATCCATCAATATGTATTTCATTCATTATAAAATGCAGGACAATTGGGGTTTCAAGAAACTGGCCCACCATGCCCGTGAAGAGTCCTTGGGGGAGATGAAGCACACGGATAAAGTCATCGAACGCATATTGTATCTTGAGGGGATCCCCGATATGGCGAAGTACGACACCATTCTTGTCGGCAATACCTGTGAGGATCATCTGAAAAACCAATACACCATGGAAAAAGATCATGTGGATCGGCTGAGGAAACACATCCGTCTGTGCATGGAAAAAAATGATTTTGGTACGAAAGAAATTCTTGACGATATTTTGGAGGACACGGAAGAGAGTTGTGACTGGCTTGAGACCCAGTTCCAGCGAATAAAAGATATCGGTATCCAAAATTATCTTAGCGAACACATGCATGATTGATATTGGATACTTACACGATCGGTTGCCTGGTTTCGTTTTGACAAAAAGTGTGAGCGTTTTTTCAAACTCCGTGGACTCCCCGAAAATTCGTTGGGGGAGGGGGCTGTTTTAGGTAAAAGCTTTCTTCGAATCATTGGGTTTGGCCTTTTGATCGCCCCAGGCGGGGGCACCCCGCTCCACCGGACGGGCTTCGGGCGGAATAAACCTTTAGGGAGATTCTGGTTCATCCTTGCATTCCGGGCAAATCCCCAGAATTTCCATGCGGTGGTGGTTGAGTGTGAAGCCATACCGTTGGCAGATTTCCAACTGGTATCTTTCAATCAAGGGATGTTCGAACTCCACGATCTTGCCGCACCCGATACAAATCAGGTGATCGTGGTGACTTTGACGGTATAACTTTTCAAAATTTTTCTTTCCGGTGGGGGAGGTGTTATCCCTTGCCAGTCCGCATTCCGCCAAAAGGTTCATGGTGCGGTAAACGGTGGCGATCCCAATCGTCGGGTCATTTTTCCGGACCTCTTCAAAAACCTCCTCGATTTCCACGTGACCCTCCATATCGAGAAAAACCTCCAGGACGGTTTTGCGCTGGGGAGTCCAACGGAGGTTATTCTGGCGGATGTAATCCTTTAAAATCTCGATTTCCTGGAACATAAAGAAGAGTGGGCTTAATTTAATAATAAGAATGATTATCATTTATAATAAATAAATAATAAAAGGTCAATAAAAAAACCGTTCCCGGAGGAGGAAAATGGAATAAAAATGGCAGTTTAAAACTAACTAATTGTAATTAAGTGAGTTATTTTACTGCTGTTTTTCTGGAAAAAATAGTTGACAAATTTCGATGACCCTACTATATTATTTTGAAAATCGTTATCAAAATAAATTGTCTTAAACATGAATCTCGTCCAATCCCATAAAAACATAAAGGTTTGTTCAGGCGCGGGGTGTAGGGCCTGGGCCTCCGATAAAATCGCCGTTGAGCTGGAGAACCTGGAAGAAGAGGGGTACCGGGTCTGCCGGGTTTCCTGCATGAAGAGGTGTGGCGGCGGGGCAACGGTTCAAATTTCAACCCCGGACCGGATCCTTAAATTGAAAGCTTCCGGGGAGGCTCTAGAGTTTTTGGCTCCGGCCCTGGCGGTGCCTGCTTTAACCTGAGTAATTTCGGTTCTTTTTTTTTATGAAATATCCATGGGATTCATTGCCATTAAAAATCCCGGCCGGCCCTCTTTTCCTGGTTGCGCCAGGATAATGAAATTCGCTTTTAATTGTTCCCCGGTACGGGGTTTTAAAGAATCAGGAGGAATCATGAGTATTGCTGTTCTTGGAGGGTTGGATCGCTTGAAAAATTCCTATAAGCAAAAAGGGAAGGATTTGGGGCACGAAATTAAAGTGTTCAGCCAAAGAGTTCCCGATATGGTCCGTCGGTTGCGGGGAGTCCATTACATTGTCATTTTTACGGGCACGATCGCGCATCCCATGGTCAAGGACGCGAGGCGGGCGGCGAGAAGATACGATATCCCTATTGAATTGAGCCATTCCAGCAGCATTTCCGCTTTTCATAAATGCCTGACCGAAATTTCCTAATCCAGGAGGTTCCATGAAGAAAAATCCAATAAAAATCCTTTTGATGGAAGCAAGGGAAAAAAAACGAAGGCCAACCGTCAGCGTCCCCGGTCCAATCGGATCCCCTATTCGCCCTGTTCATGGGGCAAAAACGGGGAGCCTTGGAGACAGATCCCTTGAATTCGAATTAAATCTGGTCCCCGATGAATTGGCCGATAGAGCTGGAATGGGCATTTACATTCCATCCAAACCTATGAAGTTTCATTGATTCACTATCCGGCTATCGGGAATCGGTTCGGAAATTGGAAAGGGATAAGGTTTCCTTAAAAATGAACCATAAGAAAAATTTGACAAGGGACGGCTTAAGGAAAAAATAAGAACCGTTTTTATTTTCATAACCGCGGGATATTTTTTTGGTTTTGTCCTCAATTGGTTGTAAAGTACCGTCCCTAGAAAGGAGCATGATTTCATGAGAAAGGCTTTTTGGATTTCCGGCTGGGTATGCCTTTGGGTCCTGGCATGGGGGGTGCCTGGGTTTTCGGCGGACCTCAATGAACTGCAACGGCGGATTGATGTTTTGACCGATGAAATTGAGAATTTTAAAATGCAAGGCGGGGGAGGCGGGGAACCCGACCGGGTGAAACTTCATGGTTACGGCGAACTGCACTTCAACCATCGGCCCCAGGGTGGGCGGACAGAAGTCGATCTGCACCGGTTTGTCATTGGGATTCACGCGCTGTTAACGGACTGGATTCACCTCAACGCGGAAATCGATTTTGAGCATGGCGCCCAGGAACTGGAGTTTGAGTTCGGCTACCTGGACTTTCTCATCCAACAATCCTTTAATGTGCGGGCCGGGGTGATGCTTCTTCCCGTGGGTTTCCTGAACGAATTTCATGAGCCCCCCTTGTTTTGGTCCGTGGAACGGCCGGAACTTCAAACCAAAATCATTCCTACGACCTGGAACGGTTCCGGCGTGGGAATATTCGGGACCCCGTTCGAGGGGGTCAATTACCGGATTTATGCCGTCAACTCCGTTCAATCCATCCGTCCCCTGGGGTTTGGCAGCGGGGATGGAGTGGGTGGGGGCGGACAATCGGGTCAGTTCCGGGCAAAGGATGGTATCCGCAAGGGCCGGCTTCAGCCCAATGTGGCCATCGCGGAGGATTTCGCGGCCGTGGGACGCCTGGAGCTCACCAGTCTGTATCCCGGACTGCAATTGGGTTTCTCTTTTTATACCGGTGAAACGACCCAAAATATCATCAACGAAGGCGGCCGCATCCTCCTTCTCGAGGGTGATGTGAAATACCGGTTGCGCTGGTTCGAGATGAATGCCACCATCGTCAATATCGACGTCGATGATGCCGCAGCGATCAATACCTACTGCACCGCGGTCAACGTGGTTACCGCGGGGACTTGTTCCGCGGACGTGCCGGACAACATCTTCGGTTGGAATATCCAGGCGGGGGTGCATATCCCCCAGTTATTGGGACTGAATACCACGCAAGATCTGGTTCCCTTCTTTCTGTTCGAGCGGATCCGCCCGCAGGACAGCCTGCCGTCGGGAACGGCGCCCTCGCATAAAAGCAACTTCAATGTTTTTACAATGGGAATTTCCTATATGCCGATCGCAGAAGTCGCTTTGAAGGCCGACTACCAGCATTTTAAAACCGGTGACAGCAAATCGCACGACCAGTTCAATATGGGGATCGCCTATATGTATTAATCGGTCCTGCCCTGAGTTGTGCTCTCTCCTGGCGCCCTGAACCCCGGTCTCCTCCAAGAGATTCGGGGCGCCAGGATTTTTTTTCTTCCCGCCGGAAATAGCTTTATAATAGGACCCCATTAACCTCGCTGAGGAAGACCCGTCCCGACCTGTAACCACTGCCAATGCCCAGGAAATCTTCAAACCTCTATCTTCGCCCCAAAGGCTTTTTAAAAATCGCATGGGTTTTCCTCTTGATCTGGACCACCTGGGCTTTTTTCCCGCGTCCCTTTCAAGCCGAGGAAAAAAAATTTCAGTTGCAGGTTTTCCTCACCAAGAAACAGGCTTTGGAAGCCGCCTTTCCCGGTGCGGATAAAATTGAAAAGGACCACAAGTGGTTGACCGATACCCAGCGAAAGGCCATCGGAGAGATTTGTCACCAGGAAATAAAAGAAAGCCGGATCACCTTTTATATCGGGAAAAAGGATGGAAGGACCCTGGGGTATATGGTCATCGATCATATCATCGGAAAATCTTTTCCCATCACCTTCATGGTGGTGCTTAACCCCAATGGAACGGTCAGGGACGTAGAGGTCATGGTTTACCGGGAACCCCGGGGTTGGGAAGTCCGGTATCCTTCGTTCCTGCGGCAGTTTTTTGGAATGGATTCCGGTTCGGATTTCCGGGAAATCAATTCGATCACCGGAGCGACCCTTTCCGTTCACGCCATCACCAAGGGCGTGTACAAGGCGGTGGCGGCGTACAAAGTGCTTTATCTTGAAAAAATTCCCTGAGGGAATCCTTGGAGAATGACGCGGTGAAGAAGGTCGATGAGGAGTCCGATGAACAACGGAAACAGAAAAAATTGAATTTTATTCTGTTGATCATTGGCGTTTTGGTTGCCGGGATATCCTTTGCCTGGCACATCATTCCCCTATTTTTGGACAGGTAGTTTCAGCGGTCATGCCCGTTTCTCCAGCCAAAACCCCACCGGTTCTTTCCATCGAAAAAGCCTCCGGCGGCAAGGAGCCTTTTTCCGAAGAAAAACTGGAACGGTCCCTCCGCGGCGCGGGGGCTTCTCCCAGACAGGTGCAGACGGTTCTGGACCTGATCCGCCGGCGGATTTATCCGGGGATCAACACCCGCAAAATCTACCGGATGGCGTTCGACCTGCTGCACAGGGAAGCCCGGCACCTGGCGGCCCGGTACAGTCTCAAGCGGGCGGTCATGAGCCTGGGGCCCAGCGGTTATCCCTTTGAAAAGTTCATCGGCGCCCTCCTGGAAAAACAGGGGTACGAGACCCGGGTGGACGTCCAAATGGAAGGGGCCTGCGTTTCGCACGAAGTGGATGTGGTGGCCTCCAAAGGCCGCCACCAGCGTCTGGTGGAATGCAAGTTCCATAATCGCGAGGGGGTCAAATGCGATATCAAGGTGGCCCTTTATGTTTATGCCCGCTCCCTGGACCTTAAAAATCACTTGACCGAAGGGCATTCCAACGAGTTCTGGCTGGTGACCAATACCAAGTTCACCACCGACGCGATCAAATATGGAGGTTGTGTCGGATTGAATCTGCTGAGTTGGGATTTCCCCCCCGGAAAGGGACTGAAGGAATGGATCGAACGTGAGGAACTGCATCCGCTGACCTGCCTGACCACCTTGAAAACCCGTCAAAAGAAAAAGCTGCTGGAACAAAACGTGGTGCTTTGCCGGGAATTGACCCATCGGCCCGGACTTCTTTCCGGCCTGGGTGTGACCCAGCCTCAAATCCGCCGCATTCTAAAGGAAGTGGAAAGTCTCGCGGGGGCGTGACGGCGTCCCTTATCAAGCTTCCATCAACGATTGCAATTGATCCGCGACCCGGTAGATGCCGCGTCCGTCCACCAGGTTTTTCCCCACCCGGCTCATGGCTTCAAGCCGTTCTCCGCCGATGTTCAGCAGGGCGTGGATATTTTCCTGCCGGAAATTTTGGGCCGCGCCCAGGTAGACCGCTGCGCCGGCCTCTTCCATGGGTTTGGTTTTTTCCGCCTGGTGGGGGACCTGGCTGATGACAAAAGCCGGCGTGCCTACCGCCAGCGCTTCCTGCAGGGTGATTCCTCCCGAACAGAACACTGCGTCGTGATCAAATAGCAGTTCTGCCGTATGGGGAGCGCTGCAAACCACCCGGAATGATTTTGTGGCCGACGCCAGTTTCATCAGGGCCGGTTTGTGCGGGAATCCGGGGCCCGCCAGAAAGGTGAAGGAAATATCGGTATCCCCATCGAGAAAAATTTTTGCCAGTCGGAGGGTCAGGTTGTTCGGATCCGTCCCGCCCATGGTCACCAGGACCGATCGCGGTTTTCCCGAAAACGATTTTGTCCGCCGGTGGGCTTTGTCAAAAACCGGCGCCAGAACACAGTAGGGGAGGCCGAAAAGAGGTTTGACGCGGGAGGGGACCTCCCGGCCCTTGGCCGGTTCCAGGTTGGAATCGATCAGCAGATCGACATGGTTTCTGCCTTCACCCAAGTCCTCGAAACTGGCGATTCTTCGCGCATGGTTCCGCAGCCCCTTGATGAATTCCGGTGTCGTATCACGCAGGTCCACAATGACCAGATCGAATTTTTCCGTCACCCCGGGGGGGAATCCCTGATGCGGCTCCACGATGCGGGGAACAAAATCCTCCCTCCGCAGCAGGCCGATCGAGGGGGAGTGCTCCGGGATGAAAAAGGTCAACGCCAGGCCGCGGTCTCGTAGCAATTTGGCCACGTGGAGTTGGCGGAAGACGTGTCCCATCCCCTCGGCCGGGGAGGCGTGGCATCGTATGGCGGCTTCAGGCATTACGATTCAAACCGGTTCGCCAGGTTAGCGTTGATCCGGGAAAGGATTTCCCGGTCGGAAATCCGGACGTCCCGTTTTTCCATGGTTCGTCCGGCGAGGGCGGCGGGCAGTCTTTTCAGAGCCATGTAAAACGCCACCCAGAAGCGGGATTTAAAGCGGAACAGGTCGCGGAACAGAAACAGGGGAATGAAAAACAGGAACTGGAGGGTCAGGGGACGGTCCAGAATATTTTTCCAGACGAACAGGTAATTGTTCCGCGCCGAAATCAACCCGATCCGGCGGCGTTTTTCCTGCCGGGTGATGGTGGACTGCACCTTGTGGTAGGCGATGGAAGCCGGTTCGTAACGAACTTTCCATCCCCGTTTCAGAGCCCGGTAGGAAAGGTCGATTTCCTCATAGTATAAAGGGTGATACATCGGATCGAACCCGCCCAGTTCCAGGTATCGCTTCCGGTCCACCATAAAGGCTCCCCCACAGGCGAAAAGCGTCTGGCTGCCGTCCTCCGGGCTTTTCTCGTACAGGTAGAAATGCCCGTTACGGAAATACCCGCCCCGGTTTCCATAGAGGAAGGTGGACCGGTCGAAACCGAAAAACTTGCCGCTGACCGCGAACACATCGTCTCCGTCGAAATGCCTGGCGAGCAGACCCAGCGCCTGGGGATCCAGTTTGATGTCGTTGTTCATGGGCATCACGATGGGTGAGTCCACCAAATTCACGGCGTAATTGTTGGCTTCCTGGAAGCCGAGGTTGCGGGGTGTTTTTTCCTGTCGGACCGTGGGGAATTCGCGCTTCAGGAGTTCCAGACTGTCGTCCGTTCCGCAATCGTCGATCACGAGGACCTCATAGGCATGGGCGGTATCGTTCTTCACCGCCTCGAGGACTGAGGGCAGGCATTCGCGCAACAGCTCCCGGCCGTTCCAGTTGGTGATGATCAGGGTGATATCCGGTTTCATCCCAGAGAGCCCGGCCGCGGAAAGTTATCGATGATTTTCACGGCATCCATTTCCCCATCCAGTCTGACTTTTCCTTTAACGGTAATTTCGCGGGCTTTCTTGATATCCTCGTCCCAGTCACAGGAATAGAATCGGTCCGGCTCGATGATTCGTCCCACTCCCCTGCGGTTCAGATAGTCCTTCATCACCTCGAACTCGCGGAAATTTTTTCGGGCGCAGGAAATGACCGGTTTGTCATGAGCGAAGGCCGTGGCCAGGGTGGAGTACCCCGCCTTGGTGCACACGATATCCGAACTGGCGATCAAGTCGGGATACCGGAACCGTTCATCCAGGACGTAGAGGTTGGGCACGTTCCGGGGTAACGGGTCCCGGGTGAGGAAAACGCAGTGCTCCAGTTTTTTCAAATGTTGCCATTTCAGGGAATCCGCCCCGGCCTCGCCCAGGTAGATGAAGATCAGGGTTTTGTTCCTGAACGAGGTGTTTAGGGCGTGTTCCAGTTCATCCCGCAGATTTCGGCCTTTTCTGGCAATAAACCCCACCTCCCGCTTTTTTCGGACAAGATCGTTTTCGATGTGGCATTGAGGCAGAAGCTGGAGGGAGGCGCGGGAATATTCATTCCGGAGGGCATCGAGTAATTCCATCCGGTGTTCCACCCCCGGCAGGTGGGAGTATATATCGTGCCAGGTGAAATTCGCGACGAGGAACGTGGGGATGTCCAGGGCATGCCCGGCGGCCAGGGGGGCGCTGGCGGCATCCGAAAGGATCAGATCGATTTTTTTCTCTTTCAGCCAACGGATTTCGCTCTGCAATCGTTCCTCGGACCGGCGTAAAAAGGTTTCCAGCTTTTGAAACGTTTTATCGGCGTCGATATGAATGAAGTCTTTTTGGATGCACCCGGCATCTACCTCCTCCCCTTCAAGGATGAAATTTCCTTTTAGATACAGGTGGAAAAAATCGGCGGGAATGGCCGATTTGATGAACACCTGGGCCGTTTCCAGGATTTTCGCGATGATGACCGTGGAGCGGACCGCGTGTCCGTAGCCGTGTGAGCTGATGTAGTAGGCGACCCGTTTGATAGGAGTTCCTGGATGCAAAGAGGGGAGGAAGAAAAATTCCCGGAAACCGGGCAGGCCCGCCGCCAGATCTATTTTCCGGGTTTGGCGGGTTTGTAATTGAACTGGCAAATTTTGCCAAGTTTCCGGAACATGTTGTTGAGTTTCAAATCCACGTAGTCCTTCCGGGCCTTCCAGGGAATCTGGTCGTACATGCAGGCGGTTTCAATATAATCGACGCGGCCGAACCGGATAAAAAACTCAGTGAACCAGCATTTTTTCATTTTGTAGGTCCACTGATTTTCATCCGCCTGTTTGTGATCGAGGAAAAAGTTTTTCCAGGTATAGATTTCGTCGATCTGTGGAAGATGGTTATCCACAAACGCCTTGAAGGGTTTTTCCGACGCCCGCTCCTGGGCCACCATTTGATCGAGCTCCTGCTTCTTCCAACCTTCCAGGGCCGCTACAATACTTTCCCGGGCTCGGTCGATGCGGATGTTATAATCGTCCATCGCATTGTGCGCGGTATATATAAAGACGGCGACGGTGGTCAAAAACTGGTCTTCCGGGGGAAGTTTGCCAGCCTCCTCGAATTTCCAGATTTCAATAAACTTTTTTCGAAATACGTTTAGATCGATTTCCGTGCCTTCGACCTTTAGGTGTTCCAGGATGGGATTCACCCGGGCGGCGATTTCTGAATCGGCGGTCTGTGTGTTATTTTTTGTATTTTCGTTCATGGTCCCAATTTGAGAAGTAAACTCCGGACCTTGCCGGTTGTGTTGATAAACGGTTCAACATCCTTTTCCTTGATTCCAAAACCTTTTTTAATGAAAATAGCACAACCGCTTTGAAATGATCAAGACCTTAGAACATCAAAAGGCGCGCCAGGAGGAAATTGAGGTGATAGGAGGAATCCGGCCTTTGGAGGGTGGGAGGCACCAAACTCATTTAAAATAGGACCTAATTCCGTTCAAACGGTTTTTGGGAGGAATCCGGCATTGCCGCTTTAAGACTTGGATGGGTCTCCCGGAAGCGGATTCACTTATGAAATACGGAGAATTCGACATTTTGATTGTGGGCGCGGGGGTTATCGGCCACAGTATCGCCTTTCGGCTCAAGCGGACCGCTCCACAATTAAGGATCGCCGTTCTGGGGGACCCCATGAACTCGCTGATGGCCTCCCGCGCGGCCGCGGGGATGCTGGCCCCTTTTGCGGAATGCGATGTGGCCGACGGGTTTTTCCGGTTTTGCCGGGAATCGCTGGAAATGTATCCCCGTTTTATAGCGGAATTGGTTTCCGTGGCGGGGAAGCCGGTGCATTTATCCATGAATGGTTCCCTCATGCCCTCCTCCTCTTATGAAGAGAACTGGGAAGAGCGGAAGCGGTTTTTCCGGGAAGAAAACGTGCCTCACGAGGTCTGGGACCCCGTCCGGGTGCGGCAGAAAGTTCCCAGCTTGGCTCAGTCCTGCGGCGAGGTAATGTGGGTGGGAGAGGGGCAGGTCAACAATCGCCAGATGCACGACGCCCTGGTGGCCGCCACGGAAAAGATGGGGGTGACCCTCCTGCCGTTGAATGTCACCGGTTTTATTCGAAATGAATCTTCCATTGGATTGGCAGTGACCGACGCGGGGGAAGTCGGGGGGAAAAAAATCGTTTTGGCCGCGGGAAGCTGGTCCCAGCAGTTAGCAAAAATCCTGGGAGTTTCCCTGCCCCTGAGACCGGTCAAGGGGCAGATGTGCCGGGTCCAGGCGGAGGACCGTCACCTGCCCTATACCGTTCACGGGTTGTTGACCTATATCGCCCCCTGGCGGGAGGGAAATGGATTCGTCCTGGGGTCCACCATGGAAGACCGCGGGTTCGACCCCGCCATTGAAGAAACGGTCATCCAGGCCTTGATCGATAACGCTTCGGTGATTTTACCCTGCCTGCGGGAAGCTCCCTTGATCGAGTCGTGGACGGGGCTCCGGCCCGCCGCCCGCGACGGGATGCCGGTGATGGGGAAAAGCGGGCGTTACGATAACCTGTATTATTCCACCGGTCATTTTCGCAACGGAATTTTGCAGACCCCCCATCAGGCCGAGTACCTGACTCAAACGGTGTTGGAAACGCTGAAGGAAGAAATCCCTGAATTCTCTCCCTCCCGTTATGGGCTTTGATCACATCACACGGCAGGTTCCGGGTTCCACCCCACGGGGAAAACGCATGACCCAGAATGACAAGCATACCGACCTGGTCAGGGATTTTCATAACGTCTGGCATCCCTGCACCCAGATGAAGGATCATGAAACCATGCCCCCACTCTTGATCGAACGGGGGGAGGGGATTTACCTGTTCGACCGGGACAGCAATAAATACATGGATGTGATCTCCTCCTGGTGGGTGAATCTGTTCGGACACAACCACCCCAGGTTGAACCGGGCGATCAGAAACCAGCTGGAAAAAATTTCCCATGTCATGTTCGCGGGAATCACCCACGCTCCAGCGATCGATCTGGCCTCCGCCTTGGTGAAATATTCGCCTCCCAACCTCGGCAAGGTCTTCTTTTCCGATAACGGGTCCACCTCGGTTGAGGTGGCCGTCAAGATGAGTTTGCAATACTGGCGTCAGACAGGGCGGGGAGACAAGGTGAAGTTCGTCTATTTGAGGGGAGGCTATCATGGGGAAACCCTGGGCGCCCTTTCACTGTGCGGCCTGCCGATGTTCCGCGAAAAATTCGAGCCTGTGCTGATGCATAACGTGGAAGTTCAGGGACCGGACTGCTTTCGCTGCCCCTATGGTTTGAAACCCGAAAGCTGTGGCGCCGAATGTTTTGAACCGATGGAGAAAACCCTCGCCGGCCACCACCGGAATATCGCCGCCGTCGTGGTCGAACCCCTGGTTCAGGGCGCGGCGGGAATGAAGATGTACCCCCCCGTGTATTTACAAAAACTCCAGGAGGCTTGCCGCTCCCGGGAGGTGCATACCATTTTCGATGAAATCGCCGTCGGGTTCGGCAGAACCGGATCCCTTTTCGTTTCCGGGGCGCATGGACTGCATCCCACTTTTTTATGTCTGTCCAAGGGGCTCACATCAGGCTACCTTCCCCTGGCGGCCACCCTGACGGAAAACAGAATCTACGAGGCGTTTTACGATGAGTTCGCGACGATGAAACTGTTCATTCACAGCCATAGCTACACCGCCAATCCCCTGGCCTGCGCCTGCGCCAATGAAAGCCTGGCGCTTCTGATGGAAGACGATTTTCTCGAAAAACTCCAACCCAAAATCCGGGCGCTCGGCGAATATGGAAATGCGTTGAAGGAACTGAAATGGTGTGGCGAATTTCGCCGGACCGGAATGATCGCCGCCGTGGAGCTTGTCAAGGACCGGGATTCCGGGGAGGCTTTTCCCTTTGAAAAAAGAGTGGGTCACCAGATCTTCCGGGAAGGTTTGAAGCGGGGGGTTTTTATGCGTCCCCTGGGAAACGTGATATATTTTATGCCTCCGCTGGTGATCTCCGTGGAGGAGATCCGGACGATGATAGAGACGGCCGCCGATTGCATTCGCGCGGTGTGCCGGTCATGAAAGGGGACGGCCCATGTATGAAGTCAAGATAAACACCCGTTTCTCCGCCGCCCATCAGCTTCGGGGCTACGACGGAAAATATGAAAACCTGCACGGCCACAACTGGGGCGCCACGGTGATCGTGGAGGCGGGCGAACTGGACTCGATCGGCGTGGGCATGGATTTCATGAAACTCAAGGAACAGGTGGAGGCCATCCTGGCCCGGCTGGATTATCAGAATATCAACGAGGTTCCTCCTTTCGACCAGCTTAATCCGTCGGCGGAAAACATCGCCCGCTGGTTGTTCCAGGAGTTGAGCGCCGAGGTGAACGCTGGGACCATCCGCGTCAAGCGCGTGGAGATCCGGGAGATGGACGACTGCGGCGCCGCCTATTTTGAATGACCGGTTCCCAACATCATTTCATGCCCCGAATGACACCCGCCACGAGTTCTATGTTTTCCGCCTGGGGATGTTTGGGCAAACCGGGCATGCGCATGATATCCCCCGTGACCGGGATCAGGAACCCGGCCCCGGAGGCGATCAGGATTTCCCGGACCGTCACCGAGAAATTTTCCGGGCGGCCGACGATTTTCGGATCGTCGGTGAGTGACGACTGGGTCTTGGCGATACAGATGGGCAGGTTGTCATAACCCAGCTTTTCTATGGACCGCAAGTCCCGCTCGGCCTTTTTCGTGTAATCGATCTTCCGGGCGCCGTACATTTCGTGAGCGACCTTCCATATCTTGGTTTTCACGTCTTCGTCCCAGCCGTACAGGGGCCGGAAAGGTTCGGATATTTTTTCGCCGTGGTTGAGGACGGCCCGCGCCAGTTCGAGACCCCCTTTTCCTCCCTCCTCGAAGACATTGCTGACGGCGCAGGGAACCTGGAGGCGGGTTTCGCAATGGTCCTGGATCGAGCGGATTTCCTCTTCGTGGTCGGCGCCAAAACGGTTGATGCACACGATGGGTCTTTCGCCGAATTTGGTGATATTTTCCACGTGTTTGTCGAGGTTGGGCAGGCCCTTCCGGAGGGCCTCGAGGTTTTTTTGCGGCAGGTCGGCGTGCTTCACGCCCCCGTGCATTTTCAGGGCCCTGCAAGTGGCCACGAGAACCACGGCGGCGGTGTCGAGGCCGGCGCTTCTGCATTTGATGTCAAAAAACTTTTCCGCCCCGAGGTCGAAACCGAACCCGGCTTCGGTGACAGCCCAGTCGGCCAGCGACAAGGCCATTTTCGTCGCGATGACCGAATTGCAGCCGTGCGCGATGTTGGCGAACGGGCCGCCGTGCACCAGGGTGGGAACCCCCTCCAGGGTCTGCACCAGGTTGGGCAGCAGGGCGTCTTTCATCAGTGCCGTCATGGCGCCCGTGGCCTTCAGCATTTCCGCGGTGACCGGTTCGCCGTCATAGGTGAAAGCCACCAGGATACGATTCAACCGCGCTTGGAGATCCTGATAATTTTCCGCCAGGCAGAGGATGGCCATGATTTCCGAGGCGGCGGTGATGTCGAATCCCCCTTCCCGGGGAATCCCCTGCAGGACTCCCCCAAGCCCAATAATGGTTTTTCGAAGCGCCCGGTCGTTCATGTCCATCACCCGCCTCCAGGAAATCCGCCGTGGATCGATCGTGCAGTAGTCGCCATGGTAGATCCTGTTGTCCAGGAGAGCGGCGAGGAGATTGTTGGCGGAGGTGACGGCATGGAAGTCGCCCGTAAAATGCAGGTTGATTTCCTCGGCGGGAATGAGTCGGCTCAATCCGCCTCCGGTGGCCCCCCCCTTCATTCCCAGGCAGGGACCCAGTGAAGGTTCCCGCAGGGCCAGACAGACCGATTTCCCCAGCCGGGCCAGAGCCTGACCCAGGCCGATGGTGGTGGTGGTTTTGCCTTCTCCCGCCGGGGTCGGTGTGATGGCGGAGACGAGAATGAGTTTTCCCCGCCGGGGATGCTGTTTCAGAACTTCCAGCCGGATCTTCGCCTTGGTCCGGCCATAAGGGATGATGTCGTCTGGCCGAAGGCCCAGGGTTCCGGCGATTTCGGTGATCGGTTTGCCGGGAAAGGAATTGCCGTCTGAAACATTCATGGGACCTCCTTGGGAATGGACCGTCCGGGGGCCTTTGGCAATCATCGCCCGCCCGGGCGTCTGGTAATTTACGGTTCACGCGATCCGCTAGCGGCTTCAGGGATCGGGATGGATTTGGGTTCCGGTTTTTCCTTCAACGGCCGCGTGCAAATCGTACAAATTGGCGATAATAGCTCTTTTCCCGCCCGCCTTTAAAAAATGGATTGCCGCTTCCACCTTGGGCTTCATGCTTCCCTTCCGAAAATGTCCTTCCTTCAAATAGGCTTCCATCTCGCCCAGGGCGGCCTGTTCGATCGGTTTTTGGGACGCGGTGTTGAAGTCTCGGTAAGCGAAATCGACGGAGGTCAGAATCACCAGGTAATCGATGCCCACCTGGGCGGCCAACAGGGCGCTGGTTCGATCCTTGTCGATAACCGCCTCGACCCCTTCCAGGCGCCCCCCGGCGGCGCGGATGACGGGGATACCGCCGCCCCCTGCGCCGATGGCGATGAAGCCCCGGTTCAGCATATCCTGAAACACGGCCTTTTCCACGATGTCCAGAGGTTGCGGGGAGGGGACCACCCTACGGTAACCGCGCCCCGCATCCTCCTTGAGGACCCACCCCCGTTTTTTTTCAAGTTCCCGGGCATCGTCCCGGGAGTAAAAGACGCCAATGGGTTTGGTGGGATTGTTGAATGCGGGATCCCCGGCATCGACCAGGACCTGGGTGATGATGGCGAAGGCCCTTTGGGAAACGCCTTGGCCGGCGAAGACGTTGTCGAATACGTTTTGGAGAATATACCCGATTCGCCCCTGGCTGTCGGCGACACAAACGTCGAGGGTGATTTGCCTTGGAAATTCATTTCTGGTCAGTTCCTGCTGGAGAAAGATTTGCCCCACCTGCGGACCGTTTCCGTGGGTGATGATGATTTTACGGTAACCTTGTTTCACCAGGGAAGGGATGGGTTGCATGGATTTCCGGGCGACCATGAATTCCTCTTTCTGGTGGGGAGGCAGGGCGTCGGGAACGTTGAGGGCGTTGCCCCCAAAAGCAATGAGCAGACTGGGTTTCGGCGGGCTGGGTTTTACGTTCGCGTTGCGTGAACCGGTGGAAGCCACTTTTCGCGGAAGTGATTTTCAGGTCAGAAAAGGTTGTAACACCGATTCCAGGTCGGGAGACCCGATTTCCTGGAGTTCGTATTTTACCCGGACCGATGGTTTCTGGATATGGATGACCCGTTTCAAATCGATGGGGGTGCCTATGATGACCAGGTCGCAATCGGCGGCGTTGATGGTACATTCCAAATCCCGGATCTGCTCTTCCCCATACCCCATGGCCGGTAACAGGGAGCCGATGTTCGGGTACCGGGCGAAGGTTTCCTTGAGGGTCCCGGTAATCCACGGCCGGGGATCGATGATTTCCCGGGCTCCATACCGTTTCGCGGCGATGATGCCAGCTCCGTACTTCATCTCCCCATGAGTCAGGGTAGGACCATCCTCGACCACAAGCACGCGCCGGTTGAGAATCTTTTCCCCGTGGTCGACATAAATGGGGGATGCGGCTTCGATCACCACGGCCTGGGGGTTGACCCGGTATATGTTTTCCCGGACGGTCTGAACATCTTGGTAATCGGCAGTGTCTATCTTGTTGATCACGACAACCTGGGCTCGTTTCAGGTTGACCTCTCCCGGGAAGTATTTCAGTTCGTGTCCGGGACGATGGGGGTCGGCCACGACGATTTCCAGGTCGGGCGAGTAAAACGGCCAATCGTTGTTGCCCCCGTCCCAGATGATGAGGTCCGCCTCCTTTTCGGCTTCCCGCAAGATGGCTTCGTAATCCACCCCCGCGAACAGAACGCTCCCCATTTCCAGGTAGGGTTCATATTCTTCCATTTCTTCGATGGTGCAGTGGTTGGATTTCAAATCCTCCAGGACGGCGAACCGCTGCACTTTCTGTTTTTCCAGGTTTCCATAGGGCATGGCGTGTCTTATGGCTACCACTTTTATGCCGCGGTCTTTAAGGAGTTTCGTGATTTTCCTGGCGGTCTGGGATTTTCCGCATCCCGTGCGGACCGCGCAAATGGAGATGATTTTTTTCGAAGAGGGGATCATGGTGTTATGAGGTCCCATGAGCCAAAAGTCGGACCCCGCGGCCAGCACACTGCTGGCCTTGTGCATGACGGATTCCTGCGTCAGGTCGCTGTAGGCGAAGACAACGGCATCCACCCCGTTTTCCCGGATCAGGTCCAACAGGCGGTCTTCGGAATAAATGGGGATTCCCTCGGGATAAAGGCTCCCAGCCAGATCGGGCGGATAAATTTTGCCTTCGATGCCCGGAATTTGCGCGGCGGTGAAGGCGACTAATTCATAGCCGGTGTTGTTTCTAAAGAAAACGTTGAAGTTATGAAAGTCCCTTCCAGCGGCACCCATGATCAGGATTTTTTTTCGTTTCATGGATTATCTCGTGATGGGAAAAAGGGGGAGGAACCGGGAAACATGCTCCAAATTTACTGTCCATAAGGGGGCCGTCATTTGACGGGAAACGTCATGACGATACCGCCCATCACGTCGTTGATTTTAAAATCCTTTTTGGGGCTTTTGGGGTGATTGTTATGGCAGTTCACGCAAGCGGGGGTGACGGCAAAATCAGGGTAGACCGCTTGAAAATATTGTTTCCCTCCAATATCCCGGTACTCAATGTATGGCCGGATGGGATGCCGGACCACGTACTTGAGCCCCTTGCGTTCAAATTCGTTGGCTGGACCGTTATGTTTGTTGATGGGCCAAGAACTGATCAGTTTAAAATCCAGATCGATTTGCTTGTTGGTGATCAGGTCCGACGCGTTCAATAAAAACTGGGCGGGCAAGAGGAGGGCATTATCCTCCCACCAGTTTTCCGACGCATAAATAATATTTTTCTCTTGCAGCCGGTTGACGATGTACTGGGAATATATCTTTCGATCCGAATCCAAAACGGAGTGAATATATTCCGCAACCACCTCGGCGGGGATCAAATATTTCCCGGTTTTACTATTGGGGTGGTTGTTGACCACGGGGAAGGTAATGGAAATCCCTCCCATAACGTCCCCGAATTTAAAATCTTTTTTCGGGCTTTTAGGATGATTGTTGTGGCAGGTCACACAGGACTTGGTCACGGCCTTGTCGGGATATATGGCTTTGAAGAAGGTTTTCCCCTGCGAAGTAACCACCTTGGTATAGGGTTTTTGGGGATTTTCCAGTATTTTTTCCAAGCCGGTTTTTTCAAATAGGGTCTTGGGTCCGTTTTTACTATTAATGGGCCAGAGACTCAAAAGCCGATAGTTCATTCCGATTTTTTTCGCGGAAGTGGATTGGGAAGAAAGTAAAAGAAACTGGGCCGGGAGAGGAAGCGTATTTTCTTTTTCCCAATTTTCCGTGGCCTTCAGGTCGATGGTGACACCCAGGCGTTCAACAATCACTTCCGAATAAATAGTCCGGTTCGCCTCGATAATGGCGTGGATATAATCGGCGGCCTTCTCCGGAGGAATGCCGATTTTGCCTTTATCATTGGCCCAAACGGTCCCTGAATTCCATATCACGGGAAAGAGCAAAATGAGAAGAAAAGAAACCAGCCGTAAGGATGAATTCAACATTTTTTGTCCTTAAAAAAGAATATGCGATAAAAAACCAATTGTAACATCCATGCGCATGGGAAATCATCCTAAGAAAAATAAAGGGCCACCCGCCTGGATGGCCCTCTGGGTTTTTGGTTCTGCTGGTGGGTATTCAATATTTATTATTCGATGTTTCTTCTGGTAAAGAAAAATATCAAGATCCCAATCGCCGCGATCCCAGCAACGATGGACATGGCAGTCATATCACCGCCAAAATCCAGCCATTCCAGGGAAAATCCAGTTTTTTCGTCCAATTGATTCACGGTTTTAACCCTCCTTTGTTGCCAGTTTAAGGTGAGACACCGAACAGGAGAAACGAGTGCCGCGAAATTCGAATTATAATAATTTTGGTCCCGGGTTCGATTTTGTCAATAGGGGGGGGTATGAATTTCGGCCCCGGGAGGAGGAAGTTAGTCGCTAAGGGAACCTTCGCGATTCAACGTTTTGAATTGTCATGAAATAATGGGATCTTGACCCACTTCCCCCCCGGTGGGAAAACAAGTATAGTGAGTCAGGAAATTTTTCCTTTCGGGGATTTTGCTCTTTTTTCGCTATAAGGTTGTGATGCGGGAGGGCTTATGACGCAGGGGCGGAACCTTTTTAACCCTTGGATTCTTCTGAAATTAACAAAATGGACCCATTGATAAGAGATTTGGCCATCCTTTTACTGGTCTCTCTTCCGATCAATGTTTTTTTCCACAAAATCAAACTGCCCTCAATTATGGGTTTTTTGATCGCGGGAATTCTCATTGGTCCGAACGGACTACAATTGATTAATGAGCCCGAATCGGTCCGGCGGCTGGCTGAGATCGGTGTGATTTTATTGCTTTTTGTTATCGGCCTGGAATTTTCCCTCAAACAGTTGCAAAAAAACTGGAAAGTGGTCATCGGGGTCGGGTCCTTGCAACTTGGGTTGACCAGTGTGCTGATATTCATGATTTTTAAATTCCTGGAGACGCCGCTGAACCAGGGAATATTGTTTGGCCTGCTTGCCGCCCTCAGCAGCACCGCGATCGTTCTCAAGATGATCACCGACCGTGGGGAGATCGACACCGTTCATGGACGGATCTGCATCGGGACTTTGTTGTTTCAGGACCTGTGCGTGGTGCCCATGATGCTGGTGATTCCCTTCCTGTCTCCCGCGGAGGAGCTTTCCTCCATCGATCTTTGGAAAGCCGTTTTGAAAGCCCTGGCGGCGGTGGTGGGTATTTTTTTTCTTTCCCGCCTGATCGTTCCCCGAACCCTGGACATGATCGCGCGCACGGGGAGCAAGGAACATCTGACGTTGTTCGTGATCTTGATGATCCTCGGAACGGCCTGGGTGTCGGAAACGATGGGATTATCTCTGGCCATGGGGGCTTTCATCGCGGGAATGATTATTTCCGAGTCTGAGTACAGTCATCAAGTGGTCTTGGATATTCTTCCCCTGAAGGATTATTTCGGCAGCATATTCTTCATTTCGATGGGGATGTTGCTTCAAATCCAGGTGTTTTTTGAATCCCTTCTCTGGTACCTGGGAATGGCGGTGGCGGTTATCGTGCTGAAGGCCTTTTTGGCGTTCCTGGCGTCCCTCGTCCTAAAAAACTCATTCCGGATTTCACTCATCGTCGGGCTCCGGCTTGCCCAAATTGGGGAGTTTTCCCTTCTCCTGGCCAACTTGGCCCTGGAAAAGAATTTGTTCACTGGAAACCAGTATCAGTCCTTTCTGATTGTCTCCATTCTCAGCATGTTGTTGGCGCCGGTACTGATTCAAATTTCGACGGGTCTTTCGATCCGGCTTCATTCCCTGGTGGGCGGTGTTTCGGCCTCCACGGCCCCTGTCACGGAACCGGGAGAGGCACCACTTTCCGGACACGTGATCATCGCCGGGTATGGGCTGGTGGGAAGAAACCTGTCCCGCGTTCTCAAGGAAACCAATACCCCGTTCGTGATCCTCGATTTGAACGGGGAACGGATCAGGCACGCGTTGAATCAGGATATGAAAGCGTTGTATGGAGATTCCACCCACCGCGACACATTGCTGCGCGCGGGAATCCAGCGGGCAAGATTGATCGTTTTCGCCATATCGGATTACGTTGCGACCGAACAGGGCGTGCGCCTGGCCCGAAAGCTCAATCCAGATATCTATATCCTGGTGAGGGTCCGCTACGCTTCCCAGGTGGACGAACTGAATGAGGCGGGGGCGGACCAGGTCATTCCCGAGGAATTCGAAACCTCGATCGAAATATTTTCCCGGGTCCTCCGGGAATACCGCATCCCCCAAAACATCATCGAACAGCAGGTTGAACTGGCGAGGTTGGAAGGATACAGCATGTTCCGGGGATTGTCGTTGCACATGGAAAGCTTAAAGAAGTTTTCGGCTTACCTCACGGCCAGCCTGACCGAATCTTTCCTGGTACTGGAAAATTCCTGGTGCAACCATAAATCCCTGGGGGACCTGGATTGGACCCGACGGCAGGAAGCTAAACTGATCGCCGTCATTCGGGACAGCCACCTTCATGCCAATCCCGGCAAGGATTTTTATTTCCAGGAAGGGGATATTCTCATTCTTTTTGGACGGCATGCCGCCCTGGATCAGTCCATCCGGCGTTTGCAATCCGGCCACCCCGATTGATTGCCCGGGGGCGGCCGCCGGTCCGGCAGGGAATTTCTTCTCCCGGAGGGTTCGGCTTTGCCGGACGGGAAAGTTTCTCCAAAAGGTCGTCGAACTTGGGACACTTGGCACGATGCCCTCTCGTTAAGACCCGTCATTCTATTTCCAGATTCGTAATGTCGTCGGTGATTTTAAAGTCATAGCCGGGGTATTCATAAATGGGCATGCGGGGTTCCGTTTCCCCGATGGAATAGCCCCAGATACTTTCGTATTCCTGAATATCCTCCCCTATCTCCTCGATGTGCTCCAAATATTCACTGATGGGTTTCGACTCAATGATGACGACCTTGCCCATTTTTTTGATGATCGGGCTGTGTAATCTTGTGGGATCATGATCAAATTCCAGGATGCGGCGGCCATACCGGGTGATGCCGATCACCCGGAAGGTCAGGCTCTTCCCCACACCAGGCAGATTCAATATGTTCCGGTCCGTGGACAGGAACGGCAGGCCGGCGGATTGGAGCAACTCCTGGATGTTTTCCACCATCGTTTCAGCTTCGAGAGGAAAACGGCGGATTCTTGGATGAAATTTTTCAGGGAGCACGCCGAAAACTTTCTCTTCCATTTGTTCCTGGACCGCGCGGGCATTGGTGGCAAAATTGTGGTGATTTTCCATATACCCTTTCACACTAAACGTGTAGTAGCCCAGCACCCCGATTTCATTCAAAACCTGCCGGAGCTTGGCGGTATGACCCCGGCGGGATGAGGAGGCCGTCAATACATGTTGGTTGGTTAGGGTCCAACCCGCGGAGATGAGTTTTTTAACCCCTTCACGCGCCTCGGGGGTGACTTCCATGGGGGATTCGAAATGGGTTTGCACCAGGAATTGCCTGATCCCTATTTTCGAGGCTTTGAACTTAAACTCCGCGAGTATTTTTACCAGGTCCTGGGTGATTCGCTGGGGAATATAGACGGGCAGACGCGTCCCCAGCCGTACACGCACTATTTCGGCATATTTGGCCCCTTCCTTCCGGGCACGATTCGCCTCGATTTTGCGAACGGCCATTTTATAAATGGCATCCAATAATTCCTCGAGAGAACGGTCCGAACTCATCAACGCGTCGCCCCCGGTAATTAAGATATCCCGGAGTTGCGAATCGTTCTCGAAATACGCCATCAACCGTTCCAGCTTTTCTGGCCAGGTTTCCTGGGGTTCGAGTTTTTCAAGGTTAAAGTTCAGGTGGCCGCTTTGGAAATCGTACATGCGCTGACAGGAGGCGCAGAGTCCGCCGCAGGCCCGGCCCACCGTATCCGGAATGAGAATGGCCACTTCCGGATAACGCCGATGCACATTGTTATGAGTCGGCAAAAGCCAACCCGCGGCATTCGGTTTGCCGGGCTCGACCTGATCCTCTTTTTCCCAGGCGACAATGTGGCCGAATTCGTCGATCAGCCGCTGGCTGTAAATGACATAATCCCGGATGGCGAGGTCCGCTCCAATGGCAAAATAGGGAACCCGTACGTGAAGCAGTGACAGATAATAAGGATTGACAAAGAAGGGAATGCCCGCCTTTTCCGCTTTGTACAGGATTTTCATCGTATCGGGATCGAGCGAATACCCGAGCATTTCGTTGAGAAGATCCGGCGAGCGGACGGCAAAGCTGAGATGAAAGTGAGGGTCGTCCCACCATTCAAGGGCTCTTGAATATTTCTGATCGCGGGACATTTCCGGTTCGAACTTGAACCTTATGCTGGATACTTCTTTTTTGTCAATATGATCGATGATGATATTCAGTATCCGTTCCTTGTTTTCCTCTCGCAGTCGAAAAATGCGGGGATCAAGCCCGGAGGGCCAGCGTTCCATCCATTCCCGCAGCCGATCTTGGGTGGGCCGCGGGGGCTCGTTTTCTCCCCTCAACTGCCGGAACAGTTGAATCATATCTTCATAAAAAGGAGGTTTGGCCCCGCCCGTCCCATATTTGGCCGCCAGCCAGATCATCTTAATGGGATTGTTTATCGCCATTTGCCCTCTTAAATTCAAATCCACGAATTCTCTCCCGGCATTTTTTATATAATCCAGGAGTCTGATGGCCGCATAGTCTCGCCATTTTAAAGACTCGTAGGTCTTCCGCCCTCCCTGTCCATCGTTATAAAAATTCAAGGCATCGGGGCTGCTTTCCAGGATACGCAGGATCCATTGCTCCACCCCCACCAGCGCTTCGATCTCATTACTGGAACTGCACAGGATCTCGTCGAGTTCAGGGTTCTCATTGAGAAGCTGTTTTAGAAGTTTATGGGACCGTACATTGATAGCGATGTTATCGAGTTCCTGGGCCTTGAGAACGACATCATCATATCTTCTGCGGGGGAGTTCTTTTTCTGCTTTTAACATTTCAAACTCCTTTTAGTGCCGTTTGCCTGTTTGCATGGGGTCTGTCATGGGTTGCCGACTTTAAATTTCTTGGGGTTTTCTATTAATGTACCTGATATTTTTTGGAAAATTAAGCGGTTATTGGAAAACGATCCAGGGCCGGACGGTGCCATGCCTAAAGCGAGAGGCACGTCCCAGGAAAATTGCCGATACCCCGTTTCCCAAATAATTTTGTGAAGATTTTAATTGGCATTTTGGGCAGATAGTATATTCTTAAAAAAATGAAGAAAAGGTCCCTCCGGGTCCTTCCTCAAATCCCGTGACCGTTCAATAAACCCGTCCTTGCCCGCGGGAAGGCCCTCCGGCGCGCAACCGGACTTAAAAAGGAGCTCCCATGATTCGTCAAATTCTGAAGGCGTTTAAAGCCTTGAATTCAAATGCGAAGCCGTGGCAAATCAGTCTGGGGGTTTGTTTTGGAATGGTCCTGGGACTCACCCCTCTTTGGAACCTTCATAATTTAATCCTTCTGCTTTTGGCCTTCATCATTAACCTGAATATCGCCGTCATGATTTTGAGCTTCGGACTGTTTTCCGGGTTCGGCTATATTCTGGACCCCTATTTCCATGAATTGGGGTACATGTTATTAAAAAATGAAGCTTTAAATGCTTTCTGGACGAATTTTTTTAGTTGTCCGGTGTTCATTTTGAGTAACCTGAACAACTCGATCGTCATGGGCAGTCTCGTCATTTCCCTGATTCTGGCGGTGCCTCTTTTCCTTGGCTTCAATCTCTTCGTGGAAAAATACCGGAACAGCCTTAAAGTCTTTCTGGATAAGGTCCCATTGTTGAAGTCGCTGAAGGTGGTTAAAATTTACGATACTTTAATGGGGGGACGGGGATGAAACTCTTTCGTTGGCAGGGCCTGATTTTTCTCGCGGTTTTATTTCTTCCTGTGTGGGTGTTTTTACAGTTTTTTGCAGACGGTTTCATCCAGCGTCTCATCGAAACCACCGGTTCCGAAACCGCGGGAACCGAAATCGACGTCGCGTCCCTTTCCACCTCCCTGCTGGCCCCTTCCGTGAGGATAGAAAAACTGGCCGTCGCCAATCCCGGCGATCCCCTGGAAAATGCGGTGGAAGTGGATTCCATCCGGTTCGATGTGGATGCGGGGAAGGCGGTTTACAAGAAAGTGGCCGTCAATGATATGGTGGTGGATGGCATTCGTTTGAACCAGAAGAGAAAAAGCCCCGCCAAGGCCTACCGTCCTCCCGAAAAAAAAGCGGCGGAGGAGGGGGCGGAAGTGGCGGGAAAAAAATCCGCTTCCCAGTTGTTCGGCGGGGGCCTGTCCTTGCCATCCCCCCAGGATATTCTCAAGTCGGAAAAACTGGAAACGTTGGAAGCCGCGGACCGGGTGAAACAGGAGATCGCCGATCTGAAGGCCAAATGGGAAAATAAGCTGGAAAACGAATTGAGTCCCAAGGCGCTGGAAGAAACCCGGGAGAAAATCCGTCAGTTACACAAAAAAGCCAAGGGCGGGGGATTGGCCGATCTTCCCGCCACCCTTCAGGAACTCAAATCCCTGCAAGAAACCATCCAGGGCAACCTGAAAAAGATAAAAGGGTTAAAGGCGGAATTGCAACGGGACACGCGGCGGATCAAGAAACGGGTGGCGGAATTGAAGGACCTGCCGCGAAAGGATTTTGAGCGTCTGAAAAAAAAGTATTCCCTGGATATGGGGGGCGGCGCGAATATCATATCCACCCTGCTGGGAGGCGCGGTTAAGGAAAAAGTCGACAAGTTCTGGCGTTATTACGAATTGGCCCGCCCCTACCTGAATGGGAAAAAAGGCGGCAAAACCGTTGGCGAAGAAGAAAAATACGTCCGGGGCAAGGGCGTTTATGTCCGCTTCAACGAACCGAATCCTTCTCCGGATTTTCTCATCAGGCGCGCTAGGTTGTCCCTGGACCTTTTCGACACCCAGCTTGCGGGAGAACTGAAGGACCTTTCGGATAACCAGAAGGTATATGGCAAACCGGCGGTCATGGTGTTTCAGTCGGACCAGGATGACAAGTTCGAGAAATTTTTCCTGAAAATCAAACTGGACCGGACGGGGCCTGTTGCGCGGGATGTCCTGGAATCCCGGGTCAAGGCCCTGAAGTTGGAAAATGTGGAAGCGGGGGAGGGGATGCGCATTCAAAAGGGATTGGCGGATTTTGAAGGTACGATCGAAATCGCCAATGAAAACGATTTGTCCGGGGTGCTTCAGGCGAATTTGAAGGGACTGTCTCTTTCCGTTCCGCCGGGAGACGGCAATGAAATCAGGGACGCGGTTTTGAACGCGTTGTCCTCGGTCGAGGGATTTTTCATCAAGGTGTCCATCCAGGGCGGGCGGGACAACTATTCCGTCGACATTCAATCGGATCTCAGCAGCCTTATTTCCGGGGCCGTTCGCAATGTGGTGTCCGGCAAGATGAAGGGATTTGAAAAGTCCCTGAAACAATCCATCACGTCGGCGGCCGCTGGTCCGCTGGCGGGGATCGATGGCTCGTTCGGGGAATTCTTGAACACCGATAAAATTCTCAAGGGCAGGACGTCTTCCTGGACCGGGTTGCTGGGTCAGGCCAAAAAGGGGGTTTCTCCAGCCCCGTCCGGGAAGTCCCTTCCCATTCCGAAGGGTTTGAAAGGATTCAAACTTCCGTTTTGACGGCGCTGCTTTAACACTCCATGCAACCCCCGGGACCGGGGTCCGTCCGGCGTGAACGGGAAGGAGATCGATATGAACAAGGTTTTGTGTGGAATTGTATTGGCGGTTTTTTTGGGCGCATCCACGGCCTATGGCGGATTGCTGGACGGTTTTCTGGAAAAGATAAATCCCCCCGCCGTGGGCGATGCGGACCAGACGATCTCGGCTCTGAAAGAAGCGCTTTCCATTGGAACGGGAAAGGCCGTGGAAAAGATTTCCCTGGCGGACGGTTATTTGAGCAACGAGGCCATCAAAATTCTCATGCCCGAAAAAATCCAGAATGTGGCGGACATGCTGAAAAAAGTGGGGTACGGAAATCAGGTGGATGCGTTTATTCTCAGCATGAACCGCGCCGCGGAAGCGGCGGCCCCCAAGGCGAAATCTTACTTCATCGGGGCGATCAAGGAGATGACGTTCTCGGATGCCAGGAAAATTCTCAACGGCGGGGACACGGCGGCAACGGATTATTTACGATCCAAAACCTTCAAAAAAATTTACGCGGCTTTCAAGCCCACTGTTGCTTCAAGTTTGGACCAGGTTGGTGGAACGCGGGCTTACAAGGACATGATGCGGACTTTTACATCGTTGCCTTTCATTAGTGCCCAATCCTTCGACCTCGATCACTATGTGACCGATCGATCCCTGCAAGGACTGTTTTACATGACAGCTCAGGAGGAAAAGAAGATCCGGACAGACCCCACGGCCCGCGTCACGGACCTCCTGAAAAACGTTTTTGGAAAATAAATCCTGATTGCGCGGGAGCCGTGGGAAAATGGGTTCTCCTTTGCTCCCGAAAACGCGAACGGTGAAAGCCAGGAAAAAAATCGATACCCTGGTCCCCGGGGAGGGAGAGAGGCTCAACGCCAGGGAAATACTGGAACTGTCCCGGGCTCTGGAACGGACCCGGAAACGGATGGGAAAGTTCTACCAGGGAAATCAGATCCTCGGCCGCAAGGGGGCCATCGGCTGCGTTTCCCTTGAGATCAGCCAACGTTGCAACCTGGACTGCTCCCTGTGTTATTTGTCCGATCGATCCAATGGGGTCACCGACCTTCCCCTGCGGGAAGTGTTTCGCCGCATCGACGGTATCCGCGAAAATTTTGGTGTGGGGACCAACGTTCAGATCAGCGGCGGGGACCCCACCTTGAGGAATCGAAAAGAGCTGGTCTGCATCGTCCGGTACACTCGAAAACTCGGGCTCCTTCCCGCCCTGTTCACCAACGGCATCCGGTGCAGCCGGGACCTGCTCGAGGAATTGGCGGAGAACGGATTGAGCGACGTGGCCTTTCATGTGGACCTCTCCCAGGGGCGCCGGGGCTTTCCTACGGAAACGTCGCTCAATGCGCTGCGCGAAGAATATATTGATCGGGCCAGGGGATTGCCCGTCATGGTGGTTTTCAATACCACGGTTCACGGGGCCAATTTTCATGAGATTCCCGCGTTGGTGCGGTTCTTTTTATCCCATGCCGATGGCGTGGGTTTCGCTTCCTTCCAGTTGCAGGCGGAGACGGGGCGGGGGGTATTGCGCCGGCGGCCCGGAAGAATTTCCCTCGCGTCCGTTCGCCAAAAGATCAACGAGGGCGCAGGCGCGCCGCTTCCATGGGACGCCATTCGGGTCGGGCATCCCGGCTGTCACAGTTATGTTCCCGTGTTTGCGGTGAAAGGCAGGGCGTTTGGAATTTTGGACGATGCCGGCCTTTACGCGGATTTTTTAAAAGAGTTCAGTCATGTCACCCACGACCGCCGCGAAAAGCCCTCTCGAATTGCCTGGCGTTATGTGAAAGCCGCGTCCGGGAAACCCCTTTGGATTCTTCGCGGCATCAAATATTTCCTGCCCCGGTTGTGGAGCATGAGGAAGGAGATCGTCGATGCGCGGGGCAGGGTCCATAAAATATCGTTTTTCATCCAGAATTTCATGGATGCCAACCGGTTGGACCCGGACCGGATCGAAGCCTGTTCCTTCATGGTGATGACTCCCCAGGGTCCCATGTCGATGTGCGAGCATAACGCGAAACGGGAGAAATATATTTTACCGTCCGGGGAGGTTCCGGCGGAGCCGGGGAAAGTCCTGCACCGGTCCGCGCGGAGCAGCGGCACGGGATACGGAACCCAACAAAAGAAGGTGGTACTGGGTGCCGATTCTGGTAGAATTGACAAAATGGACAACCACGAAGAATCCGTGTGGGGTTGATTCTTTTCCCTTCCTGAAAAAAATTATGCGATTTCCTTGGATATGCGTTTTCCTTATCATGATCATGGCCGGTTGCGCGGCGGAGGTCCTGCCCCCCGCGAGCCAGCCTATAGACCCGGCGGTTTTGACGCCGGAAGCCGCTCACGAGGCCTGGGCCCGGGTCTTGAAGTCGGGTGTGGATTGGCGTGGCAGGGTGGATTTTAAAAAAATCGCTTTGCAGCCCGGCGACCTTTACTTTTATATCGCTTACGTCGCCAGAAACAGCCCCAAAAATCATCCGGAACTTTTTCCCACCCTGGAGGATCGGCTTGCCTATTACCTCAACTCGTACAATGCCCTGGCGATGTACGGGATTATCTTGAGCGGATTCCCAACGGATTTTGACGGGTTTTGGGATCGGGCCGGTTTTTTTAAGTTCAACAAATTCGTCGTCGGCGGCGAGGAAATCTCCCTCTACGATTACGAGAATGAGGTCATCCGTCCCCTGGGCGACCCCCGCGTTCATTTTGCCTTGAACTGCATGACCGTGTCCTGCCCCGTTCTCCCACGGGTCCCGTTCGAGGGAAAGATTCTTCATAAACAATTGAACGACGTGGCGCGGAGGTTTATCAATAACCCGGGGAACGTTCAACCCATTGAGGCCGGCGGGATCATCCGTCTTTCGGAAATCTTCAAGTTTTATGAAAAGGACTTCGTGAATCCCAGAACCGCTCCCTCGCTCCTGGCTTTCATCAACCGGTATCTGGACCAGAAAGTTCCGGAGTCGTTGAAGGTGGAATTCATTCCCTATGACTGGGCGGTCAACTCTTCATGATATGGCGTTGGGTGTTTTGCCGGGTTTCCTTTCCGCCGTATTTATAATTCTGCCGGGTAGTCCGGGTACCCTTGCCTCCATGATTGAGATCCCCGAAGGAGTTTTCCGGATGGGGACCGGCCCCATTTCCGAATCCCACGGGGAGCGTTTGGTGATGCAGGAAACCTTTTATATCGACCCGTATGAAGTCACCAACCAGGATTTCGTCAAACAGTTTCCCCAGCATGGCTACCGGCCGGGAGCCGAAAAACACCCGGTGAGTCAGGTGACCTGGTACGAGGCTGGACAATTCTGCCGGTCACTGGGGAAACGTCTCCCTTCGGAAGAGGAATGGGAAAAAGCGGCCCGCGGCACCGACGGACGGACCTACCCCTGGGGAGAAAAGCTGCCCAGAAGAAAACCGCATCCTTACTTTTCCGGGCTCATCAAACGCCGGGTGGGAATGGATCGAAAAGACGTTTCTCCTTATGGGGGGCATGACATGGCCGGTTCGGTTTGGGAGTGGACGTCGGGTCAACAGGCGGGGAAAATCGCCGTTCGAGGGGGGCTTTGGAACCTGCACCTGGATTACCACTATAGCAAAACCTATGACCGGAATCTTCTGGACCCGGATCAGCGGTTCCCCTTTTTGGGATTTCGATGCGCGCGGTCGACGAAATGATCACACGAAGGAAATTCTTGCGGCACGGGCTTTCCGGATGGGCGATTTTTTGGGCGGCCTGGTTGAAAAATCCGTTTCCGGGTTGGGCCGAGACCGATTATTTTTCGGGGACGGATTTCGTTGGCAAAACCCGGGCGGGGGAATACCGGCATTTTTATATCAATTTCTGGAAACCCATGCGGCGTATCCGGCCCGGGCATTGGCATCTCGAAGTCACCGGACTCTGCGAAAACCCCCGGCGGTTTACCCTGGACGAAATCAAGTCCCTGCCCGTTAAAAAAAGATCCTCGCGGCTGAAGTGCGTAGAATGCTGGTCGGCGCGCGCCGAATGGCGGGGGTGCCGGGTGACGGACCTGGAAAGTCTTGTGCGGCCGCTTCCCGAAGCCCGGGGTGTGGTCTTTCATTGCGCCGATGCTTTCAGGGAATACCTTTCACGGGAATGCCTGCACCGGGAGGAAACCCTCCTGGCGTATGCCATGGACGGCGAGCCGTTGCCGGATGAGCATGGGTACCCGCTGCGCGTCATCATCCCCTTCAAATACGGATATAAAAATCCCAAATCGATTTTGAAAATGGAATATGTCTCCGGCACCCAGCCCGGAACCTGGAGCAAAATCGGTCCCTACTCCATCGACGGGACCATTCTGCCGGGATACGACCATCCCCTCGATCTGGGTCAATCCACCCGCCGCATACCGGGAGGGGAAATCACCGAATATTGACGCGCGCGAAACATCATGCGGGAGAAGGGACGGTGGGAATGGATTTGCCGCCAGCTAAAATTTTTTTGCGGAGGAGGAGGCCGGAAAAGGGGGATACCGGGTTAAGGGGTCAGGGTTTTCTTTAAAATCAGATATTTCTTATAAGGGTCCGCGTTCAGGCTTTTCAAAATATTCACCATGACTTTGTTGTCCTCGAGAATCCAGGAAAGTTCCACGTTTCTTTGTTGATCGGATGTTTTGCTGAAACCGTCTTTTATCATTCGGCTGTAAAGGAGAATATCCAGGCCCTGGTTCCTGAATTTCTTTTTGACCCCCATGAGCAACACCCTTCCAGACCGGATATATTTACGGAAAAAAATGAGTTTGAGAATGCCTGTGGGAAACAGTTTTCCCGATTTGATATGAATCAACCCTTCATTCAGATCGGGAAGCATGAGCAAAAAGGCGGCGGGTTCGCCCTCCTTGAAAAGAATATAGATGAATTCGGTCATGGCGAAAAGTTTGAGTTGCCAGGCCATGGAGTCGATTTCTCCATCCGTCATGGGGACGAATCCCCAGTTCTTGCTCCAGGCATCATTGTAAATATCCAGGATGATTCGGAGTTCGGATTTCAGGTTTTTCATGTCCAGGTTTCTTAACCGGACCGAGTCCCCCACTTCCTTTTTTATCCGATCCGCCATGAGCCGAAATAAGTCGGGAATGGGGGTGTCCTTGTCCAGCCGGAAAGCAAGGAGTTCTTTTTCCTTTTTGTACCCCAAGGGATAGAGCAATTCCGGATAGTATTTTTTCGTATAGGGCATCATCAGCATAGGGGGTCTGTCGAATCCCTTGATCAGGAAACCGACCTCATGATTCGTGGAAAAATTGAAGGGACCGATCAAGGAATTCATGCCCTGGGATCCAATCCAGTTTTCACAGGAACGCATCAATTTTTCGGCGGTCTCCGCGCTCTCGACCGATTCAAAAAATCCGAAAAACCCCTGACGGGTTTTGTGATAATCGTTGAAAATCTCATCCATATGAGCCGTAACGCGTCCCACTGGCCGGTTTTCCTGATAGGCGACGAAAAACGCGATGCGGCTATGACGCATGAAAGGATTCTTTTTACTGAAAAAAAATTTCCTTTCTATTTTTAATGGAGGGCACCATTTTTCATCCTGGCGGTAATGGGAATAAGGAAAATCGATAAAATCCCTCATCCCTTTTTTATCTCCATTGACCTGTTTGACGATTACCATTGCTTCATCCTTGAATCCGAGATTGCCACCCGGGATTACCCGCCATGACCCTTGGGGTGCGGCCGGATATCCGGTTTTTTGAAAAGAATTGGATTGAAAAATTTATCTTTTAAGCGCCGATGGGCCGCGGGATAAAAAGGCGCCTTGGAAAATAGTCGGTTTTTTCCCCTTGAGTTCAGGGGATTTTGAGCGGAATGGATCACCGCTATATCAATAAGCGCTTTGATCTTTAATTCTTACGGGGTGTAAACCATATTTATTCAAATAAATCATTTGATTTTCAACGGTTATACACTTTAAAATGACTCCCCACGCCATTCGATATCGTGGCACGGGGAATAAGCCGTTTCGAAAATCGACGCCCGGGAAATTAGCCCGCTTTTTCATGATTAGGGATAGCGGCCCCCTTCCCACCCATCCCGGCCGAAAGAGGATATTGGAAAAATGAAGTCATTTGTCAGGACCAGCTCCGCGTTTCCCCGACCGTCCAGGAGGTTCGGTATGGGGAATGTTTGGGGTCAGGTCGTGTCCCTGTCTGATGGGCAACCCCCCGCCCCCGGTGGAAAGTTTATTACTGTTATACAAATTTTCGGCTAAAGTAAAATATTTTTTTGGATGGGTTCTCCTGAAATCAAATTGGCGCCGTTTGATGTTCCCTGACACGGCGGCGAAGGAAACTATGATTCATTTTGAAAGGGTTGATCGCTGATGGACCCCATTGCCGTTATTGGATTGAGTTGCCGTTTCCCCGGCGGGGTGGATAGCCCGGAAGCCTATTGGGATTTGCTTCGGCAAGGCAGGGATGCCATTACGGAAATTCCGGAAAGCCGCTGGAATGCCATGGCCTATTACAGCCACAATCCCAGGGCGCCGGGAAAGACGGTTTCCCGCTGGGGCGGTTTCATCAATTCCGTCGCCATGTTCGATCCTCGTTTTTTTGAAATTTCGCCGCGCGAGGCCGCCCATGTAGACCCTCAGCAAAGGGTTCTGCTCGAGTGCGCCTGGCAGGCCCTGGAAGATGCCGGTCAGGTACCGGAAAGGCTTGCGGGAAGCAGGACGGGGGTTTTTATAGGTATTTCCGGAGTCGAATTCAGGGATATTATGAAAAACGATCTGCATATGGTTGACAGCCATGTGGGAATGGGGGTGGCCCTCAGCGTAGCCGCCAATCGTCTTTCTTATTTTTTCGATTTCAAGGGGCCGAGCCTGGCGGTGGACACCGCCTGTTCCTCCTCTCTGGTGGCGGTGCATCTGGCCTGCCGCAGTATTTGGAATGGCGAGTCCGAATTGGCCCTGGCGGGCGGGGTCAATATCATTTTATCTCCGGATACCACCATAGCTCTTGGCAAGGGGGGGATGCTCTCCCAGGATGGCCGCTGTAAGTCCTTCGATGCCGGGGGAAACGGGTATGTCCGCGGCGAAGGCGCTGGAATCGTCGTTTTAAAACCGCTTGCCAAGGCTTTGGAGGATAAAGACCCCATTGGCGCCCTCGTGCTTTCCACCGTGGTCAACCAGGATGGCCGCACCCCGGGAATGCCGGTGCCCGATTTGGAATCCCAGAAGACGTTGTTGAGAAAAGCTTGCCGTCAGGCCGGTATCGCGCCCCATCAGATCCAGTTCGTGGAAGCCCATGGAACGGGAACGCCGGTGGGCGACCCCATTGAAGCCAATGCGCAGGGGGAAGTGCTGGTGGAAAGCCGTCCGCCCGGGGAATATTGTTTTATCGGTTCGGTGAAATCCAATATCGGGCATTTGGAATCTGCTTCAGGCATCGCCAGCTTCATCAAAAGCGTCCTGGCCTTGAGACACCGCCAGATTCCTCCCAACCTGCATTTCAATCACCCCAATCCCAGCATCAAATTCGAGGAGTATCGTTTGCGGGTGCCGCAAACCCTTATCCCCTGGCCCGAAACACCCGGTCCCGCGATCTCCGGAGTGAATTCCTTTGGTTTTGGGGGGACCAACGCCAACGTGATCCTTCAAGAAGCCCCGCCGGAGGCCGATCCACTTCCCTCCAGTGCAAGTTTGACCCGCCCGCGGTGGTTTTGTTTGCCCTTGTCGGCACGCTGTCCCAAGGCGCTTAAGGAGTTCACCGAAAAATATCTTGAATTCTTTGACGAGGAAAAAAACTGGTCCCTCACCGCTTTGAACGATGTTTGTTATACCGCCAGCGTCCGGCGGAGTCACCATGATCACCGCCTGGCGCTGGTGGGGCGGTCGGTGGAGGAGATGAAAGCGAATCTTCAAGCGGTGGTGAATGGGGAGCGGCAAACGGGGTGGGCCTCCGGACGGAAAACCCGGGGGGCGTCGCCCAAACTGGTATTTGTCTTTTCAGGGCAGGGGCCTCAGTGGTGGGGGATGGGACGCCAACTTCTGGACGAGGAGCCTGTTTTCCGGGAAACGCTGCAACGGTGCGATGAACTTTTCGGCCGCCATGCGAATTGGTCCTTGTTGAAAGAGTTGACGGCTTCGGAAAGCCATTCGCGGATCAACGAAACCCACATCACCCAGGCGGCGATTTTTTCGCTGCAGGTGGGTTTGGCGGAATTATGGCGGTCCTGGGGAGTCATTCCGCAAGCGGTTATTGGCCATAGCATGGGGGAAGCGGCGGCCGCCTATGTGGCTGGAATTTACCGCCTGGAAGACGCAGTGCAGATCATCTACCATCGCGGCAGGCTGTTGCATCCCATGTACAGAAAGGGAAAGATGGTCGTGGTGGGGCTTTCCGCCGCGGAGGCGACGGAGGCTCTGAAGGGATATTGGGAGGATGTCTCCATCGCCGCCGTCAATGGACCCAAATCGGTCACCCTGTCCGGCGATTCCGTTGCCCTGGAGAAAGTGATCGGTCCCCTCTTGCACCGGGAAATATTTTGCCGGTACCTGAATGTGGAATACGCCTTCCATAGCCACCAGATGGAACCGGCACGGAAGGAATTGCTGGAATCCTTGAGGAATTTGCGGGGCAGGCCCGCCGTCCTCCCCTTCTATTCCACCGTGAGGGGTGAAATAGAAATGGGGGAGCGGATGGACGAGGAGTACTGGTGGGAAAATGTTCGGAAACCCGTTTTGTTCTATAAAGCCGCCGAAAAGCTGGTTCTGGATGAGTACAACACCTTCCTGGAATTGGCGCCGCATCCGGTTCTGGGACCAGGGATTTCTGAATGTTTTTCCCGCCAGAGCCGAAGTGGGGTGGTGTTGGCCTCGCTGAACCGGAACGAGGAAGACCGCAGGGTCCTTTTAGGTTCCCTGGCGGCTCTTTATTGCCGGGGAATGACCGTCGATTGGAAACAGGTTCATTCCCGTGGGGGACGTTGCGTTTCCCTCCCCAGTTATCCCTGGCAAAAGGAGCGGTTCTGGCACGACAGAGAGGAAAAAGGGATTGACCCCATGGAAAAGAATGTCCACCCCTTCTTGGGCCGGGGAATTGAAGGCGCCCATCCCGTCTGGCAGACCCGATTGGACAAAAGAGAATATACTTATCTGGGGGACCATGTCGTCAAAAAAGCGAACTTGTTTCCCGGCGCCGGTTTTGTGGAGATGGCCCTGGCCGCCGGCCTGAAAATTTCCAACGAGTCCGGCTGCGTTCTGGAATCGGTCGAATTCCACAATGCGATGTTTCTTCCCAGAAACCGGGGAGTAAAAATGCAGACGGCCTTTGATCCTTCCGATGGTTCCCTGACCATTTACAATCTTGCCGACCGGACGAATCAGTCCTGGACCCTGCACGCCTCCGCAACGCTCCAGCGTCAGGGCTCCCCCGGTACCCCGGAAACGGTGGATCGGGAGGAGATTCGGAAACGGTGCGGCCAGGAAACTTCCGCCGAGGGACTCTACGATGCCTTTCAGAAAATTGGATTGCAGTACGGTCCTGCTTTCCGGGGAATTGAACGGGCGTGGAGGGGGGATAAAGAAGCGTTGGGACTGATAAAAAACCCGGATGCCCTGGGGATTGATGTCCGGCCGTACCGGATCCATCCTTCTCTGCTGGATGCGGGATTTCAGCTATGCGCGCTTCTGGGTTCCCAATCAGAAACTTTTGATAACAAACTTTTTCTCCCCGTAGGGGTGGGGAAAATCACATTCCACGGTTCGCCGGTGCATCCGCTTTGGGTCCATGCCCGCGCCGTGAAGTTGAGCAATAACCATTTCGAAGCGGATTTGAATTTTTTCGACGGCTCCGGAAAGGTGTGGATCGATTGCCAAGGGTTTCGGTGCCGGGCCCTCGATCATTCCCGGACCAACGATTCCGACAATCCCGAAAACTGGTTGTATGAATGGAACTGGGAACCCTCCGTTCCCGCGGGATCAGAAAAGACTTTCAGAGGCGCGGAATTTTTTCCCTCTCCCGGTGAATTAACCGATGCGCTGAAACCCCGGGCCTCCCTTTGGGCCAAAAGGTTCAGGCGGAACCTTTACTACGATTCCCTGGAACCTCAATTGGAACGCCTGTGCTCCGCCTGCGTGGCAGGCGCCCTGGAGTCGCTGGGGTTCCGGTTTGAACCCGGAACCTCGTTTTCCATCGATGCCCTGGCCGACCGATGGGGATTGAATCCCAAACGCTCTTCCGGTCTCGCGCTCGGCTTCCATGTCCTGGAGAACCAGGGAATATTGAGCAGGGAAGGGGACCGGTGGGAAATCCAATCCACTCCTCCGCGAGAAAACCCGGGGGAAATCTGGCAATCACTGATCCGCCGGTTTCCGGATTACATGGCGGAACTGAATTTGCTGCGCAATGCCGGGGATTATCTGGCCCGGTTCCTTAATGATGGGGCGGGGAGTTTTCTAGAGGTTCTTCGGGAAGACGATCCGCTCTGGGAACATTTTTACCAGGATGCGTTCAACTACCGGGTCTATCGCGCATTGATTCAGGAATTGATCGGTCTGGCGATGGACCGGCTTCCGGAAGGAAGAAAATTAAAGGTCCTGGAGTTGGGCGCCGGAAAAGGAGGATCCGCTTTCTATGTTATGCAGCGGTTGAATCCGGAAATATCGGAATACGTGTTTTCGGATTCGTCGGAACGGGTCCTGGAAAAAGCGGCCCGGAAGTTCAGGGAATTTCCCTTCGCGAAATACCAGCAGTTGGATATTGAGGCCGATCCCCTGTCCCAGGGATGGGACGCGCATTCCTTTGACCTGATTTTGTGTTCCAACCTTTTTCCCTCGGTCAGGAATACCTCGCGGGCGCTTGGAAATATCCGCCAACTGTTGTCCTCCGAGGGACTTTTTGTCCCTTTGGAAACCACCCGGTCCGCCGGTTGGACGGAATTGATATCCGGAGCGCTGCGGCTGGGTTCCGTGGAACCGGGGGAAACCTGCCGCCGCGCCTTGTCTTTCAAGGAATGGGGAACGGTCTTGAAGGACGCGGGATTCACTTCGATCAGCGGTTTGGGCGAAACCAGCCATGCAGATTGCCTTCAGACACTCCTGTTTGCCCGGGGTCCCAGGTTGGAGAAGGAATCCGCCCTGGATACCCACCCCCTGCCCCGGCCCGATTCCCGGGGAAGCTGGCTGATTTTTGAAGATGACAGTGGACAAGGCAAGAAACTGGGGGAATCCCTCAAGCGCATCGGTGAAAATTGTGTGCTGGTCGGAAAGGGCAAGACGTTTAAAAAATTGCGGGACAACCGGGTAATCATTCGTCCGGACTGTCCGGAAGACATGGGGTGTTTGATCGATTCGGTCCGGAAGGAATCTTCCCCCTTGCGCGGCATCGTTCATCTTTGGAGTCTGGACATGCCGGAAACTTCCGAACTTTCCTTAAACGATCTGGAAACCGGCGAGCGGGAGGGTTGTCTCAACATCGTCTACCTCGTCCAGGAACTGGCCCAAATCCATTGGCCGCGGGCTTCACGCCTTTTCCTGGTAACCCGGGGCGGACAACACGTGTCCCCGGCGGATACGCTGTCTTCCGTGGCGCAATCACCCGTTTGGGGTCTCGGTCAGGTGATCCAGGGGGAACATGCCAACCTGCGATGCAAGATGGTGGACCTGGATCCCATGAATCCGCCGGATGGGGTGGAGGGACTTGTCCATGAATTGTGGCGGGAAGATGCGGAAGTGGAGATTGCCCTGCGGGGGAATCAACGATTCGTCCGCCGCCTGGTCCGGCCGGGTCCCAAGGAAAATATTGTCAAACGGGAGGCCCGGGACAAGGCAAGCGGAATGCCTCCCTTTGTTTTGGAGATTCCCGCGCCGGGAATCCTGGAAAATTTCAAGCTGCGGGAAACCGTCCGCCGCCAACCGGGTCCGGGCGAAGTCGAGATTCAGGTTCGCGCCGCGGCCCTCAATTTCCGTGACGTCATGATCGCCATGGGCCTGCTTCCCGAGGAGATGGATGGGAAAGAACACCTCTGGGAAACATTGGGCCTGGAATGTTCCGGCATCATCACCGCGCTGGGTGAGGGGGTCGATGATTTCCAGGTGGGGGACGAAGTTCTCGCGCTTTCCAACGGTGGGTGCTTTGGCGCTTACGCTTTGGTTCCTGCGTTATCGACCGTCCACAAACCCGAAAATTTGAGTTTCGAGGAATCCGCAACCCTTCCCGCTGCTTTCCTGACCGCATATTACATGCTGCACCGGGCCGGAAATCTCCGTAAGGGCGAACGGGTTTTGATTCACGCGGCTTCGGGAGGCGTGGGCCTGGCGGCGGTGGAAATAGCCATGAGGGCCGGGGCGGAAGTGTTCGCCACTGCAGGCAGTGAACAAAAAAGAGATTTCCTGCGGGCCCTCGGGGTGAAGCATGTATTCGATTCCCGGTCCCTGGCCTTCGCGGATGAAATCCTGGAAATCACTCATGGGGAAGGCGTGGACATCGTATTGAATTCCCTCGCCGGACCGTTTGTCACCAAGAGCGTGAGCCTCCTCAAACCCCTTGGCCGGTTCCTGGAAATCGGCAAGCGGGACATTTACCAAAATAACAAGGTGGCTTTGCGGCCGTTTCTGAAGGGTATCTCGTTTATCACGATGGTGGATTTCAAACAAGGTTTCCGCGATTTTGGACCGGAATTCCGTTCCATCATCATGGAGATCATGGAGCGGGTCCGCCAGGGGGAGTTGCATTCCCTTCCGTTCCGGGTTTTCCCCATTTCCAATATCGTGAGTGCCTTCCGCACCATGGCTCAGGCCAGGCATATTGGAAAAATCGTTGTCTCGATGGAAGAGCCCGCCTTGAAAATCATTCCGGACACCCCCCCGCCGGCAGCTTTCAAGGATAACGTCACCTATCTCATCACGGGGGGCCTGGGTGGATTCGGATTGGCCGCCGCGAAATGGATGGTCAAACAGGGCGCGCGGCACCTCGCGCTCATGGGCCGGAAAGGAGCTTCCTCGGACGACGCGAAAGCGGGCGTGGCGATTCTGCGGGGGCTGGGTGCCGAGGTTCAGGTGATCCAGGGAGACGTGGCTCGGCAGGAGGATGCCACCCGCGCCCTGCGTCACATCGATACAAAGATGCCCCCCTTGAAAGGCATTCTGCACGGCGCCATGGTCCTTGACGATGGTCTCTTGATCCACCTCAGCCGGGAGCGGCTCCACCGGGTTATGGCCCCGAAAGTTCATGGCGCCTGGAACCTGCATCAGCAAAGCCTGAAGCGCTCGTTGGATTTCTTCATTATGTTTTCTTCCGTCGCCAATATCATCGGAAATCCCGGCCAGGCCAATTATGTTGCGGCGAATACTTTCCTGGAATCCCTGGTCCATTACCGCCGGGCGAAAGGCCTTCCGGGCCAGGTCATCCATTGGGCTCCCTTGCTGGAAGTGGGAATCGCCGCGCGCCAGAAAATGAATGAAAGGCTGGAAGGGCAGGGAATGATGAGCCTGACCCCCCGGCAAGCCGTGGACATGCTCGGCAAGCTGATCCAGGGGAATCCGGTGCAAGCGGCGGTGTTTCCCGTCAACTGGAGAAGACTGGGTCCGTTGTTTCCGTCCCAACACATGCCGCCCAGGTTTTCCCAGGTTTGGGAAGAGGAGTTTCATGTGGAATCCGATGATGAATTGGGAGTGGAAGTGGGGGACCCGATCCGTCCCAAGCTATTAGCCGAGCCACTGGAGGATCGTCCACAGGTTCTGGGGGATTACCTGCAAAAGTGCATCGCCAGGGTTTTGGGGTTACCCCCATCCAAGTTAGAATGGGATCAACCTCTCACCGAATTGGGAATGGATTCCCTCATGGCCATGGAACTCATCGTCCGGATCGAAAGAGACCTGGAGATCACTCTGCCAGTGGTCCGGTTCCTTGGCGGCCCCAGCATCGAACAGATGGTCCCCTGGATGCTGGAGGAGATGTCCCTGAATGAATCCGCTGAGGAAGATTCCGAAGAGAACGTGGAATCCTCAGGAAACGGCAAAGGAACCGGAAAGTTGGAAGTGGCCAGCGAAAGGCAGACCGAGGAAGTATAAGGAAGTATAAAAAGATTAGCCCCGGCCGGTTTTTTCATTCCTTCGGTGCCGCCTGCAAAAAGAAATCGTTATCCCAGGGCCTTTTCCGGATACCGGGAAGTTTTGGTTTTCATTCCGTGATGGGGGAAGGCCGCCCATGTTTAGTCACTTGAAGAAATTTCATTCCGGTATCCACCATTTTACTCAAACTCCCTCAAAACCTTTGAGACCGGATTCCCGCGGAAACGGCCTGGATTCCGGAAAGGCCACGGGGATTGAAATTTCGGTTCCGTTTGAAAAGATAAACCCACAGATGGCGCAACTGGTTTTATTAAGTGAATCGAACAAACAAAGATATCTGAACCTTATCGCACCCCTGGGGAGATTCCTGGCCCGGTCGCGGGTGGACCCCAATACCCTTTCGGTGGCGGGTCTCATATTCAGTGCCTTGGCAGGGGTGGTGTTCGGCTTGGGAACGTTCTTCTGGGGCGGCTGCTTGACGGTTCTTGCCGGAACCTGCGATGCGCTGGATGGACAGGTGGCCAAAGAAACGGGAAAAAATTCCCGGTTTGGAGCCTTCCTGGACAGCACTCTGGACCGGTTCGGCGAACTGTTTATCTTTTTGGGCCTGGCCTGGCATTTTTCGGGAGGGAAGGGTTTATATGAGGAGGGACTCGGTGAATTGGGAATTTTTTATGGTCCCTGGACGGTCGTTCTCATCATTTTTGCGCTTGCGGGTTCCTTTCTGGTCAGCTACACCCGGGCGCGGGCGGAAGGGCTCGGTATCGCCTGTAAAGTGGGTTGGATGCAACGGCCTGAGCGGATCACCCTTTTGGTGATTGGGTCCTTGCTGGGAGCCATTCCGGTAATGGGGCCGGGTTTGATGGTCCTGGTCCTTTTGATCATAGCGGTGATGAGTAATGCCACCGCTATCCAAAGGATAATTTACGTGAAAAATCAACTCTCCGAAGACGATTCATCCTCCTGATTCTTCCTTAAAAGGACCGGCAGGTCCCGGACCAATAAAATCAAAACCAGAACGAGCAGGACGTTTCGCAGGTTTAGAACGGCTACCATGGCTGGATGAAAATTTTCCAGAAAATCATATAGATGTGGAAACAATACCTGGGTCAAGGCCGTGGCCAGGAGGAATATAACGCCGATTTTTACCATGTCTTTCCGGACGGCGGCCAGTACCGCCATGAGGGGCCCCAGCCAGATCAGATACTGGGGAGAAAATACCTTGCTGGTGAGGATAATGGCCAATAAAAAAATAAGGGTGATCAGGATCAGGGAATAAGCCGGGGGAACGTTTTGATCCTCGGGTTCCCGGGATGCATTCCGGCATTTCCAAACCTGCCGGGAAATCCAAAGGGCGGTCCCCAAAAACATCCAGGGCGAGAGCCTTTTTAATTCCCACGTTAAGAAGGAAGAGACGATATTGGTGGACCCGAAGGAATGGTCCACCAGCAAACCCCCTCCAGTTAGATGAACTAGCAAAAGGATCCCGGAATAGACCGATTCGATTTGAATTCCTCTTTGCATATGGTAAGTGAAAGTTTTGAAGTAACCGGGACCGAATAACCAAAAAAAGAGGGCGTTCAACAGGACGAGTCCCGTGGCCAACCCTCCAAGGGAGGCCGCGATGGATTGAAGGCGATTGGAATTTCTTCCCCGGAGGCAGAGGACAAGGATTGCCGCCGGGATCACCAGGCCGGGAACGATCTTGGTCAATACTCCCAGGGCCGCGGCCAGACCGAATGCCCCGAACCCGATTAAAGCCAATTTTCCTTCCTTACCAAGGGCGCGCGCGAATGCCCAGGCGGCCAAAAGGACAAAGGCGGGTACAACATGGTCGAAGCGGCTGACCACGATGCCTCCAAAACAAAGTAAAAACATCACGGAACCCCAAAGCATTCGGTTGACCTGGGAAGGGGAAGGGTTTCCCCCGGCGGCGAGTTGCAGTCCCAAAAAAAGGTTCAGCATGTAGAGCAGTCCGAACCAGGTCCCCAGCCAAAAACGGTAGCCATCGTAATCCGACGAAATCAAAGCGGGGAGAGTGATCGCGAGGAGGGCCCCTGGAGGATATTCGATCGTCACGTCGCGGTAAGGCCAGGGGCGGGACGCCACGATGAGCTGGGTTTCTTCATTGATCCAATAATCCACGTCTCCATAAAGAGTCAGCCGGGCGTACCGGTAATACAGTTTCGTTTCACCATGGGTGCTAAAGAACCAGGTAACCAGCCCCATGGGCCCCAGTTCCTGCAATATGGCGCGGGCATAGGCACCGGTCGATTTATCCGTGGCCCTGGCTTCCACGCGGGCCCATTCTTCCCCGGTATACTGCAATTGGAACAGCCATAAAAAAAACAGGGCGTGAAGGACCAGCGCCAGGGCGATTCCTGGAGATTTCAACCCATTTCCAATCCGGCCAAACCTCATCATGGTTCTTCTTTATCAAAAATTCAGGGATTCATATAGAGGGGATCCTCTTTTTATACATGTGGCCCGGTTCCGGCGCCCGGGATTTTAATCCCAAAAAAGGCAGGCAACATCCACCAATCCGGCTGCGGCCCTTTTTCAATGATGGTTGTTAATCGGGTGGGAAGAAAAAAGGAAAGGGCCGTGACGCACCCCTGGATGAAGGAAAAGGAAACCCTCGCCCGGCTCCGAAACCTTCTGGAAAGAATTTTAGGGACATCCCCTCCGCGGCGAAAGACGTTTTTAATGGACTTCCCTTTCCTTTTCACATATCCGGTTCGAATATGGGGGACCGTATGTCAATGCTTCCTTTGGAACCGGGGGGTGGGAATTCATGGTTCCCGAACTGGGGAGAAATCTCATCAATCCGAGTTGAAGCATTCTGAAAGCGGCTTCCAGAATAATTGAAAAAGAGAATTTAGATTGGCCGTTTCTTCTTTCCGTGAATATGATTGGAATTTCCTTGATGGCGAATCCCTTCTGGAAGGCAAAATAGTTCACCTCGATTTGGAAACCGTAGCCATCGCTTTTGATTTGGTCCCAGTCGAGGCGATCGATCACCTCGCGGCGGATGGCTTTGAATCCGCTGGTAGGATCAGTGAGGGGCAGTCCGGAGATGGCCCTCGTGTATATACCGGCCCCGATACTGACTATCAAGCGGCGGAGCGGCCAGTTGATCACGCTGATCCCCTGTAAATACCGGGAGCCGACGGCCATGGCCGCGCCTTCTTCGATAGCGGCCAATAACCGTGGAATGTCTTGAGGGTCATGGGACAGATCGCTGTCCATTTCCAGGCAAACATCATATCCCAGCGTCAATCCCTTTTGGAATCCTTCCTTATAAGCCGTGGCCAGTCCCAATTTTCGGGGACGTTCCAGCAAGAAGACTCTTTTTTCATAAGCGGGATGTTTTTTGACCAGGTCCGCGGTTCCGTCGGGGGAGGAATCATCAACCACCAAAACGTCGAGGGGAAGCGGGAGGGAGGTCAATTCATTCAACAACCCCGTCAGTGTGGCCGCTTCGTTGTAAGTCGGAAGAATGACCACCGCACGTTCGATTTTCCGGTGAGGTATTTGCGGCATCCTTTTACTTTTTGAGATAGGATTTGCAATCAGGTTTTGCGCCGGGATGTGACGAGCCATTATACTATCATCCGGGCAAATGTCACTCAAAAAAAACTCGTCTAACTGTCTATTATTAAAGGAAATATTTCCGTTCAGGAGCCCTTGGGGCCGCCGGTTTTCCTGGGCTCAAACACCACGTAAGGTCTTTTCACGAAGCTCAGGACATAATGCGATTTCAATAACTCCAGGAATCCCGGGGGAAAATGAACTTCGCCGTAAAAGCGATCGACTCCCAGGGAGGTGTGTTTTTGCATGGCTTCCTGGAGTCGGTCCAAAGGGGCTCCGGAATAATCCAATAGAACCACCGCCCCAAAAAATTGGTTTTTTATTTTACGGGTGAAATCCTTTTGGATCGCGGGAAATTTTTGGGCCAAAACCCTTAAGCTGAAAGGGTCCATGACGATAGGCCGTTGGCCCAACATGATGGGGAGCAACGGGTTTTCACTCAGCATGTGTTTCGCGTTCGGACCCAATCGCTGGGCAATGTATTGGAAGGTTTCCCGGGTGGGTTTCCCCAAGGGTCCCATGATGTCTTTGATGGAGGGTGTGCCGGGAAGCCAGGATATCACCAGCGCTGAGATCAGGATTCCGAACGTGAAATTATAGAATCTCGAAAACCCCTCGGCTCCGGTAAATTGGAGGCCTAAAATCCAAATGCAAGAAAAAAGCAAATCGATGAGATGATTGTGGTCCGTCCCCGGAGAGGAGAAAATAATCAGGGTCGAAATCAGGGTGATTCCAAAATAAAGATAAGGAAACGTGCGCCAATGCGAGGAAACCGATTTTATAAAGAGAAAAATCGTGAGAATGAAGATTATCAGGAAAAACGGGTCCTGAACTATGATTCTGATGAACCAGAGAGGCGTCCGGATGGCGTAACCAAAATTAATCGCCCCCAGGGCACAGGCTTGGAAGGATGCGATCGCGTTCCCATGACTGTAAAGATCGATGACCAGAAGCAGGATCGCGGCCAGGGAACCCGTGGCGGCGGTCAGGAAAAGGAGGGATTGATTTCTTTTCCGGATAATAAAATAAAGCGCCACCGCGGCGAATCCGCCCACGGTAGTGAGTTTGGTCATGAAGGCCCCTAAAAAGGCGAATGAACTCAAGGTTAAATAAAACCAGGAACTCTTCCTCAAATGCCGGAGCGCGAAATAGATGCCCCAAACATTCAACGCCGCCGCCAGGAAATCCCCCTTAACCGTCAGGGTCAGCAGTTGGTAGGCTATGGAGGCGTGAGCCAAAAGGGTGAAGGGGAGGGCCAGGGTGGCTTTGAGGCCGGATTCGCGGAGCAGAAAAAAGCATCCGGCATCCAAAAGCAAAGCCGAAAAAAGCGATAAAAAAAAACCTGTCCAAACGGGATCATTAAAAAGAGTTATGAAAACGCCGTAAATGACGAAAAACAGTGGCATGTAACGTGTTCCGCCATACCCCTGGCCGTCGAAAAGGGGCCTGTACAAAATTCCGTTTGAAAAATCATGGGCCAGCGCCGCCCAGACTCCACTGGTGTGTTCCGCGGGGATCGCCCCGGGCAGAAACCAAATCAGAAGAAAAAAGGACCCTGAAAAGGCGGCCACGCCCGCGCCCCAAAGAAAGCCCAAACTGGTGCGCTGTCTGGAAATGGGCATTACCAGGCGCCGGTGTGTTGGAAGAATACGCGGACCGGCGGAAGGAGTGCGTGCCGATGCCGGCCGGTCCCCCGGGCACCGGCCGGAGTTTCCCACCCCTCAGGGGGCAATGGGGGGCTTGTTCCTGGGAACATAAAATACGAAAGGCCTTCGGACACTTGAGATTTCATAATATTGAAGAATAAGATCATAAAACTCATGAAACTCTTCCCTTTGAGCCCGGTGAAACTCATCCACTTTCTGCAAAAAATAGGGGTCGTCCGGGGAGTTCACATCCTTTTCAAAGATGACGGGCCAGTTCGATGCAACAAAAGATCCGAAATATTGGGTCTTAATTTTCCGGGTAAAATCCTGCTCAATGATAGGATATTTTTTCATCAAGATAAATAAGTTAAAAAAATCACTTACCACGGGCCGGTGTCCCTTGAGGAGTGAAAAAAAATTGTGGCGCGAGAGCACGGGAGCGGCTTGCGGTCCATACCGGTCGTAAAAGTATTCCACCGTGGCCCGCGTGGGTTTTTGGTTGGCGGCAAAAAACTTTTTAACCGATGGAACATGGGGAAACCACGACAACACGATGTACCCGGCTATTAAAAAGAATAAAATCGAGATTCCCGTGGCGTGGGTCCTGTTTCTGGAGAATTGCACCGCGAGAAAAATGATGATGGCCACCTGCAGGTCTAGAAGGTGGTTGCTCGCGGTGCCGGGAGAGGAATAGATGACCAAGGTAAAGGCCAGGGTCGCGCCGAACAGTAAACAAGGGAATTCCTTCCAACGTTCCTTCGCGTTCATGACGAACAGAACAAGACAAAATCCGAAGAGTCCGAAAAATATCGGATCGCGAATCCCTTCACTCAAAAAATGCAGGATAAATCGATAGGGTTCCATATTTTCCAATCCCCCCGTGGCGCAGGCCAAAAACGATTCCAGAGCCCGTCCCTCGCTGATGCTGTTAATGGCTGTCAAGGAAACCACGATGCCCAATCCGGTGCCCAGAAGGAGTTTCCATGCCGACCCTCTGTGACCGGAGAAAAAGTAGAACAGCGACACGGCCAGAAGGCCGAACAGGGAGGTGAATTTAGTCAGGAAGGCACAGGTGAAGGCCGTCACGGACAAAACAAGATAGAATTTGGATCGAGAGGCATGGTGTTTTAACGCAAACCCAATCGCCCAAATATTAAAGGCCGCAGCGAGGAAATCTCCACGGATGGTCAATGTGTCCAGGAGGTAGGAAATAGTACAATTCACGGCTCCGGCGAAGGGAAGCGCCAGCCGCCAGGGGACCCCGAGTTCCCGCAAGACAAAATAAATACCCAGTCCCAGTAACAGGGCCGCCGTCAAGGTGAGGGCCACACCTGTGGTCAGGGGATCCCCAAAGATCTGGATGAGGAATCCATGCAGGACGAAAAATAAAGGCATGTACCGCGTTCCCCCATACCCCGCCTCACTGATGAGGGGCCGGTAAAAGACCCCTTTGGAAAAATCATAAGCCAGGGAGGCCCACACGCCGCTCGTGGGTCCATCCGGAAGGGAACCCGGCCAATACCAAATCAATAAGGAGACGGACTGATACACCGCCAAACCGAAAAATATCCAAAGAATCCTCGTGGTCAGCCGTTCGTCAGGCAATTTCATCGGTTCAACAAACCCGGAACGGATATTGGCGGTTGAAGGATTTCCAGGAATTTTCCAGGGCAAAGCGTTAGGAAAATTCCCGGTGTCATTGAGGATGAAAATGGAAACATGTTATGTTTTATTCTGCGCGGTTCGCCAAGTGTAAAAACGGTCCAGTCCCCAACCCACGATCAAGGCGTAGGCGGAACCCCACAGGAGGTCAATGACATAATGATGGTTGAGGTAAAGCGCCGAAAAACACATCAAAAGATAATAGCTCAGGCAGAATACCCGGAGGGTTTTGAATTTGAACGCGAAGTAAGTGCATAACAAGGGAAAGGCGACATGGGTGGAAGGAATCGTTCCGAATATGTTGGGTGTTCTTTTATAAAATCCTTCGTACAGATGGATGCCGAGCAGGGCGTCAAACCGGCTTCCCCCGGCGGGATTGGGAGGGACATCCAATTGGACGGGCCCAAAGCCATATTGGGCGACATACCATGGGGGGGCCGCCGGATACCAGTAATAAGTCGAGCAGGAGATCACGTTCAGCCACAGCATACTCCACATGATGGCCGGCGAAAGTTTTTGGATGTCCTCGGCGGAAAAATGGGCGTGCCCCGTCTGGCCCAGCCGAAATCGAATGTAAAGGGCGACCATTAAATACACCGGAATAAAATTGATATATATCAGGCCCGTGAGAAAATCCAAAACGGGGTAGGTGTGTTTTTGAAACCATTCAGCGGGCAGCAGGACCCCGTCCCCGGTGGGAATCCCGAAATATTTTTTTTCCCAAAGGTAGGGTTCTTTCAAATGGATCTCGGACCGAAGTTGGCCGGCATAGAACCCCTGGGAATCGTAGGCGGCGCTCATCAGAAAAAAGGGGAGGAGAAAATAAAATAGAGGCAATGTCCTGGGTCCGCCATAATAAAAAGCCAAGAACAGCATTCCGCCGATGAAGTGATCCGGCCGGAACCCTCCCAATGAAAAAATAATTGTCCAATAAAGGGTGACCAGGAAAAGGGGAATCAATTTTCGAGGAAGGGAGCAGCCTTTCCACCAGTCCAGCCAAGTCTGAACGTAGGGGAAGTGGGTGAGATGGGTTTGAATTTCCGGCCGCATTATTTTTCCTTGTGTGGGATCGAGGTCCTGCATCCGGAAATCCTTGAAAATTAAGGGGCCGGGTTTTATAAGACTGGAGATCAAATCTATATAAAATATGAGGCCAAGTCAATCCCGGCGGGAAATATTCTGTTTTAACTGGACCCATCCTGTTTCCATCGTTTTATGGAATAATGGAAGGCTGTTAATTTCGCCTTCATTTGGGTTGATTCGCATTGGGGTTTCATAATACGATCCCCGGAATTTTTGAGGTGATTTGTAAATGAAAGAGAATTTTGTTTTACTTTATCCATCTCCATCGCCCGGAAATATTTCCCTCTTGAATCAAGCCTCCATCGAATGACCGATCGATCCGTGTCCTCAGCCGGTTCCCTCAAAATCGCCCTCATTTGCGACTGGTTTTTACCACAGGTTGGGGGAACCGAGATGCATTTGCGGGATTTGGCACTCCGGCTGAGGGGACTGGGACATGAGGTCCATGTTATCACATCATTTCCCGGTGAAAGGAGGGTGGATGGAATTCCCGTTCACCGGTTGAATGTCCCCTTGTTTCCCCGCTTCAAACTCGCGTGGACGCCCGCCGTTATCCGGAAAATGGAGGCCCTTCTTAAAGAGGCGTGTTATGACGTGGTCCATTGCCATGGGAATATTGTTTCCCCCGTGGCTTATGGGGGGGCTTACCTGCTCAGGAAATTGGGAATTCCCGGGGTCATTACCTGGAATTCGATTTTGGGTCCTTATCGCCTTATATTTGCGGTATTGGACGGTGTCTTCCGATGGTCCAAATGGCCGATCCTGGTCTCGGGGGTGAGCGAGGTGGTGGCCGCGGATGTCAAGGCCCTGACCGGTCCGGACGCGGTTTTTGTTTTGCCGGCGGGGGTCGACCCCCTGGACTGGCGGGTAACCCCCGTGGAGCGGGATGCCAATGAAATCTGGGTGGTTTCGGTGATGAGGTTGTACCGGAAAAAGCGCGGCAAGGCTTTGATCAAATGGATTCCAAAAATCTTGAGGCGGATTCCTGACCAGGTTCGTTTGAAAGTCAAGATTGTTGGGGAGGGACCGGACCGGGAAAAAATGGAAAAATGGATTGCCCGGTATGGCCTGGAACAAACGGTGGAGTTGCTGGGGTATCAAACGCGTGAACAGATAGGGAAGATTTTTTCGCGCGCAGATATTTTCGTGCAGCCCACCATTTGGGAATCATTTGGCATCGCGGCGCTGGAGGCCCGCTCGGCCGGTCTCCCCGTGGTGGCCCGGAGGGAAGGAGGAATTAGGGAATTCGTGTGTCATGGGAAAGAAGGATTGTTGGCGGAAACCGACGGGGAAATGGTGGACCACCTGGTGCGGCTGGTCACCGATTCCGGCCAGCGTTTGTCAATCGCCCGCCACAACCGTGAAACCCCGCCCCTCACCGGTTGGGGGCAGGTTCTATCGAAACATCTGGATGTGTACCGGAAGGCCATCGATCTAAAGCGCAATTCCAGCAAGGAGAATCCGGAAGGGAAGGTTGCCGGGTGATCTCAATCTTTTTAAGAGGAAAGGGTTATTCCGCCAATGAAGCGCCCAGCGACGCCTGCCTGCTCTTGAGGGGATAAAAATTGCGAATCAACAGGATGAGGTAGCCTGGGAGAATGTTGGGGACCAGGAAACAAAGATGTTGAAACAGGGCGAGACCCAGGGCCAGTTCGGCCGAAACACCCAAGTATTGATAGATGAAAAAAACGGTGGCTTCATAAACCCCGAGGTTTCCTGGTGCCACCGGAACCATGGTCGCCAGGCTCACTGATGCCAGGACGAGAAAGACAGTCCATATAGGCAGGTCCAATCCGAAACTTTTTTGAATCATGAAAACAGCCATGGCTTCCATCCCCTTCATTCCCAAGGCCATGGCCAGCCCGAAAAATAAAATTCGGAAATCTCTCAGGGCCTCCAAATAATGCGCCCACCGGGTGATAGAATGAATCACCTTTTTCAATCGGGGATGGGAGGGATCTTTCCAAGAACCTTGCAGACCCGGGAATCGATGGGCGAAAAAAAACAGGGCAATGACGAGAAACAGGATGGCCAGGACGGCGAGGAGGATACCCCGCTTCATCCAGGCAGGCAGGGGGGTGAGCGTTGCCACCAGAAGAAACAGGGATATTTTGGAAAAACCTTCCGCCAATTGATCCAGGGCGAGCGCCGATAAGGCTGCGGCATGGCCCACTTTTTCCCGTTTGGCGAGGAGCACCACCCCCAAAACCTGCCCCATTAGGAAGGGGACGGTGTTCAACGTCATGGCCATCAGGGCGTTGATCTCGATCATGCGGCCGAAGGAAACATGAAACCTTTTCGGAAGAAACACTTTCCATTGGGCGGCCCAAAATGCCAAAATGGACAGATTAAACAAAACAGCCAGGACCAGCCCCCAAGGATGAACATTTTTCCACTCGGACAGGGCCCGGTCCCAATGGACCCCCTGGACGCACCAGTAAATCAAAAACGAGGCCACCACCCATGCCAGGACCCAACTCAACTTTTTCCTGTTTGACATAAATTCTTTTCTAATTTAATTTTAGCGGTGGAAATGGGATCAATGTTTGAAAACAAAATCTTACCATAATTTTGGTCTTCCGGTCAGTGAATGCCCAGGATTCCCTCGCCCCAAATATAATGAATGACGAGCCATGAATCTTTTTAAAAAGATTAAACGGTTTCCCTTGCATCCCATACTCACATCCCTCATGGTGGCCACCGTTGCCCGGCTGGCGGGTTTAACGCACCATTATTTTGGCACCGACCCGAACGGTTACAGTCTGGTCGCTTCTCCTCTTCAATCCCTGTTTGTGGCGGCATTTTATCATCTTCCCGGACTTTTGTGGGTGGGGGCTTTATTTTTGGCCGCGTGGAATTTTCTTAAACCCTTGCGTTCAATCATTTCCATCGGCGCCGTGGTTATGTTTGCGGGAATGATCTTGTTGGACCAAATTGATTTTGGGATGATGCGCTACCTCGGCCAGCGGTTCACGCCGGCGATCATGGAAACCTATATGAGTCCCGATTTGGTTTCCAGTCAATTATATAATCCTTTCCTGCACGATTGGGGATACTTCAGCGTGTCCCTGGGCATTGTTCTCCTATCCTGGCTGGCCCTGGGAGCGGGGTGTGGATTCTATTTAAAGTCCCAGTCCAAACACCATCCATCCCCATCGGCGTCCCTTGTTTTTTTTCTGGGCGCGTCGGTTTTGTTTTTACCCCAGCTCAGTTTCGACCCCTTGAAAGACAAGATGCTGAAACCGGTGGAATTGTTGTATGTGTCTTCCTTCTTTAAATCCGATCTGACCCCGGCTCCCGCCGATGCCCAGGCCGCCATGGAAAATCTGCGGAATGGGATTGACCTCGCGGTTGGGGAGGAATGGGTGAGTCCGGAGTATCCCATCGTTCGGACAGGTCCTGAACATAAACCGGGAGATGACGGGGAACCCCGTGAATTGCCCGACATCATTTTATTCGTGGTGGAATCGCTTCGTGGCCGGGACGTGGGGTATGGAATGTTTCCCCCGAACCCCAGCAATACTCCCCGGCTGGACCGGCTGGCTCAAAAAGCGGTGGTGTTTCCGCACCATATTGCCAACGGCGATCCTAGCACCCGTGGGTTTTTGTCCCTCAATACTTCTCTCTGGCCACACCGGGCGAAATACGTGATCGCGCATTTTATTGATCTCAAGGTGTCCGCCTTGCCCAGGCGGCTGAAGGATTTGGGTTATCGCACCATGATCCTGTGGGGATCGAACCCGAGTTTCGATAATCAACTGCAATGGGCCCGGAAATGGTATGATCGCCTGGACTTTGAACTTCCTGAAAACAGGTTGATCGTGACCCGAAGAATGAGCGATCGCATGATCATGGACCATTTGATCCAGGGGATTCAGGAGCATGACTCCTCCAATCCGGGACAGCCCTTGTTTGCCTATGTGGCCACCTCGGGCACGCATTATCCTTTTACCCTGGAGGACTCTTATTTTGTTCCCTTAACGGCTTTTGGAGATGCCAACCGCGTGGACACCAGAGGAATTGATGATGTGCAGACACGCTATAACATCACCTTGAAAAACCTTGACTATCATATCGGGCGGGTGCTGGATTTCCTTGAAAGCCGGAATAAAAAAGACAATACTGTCATCATCGTTTTAGGAGATCATTCCTACAATACTTATGAATGGGTGGATCCTGGGATAAAGGACATGCCGGTCGATTACCGGGTTTGGACATCGGCGATGATATATGGTCCGGAGCGGCTGGTAGGCCCCACTCCGCGGTGGGAATTGTTTCCTTCCAGCCATGTGGATTTGATGCCTACCCTTTTGGACATGGTTGGCGATCATCGGCCTTTCGCCTCCATGGGCACCAACCTTTTGCGGCCCGTTCCCGGGGGCCAGAAATCGGCGGTGGCCATCCGTCACGCGGGATTCCGGGTCGATAAGGGCGATTTTTCCCTCTATGTGCAAACCGGCAACCCGGGAGCCTTCTGGGTATCCCGATCCTTCCAACTTAAACCGGATTTTCGCACCTCCCTCCAGGGAACGCCCTTTTCCCCAGAGGAGGTGAAGCAGTGGAGCCAACGGATCAATTACTGGTCTCACCTGATTGAACAAAACCGTGTCTGGGATGACCGGTTCCTGAAAGATTCTCCGAACACCGTTGACCCCTTCAGGCATGATTTTTCCCCCGGGAAAAATTAAGAATGGCAAATTTAATTAAAAGAATACCTCCCAATCTTTCACATCCCATCGCCATGGCCATTGCCGTGGCTATCGTGGCCCGTTTTGCGGGCATGGTGTTTCATTATTTTGGCACCGACCCCAATGGTTACAAGTTGGTGGCTTCACCCTTGAGTGTCTTGTTCGTGGGCGGATTGTATCACCTCCTGGTGCTTTCCCTGACGGGGGCCGGGTTTTTAATTTTATGGAAACTGTTGAGGCCGGTCCGGCCGCTGATTACCGTATCCGCAGTGGTCTTTTTCGCGGTCATCATCCTGTTGGGTCAGATTGATTTTGGATTGGTGCGATATCTGGGGCAGCGATTTACCCCCGCCATCATGGTGACTTATTTGACCCCCAGCCTGATTTCCAGCTCATTCTATGAACCTTTATTCAACGATATGGACTATGTGATCCCTGCCTTGGGGATTGTTTTTGCCGCATGGTGGGTTTTGGGGATAGGATGCCTTCTTTATTTTAAAAGGACTCCAAAATACAAACCATCAATCCCCTTGATCCTTTTTCTCTTATTGGCCGCGGGGGTAGGGTCCCTGTCCCGCTTTATTTCCCACCCCTTAACCCCCATAATGTTGAAGCCGGCGGAATGGTTGTTCCTGGACTCATTTCTTAAGATCGACCGGACCCCGGCTCCGGTGAATGCCCAGGCCGCCATTGAAAATCTTCGCGAGGGAATTGACCTCGCGGCTGGGGAGGAATGGATGAGTCCGGAATACCCCATAATCCGGGCAGGTCATCCAAGGGAAGTGAACTGTAACGATGAGCAGGGTGAATTGCCGGACATCCTATTATTCGTCGTGGAGTCATTGCGTGGCAGTGATGTGGGATACGGGTTGTTTGGGCCGAAGCCGAGTTATACTCCCCGGTTGGACCAACTCGCCCGGAAATCTGTGGTTTTCCCACGCTATATTTCCAATGGAGGCCCCAGTGTCCGCGCCTTTTATTCCATAAATACCTCCCTTTTACCCCATCGGAATAAATATGTGGTCTCGAACTTTCTGGATCTCCAGGTCGACGCCCTTCCGAAGCGGTTGAAGGATTTGGGGTATCACACCATGATTCTTTGGGGTGGGAATCCCAGTTATGATAACCAGTTGGAATGGGCCCGGAAATGGTACGACCACCTTGACTTTGAACTTCCCGAAAACAAACTGCTTATTACCCGAAGAATAGGGGATGGGCTGATTATGGACCATCTGTTGAGTTTGATTCGGAATCACGACGGCTCCCGGCCCGATCAGCCCATTTTTGCCTATGTGGCCAACGCCGGTACCCATTATCCGTTTACCCTGGAAGATTCCTATTTTGTTCCCCTGACGGCGATGGGCGATTCCTACCGCGTGGATACGGGCGGGATTGATGATATCCCCACCCGTTATAACCTGACCCTGAAAAACCTGGATCATCATATCGGGCGCGTTCTGGATGTTCTGGAGAAGCGGAGAAAAAAAGACAATACCATTATTATTGTCATTGGAGACCACGCTTACAATACCAGGGATTGGGTGGCGGAACATTTGCGGGGCATGCCGGTGGATTCCGGAGTCTGGACCTCCGCCATCATTTACGGCCCGGAATGTTTGGTGGGGCTCGCTCCGCGGAAAGAATTGATTCCCGCCAGTCATGTGGATTTGATGCCGACCCTCCTCGCCATGGCCGGCGACGGCCGGGCGTTCGCCTCCATGGGAAACGACCTTTTTGAAGACATTCCCCGGCATCATCGAACCGCCGTGGCCATCCACGATGCGGGATTCCGCGTCGACCAGGGCGATTTTTCCCTCTATGTGCAAGCCGGCAACCCGGAGGCCTTCTGGGTGACCCGATCTTTCCTGCCCAAACCGAAGTTCCTGACTTCCCTCCAGGGAACGCCTTTTCCCCCCGATGCCGTGAAACAGTGGAGCCAACGGATCGATTACTGGTCGTACCTGATAGAACAAAACCGCGTTTGGGATGAGAACTATTTAATAAAGCCCGGGACTCCCAAGAAATCCTTGAACAAAAGGCCCGCCGGGAAAATTCCCGTGAATTTTTAGGAAGGTGGGGCGGGGAGCATTGAAATCAAGAATGCTATTCACTGGAGTAAAATTCCGGCCCCAGGAAACGCCGGTCTTTTAGTCGTGAAGTTCTTCCATCCTAAGAAAGACGGCATTTTTCCCCGCGTAAAACCTTATAACGGACCGCAGGCAATCGAGCGCCAGAACTCCCGTTTTAAATCGGCAATCCAATCGAAGTTTTTCCTTGCGCCAATCGACAAACTCCCAGGGATGAACAAATAAAACGATGGGACTGCTCAATGCCCCAAGGTAAGGGGTGCGTATCCATGGGGGTAGACGAAGGACAGAAGAGGTGACCGATACGGGGATCCGTTTGAGTTTCGTGGAAATGGATTTTCGATAGTAAGAGACCTTGTATTTGGCTTGCGAAGAGTCCAGGAGAAAGCCGTGAGCCTCCAGCAGAGTCAGGTAAATTTCGGGAAATTTCAGATAAGGGGCCCGGAATGATGTGACGGGCGCGAATTGCCGCAGAACTCCCGAGGCGTCCTCAATTTCCGCTTCGGCGGTTTCATGATCCATCGTGCAAAAATCCCGATGACTCTCCCCATGGCACCCCAGTTCATGGCCCGAAGACACAATATCCCGAATCGTTCGTGGATATTTTTTTGCTACCTGGCCGGTCGAAAAAAAGGTGGTTTTTACCTTTTCTTCCTTCAGCAAGCTTAGCAAGGGGCCGATGCCTTCCTCAATGCCGCGGAATCCATTCAGGAAAGGCGGGCAATCGGGTTCCATATCTATGGTCAGACAAACCTTAATCATCTTTCATGCCTTAATCCGCCCCGTGATGAGGCGATCCCTCCCTTTCTCCTGGATTGAATTCATCCCTTTTTTCCCTCATTTTCGGGCGGAATTGTGTGTATTATACCCGAAAAGAAAACAGGGGGTGTTTTCGGAGCCATTTTTATAACCGGGCCGAAAATGCCCCGGCTTTTAGATATCCCCGCATGGGGAAGGATGGAACAATTTGACCTCCCAAGGATCACTGGAATCCTTAAAATAATTTACACCGGCGATTAGGTTCAGCCTCGGTTTGCCGGCGGATTTTGGGATACTCTTTTAATGGAACCCCTCCAAAGTTTATTGAAGGAACGTCCGAATATTACCGGGAAACGTGAAAATCCCGTTAGGGAATACCGGTACAACTGTGTCAACAAGTCGCTGCTGGAACCCTTGGTGAAGAAATATTACGTTTCCCTGTATTTCCAATGGATCCCACGTAAATTGACCGCCAACTGGATCACCCTGGTTTCCTGTGCGGCGATGTGGGGGATGCTGTATCTTGTTTTTCATCCCCATAAATTCAGCGTGGCCGTTTTGGCGATCGTGTTTGCCTTTTTAATTCACTTCTACATGGTGGGGGATATTTTGGATGGCATGCAGGCCAAGGTGACCGGAACCTGTTCACCCCTTGGGGAATTCATGGACCATTATTTCGATGTTTATAACGGCGCGATTGCCCTGGCCGCTTGTTTCGCTTTAATCCCCATAGAGCCCGCGGTTTTTTATCCCCTTCTCTGGTTATCTTACCTGGCTTTTGCGGCCACCATGATGGAGGAAAGGGAACGGGGACAACTTTATTTTGGACCGATAGGTTCCCTGGAGGGAATTTTTTTCTTGTTAATTTTTTACCTTTCCTGTCTCTTTCCCGCCGGACAGGCGTTTTGGCGGACGCCCCTTTGGAACGGTATCCCCGGTTACTGGATACTCATTCTCCTGGGGGGAATGGGATATTTGTTAACCGTTCTCGATATTTTCAAACGCCTCGGATACAGTCCCCCTCAATTCACCAATTTCGTTTTCGGAAGTTTTTTGCTCAGCATCGCCCTGGCGGAAAATACCCTGCCACGGTCCGCGGGCTGGTTTATTCTTGCTTTTTACTGCGGTGACTATATTGGCAAGGTCATGGACAGTTATTTTCGTCATGGGAAACATCCTTATCCGGATTTTTTCTCGACGGCGGGTATTGTTTTTTTGTTCGCGGACGGGTACGTGCACCTGCTCACAGGGGATGGGAACTTAAAACTGATGGCGGCCCTGGGTATTTATATGGGACTGAAATGTTTGTGGAACCTGGGAAAAACCCTGGCCGGTCTCAGGCGTCACTGGTTGTGGGTGAACCCCTGACGTGTCCCTCCATCGTTTTCTCATCCTCCAGGGAGATTGCGGATCCATGATCAGAGTCTTGTTTTTTGCGATGACCTGGATCGGGGTGGCGGCTTGTAACGAATCCTTCACCTATTGCCAGGGGGGTGTTTGTTTGAGCGCCCTCGCGAAGCAAGCCGATGTGAACCATCGGCTTCTTTTGATCGGTGACGCGGGCGCGCCGGCCTGGGACCGGGAAGGCAGGAGAATGAAGGAGAAGCCCATTCTCATAGCCCTTCAGAATTACGCCAAACTTCTTCCGGATAAATCCACCGTTGTTTTTCTCGGCGACAATATCTATGAACAGGGTTTGCCGGACGAGGATAACCTGCCCCAGGCGGAGGATGAGAACTGCGAGCGGCGGGCTTGCGCCGAAATGAGGATCGATGCGCAGATAAACGTGGCGCGGGAAAGCGGGGCCCAAGGCATATTTGTGCCGGGCAATCACGACTGGGATAATGGGGGCACGAAAGGATGGAAACGGATCAGGAATTTGGGTGGGTATATTTCCGGTTCAAAAAAAACGGGCCACCTAAACGTTGCCCTGATTCCGGAAAAGGGATGTCCCGGACCCAAAACGGTTTTGCTGGGAGGTGAAAACGGTAAAGCTGCTCTGGTGGTGCTCGATACCCAGTGGTGGCTACATCAGTACGAGAAACCCGGCCGCAACCATCGGGGCGGGTGTTCGCGGGCGACGGAACAAGAGGTGCTCCAGGCCTTGAAACTTCAATTGACCGATGCCAAAACGAAAGACCGGTGGGTGGTCGTCGCCGCCCATCATCCCCTGCAATCCTGGGGGGAACATTCCGGAAACTATTTTTTTAAAGGTCTGGGGGATTTCTTTTTCATGATTAAGCAGTGGGGGCGAATCAATGTTTATTTCAGTCCGCAGGAAATGAATCATCCGGTTTACCTGAAAATGAAACGGGCTGTGGAGAAGGTACTGGAAGCGGCCGCGGGGAAAAGGGGCGCACCTATTATTTACGCATCGGGTCACGAGCACGATCTTCAGGTGATCGAAGGCGGGGGAAGGGCTGGCGCGAAATATTTCCTGGTGAGCGGCCTCGGCACCGCTTCCCGGGCGGGAAGGGTGTGGCATGGCGACCGGTCGCTTTTCGCCCACGCTGCAAAGGATGGGGCGGGTTTTATGGTCCTCGATTTTCTTGAGAATGGCAGGGTTCGGTTGACGGTGATCGAACAACCCCTCCCCGGACCAGCGTGTGGACCGGCGCATTTTGAACCTTGTGAAATTTATTCCAGGTTTTTGGGCTGAGGGGGGACTATCTCCAGCCATCTGCCGTGGTGCCAAACCTCGTTGTCCAGGAAGGGTTCCGGTGTTCCAAAGAGCGCCTTCGTGAGAACCCTTCTTCCAGGGGGAGGGTGAAAGGATGCCCGGCGGGAGGGCCTTTTCCGAAACCCGGGGAACCCAGACTCTAATAATCCGGCACGCGACGGGTTTATACCTTTTTCATTTTTCGGGATAAAAATTTTGTGCAATGGTGCGGGTCCCCAGGTTCGGGCTCTTCAAGGGTTTCACGGGTTTTTGGAAATCCGTTTGGCGGAGAGATTGTCTTTTCCTGAAATGAGATAAAAACTGATAACCCGTTATCAGAAAATTCCACAACTTGGTAAGAAATGTGAACGGACGCTCCAAGTGTACCTTGTAGGCTATGATGAAGGTGAAAACCATCAGGATCAAATTGGGTATCCAAACCGAAACATAGGGATTGAACAGCCCGTATTTGCCGAATTTCTGGATCATCATCAATCCGAGAAAATACGAAGCGATGATGAATCCGCTGATGATGATTCCGCCCGATCTCCCCGTCCGTCCGGATTTGATTCCCAGGGCGGCCCCGGCCAACCCGAAAAGCAAACAGGAAAAAGGAACCGAGAATTTCCGGCTCAGCGCCACTTGCTCCCGGTCGGTGTTCAGGCCTAATTTCTTTTTACGCTTGATTTCCCCTATCAGGGTTTTCAGGGAGACGTCCTGGTTTCTTTCCACGGCTTCCCTTTCCAGTTTTTCCGTGCTCGGAAGGCTCAAATAACGTTCGTAGCGGTCGAAATGGAGGATGTTGTAATTCCGTCCCTGTTTGGTGATGTTGTGAATGGTCCCATTTTGAAATTGAATCTTGATTTTAAGCGTGGAAGGTTCCGCGATGATGATCCCTTTCTTGGCCAGGATTATTTTGGAGGAGTCGGGATCGGACTTGTCGGATACGAAGATGTCTCTCAGGCTGGTGTTGCTTTCCCTGCCTTTGATATAAAGGACCAGGTCCTTGAAATCCTTGTTGAAGACATAGGGTTTGATGTCAAAATAAGCCCGGTTGCGGATGATGTCGTGGATCAGTCCCTTGAAGGATTGGTTCCCCATCGGAATGATCAGAAATATTATGATGTTGATCAAAATATACGCCGAAAAGGAAAAAACCATCACCGGCCGCATCAGGTAAAGGAATCCCCAACCACTCGTTTTCATGGCGATGATTTCGCTGTCCGAGGAGAACTGGTTGAAAACAATCACCGATGCCGCCAGCACGGCGAAGGGAATGGTCAATTCCAAGAAAGCCGGAAACATGAAGGCCATCATCATCAACATTTCACCGAACGAGATGCCGCGGTTCGCCACCAACTTGGTCAGAAAAAGGATCTGTTCCGTGAACACACTCAGGCTCAGGAAAACCACGCTGACACAAAATATCTTGGCCAGTTCCTTGAAGATGTAACGGTGAATCGTATTCATAATCCTTTTGGGAGCCGATGGTATTCTTGTTTCGGGACCAGGCCCCGAAAAACCGGGTTTACAGGGGAGTCTCGATCAAATTTTCAGGATGCCCTTCCTGCTTTTGCCGGTACCATTTTGAACCGGCAAAGAGAAAAAATCCAAGGGATAATATCAGTTCCAGAATTTCGTGATCGCTATGTATGAAAAAATCATCGAGATTCAGCAAGGTTTTGCCGGCAAAAATCAGGTTGAATATGGAAACCGGGATGAAATAAAACGTCAAATACCAGCCGGGAAGACACCATTGGATAAACGCGGGATAATGCGGGGCAGACCGCATCCATTCCATTACCCCTCTGGAAGAACGTATCAAAAAATAACCCGTCAGCACCAGCATCGTTCCGAAAATCATCAAAACCTTCCTCACCACGGACAAACCCAGGTAATCCTGCGGAGTCAGTTGCCCATGGGATAAATAAATGGTCCGGAAAATTTCCGGGTTGACCACGAGAGCCGTTACGATTCCGATGAGGCCCGAAATAACAATAGCGAATCCCCTTCTCCTCACCGGCCGGCCAAAAGGAACCGGTGAGGGCGTGCCGGGCAACGCCGGATCACTTTTTAGCTTCGGGAAAATCAGCCACGCCAAGCCGCCGATCAAACCAATCATGAAATAAGTCAAGTGAAGGAGCGTTTGCACATTGCTTAAATTGTGAATGGTGATTTCCCTCTGGGTATTGTGGAATATAAAATACCCGGGAATTTTCCAATGAAAAAATCTTTGACCCCAACTGATCTCCTCGAAAAAAATAAATAATAAAGCCAGGCCGAGCAGGTAAAAAAGAATCCCAAAACTTCTTGGCGCGCTCTTGAAAAAAGTTGTTCCAAGATTAAAGGCGCACAGGGAGGATAAAAAATAAAAAAAGCTTTGGGCATTCTCGATGACGCCGTCTTCCCGAATCAAGTTCAGGTAAAACGGATTTTGAGGGCCGAACAGGGCTTTCCCGAGGATCCATACGAAGATAACGGCAAGGGGAAAAAGAAAAACCAGCCTCTTAAAAATTTCTTGATTCCTGGACGAAGAATCTTTTCGTGTTTCCAACAATCCGGAACTCCCAATCCTAACATGATAAATCCCCGGGGCCGATGGATAAGGATCCATCGGCGGCAAGGCGCCCTTGGAAATAATTTTTGATTCCACTCACCCAAGGTCCTAAAGGCGGGCCTTCCATGGCACGCACAATATTTCCTTAATCATTAAAGGGGACCGTTAGGAAAAGAATTATTATCGCAAGCCAGGATTTTTTACCCCTTCCTTTGTTGGGCATGGAGACTGGCTGCCGAAGAGCAAATTTATCCTTGGGCGGATGTATATTTAAAGGACAAACCCACTCGGGCGCGGTAAGCGGTCACTTTTCCATTTTCGATTTTCAGGTCCAGTTTGTTGATTTCGGCGACTCTCAGGTCCCGCAGATTTTGTGAGGCGGTTTCAACCGCATTTTTCGCTGCCTCTTCCCAGGAAACCTCACTGGTTCCAACGAGCTCAATAATTTTATAAACGCTGTCGGTCATGGCCTTCCCCTTAGGGTTAAAGTTTGAAGAGAGAGCAAAAAGGAAATCGGAATTGGCCCGGATATTCCGGTTTCCCTCCCGCCCGGTTCGTGGTTGGAGTTCCGGGTCGACGGCAATTATCCCCCTCCTGGGAAAATAGGCCCTGACACCATCCCATTCAAATTTTTGTAGCTATTTTACCCTATCCCTGAAGCCAGGAAAACAGAAATAAGTCATGCTATTATCCCTTAATTCAAGTCTTTATCCTAATTAAAGGAAAAACGGCCCGATTAAAAAAGATCCCAGGGAACCGGGTACCGGAACGGGGATGGGATTCTTGTTGCCTCTTATTTTTATTTGGAAGGAATGCTCCAAAAAATCGGGTTGTAAATGAAAACATGAATATTAGTTTTACATTTCCCACCACGATACCTGCCCGATTCAAATTGTTTCGGGTGCAAATGCTTGGAGAGGTTTGATCCCCACCGGCACTGGAAATCGTCTACGCCCCGCCGGAATTTCCTTTCCTTCCACACGGACTGGGCAAACCGCATTTTTCCCATCCCTGGATGATTCAATTCCTGTCTTAAATTTCATCCCACCTGGTTCATCCGGTCGATTCTTTTCCCATAAAAATTTTTAGAAATTGGATATTTGATGACAAGCCCCTCCTGGCAAAGTTCACCCCCGTGGGCGGAGAAAATAAAATACCTCATTATTTATTAATAAGTTATGGATTTTGTGCGGCTTTTGGGTGCGGGGCCGATTGTAGTTGTAACCAAACCGTAACATGGTCTTGACCTGAATTTAATAAACAAATGGCATGCTGGAACCCGTTTCCCTAACCACCCTCGTATTGCGGGATGGCGGACCGCCAGCGGTGCTGAAAACGGCGGATTCCATTCTTCCGGAGAGGGGATGATGGGTGAGGGTCATAAAATTCGTGGCGATGGGAATTTTATTATTTTTAGGTTGAAAAACCGCCACAAATGTTGTAGGGTCCCCTGAGGTTAATGTAATTCTAAGTATAGATAGAAACTGGAAATGTAAATTTATCGATGGGGGCGAAGGGATGAGAGAATCCGGGATTTTTCCTCAGGTTTCATGACCGGGGATCGATGCCTGGAAAATTTATTTTCTCGTGTAAATGTAATTGATCCGGTTCTCGTGAACTGGATTTCCTCCCTGGGCCCCTCCTTGAAAATCCCTTTTGAATAATGTGGAAGGAAATCCCCGTGGCTCGTCGATGGATCAAAGGGTTGATGATCGCAACCGTCGTTCTGGTTATGACGGGTCCCGCGTTTTCCTTCACCCAATTTTTTTCTTCCAAACCGGAAAAGCCGGTTTCTCTTCCTCCTCTCCCGGTCATGGAAGAAAAGAATATTCCCATGGTAATCGGCTCCTCGGACAAGGGAGTCCGTATCAATGTAAGCAACGGGTATCTGGTGGATGTTTTGCAAAAGGTGGCGGACGAAACCAACGTTAGCTTCCGGGTGGCGGATTCCCTGCTGACCCGGAAGATCACCGCGAATATTCGTGAGGCCGACTGGGAAGCGGGGGTGCATGAGCTTTTGAAGGATGTGAGTACGGTCGCGCTTTGGGATAAAAATTCCCGGTTGCGCGATGTGGTGTTGTTGAACACATCTGGGTTCGCTGCCCCTGCCGGCAGGAAGGGGACGGATAAAGCGGGGAGGCCGGCGAATCAAACCGCTCCAGCCTCCATGCCTCGGCCGGGTAATGCCGGGACCGCGGCGGATGCCAGTCAAAAAATAGCTCGGGCCGCGCCGGAGGCGGATCTTTCTATTTTCAAAATCAAACGGTTGTTGCAAATACAGCCGGGAACCGTTTTGCCTCGGGACCTTTTTGAGGACCCGGACCTGAAACCCTTTTTTGACAGTGGGGGAATCCGTTCCCCCGAAGATTGGAAGGAGTTTAACAAAGCACGAAAAGCCCGTGTGGCGGCGCGGGGAGAGTTGCGTAAAAAATTATCGTATTAAAGAAGAAATTATTAACAAATGTGGATGAGGTTGATTATGCATTCCTATCTAATAAAACGAATCAGTGGTAATTTTATTGCCAGAATGGTTGTTTGGACTCTGCTGGTCCTGGGCTCCATGCAGATTCCGGGCGGCTGGGTTTCCCAAGCCGACGCGGCGGGGACAGGGCGAACCATTGTGGCCGATGTGGTCGCTTTTGACTTGGTGTATTTCTATAACCGTTTCGGGTCGTTTAATCCGACAGGGATGATGTACGCGCTGAAACGGGATGTCAATTGCCACAGTGCCACGGGTGCTGATCTTGGGCCATTGGCGAATAACCCCACCTGTCCGCCGGGAATGGTTCATCTTCGAGATGGCAAACGTCCCCGGCCGCTGGTTCTCAGGGCCAACAAGGGCGATACGGTGGTGGTGAATTTCACCAATATGCTGGATCCTGTTCGGCCCCTCGACGGGGGAGAAGGGGATTCTACAGCGACCCGGGATGCCTCGATAGTGGTTTCCCACCTGGAATCCATTCCCGCTCCCGGTACGACCAACCACGATCCCAAGAACACAGGGCTTGCCGGAATCTCTCCGGGTGATTCCTTCACTTACCGGTGGAAAGCGGAATTTGAGGGGATGCATATTTTTGAAAGCTATTCGGCGCCCGCGGGCGGCGAAGGCGATGGTGGCCAGCAGGTTTTGGGTTTGTACGGCGCTCTCATCGTGGAACCGGAAGGCTCGGACTTGTACCGCAGCCAGGTAACCGAGGAAGAGCTGGCCCTTGCCAATTCCAATCCCAATTATATTCCCGGAGACCCCAACAGTGAGCTTCCCATCCTGGTGTCAGGAGTTCCGGGATCCGGCTACGAAGTCACCTATCCGGCCAGCATGTATCCCGTGACCCATCCTCGGTACGGAGACCCGGTTCTCAACCTCTTGAAACCCACCGGGAACCCGAATGAATTCCGGTTGGTCCATGGCGATCTCAACGCCATTATCTACAATCCCACCCTCGATCCCGCCAGTGATGGCGAACGTGCCGATATTCAAACGTTTCGTGAGTTTGGCGTATTATTTCAGGGCGAACTCAAAACCGTTCATCCTCCCGCACTGGATCTTTTGAATACCCGGGATGAGTTGGCTGGCGTGCGTGACGGGTTCGGCATCAACTACGGCGCCAGCGGACTGGGCGCTCCCATGCTGACCAACCGGGCGGGTGCGGGCCCTGCAGCCAACTGCGTGGAATGTTCCTACGAGGAATTTTTCCTGGAGTCCTGGCCCAACGGCGACCCTGCCCTCTTGCATCAATACCGGGAGGATCCTTCCAATGTTCACCACAGCTATCTGGGGGACAACGTAAGATTCCGCAACACCCATATCGGTCCCAAGGAAACCCACGTATTCCATCTGCACGCGCATCAATGGGTTTCCCAGACCGCGGATGGTAATGGAACCTATCTGGATTCGCAGACCATCGCCCCGCAACAGGCGTTCAACTACGATATCTGGCACGGGGGCAGTGGCAACCGGAACTCCACTCCGGGCGATTCCATTTTCCATTGTCATTTGTATCCTCATTTCGCCCAGGGCATGTGGGAGTTGTGGCGCTCGCACGATGTGTTTGAAGACGGCAGCCGCCGCCTGCCCGATGGGCTGGAGGGACCCGGAACCGATCCTTATACCGGTATAACCGCTGGCGGCACGCCGGTTCCGGCAATCGTTCCCGTTCCCGGGTTGGCCATGCCGCCCATGCCCACTTATGGCGGGACGGAACTGGCTCCCACGGGGTTCCCGGGCTATCCCTTTTATATCGCGGGGGTGGCGGGCCATCGGCCTCCCCAGGCCCCTCTGGATATTCATGAGGACGCCGGGTTGCCGCGGCACGTGATTCTGGGGGGTGTCCGGGATGAGGCCCACAGCCTGGTAACTTCCGATTTCCATAACCACATCGTTGCGGCGGAGATCAAAATTCTGCCGCAGGATGGGACACCTCTGGAGAAACAGGCCATGGCGTTCCACGCCAAGGGCAGTGATAATCCCGCGGATACCAGCCTGACAAACCACAGTCATGCAACCAAAACGCCGGATGGAGCTGTCGCCCTGTTCAAGGTCAATGGGTTGCCCCCGGCCCCGGGCGCACCGTTCGCCGACCCTTGCCCGCCGCTTGGCGCGGTCGGGACGCCTTGGTGGTCTGAGAATGCCTGGGATGATCCCGCACTGTACCCAAACATGACCACGGCTATGCGGGACTACCATGTTTCGGCCATTCAACTGGACCTTCTGGTCAGCGCCGCGGGTTGGCACGATCCCCAGGCCCGGATCAATGTGCTGGATTCGGATGTGGACCAGTTCCTGGGACCCGGACCGCAAACGGCCGATCCTTTTTTCTTCCGCGTCAATTCGGGAGAATGTGTCAGGTTTTATCATACCAACCGCACCCCGGCGGAGACCGAACTGGATGACTTCCAGGTGATCACGCCGACCGATACCATCGGTCAGCACATCCATCTGGTCAAGTTTGACGTGACGGCTTCCGACGGTTCCGGAAACGGCTGGAACTATGAGGATGGCACCTTCGCGCGTGACGCGGTCATCGAACGCATCCACGCCGCCAACAATGCGGCGCAGGGCGGTGCCGCCGTCGATATCTACGGCGCGCCGGTGGCTCTTTCGGTGCCCGCGGGCGAGGTGTACCAGACGACCACTCAGCGCTGGTGGGCCGATCCTTTGATCAACGTTCATAAGGGCGGTGCGGATCGAACCATTCGCACCGTCTTCACCCACGACCATTTCGCACCTTCGACGATCCAGCAACATGGGTTTTACAGCGCCCTGGTGGTGGAGCCCGAGGGTTCGGCCTGGTTGAACCCGCAGGGAG